>CAZFIU010000036.1:0-45087 GCA_964519455.1 uncultured Syntrophobacterales bacterium
CAGGTTTGCAAAGATGCGCCGGATCTTTTGTCGTCGGCAAGGCGCGATGACCCGTGGGGGCGACCCGCGGTCGCCCCATGTGGCGGAGCCTGTCCATGTCTTACGCCAAACAATTCCCAATTTGACAGGAACTCGCGACTGTGGCGAACTGAACGCCGCATCGTTGTCCGTGGACCTCGCCTTGACCCTGGAGGAACAGACCATGCCTATCATCGACGCGGACGCCCACGTGGTGGAAATCGACGAAACCTGGGAATACCTCGCCCCGTCCGAACGGGAGTACAGGCCCGGCGTGGTCTACGAGAGGCTGGAGAGCGGCGAGACCCTCAAGTCCTGGGTCATCGGCGGCAACAAGGTGGGCACCCCGTGGCCCGGCGGCGGCGCCCGGAGCGACGCCATCACCGGCACCTTCATCGGCAACGTGCCGCTGGACCTCAAGGCCAAGTACATGCTCGACGTGGATGCGCGCGTGGCGCACATGGACGAGCTCGGCACCGACACCCAGGTGCTCTTCCCCACCCTGTGGGTGCACCCGCTCACGGACCGGCCGGCGGTGGAGAACGCCCTGTGCTGGAGCTACAACCGCTGGCTGGCCGACATCCATTCACGGGGACGCGGGCGCTTCCGCTGGGCCTGCGTGGCTTCGCTGAGCGACATCCCGGAGGCGCGGCGGCAGATGCGTTTCGCCCGGGACCACGGCGCGGTGGCGGTGAACATCTCCGGGCTCGACTACCGCAACCGGCTGATCAACGACCCCGACTTCTTTCCCCTCTACGAGGAAGCGAGCGACCTCGACATGCCCGTGTGCATCCACTCGGGCACCAACAGCCCGGACATGGACCGCGTCTGGGGCAAGCCCCTGTGCGGTTACCAGCGCAACAAGTTCGTCGGGCTCGGCGCGTTCCACCTGCTGATCATGTCGAACCTGCCCGACCGCTTCCCCAAGCTCCGCTGGGGCATCATCGAGCTGAGCGCGGGCTGGCTGCCCTATCTCATCAACGACCTGCGGCGGCGCGTGGAACGACGCGGCGGCAAGCTCAAGGAGCGCATCCTCGCCGACAACAACATCTGGGTCGCCGCGCAGATGAACGACGACCTGGAGCACGTGATCAGGTACGTGGGCGACGACCGCCTGGTCATGGGCACCGACTACGGCCACGCCGACTCCTCCACCGAGATCCACGCGCTGCGATTGCTGCAACAGCACGAGTTCGTCGCCCCCGAGAGCGTCTCGCGCATCCTCTACGACAACCCGGTGGAGCTGTACGCGCTGTAGCAAATTGTCAAAGGCCCCGCCCGACACGGGTCGGCACCCTTCGGCTTCGCTTCGTCAAGCTGTCTTGAGCTTGGCGAAGGGCTCAGGACAGGACACCCCATGGCAGACACCTTCGAGCTGGACCCCGTCAAATACGAGAGGTTCCTGCAGCATTACCGAAATCGAAAAGAAACGACGGAGGCACCTATGGCAACAGAGTCGGAGCTACTCGACCGCATTACCGTGCGCGCCGATGTCTTTGGCGGCAAACCCATCGTTCGTGACCTGCGCATCGCGGTGGAGCACATCCTGGGAATGCTGGCGGCGGGAGATACCGCGGACACCATCCTCAAGGAATATCCGGTCCTGGAGCCTGACGACATCCAGGCATGCCTGCTCCTTGCCCACCGTTCTTTGACGGGCGAGCACGTGCATGAACGCGTCCCCGTCCGTTGATCACAGTGAAGTTTCTCCTCGACGTTTGCGCCTCATCCCATAGTCTGCGCGCGATGCTGACCCGGCACCGGTTACACACCCGCAGCGCCTGCCCCGTTTTCGCCTCGTCCGCCGTCGGACGTGAACCGACGTGCGCGACCACCGGTCGTCACGATTGGTGTGTGCTGCGGGGTCACCAGGATCGCCGTCCCTCGACTTCGCTTCGCTACGGCCCGGCCGGACGGGAAACCGCATCGTTCCCGAAGGACGGCGTCAAGGCGATGTTTCTTTCAGGAACGCGACCGCCTTGCGGTCGTAGGCCTCGCCCGCGTCCCACATGAGCATGTGACAGGCCTTGTCGATGATCTCCAGCCGAAGCTCGGGCATCAGTTCCTTGAGCTTGGCGCACTTCTCGGCGGCCTGGTTGCGGTCCTGCTTGCCGTAGAGCAGCAGCATCGGCGGTCTCACTTCCATGAGCCGCTCCCACAGCCGGGGGCCCTCCCGCTTGGGCTCCACCACCCGCTGCCGCTCCAGGAACGCCTCGAGGTTCCGGCCCAGGCTCAGGCCGTGCCGTTTCTCCAGCACTTCCGGCGTGATCAGCTCCTTGTGGTAGAGGTTGGACTCCAGGAGCTTGCGGCTGTCGTCCAGGGTCGGCGGCGCGTCCGTGCTTTCGCCGCTGGCGTGGGCCGGCGGCGGAAAGTCAGGGAGTCCCTGCAGCAGGCTGCCGCTGCACACCACCAGCACCTTGGCCACCCGGTCGGGATGATCCAGGGCGGTCTGGACCACGATGCCGCCCGCCTGGGAATGGCCGACGAGGGCGGCCTCTTCCGCGCCGATGGCGCTCATGAACTCGGGCAGGAACCCCACCCGGTAGGCCAGCGTGTGGTTCTCGGGGACGTCCGACAAGCCGAAACCCGGCTGGTCGTAGGCCACCGCCCGGAAACCGGCCTCCGCGAGCGGCCCCAGGTGGCGTTCGAAAACGTCCGCGGACGAGCCCAGCGATGCGCCGTGCAGCATGATCACCGGCAACCCCGAGCCTTCCTCCAGGTAACGAATCCTGAGACCGTCTACCGTGACTTCGCGTTCCATGTACCTGTCCTCCCTTGACGAGAAACCCATATACAAGTGGCCTGTACCATACCGGCGACGGTACAGGCCACCCGTTCAGCTCTCGCGGGAGGTGTTGCCGGGTCACGGCGCCGCCCGGCGCCACGACGCGATCATTCTTCGCGCCGCTGCCGGAGTTCCGGCGGGCCGCCACCTCGAGCTTCACGGCGGACCGTGACCGCTCGCCGCCCGCCGGGCTCAACTCGCCGTGTTGCACCTCGAATCGAGAAGGCGGCCGCCTGGTACGCCCTCGACCCCATGTCCCATTTCGGCGTTACACCGGTTCGTCGTTCGCATACCCTTGACGAGATCCATCGTTCTCATTCGAGTTTCGCGCGCCGACCGAGCCCATGCAATACGATCATCCCCGAAGAACGCCAAACATACGCCGAATCAACCCGTGCTTCGCGAATGGGTTCGCGATATTGACCCGGCGCCTTTCACGCGTTAGCATTAATTCGCAGGGAGGGTTCGACACCAACGCAGCACAACGAAGCACGAGCTTCGCGGAAACGGAGGGGAATCGTGGAAGGTGCGGTTTGTTCGCAAAAGAAACACGATGATCGTACGGAAAACCAGGAACCCCCGCCATTTCCTACACCTCTCAAGTCGCCCATCCTTCTTCGCGCCCTCGTTTCAATCGTCGCCTACGTCCTCCTGCTCGCGCTGATCGGCATAACCTACAAGGGCGAGATCTCATGGTCGCGCCGGACCGCGTACCTGGCGGTCGGCGCGCTCTTGTGCGTGCCCATCTGTATTTTCCACGGAATGCTGACGGACGAGCTGTCGCGGCTCCGCCACCGTGTGACCGGGACGCTCTCGATGGCGGGCACCGCGCTGCTCTCGGCAAGCTCTGCGACCGTGTTGATCTACGGTGTGGACCGGCTGGCGCGAACGGGATTCATGCCCAACAGAATGCGGGACCCGTACGTGCTGGGGTTGGCGCTGTTGCTGGTTTGCGTGTCGGTGGCTCAATACGCCATGGCCCGGCGACAGAGGTGGGAGCACACCCTTCCCCGGGTGGAGGAAGCCGGCTCCAATGGCAGCGCACAAGCCGGGAACGGTCTTCGGGTACCGGCGGGAACGGCTCCTGAGATGCCCGGGGTCCACTTCTTTCGACGTCTACCGGAGGCGTTGGGGCGAGACGTCGTCTATCTGAAAATGAGCGACCACTACGTGGAAGTCTTCACCACCGCCGGGCACACGGTGATGCTCATGCGTCTCGCGGACGCGGTGGCGGAGCTGGAGGGCCTGGGCATCCGGGTCCACCGCTCCTATTGGGTGGCAAGCGACCATGTCGAGCACCTGGTGCGGCGCGGCCGGCGCCGGTTCCTGCGCCTCGCCGGGGGTCCTGACGTGCCCGTGAGCCGCACCTACCTGCCCGCCGTCAAAACCGTGCTGGATCGAAACGCCACGGACGGCTGACCCCGCCGCGGTGCTGCACGGATCGGCGCCGTCACGATCGACTCCGGCCCTCAGATCACCCGGACCCTGACCGGCTCGTCGGGCAGGAGCGCGTCGCAGATGGCGGCCTCGAGGCCGCAGGCCCGGCCCAGGACCGAGAGGACCAGGTCCGCGACCACACGCTCCTCGCCCTCGCGGGTACGGGCGTTCTTCTCCAGCGTCACCGAATGGATTTCCGCGGACTCGCCACGGCACACCGCCACGTGCGCGCGGTGCTCCCCCTTGCGGGGTCGGTCCGTGACCAGCGCCGCGGTGCAGGCAACCCCCAAGACCACCGCCTCTCGTGACGGCCTCAGCTCCACCGCCCTGCCGCGGGCCCTTCGCGCCAACGCCGCGGCAGTCTCCGGCGACACCGCCCGGGACGGCGCGCGCCCGAGAAACCCGGCCATCGACCCGTCGCTGTACGGAACCAAGGCCTCCAGCACCGTGCGCGACGCTCCAGGCACCACGAAGAGATCCGCCAGCGCCTGCGTACCGCCTCCCGCCACCACCAGCACGGCCATGGAGGGACTCCGGTGAATCTCGGCGATGAAATCGGTGAGGGACGGGGTTGCCATACCGGTCAAGGGCTCTGCCGGGACGCCATCAGATCACCCCGCGCTCGCGCAGGCTCCGAATCGTATCCGGATCGTAGCCCAGCCCCTGCAAGACCTCGTCGGTGTCCTCTCCCACCAACGGTGCCGGCCGCACGAAGCGCGCCGGGGTATCGGACAAGTTTACGCTGGCGCCGATGAGCCGGGTGGTCCCGCGCTCGGGATGTTCGATCTCCCGCGGCAGCCCCAGGTGCCTGACCTGCGGGTCCTCGAAGACTTCCTCCGCCGTGTAGATGGGCGCATGGCTCAGGTCCTCCCGGGCCAGGCGCTCCAGCCACTCCGCCCGGGGAGCGGCGGCGAACGTCTCGCGCAGGATCTCCATCAACTCCTCGTGGCGGGCAACGCGGTCCTCGTAGGTCGCGAACCGCGGGTCGTCGACGAGGTCGGGGCGCTCGATGACCCGTATCAAGGCCTCCCAGGACCTGCGGTGGGTGGCGAGGTGGACCAGCAGCGGGCGCCCGTCCCTCGCCGGCAGGCAGAACAGGCGTCCGCGCTGGAAGTTGCGCGGTGTCACGGCCTCGCCGCCGTTCAGGAACTCGGCGAAGTGGGACTCGATGAAGCCCATGCTCGCCTGCAGCAGCGACGCGTCCACGAACTGGCCGGTGCCGGTACGGCTCCGGGCCGCCAGGGCCGCCAGGATGCCGTAGGCGGCGAAGACGCCGGTGACGTGGGCGGTGATGGAGAGGCCTCCCATCCTGGGATCGCCCGGATCGGTGAGAAGGCTCAGCATGCCGCTCACCGCCTGGCCGATGGACTCGAAGCCCGGCCGGCTCTCGTAGGGGCCGCTCTGACCGAAGGCCGTGACCGAGCAGTGGACGAGCCCGGGGTTGCGCCGCCGCAGACCCTCGTAGTCGAGCCCCAGCGCCTTGCGCGTCGACGGCCGGAAGCTCTCGATGAATACGTCCGCCGAATCCAGCATCCCGCACAGGATGTCCCGGGCCTCGGCCTCGCGCAGGTTGAGCGTGACGCTCTTCTTGTTCCGGTTGAGCACCCGGAAGACCGGCCCGTACGCCTCCCTTCCCCGCGCCGGATCCCCGGTGCCGGGAAGTTCCACCTTGATGACCTCGCACCCCAGGTCTCCCAGGAGGCTCCCGGCGTAGGGGCCGGCCACGTGCGCGCTCGCGTCGATGGCCACCGTCCCTTCCAGCGCGCCTGTCATGTGCTCTTCGTCTTCATCGGGAGGCCGTCAGAACGGCTTGTTGAAAAAGGGTTTCCCCTCGCGCATGCGAAAGATCCCCACGAAACCCAGGAGGCCGCCCAGGAACCCGCCCAGGAAGATCACGGTGGCCACGAAGTCGGTCATGGCGCCCGGCGCCAACACCGCGTAAACGACGTACCGCGCCAACGCTCCGACGACCAACGCGACCACCATGCCGATGGCGGTGAGGGTCCTGTATCTCATCGACGCGGCTCCTCCAAGGCGCTCCAACGCCGTCCAAGCCCATGTTGACAGCGATTCCAGGATTGCATACTGTCCTTGGCTGTTGCAAGAAATCGGCGCCACGGAGGACGGACCGGCATGGACAACGACAAACCCAACGCCCTGGAGCGGTTCATCGAGAAGACCCGCGCGCTGTTCGCCGCGGAACCCGACATGGACAAGCGCTGGACCGCGCTGGAACCGATCCTGGCGGAGATGCTGGCCGACCCCGAGGTGCTGGAGGCCTCCAGGTCGTGGCCCGACTGCGTGCCGCGGGACGGCCGCGCCGAGAACCTGCTGTTCTACGAGGACCCGGACTACGGCTTTGCCATCAACGGCCTGACCAAGGGGGACGCGCGCCAGGGAGGCCGCGCCCGCATCCACGACCACGCGCACATCTACACCCTCTACGGCGTCCTGGACGGCCACGAACGTGTCGAACGCTACGACCGGCTGGACGACCGCTCGAAGCCCGGCTACGCGGAGATCCGGTTGGCCAGCGACAAGCACGTGGGACCGGGCGAGATCGACCTGGTGCGACCTTACGAGGTGCACACCGAGACCACCGTGGGCGAGAGGACCGTGGCCGTCATCATTCGCAGCCAGAAGGGCGGCAGCTTCAACCAGGGCCGCTACAAGCCCGAAACCAACGAGTACTACGAGAGCCTGGGGCCGCGTCAGACGCCGGTGGAGATGCTGCCCCGGTAGCGACTTCGCGCAACTCGCCCCGGAGTGAGGGCATCCCACCCCGGCCGGAGCCGGATGCCCCACCCCGAGTGTCCCGCGAACATGGACGCCATCAAGCTCGAGGTCATCTACAACGCCACCAACCAGATTGCGTACGAGCTGACCCAGAAGCTCATGCGCAACGGCTACTCGTCCATCGTGAAGGAGAGCCAGGACCTGGCCCTGAGCATCTGCGACCGCGAGGGGCGCAACGTCGGGCAGTACTCCCCCAACCCCGTGGGGCTCGGCGTGGTGGGGTCCCAACTCAAGGGGATCCTGCAAGACTTCGCGGGCGCCATCGCCGAAGGCGACGCCTTCATCCTGAACCACCCCTACCGCTACTGCCAGAACCACCCCAGCGACGTCACGCTGATCGCGCCGGTGTTCTACCGGGACGAGATCATGGCGTTCGTGGGCAACACCGCCCACAAGCCCGACATCGGCGGCAAGGTGCCGGGCACCAACGCGGGCGACGCCACCGAGGTGTTCCAGGAGGGACTGCTGATCCCGCCGCTGAAGCTCTACGAGGGCGGGCGCCTCAACGAGGCGGTGAAACAGCTCATCTGCGCCAACACCCGCATTCCCGAGGTCACCTGGGGCGACATCCGCGCGCAGGTCACGGCCAACCTCCACGGCATCGACCGGCTCGCCGCGCTGGCGGACCGCTTCGGCCTGGACGACGTGCTCGCCTGCTGGGAGGAACGCATCGCCATCACCGAGCGGGAGCTGCGCTCGCGCATCGCCGCCATGCCGCCGGGCACCTACGGCCCGGTCTCCGACTACATCGACGACGACGGCGTGGAAATGGACAAGCCCCTGGAGGTCACCGCCACCCTGCACGTGCGCGGCGACGAGCTGGAATTCGAGTTCGCGTCCGCCAGACAATCGCGCGGCCCCCTCAACCTGCGGCCGTGCGTCGTGCGGGCGGTGGCGGAATACTGCGTGCAGGCCGCCATCGGGCCGGACCTCCCCAAGAACCAGGGCTGCTCGGCGCCCATCCGCATCACGCTGCCGCCCCCCGGACACCTGCTGAACCCCGAGTTTCCCGCGCCGGTGAACATGTACGCCACCACCTGCCACCGGCTGGCGCCGGTGATCATGATGGTCCTCGCGCAGGCCCTGCCCGAGCGCGTGGCCGCGCCCCAGAGCAGCTCCGGCGGGGCGGTCTCGTTCAACGGCGTGGAGCCGGGCGGCAAACGACGCTACTCGCAGTACGAGATCCTGTGGGGCGGCTACGGCGCCCGGCCCGGCAAGGACGGCGTCAGCGGCTGCGCCGCCGACATCAGCAACGTCATGAGCACGCCGGTGGAGGCCCTGGAGAACGAGTTCCCGGTGCGCATGCGGTGCTTCGAGGTCAACCCCGACTCGGCCGGTGCCGGGCAATACCGGGGCGGCCTGGGGATCCGGCGCGCCTGGCAGGTACTGAACGACGACGTCACCCTGAACCTGCGCCTGGACCGCTTCAAGTTCTCCTCCCCGGGCCTGTTCGGCGCGCGCCCCGCGGCGCCGGCGCGCTGCACCCTCAACCCCGACGGCGAGCAAGCGCGGCCCCTCCATTCCAAGACCGCCAACATCCGCCTGTCCCGGGGCGACACCCTGCTGCTGGAACTGGGCGGCGGAGGCGGCTGGGGCGACCCCTTGGCGCGCGATCCCGAACGCGTGCTCGACGACGTGCGCAACGGCTACGTGTCGCTGGAGGCGGCTCGGGACGTGTACGGCGTGGTCATCGACGCGGCCTCCATGACCGTCGATGCGGCGGCCACGGCGCGGCAACGGACCGACGCCGCACGGCCGGGCGCCAAGGACACGGGTGGCGTCCCATGATCATCCGAATCCCCTGCACCGCTTCATGCGGGTCGACCGGAAAGGCCTTCATCGATCGTGCTGCGCATCGGCATTGACACCGGCGGCACGTTCACCGACCTGAGCGTGTTCGACGAGGACGACGGACGGGTCTGCCTCACCCACAAGCTGCCGTCGCAACCGCGGGACCCCACCGCGGCCATCGCCGCGGGACTGCAAGAGATTACCGCGCGGCTGCCGGAGAAGGCCCGCTACGTGCTGCACGGCACCACCATCGGACTCAACACGCTGCTGGAGGGACGCGAGCCGGCGCCCGGACTGCTGGTCACCGAGGGCTTCCGCGACCTCCTGGAGCTGGACCGCCAGTGGCGCGGCGAACACGTGTACGACCTGTTCTTCGACCGCCCGCGGCAACTCGTGCCGCGGCACCTGATCCGGCCGGTGCGGGAGCGCGTGGACTCCCGCGGCGTAGTGGTCTTGCCTATGGACGAGGAACAGGCGCGCACCGCGGTCCGGGAGCTCCTGGAAACGGAGGTGCGCTCCGTCGCCGTGAGCCTGCTCTTCTCCTTCGCCAACCCGGAGCACGAACGGCGGCTCCGGACGATTCTGGAAGGACTGGCCCCGGACGTCTACGTGACCCTGTCGTCGGAGGTGGACCCGCAGTTCCGCGAGTTCGAGCGCACCAGCACCGCGGTGGTCAACGCGTTCATCGGCCCGCGGGTCAGCAGCTACGTCGGCACCATCGAAGCCGCGGTCCAGGAGCTGCTGGAAGGCGCCCGGGTGCTGATCATGCAGTCCAACGGCGGCGTGGCCACGCCCGAGGCGATCGCCCGGGCGCCGGTGCAGACGCTGATGTCGGGTCCGGTGGCCGGGGTCGTGGGGACCCACCGCCTGTGCCGGGAGATCGGCCGCGACAACGCCATCTCCCTGGACGTCGGCGGCACGAGCTGCGACATGTCGGTGATCCCGGGGGAGCTGCTGACAGCGCCGCAGAGCAAAGTGGCGGGCTATGCCGTGCGCGCCGCCACCGTCGCCATCGAGACCATCGGCAGCGGCGGCGGCAGCATCGCCCGGGTCGAGTCCGGCCGCATCCTCAAGGTGGGGCCGCGGAGCGCCGGCGCCGTGCCCGGACCGGCGTGCTACGGCAAGGGCGACCAGCCTACCCTCACCGACGCCCTCGTGGTGCTGGGCCACCTCAACCGCGAGGCACTGCTGCAAGGCGCCATGCCCATCGACGCCGGGGCCGCCCGCCGCGCTGTCGCCGAGGCGGTCGCCGGACCGCTGGAGCTGACGCCGGAACGTGCCGCCGCCGGCATCGTCGAAGTGCTGGCCGCCCAGGTGGCCATGTCCATGCGCTCGGTGACCATCGAGAAGGGCTACGATCCGCGAGACTTCATCCTGGTGGCCTACGGCGGCGCCGGACCGAGCGTAGCCTGCCCCATCGCGCGAGAGCTTGAGATCCCCGAGATCTGCGTCCCGCCGGATCCGGGCAACTTCTGCGCCGCCGGCATGCTGCTAACCGACCTGATACGAAGCCATTCGCTCACGCGCATCGGCGCGCTGGACGACACCCCGGCGGAGGCCATCCATGAAGCCTTCCGGGAACTGCGCGGCCGGGGCGTGCGGGAGTTGCGGGAGCAAGGCGTGCCCGCGGATGCCATCGACACCGAGGACTTCCTGGACATGCGCTATCCCGGCCAGTCCTACGAGGTGACGGTGCCGGCCGCGGACCCCCGCAAGGAGGTCCTCAACCGGCTCTTCCACGAAGCCCACGGGCGACTCTACGGCCACACCGCCGAGGAGGAAGCCATGGAGATCGTCAACTACCGCGTGCGCTGCACCGGCCGCCTGCCCAAGATGACCCTGGCCGCGGCACCCGCGACGGACGGCTCAGCGCAACCCCGGGAACAGCGGTCCGCGATCTTCCCGGGCGACCCCGCGCCGGTACCCACGCCCGTCTACCGCCGCGCCGACCTCGCCCCGGGCTTCCACATCACCGGGCCGGCCGTCATCGAGGAATACAGTTCCACCACCGTCGTGTACCCTTCATTCGACTCGTCCGTGGACGACCGGGGGAACCTCCGAGTGCAACGCACCGCGTCGACGTTGTAGTTGCTTCACTACGGATACGTCCGCATCCTCGAAGGCGAGAAGGAGACCTTCGCGCCGTACATCTTTCACGTATTTTCTACAAATCATTGGCCCAACTTGCCAAGCTTGATGTCCTGAAGAACATCACGAATCTGCATCAACGAACTTTGAAGGTCGGCATGTTTCCGTCTTTGTTCCGCAGACTCACGCAAGTGAACATAGGCTGCAAAAATACCCAGAGTAACGGCCGTCAGAATTACATGCTTCATCGCTGCCACCACTAGATCGCTGATCTCTTGTTCTGTCATTATTCCATCCTTTCCGTCGCCGGGGGTTTCGTTTGGGTCTCATTTACTTGACCCCCTAACCGTTTTGTGGGTTGCGCACCATACCTTGGGGTGTATTGCTCCCTTTTCTCTAGACACGAGGGTAAGTGTTAGTTGAGGATATATTCCCCACCTCCTGACCGCCTGCGCAGGAATGCCGTGGCAGAGTTGGACGCATCAACCGCAAGCTAAAGAGGACGTGTCAGACGATCCTAGAGCTATGGTCTTCGTTGACCAAAGCAACCCACGTATCCCACGTGTATACTCCTGGAACCTCAGATTGAGGGAACTCACCACAATGGTCAAAGCAGGATATGAAGACGCCCTTGAATCGATGTTTGTCGAGCGAATCGGGGAGGATATTTGAACAATCAGCCTTGAGCGCGTCCAGTTGATTTCGGAGCCAAGACAGGTCAGTCTGATGACGCCCTGCGCTCTCTGCCTCCATCAGGTCCACCTGGAGGAGAGTCAATAGTGGTAGCGGCACTGCGCGATCATCACGGAGTCGCCTTCCACCTTGTAGACTAGGCGGTGCTCGCTATTGATGCGGCGTGACCAGTAGCCGGTCAAGCCGTGTTTCAAGGGTTCGGGTGCTCCAACACCTTCGAAGGGTGAGCGGAGGATGTCCCGGATCAGCAGGTTGATCCGGTTGAGGAGTTTCCGGTTGTTCTTCTGCCAGTAGAGATAGTCTTCCCAGGCATCCTGGGAAAAGATCAGCTTCACTCGATCAACTCGCGCGAAGCTCCCGCGCCGGCATCGAGATCGGCAATCGACCGGAGAAGCCGGCGCGCGTTCCTCGGGCTCTTCAGGAGGTAGGTCGTCTCCTCCAACGCATGATAGTCCTCCAGGGACATGATCACCACGGAGCGATGGTTCTTGCGTGTGACGACTACCGGCGCATGGTCGTCGCAGACCTTCTCCATGGTTTCGGCGAACCGTGCCCGGGCGTCGGAGTATGTCAGGGTATTCATCGCGTTGCTCCGATCCTTTTGTACGGGTAAGAGTACAAGCAGAACGAACCGATGGCAAGTGGCATCGAATTTTTGCGGAGGGAAGCGCGGTGACGCCGTCGCCGAGGACCGCGGTCTCCACGATGGCCCGTGGCCGCGTGCACCGGGTCCCGCAGTACCATGTAGCACAAGGTGCCCACGTCGGCGTCACCGGTCGCTCTCAGGCGTCTTTTACGACTTCAAGGGCGTCGTCGACGCCCAGCGATTCGAGCAGGGGACCGAAGTACCCCGCGAAGGTGCCCGTCACGGAACCGTCGACGATCAGACGCTGCTCGTCACCGCAATCGATGACAAGGGCATCCGCCAAGGGGCGTGACAAACGTCTGAAGCGAACCTCATCTCTCGGGTAAGTTCTCGACTCGCCGTCGTCGAGTGAGAGTTCCTCCTTGGGGACCTCTCCTGCCACGACGCGGTCTGCGAACAGGAGCACCCAGCACGCCCGCGCGCCGGACGACGCCTCGAATACCGCGACGGCCGGGGTCCGAACGTCCGAAGTGGCCCCGCCGGCCGCGGGCGCGGGAAGTTCCTGCGCGCCGATCCGCCGCAGGATCGCCGGCGCCGCCCGCGGCGGGATGGTCGACAGCGTCCCGTGCTTCAGCCGATTACGCAGCCGCGACTCCGCCGCCTTCAGGTATCCCGACCACAGCGCAGTGACCTGCCTGCGCTCCGGGAGCAACACCGAAGCATTGAGCAGCACCATGTGGTCGTGTTCGACCGGCCAGTCCGTGGCGGCCCTGGTCGCCAGCAGATCGACGAAGGACGCGATCAGTGGCTCGGCCAAGGGATCTCCGACCAGGTCGCGCGGCGGTTCGATCAGGTGTGGCTCACTCTCCGCAACCTCGTCCGAATCGAGGTCGCCATCGTCGAAGGCGATCGACATCGCCTTCTCCAACAGCTCGCGGTTCACGCCGGCATCACCGGTGCGCTTGCGCGCCGCGACGGCGAACGCGCTGCCTTCGAGCGCCTGCCGCGCTCCTCCGATCCCGAGTCCACACCAGCCGCGGGCAAGCATCGCGAGCTGAGTGAATCCCTCCTCGATGCGTATCTCCTCGCGGCTGCCGGCATCGATGAGATCAACCTGAAGACCGCTAGACAGCGCCTTCTCCATTTCCTCTATCGCCAGGCTGGCCTTCGGCTCATTCAATCCGCGCATGTCCCGCAGGATCGCGCCGAGACATTCGGCGATCGCCTGGCGTTGCGCGGGGCGCATGGAGGCGAAGTCGATGGGCGGCGTCAGGGTGGAGTCCGGGTCACCGTCGGCGGCAAGCGCGCGCAGAAGCGCCAACTTGGCGAATTCGTCCGGAATCTGCGCGCGAAGGATTCGGTCCAGCAGGAGCTTGCGGTTGTGGTCGATGCCTGGAACCAGTTTGTGAATGCGAAGCGCTTCGACGAGCCCCAGCCAGTCGGCGCTCCGATAAACGCGGCGCGGATCGTATGCGCCCGCCACCTGCAGGTAGAGCAGCGCTACGGAACCTTCCAGGAGTTCCTTGAGCCAAGCCTCGGCGTAGGTCTTGACGACGTGTTTGCCGACCCGTGAGAATGCCTCCCCGGCGAGAAACGACGCGGCCAGCGTGACCGGGTTGGCACCGAGAGCAACGCGAGCGGCCAGCGTCGCGCCGCGCACATAGTGCTGCCAGGGAGTGTACATCCGGTAGAGTTTGCGCGCCTTCTGCACCTGTTCCAACCGCGTCACGACTTCCCTTGCGGTCCACCCGGTCACGTTGACGACCGGTACCCGCTGCGCCACCTGGAGGAGGTCACCGATCGCAGACCGTGCGGACAACGCGATGTCACCGATGCGCGCATCGAGTTCCGCTCTTTCGGCGTCCTTCCCGTAAAGCCGGGCGACTTCATTCACGACGTCGCGGACTTCCTCGAAAATGGCGCGGCCGTCGAGGCCGCCGATCTCCCCGTGCGCTTCCTTCACGTAACGCCGGTCGCGGATACCATCCCAGACCCGGTCGCAGCGGGCCTGGATCATTCTCCCGAGTTGAGCATCCAACTCCGACGGCGGCCCGTCCGTTTCGGGGCCGCGTGACTGCTGGAGCGCGCTCCAGGCCTGCTCCACCGGCGACATGCCCTCGGCGAGCCAGCGCTTCTCGACGTCTCTCAGATCGCGCTCGCGCAGTTCGTCGATGTGCTGTTCGATCTCGGCGGCAAGGCCTCGATCAACGGCAGTGGATCGCGCGAGGCCTGCCGCGAAACCGAGCGCGCCGGCGCCGAGCACGGTGAGCGCGATACCGACTTCCACGGAGACGAGGAAAATGAGAGAGACTCCGGAGATCGTGACCCCGCACCCTGCGAGGAACCAACCGACGGACGCGCTTATTCGGATCAACCGCATGTCGTCATCCTTGGCACAAGCACCAAGTGTCAGCCGATGGAAGGTGGTTTCAGAGCGGCAAGGAGACGCGCGGAAACCGCGGAAACTACCCGAAATCGATCATGTCGAGCCGGGTAAACCGTATGCGGTCGGCGGCACCGGCGGGGATGACGGTAAGCTGGTGGATGGCGTACTCGTGCTCGTAGGTGCTCTTGGCGTTGACGCCGTCCAGCGGGATGATGACGTTGTAGCGGTGGACGCGCGCCGCCGCGGTGGAGGTGTAGAGCACGGCGACGTTGGTGAGGGAGCCGGTCACGATGAGGTTCTCGGTGCCGGCGTCATCGAGGATCGCCCGCAGTTCCCCGCCGGCGAACTTGTCGAAGGCGTCGGGATGGAGCACGGGCTCGCCGTCCCGCCGCCCGAGGGGCGCGGCCACTTCGCCCATGGGCGTGCCCTTGAACTGCAGCGACACGGTGAACACCACGGGGACGGAGGCCTTCCGGCCGCGTTCCAGGAAACCGCCCAGCGGTTCCATCAGCTTTGAGCAGACTTCCTCCGGGTCATGACAGCGAGCGTTCAAGTCGAGCACCACCACGGCGGTCTTGGCCGCTTCGAGCGAGACGGGTTTCGGTTCGGGCCGGTTGGGGCCGGTGATTTCGGTCATGTCTTCTCCTCCCGTGTTGTCCCGGGATGCCGGTGCGGTGCCTGCTTGATCCGTTCCGGCAGGCCGCTGGCTAACCTTGCGCCAGCCGGCGCTCGCGCAGGCGCGCGCGCAATTCCCGGGTGGCGGCCTCGTCGACCTTCAGGCCACCCTCTTCCACGACGACTCCGTAGATCTCCTCGGCGCTGGACCGGGAGATGCGTTCGTTCAGCAGGCTCTCCGCCACGGCCTCGGGCTCGCGGTCCAGCGGGTCGCCGTAGCCGCCGCCGCTGCCCAGGCGCAGGTACAGGACGTCGTCCTCGCCGAGATCGAACTCGCAGTAGGGCAGCATCCGTCTCTCCCCTTCCAGCGCCGGGAGTCCGTCGATGCAGTGCTGGCCGGCCAGCAGCTCGTTGACGCGCGTGCCTTCGAGCAGCACCAGCAGGCTCGGAGCGCCGGGGTAGCCGCCGAAGATGCCCACGCCGGAGTTCCTCAGACCGGCCACGCCGAAGGCCACGCCGCGGATCTTCTCCTCGGGAGCGTCGTGAAGCTTCACCGTGGCCTCCACGCCCACGCCGCCGGCGAACTTGCCCGCGCCCCCGCCGTCCTTGAGATGCCGCCGGAACAGGTACATGAGCGGGAAGTTCAACTCGAGCCACTCGACGTTGTGGCACGTGAGGTAGCCGCCGGAGTCGATGCCGTCATTGTGGGGGCTGGCGCCGGAGCCGCTCAGTTCCAGCAGCGTCGAGACGTAGAAGCGGCCGTACTGGTTGACGCCGGCGTGGCGCACCACCCGGAAGCCGAGGGTCAGGGCGGTGACCTCGTCCTTCCAGGTCTCACTGCCGGCCAGCATCTGCGCCAGCACCGAGGCGGACACGTAGGAGACGGTCTTGAGCCCGGACGTGGTGTTCATGGACACGGGCCCCGGATATTGCACGTTCACCACGGTGCCTTCCGGGGCGATGACTTCGATGGGACCGAAGGCGCCGTAGTTCTTGGGGAGGTCGTAGCCCAGGGCCGTAAGCACCGCCTCGAAGACCCCGCCGAAGGTTGCGTGGTACGGCAGGTTGATGCCCTGCCGCGCCTGGGGGTCGCTGCCGGTGAAGTCGAACACCAGGCGTTCACCGCGCTTGCGCAGCTCCACGCACACGCGTTTCGTCTCGTTGGCGGCGATGGTGCCGGAATCGCTCCAGGTGCCGTCGGGAATCTCCCGGAGGCGCTTCCCCAGGGTCTCGCGCGCGTAGCGGATCATCTCCGCGGACACCGCGGTGATGAGCTCCGGGCCGTACTGTTCGAACATCTCCTCCATGCGCGAGCGCGCCACGTTGTTGGCCGCCAGCTCGCACTTGAGGTCGAGCCCCACCAGCACCGGCTGCCGGGTCATGTTGGTGAGGGTGTCGAACACGTCCTGGCGCATCCGGCCCCGCTCCACCAGCTTGAGGCCCGGAATGCGCAGCCCCTCGTGGCAGATCTCGGTGGCGCCGGGAGAGTTGCCGCCCGGCGACATGGCGCCGATGTCCATGACGTGCACGAAGGTGGCGCTCCAGGCCATCAGCCGGTCGTGGTGGTGGATCGGCGCGATCATGTAGATGTCGGACTGGTGGATGGCGGCCAGGTAGGGATCGTTGAGCAGGAACACGTCGCCCGGATGAATGCCGCCGTTGTCTTCGAAACGCTCGATGATGCGCTTCACCGCGAACCCGGCGCAGGCCGCGTGCCGGATCATGGACTCCCCCACCGACAGCACGTCGCCGTTGGCCATGTAGAGGGAGGCCATGTAGTCGTGAAGCTGAGTGGTGTTGACCGTGCCGCCCACCCGCTCCAGGGTGGCACCCATCTCGCGCGTGATCTCGTGGAGACGGTGCGAGAGGATCTCGAAGGTGACGGGGTCCACCTGCCTCGCTATCGTGTCTTTGTCGGTTGCGTCCATGATCGCCTGCTCCGCTACGCAGACTCCGACCGATGACGGTTTCGGGTCAAGTGCGCGGGTTCCCCGAGGAGCATCCGAATGTTACGGAACCCGTCGATCTCGGCGCGGTCCCGTGGATTGACCACCACCGTGGTCACGGGGGTTTCGATGACCGCCGGGCCCTCAAGCTCCATGCCCGGCCCCATGCGCTGGAAGTCGTACACGGCGGTGGGCGCGAACTCTCCCCACTCCTCGAAGAAGACGCTTCGCTCCGCCTTTCGCGCGGCTTCCGCGGACGCCCCCACCGCCGGTTCCTCCTTGATGCGGGGCTTGTCGAGCAGGCCCACCGCGGTCACGCGAAAGGTGAGGATCTCCTTGCCTGCCTCGCGGTAGCCCGAGCCCTTGCCGTAGGCCTTCTCGTAGGCGTCGTCGAAGTC
Source organism: uncultured Syntrophobacterales bacterium (assembly GCA_964519455.1). Taxonomy (GTDB): domain Bacteria; phylum Desulfobacterota; class Binatia; order UBA9968; family JAJDTQ01; genus JAJDTQ01. The sequence continues at coordinate 17,540 of CAZFIU010000036.1, forward strand.
GGCGTAGAGCTGCTCCAGGTCCGTGTCCGCCAGCGGCGCGGTTCCCGGGGCCAGCGGCACGTTCAGCTCGTGCACCTGGTAGCGGTAGCGCATGTCGACGCTGCGGGTAACGGACATCTGCAACGGGCTGAACCCGGCCGCGCCCAGGTCCGCCTCCGCCCGGCGCACCAGCTCGGCGAAGTTCTCGTTGACGCGGCCGGGGTCGGCGGGCACCTGGAGGTGATCCGACTTGCCGTACTCGTGCACCACGTCGGAGCTGATGAGGCCGGTGGCGCCGTGCACCGACGCGGTGAGCGGAATCACCACCTGGCGGACGCCCAGGTCCGCGGCGTAGCGGCTGGCGTGCATGGGGCCGGCGCCGCCGAAGGCGAACATCACGAACGATCGCGGGTCGTGCCCCTTCTCCACGGTGGCCCGGCGGATGAGGTCGCTCATGTGGGCGTTGGCGATGCGGTAGATGCCGCGGGCGGCCTCGGTCACGCTCATGCCCAGGGGTTCCGCGAGCCGCCGTTCCACCGCCCGGAGCGCGGCGTCGCGGTCCAGGCGCATGCGCCCGCCCAGGAAGTAGTCGGGGTTGAGATACCCGAGAATGACATCCGCGTCGGAGACCGTGGGCTCGACACCGCCGAGCCCGTAGCACACCGGACCGGGACTGGCGCCGGCGCCCTCGGGCCCCACCTTGAGGAGGCCCGTGTCGCCGTCGATCCAGGCGATGCTGCCGCCGCCGGCCCCCACCGACTCCACCCAGATCTTGGGCGCCAACACCCGGTGGCGCAGCACCACCGGCGTGTAGTCCCGCTCGATGCGCCCTTCCCGGACCACGCCCACCTTGAACGTGGTGCCGCCCATGTCCGTGGCCAGGATGTCGTCCTCGCCGATCATCTCGCCCAGGAACCGGCTCCCCACCACTCCCGACGCCGGGCCGGACTCGACGGTGCCCACGGCGTTGCGGCAGGTGGCCTCGATGTCGAGTACGCCGCCGTAGGCCTGCATGATCATCGGCGGCTTCGCCAGCCCCTTGCCCCGGAGCACCTGGTGGAGGTTCATGAGGTAGGCGGAGATGCGCGGGCCGATGTAGGCGTTGAACACCGTGGTGGCGGTGCGCTCGTACTCGCCCACGAAAGGCGCCGCCGCGCTCGACAGGGTGACGTAGACGCCCGGATGCCGCCGCTCGAGGATGTCCGCCACGGCCCTCTCGTGGACGTCGTTGGCCACCGACCAGAGCAGGCACACGGCCACGGACTCCACCCCGCGGCCCACCAACTCGTCGAGCGCCGCGGCCGCCTGCTCCTCGTCGAGGCGCACGGTGACCGCGCCCTTGTAGTCCATGCGTTCGTTCACCTCGGCCACCAGCGACCGGGGCACGAAGGGCTCGGGCTTGCGCAGCCACGCGAGCCGCCCCGCCTCGGCCTCCGTGAGCCCGTCGGTGACCTTGCCGCGCATCATGAGCAGCGTGTCCGGGAAGCCTCGTGTGGCCACCAGGCCGGTCTTCGGACCGGAACGGGTAATCAGGGTGTTCTCACCGATGGTGCAGGCGTGGAAGAAGAGCGCGGTCTGGCGAAGCAGCTCCTCCTCACCGCCGAGGCCGACGTTGCGCGCGGCGTCCCGGACCGCGTCGGTGGCGCCGGTGGAATAGTCCGGCGGGGTGGAAAGCGACTTCCCCACCACCATCTCGCCCTCGTCGTTGACCACGACGCAGTCGGTGAAGGTGCCGCCGATGTCGACGCCGACGATGTACCGCCCTCGGGATTCGCTCATAACTAATTGATATATTAGCCTCAATATTGCAAAAAAGAAGAGCGATCCGAAGCATTCCCTACGAATCGTCATTCCCGCGAAAGCTTGCCCCCGATCGGGGTCGAGGGCAAGCTTTCGCGGGAATGACGAATTCGTAAGACTCTACTCCGCCGCCTAACTCTCACCTACAGTGACATTCCCCAACAATCCCCTTCCGCCCTTCCAAACCCCATCCCGCTTGCCTCCCGGCCTCTCCATGCTTCCAGCTTCTGCAACATCAAGGTTAGTTGTTTCTAGTGTCCTGTCCCGTATAAAACGTCGTGAAGCTGCGCAGGACTTTTTGTCGTCGGCAAGGAGCGACGACTGTAGGGGCGACCCGCGGTCGCCCCAGTGGCCCCTACCACGCGAGGAGGACCCCGGGTCAAGCCCGGGGTGACGTAACGCAGCCGACGGCGAAAAGGACAAGCAGATTCATGACGTTTTATACGGGACAGGACACTAGAGTACGCCCACCCGACACCACAGCACCGCAACTGCAGAACCCCGTCAGACCGCGTTCTATGGCGATTCCAGCCCTTCGACACTTCCCCGCGCGCCCCTCACTGTGTCAACGCGCCCCCGTCCACTCCTCCAAGAAAAAATCCGCGAGCACTCCGTCCAGCCACTTCTTCGTGTAATTACGTTCGAGGGCAGTCCTCGGCCGGTGACCCGCGTCCGCGAGCAACTCTTCGAGAGACACGAGCCGTTCCCGGAATCCGAGCCTCACTCCGCAACGCATACTAGCTTTGTCGGGGCCGCACAGAAACCATCCGCCATCCCGCACCAGCGCGTGCGCCCAGAGCGCCTCCTCACCACTGTCCAACGCGATGCCCTGTATCCGCACCAACAGTTCGACGCGTTCCCTGTCGCCAACACGATACACGGCCGACAGGGAAGCCCGTAGCTCGCTGGCGACGATCGACTGCTCCGGCCGTCGCAACTGGAAGCCCGTCTGTGTCTCCGTGATGCAGTCTTCAACGGTTTCGACCCGATAGCCACCGGCCAACGCCTGCCACGAGCCCGTCCGATGCGACTCGAGGATCGTGTTCGTATCCACGAGCAACGCCGTCTCGTGGTCGACCCTTCTGCTCACAGCCCAATCGCCTGATCGACACGATGGGCCGCGAACAACTCCTCCAGGTCCTCGATCGGTAGCCCGACCAGCGCCGCCGCACGCCGAACCGAAACATGGCCCTGGTCGATAGCCTTCGCCACAACCTCCACGAATGGGCGCGAGAATAAAGGCGGAGGCTCCGAGGACTCCTCGCGACCGTTGTTCCGCAAAGCGGCTTCCGGAATTGCTCGCGCCTGCCCCTTCGTCAACTCCCGGAGGGCGACCAAACGCCACCTGAGGGCCGACGAGGTCACACCCAACTCGTCTGCCGTCGCGTTCAGTCGAGCGATCAAACCATCCATGTCCAACCGCCTCCAATCACCGGAGGAGTCAAGCGCCGCCTTCGGCATCAGCACGGCGGCCGCGAAGTTGTTGGCCAGTTGCTCCACCCTATTGCCGCCGAAATCGCTGGCTTCTTCCGTGTGCTCGGGCGGCATCGCTTCCCAGGTCAGGATGTGAAACAACTCGTGCGCAAGGTCGAAGTTGCGGCGTCCCGCCACTTCCCCTCGTGTGACCAGCACAGCGTCGAACTCGGGCAGACGACATGCCGCTCCCGAAATACCTTGGTAAGCGTCCACCATGAGCACGAGCATCCCGAGTTCGTCCTGCATCGCCGCCGCCAGACGTTGCGCCGGCACAACTCCGAGTTCGAATTCGGCAACGAACCGCTCGCCAGCGTCCACCGCATCCTCGAACCTCGACAGCTTGGTCAGCCCAAGGGCCTGTCGCATCAATGGCGCCCGTCGACCGACCCGCGCAGCCAGGACCCGGTACGCGCCAATCCAACGGGCAGCCGTCCGTTCATACTCGCCAAGCTCCGACCGTCCGACTCCACTCTGTCGCCAGGAGAACAGCGCCTCGCCGTCCAGCCGAAAGGGATCGGTGAAATAGTCGAGCGGGACACGCAATTTCTCCACGGCGAGCAACAGTTCCTCCGCGGTCACACGCCGTACGCCGTTCTCTATTGCCGACACCGTCTGCCGATCATTGAAACCGAACAAACGCGCCATTTCGTCCTGAGAGAGATCGCGCGCCTGTCTCAACGCCTTGAGCCGTGTACCGATGATCTGACCCGCCACTGGACCCCCTTCCTATATCTTGCATTTGTTGAATTGCAACGAATATACGCGAAAGCCGTTTCGCGCGCAAGTACTCAGCCGGGCGCTCCTCACCATGTTCGAAAGTCACCTGCACCGTGTCGTGATGCCGTTCAGTCGTCTGCCAGGACCAGACCGATGGTAAGCCGCGTGCCAGTCGCTTCGGTGTAGCGACGCCAAGGTGGCGAAGGAAGTTGCACCCTGCCGCCCTCCAGCCGCGCAATAGCGGACTGTGTGTGCCAAGCCTCTGGGCGACTTCGGCGTGTGCCAGGGGAGTTTACCCTGGCGCGCGAGAGGCAGGAAAAACTGGATTCCGTGAAGGTGCCGACGATGTCGACGCCGACGATGTAGCTCATGATGGGAGACCCGGGTGTGCGGCCGGACCGAATTTCGTTCGCGCCGGGAGTTCACCGCATACCACGGACGCGCGGTTCATGTCCGTGCGCGGATGAAGCACGAGACGGCGTTTTTTCGGTTGACATCGTTCCCGGACATTCATTAGGGTCAGCGGTTATCCGGCTTCGGCCGCTGCATCAACCGGTCGGGGGAATGCCCCGGCAAAGGAGGGTAGACGGATGAGAAAGCTAGGAGTTGGGGCGTTCGCCGGGGCGTTCGCCCTTTTCGTTCTGGCCGTGGCCGCACAGGCCGCCGTCACCATCAAGGTCAGCACCTGCCTGGCGAAGACCCACGACCAGGTGGAAACGTATTTCCTGGCGTTCCACGACAAGTTCAACGAAGTCGCCAAGGGCGAGGCCAAGCTCCACTACGTGGGCGGACCGGAAGTGTCGCCGCGGCAGAAGCAGGGTCCGGCGCTCAAGCGCGGCCTCGTGGACATGATCTTCTGCCCCATGGGGTACTACGAGGGCATGGTGGCGGAGGCCGGCCTCACCTCGGTGACCAACCTGTCCACCAAGGAACTCCGGGCCAACGGCGCCATCGACCAGCTCCAGCCGGTGTGGGGCGACAAGTTCGGCGGGCGGATCCTGGGCTGGTGCTGCTATGGTGTCGACTTCCACATCTACACGACGTTCAAGCCCAAGGAGAGCACCAAGACGGGCCTGGACCTGAGCGGTCACAAGATGCGCTCCACCGCCACCTACAGGCCGTTCCTCAGCGCCATGGGGGCCATTCCCGTAACCATGGCCGCGGCGGAGATGTACACCGGCCTGCAGCGGGGCGTGGTGCAGGGACTCGCATGGCCGGAGGGAGCGCTGGCAAAGTACGGCGTCCAGAAGTTTCTCAAATACCGCGTCTATCCGGGCTTCTACCGCAGCGGCTCCATGGTCGTCATCAACCTGAACAAGTGGAATTCGTTGCCGAAGTCCGTGCAGGACAAGCTGACCCAGACGGGTCTGGCGTTCGAGGACGAGAGCGTGACCATCCTCCGCAAGAAGGCCGACGCGGACAACGAGAAGCTGTGGGCTTCAGGGCTCAAGAAGATGCATCTCAAGGGCGAGGCGCGGAAGGCTTATCTGCGCACCGTGTACGAGCTGGCTTGGGAAGTCCGATCGAAGAACAACTTCACGGTACCTTTCGCCAAGCTGAAGGAGAAGATGTACCGCGCGCCCTGAGGGCGGCGGCACGTTCGCGAAACAGCAAAACGCCCCCGATCCGAAGCGCCGGATCGGGGGCGTTTCATGTCCGGCTGCCGTGACGGGCGAGCCAGGTCCGAAGGCGCTCGGCTTCTTCGGCCGCGGCCGGATCGAACTCCGCCTGGTAGAGCCGGGTGCGGGCGACCACGGCCACTTGATCGCGGAGCGCCTGTTCGGGCATGCTGCTTCCTTCCTTCCGTGAGTCCGCAAGTCCCTCCGAGGCGCGTGAACCGTACCGATTTCCCGGGGGCTCCAAGCCCCCGGAGAAATCAATGACGGAGGTGGGTGCTCAATCCATCAGATCGGGGAGGAACAGCGCGAGCCGGGGTTCCCAGATCAGGATGAGGATCAGGATCAGATCGCAAATCAGGAACGGGATCGCCGCGTTGGCCACCTGCAGCAGGGTGGTACCCCGCGGCGCCACTCCGAGCATCACGTAGAGCAACAATCCGAAGGGCGGCGTGGTGCCCGCCATCTCCAGCGTCATGAGCACGAACAGACCGAACCAGATCAGGTCGAAGCCCAGGGCCTCGGCCAGGGGAAAGAAGATGGGCACGGTGATGAGCATCATGGAGGTGGCGTCCATGAACATGCCCAGCACGATCAGGATCAGAAACATGACCGAAAGCACCACCAGGCGAGAGACCTCGAAGCCGGTGGCCCATTCGAGCATGCCCGCGGTGGCGCCCGAGTAGGCCAGGAGCTGGCTGAACACGGTCGAGTTCATGATGATGAGGAACACCATGCCGGCCACCCGTACGGTGCCCGACAGGGAGGTACGAATGGCCTCCCACTTGAGCACGCGGAAGGCCACGGCGAGGATGGCCACGCCCAACACGCCGCAGGCCGCGGACTCCGTGGGCGTGGCGATGCCCAGGATGATGAAGCCGATGACCATGAAGATCACGAGGCTCACCGGAAGGATGTTGAAAGTGACGAACTTGACCTTGTGGGCCCATGTCGTAGGCGGCACGTCGTAGGCCGGCGCGCTGGCTGGGTTGATCACGATCTGGAGGTACAGCATCCCCACGTAAAGCAACGCCAGGACGAAGCCCGGCAGGAAACCGGCGATGAGCAGCCGGCCTACGTCGATGTTGGCGACGCTGGCGAGCAGCACGGCCAAGGCGGAGGGCGGGATGATCATGGCCAGGCCGCCCGTTCCCAGGATAGGCCCCATGGACATGCGCCAGTTGTAACCCCGCCGCTGCATCTCCGGCACCAGCAAGGATCCCAGCATGGCGGTGTTGGCCATGGAGGAGCCGGTGAGGGTCGAGAAGATCGTGCCGCCGGCCACCGTCAGGTAGCACAGCCGGCCCCGAAGCTTGCCGAACAACGAATCGAGCCCGTCGAAAACGCGTATGGCCAGGCCCGTGTGAAAGAACAGCGCCCCCATGAGGATGAACATGGGCACGGGACCCAGGGTGAACCGTGTGATCAGCACGGTGGAATTGTCCGCCACCTGGATGAAGCCGTGGACGCCGGCGAAGATGAAGATGCCGACAAAGTTCGTGGTGATGAAGGCGAAGGCCACGGGCACGCCGAGGCCCATCAGACACACGACCATGCCCACCAGAAAAGCGAAGGCCCAATACCACTCCATCACACGTTCTCCCGCACCTCGGTGCGCGAGGTGTACATGGTATCGACTCCCACGAGAAACCGGAGGAACTCGATGGCGATCATCGTGAACGACACCGGGATGGGCACGAGGAGCAACCAGAGCGGTTGTGCTTCACCCCGGTAGTCCAACTCGCCCGAGAGGTACGCGGCAATGGTCAGGTCCGTGGAGTAGTAGATGAAGAAGAGACAGCAGACGATGCAGATAACGTAGACGAGTTTCGCCAGCACGTACTGCACGGTCAGGGGCAGAAGCGAGACCAGCGAGTCCACGAACACGTGGCCCTTCATGCGCACCAACCATGGCGCCCCCAGCATGGTGAACCAAAGGAGGCCATACTCCACCACCCCCAGGGTGTAGGCCGACGGTTGGAACTTCAAGAGACGTACGAATACGTCGATGACGATGAGCAGGAAGATCAGGAAGATCACGATCTCCGCGCCGGTCTTGAACCAGTCGAGAAGCCTCTCGTAGGCCCGTGCGATTCTTTGCATCCTCCCTCCCACGACGCTGTTTTCGGAACCCTTGTTCAACGCCCCCGTAACGGAAATCCTCTGCTTGTATCGCCTTGTCTCTCGGCTGTCAAAGCGGTTTTCGGCGAAATGCCGACTTTCTTGACGAAAAACCCTGCGCGGTGGTACCACCCTGATGTCCCGTGGCGTAGAGACGTTTATTGAGGTCGAGCCAACACGCTGGCGTATTCGTGACGCTGAACAGGGGTCGCGCGCGTCACCGAAGGACGCGACATCGGACCGCGGGTTGGGGCGGAGCGTCCCCAGGAGGTTCACCGTGAGGATTCTGGTCACCGGAGGATTGGGGAAGGTCGGCGAGCACGTCGTCGGCGAACTGTTGCGTGGCGGGCACGAGGTCACGGTGTTGGACCGCCTGCCCGGTCCCAGGGACGGCGCCGCCGCCAAGTACCTGGTGGGCGAAGTGCAGGACCTCGGCCAGATGGTGGAAGCGGCCGCTGGGTGCGATGCCATCATCCATTTGGCCGCGATCCACAATCCCCACGTCGCCCCCACCGGCGTGGTCTTCGAGACCAACGTCACCGGCACCTTCAACGCCCACCATGCGGCGTTCCGGCTGGGCATCCCGCGGGTGGTTTCCACCAGCAGCAACGCCGCCGTCGGATGGGCCTACAGCGAAGGGGCCTTCATGCCCGACTACCTGCCCATCGACGAGGAGCACCCGTGCCGCCCCATCGACGCCTACGGCCTGTCCAAGCAGGTGGGCGAGACCATCGCGCACTCCTACGCCCGCAAGGGCGTGGAGACGGTGGTGATCCGTCCCAGCGGCGTGGTGAGCCCGGAGGCGCTGGAGGACATCCGCCGCACCGGCGGGCGCGAAACCGGCGAGTGGCGGGAGTACAGCTACATCGACGTGCGCGACCTGGCCGTGGCCTTCCGCCTGGCGGCGGAGCAACCCGTGGCCGGCGGAACGGTGCTGTTCGTGGTGGCCGACGACAGCACCGTGGCGGAGCCCCTGTGCGAGGTTCTGCCACGCATCAACCCCGCCATCGGCGACCGCGCGAGTGGGCTCACCGGAACGCAGAGCGTCTTCACCAACTCCAAGGCGAAGAGGGTCCTCGGATGGGAACCGCAACAATCGTGGCGCTGACACCGAATCGTCATCGCCGCGTTCATTCCGTCATTGCCATGTTCCTTCCGTCATTCCCGCTTCCGCGGGAATGACGTATTGGAAGGGCCGGGAATGACGGAAGGAGGGCGGGAATGACGGAGACATGGGCATCGGCAATGCTGAGCGCGCGCGATCTCGCCCATGTGAGCCGGGGGACACCCGCCGGCGAGTGGTTCCGGCGTTACTGGATGGCGGTGGGGCGCCGCGACGACCTGCGCGACCTTCCCGTACGGGTGCGGATTCTCGGAGAGGACCTGGTGCTGTTTCGCGACGGCGAGGGACGGCTGGGGCTGCTGGGGCTCCACTGTCCCCACCGCGGCACCTCGTTGGAGTACGGCGACGTCGGGCCCGCCGGGTTGCGCTGTCCCTACCACGGCTGGCTCTTCGACGTTGGCGGTGCCTGCCTTGAGCAGCCGGCGGAGCCGCCGGGGAGCACGTTCCACGAAAAGGTGCGCCACCTCTCCTACCCGGTGCGGGAGCTGGGCGGGTTGATCTTCGGCTACCTCGGGCCACCGGAGATGGAGCCGCCGTTGCCGCGATACGCCCCCTTGGCCGAGTCCGGCGGGCAGCGGCGTATCGAAGCGGCGCGCCACTACGACTACAACTGGTACAACTTCATCGAGAACGGCGCCGACCCCGCACACTTCTCCACCCTGCACCTCTCCGATCCCGACGACGGCACCTGGCGGAGCTGGTTTTTCAACGCACGGGACGTGCCGCCGTTCGACGCGGTGGAGACGGAGTACGGCATGAAGGTCGTCTCGCACAAGCCCGCGCCGGAGCCGGGCATGAGCTACGTGGACGAGAAGAGCTATGCGCTTCCCAGCGTGATGCAAATCGGCGACACCGAGTTCACCCACTTCAAGGAGCCCAGGGAAGCCCTGGCCCGTGGCTCCGGAAACGCGCACTGGATGTTCATCACGCCGGACGACGACGACCACTTCACGCTCTACACGGTGGACCACTACACCGGCCCCGACCCGGACTTCATGACCAGGCTCGCGCCGTCGCGGCGGCCGGTGGCCGCCGTCGAAAAACCCGAGCACGACCGCCGGCCGCTGTCGCCGTTCCGGGGCAGCGTGCGCCTGGAGGACATCATGACCCAGTCCACTCAAGGCAAGGTCGCCGATCGCGCGGAGCGGCTGGCGGCGTCCGACAAGGGCATCATCCTGCAACGCCGCATCATCCTGAACGCCATCGAGCAGGTGCGGCGCGGGCTTCGGCCCAAGGGCGTGGCGGCCCCGGAGGACGCTGGCAGGCTGATGCGCATGGACTCGTTCACCGGCATCCGGCCCTACCCGCCCAAAATCGATGCAGGGGCCGGCGGATAGCACGAGCGCGGGAAAGGGGTGCCATGAGAGTCGCCGTCACCGGCAGCGCCGGGAGGCTGGGACGATACGTGACCGGGTCGCTCTCGCGCGATGGCCACACCGTCATACCGCTGGACCTGGCCCGGGATGACGCCGCCCTGCCGGAGGAAGCCATCCACCCGGAGGCGGCGCCGTCCTCCACCGGACCATCCGATGCGGCTCCCGTGGACCTCACCGACCCGGAAGCGGTGCAACGAGCGCTCCAAGGCGCGGAGGCGGTGATCCATCTTGCGCGTGAACGCTTCCCCTATACCGAGCAAGGCCTGTACGATCCGGCTACCGGAACCTGGAAGACTCCGGACGTCGCCGGCGACAGCGGGCGTTTCCAGCGCAACGTCGCCATGACCTACAACGTCCTTGCCGGCGGCGTATCGCTGGGCATCCGCAAGTTCGTCATCGGCTCCAGCCTGGCCGTGTACGGCCTGTACTATCCGTTGTGTCCCACCCTTCCCGACTACCTCCCCGTGGACGAGGACCACCCACGACGGCCCCAGGACCCTTACGGCCTGTCCAAGCTGGCGGCCGAGACGCTGTGCGATGGTTTCGCCCGAGGCAGCGGTGCGCGCATCGCCAGCCTTCGCTTCGCCGGCATCGCCGACCACCGCGTCTACGAGCGGCTCACGAAACGCCGCGAGGATCCGATGAGCCGCGGCACCGGCAGCTTCTGGAGCTACGTCGACGTGCGCGACGCGGCCACGGCCTGTCATCTGGCCCTGACCGCCACGTTGGAAGGCCACGAGGCCTTCAACATTTGCGCACCCACGACGTATCTGACCACGCCCACCCACGAGTTGCTCGCACGGTATCTGCCGGGTGTGCGCAACATGGCTTTCCCGAAGGATGCGAACTATTGTGGCTATGCGACGGACAAGGCGCGGGAAGCCCTCGGCTTCAGCACCCGCCACGAACTCGACGGTTGACATCCCTTCCATCGCTGAAAGGAGACCTCATGTTCCCACACCTGACCCGCTTCAATCTCAGGCAATGGATCGACGAGAACCGCGGCGACTGGGGCCGGCGCCGGGTGATATGGGAAGACTCGGACTTCATCATCTTCGTCACCCGCGGCCCCAACGACCGCACGGATTTCCACATCAATCCGGGCGACGAGGTGTTCTACCAGCTCGAGGGCGAGTTGAACCTCCACTACCTGACCCCGGAGCACCAGCCCGAAGTGGCGGTGCTCCAGGAAGGCGAGATGTTCCTGCTGCCCCGCTTCGTGCCCCATTCACCGCGCCGCGGCGACGGCTCCTGGACCCTGGTGGTGGAAAGAGTGCGCCATCCCGGCGAGGACGACCGCTTCATCTGGGTGTGCGGCAAATGCACCCACACGCTCTACGAGACCACCGTCCACTTCAACGACCCCGCGGACTCGGTGCAGAGGGCCTATGCGGCCATGGCCGCCGACGAGTCCCTGCGCCGCTGCACGCGCTGCGGCCAAACCGAGGCAGCGGTCCAAAGCGAAGGGCCGGCTTTCGTCTGGAAGGGCTGAAGAGAGGGCGTCGCGAGGCGCAGGCGAGCGAAGTCGAAAGGCGCCTTACGCCGTGCGGCGTCGGGACGGGTTCTTGATGCGCCGCGGGGACTGTTTCTTGTACTGGAGGTACCAGTCGCAGATACGTTCGGCGACGGCGTCCTTGCTCATGAGCGGGAGCGGGGTGGCGGCGCCGTCGCGACCCAGCAGCGTGACCACGTTGGTGTCCACGTCGAAGCCGCTGCCCTCCTGGGTAACGTCGTTGGCCACCAGCAGGTCGAGGTTTTTCTTTTCGAGCTTGACGCGGGCGTTGTCCAGCAAAGACTCGGTCTCGGCGGCAAAGCCCACCACCACCTGGTGACGCTTGCGCGCGGCCAGTTCGGCCACGATATCCGGATTGGGGACGAACTCCATGCTCAGGGAGCCTTCACCGCGCTTCATCTTCCGGACCGACGTCGCGCGCGGCCGGTAGTCCGACACCGCGGCCGCCATGAAGACCGCCGTGGCCGCGTCGAACTCCCCCAGCACGGCCTGGCGCATCTCTTCGGCGGTGACCACCGGCACGGTCTTCACGCCCGCGGGCGGAGCCAGCGCCGTGGGGCCGCTCACCAATGTCACCCGGGCGCCGCGCCGCGCCGCCGCCCGGGCCAGCGCGTACCCCATCTTCCCCGACGAACGGTTGGAGAGATAGCGGACCGGGTCCAGGGGTTCCCGGCTGGGACCGGCGGTGACCAGGATGCGCTCGCCCGCCAAGTCCTTGGGCCGTAGCAGGGCGCGGATCTCGTCGACGATGGCCGGCGGCTCCGGCAGCCGGCCCTTGCCCTCGTAGCCGCACGCCAGAGAGCCGGATGCGGCCTCCATGACATGGTAGCCGGCGTCGCGCAGCTTCGCCATATTCGCCTGCACCAGGGGGTGCGCCAGCATGTGCACGTTCATGGAAGGCACCACCAGCAACGGCGCCTGCGTGGCCAGCACCACCGTGGTGAGCAGGTCGTCGGCGATACCCGCGGCGAGCTTGCCGACGATGTTGGCGGTGGCGGGAGCGATCGCCATCAAGTCGGCGCTGTCCGCCAGGTTGATGTGGCCGATCTCGGATTCCTGCGTGAGGCTGAAGAGGTCCGTGGCCACGGGCGCGCCCGAGAGGGTCTGGAAGCTGAGCGGCGTGACGAACTCGGCGGCCTCCCGTGTCATGACGACCCGGACGGTGCAGGCATCCTGCACCAGCAGCCGCACCAGTTCCAGCGCCTTGTAGCAGGCGATTCCCCCGGTCACGCCCAGGACGATGTTCGGTTTCTCCACGATCCCGTTTCCTCTTCTGTTGCGCGCGCGGCCCAAAACGCAAGGTATCCCATCAATGGCACGTTTTCAAACCGGAAACCGTTCGTGCCGCCGCTTGCTTTCAGGGGTCTCAATGGTATTCTTGGGAGACTTCGTCACGCCACACACTCATGCGAAAATCGGCTTTCCCCCTTTTTCTTTTCCTTTTTCTCCAACTGAGCCTGGCCCAACCCGCTGCCTCTCAAGGAGAACCCGCTGCCGGCCCGGAGGGCACGTCCGTTTCCAGGGAGATAAGGACGCGCGATCAGCACTACGACCGGATCGAGTGGTTCAACGAAAAGATGTTCGCGTTCAACAGCGCATTCGACCATTTCGTGTTGAGGCCCGTTGCCCTGACCTATGCGACCATCCTCCCCACGCCCGCACAGCAGAGCGTCCGCAGGGCCATCGACAACCTCGACGTCGTTCGGAAGGTCGTCAACAACACACTCCAGGGCAGGCCCCTCAGCGCCAGCCGGGAGCTTGCCCGTTTCGTCATCAACAGTACCGTGGGCATCGCGGGCATTTTCGACATGGCCACGAAGTTGGGGCTGGAGCCCAGCGATCAAGACATGGGAATCACGTTGGGCGTCTACGGTATCGGTCACGGGGCCTATCTCGTCTTGCCGCTTCTGCCGCCGACCACGTTCCGGGACGGCGTGGGCATGGCGGCGGACTCGTTGATGAGTCCTTTGGGATATTTCGCGCCCTACTATGTGCCCCTGTCGATCCGGGGCGTCGACATCGTGAACAATCGCGCCCTCAACAACGAGGTATTCGAGGAGCTGGCACGCAGCATCGACCCCTACAGCTCGGCGCGGAACGCCTACCTGCAGATCCGGCAACGCAAGGTCCAGGCAGCGCGTGCCGCGGGCTACTAGTGTCCTGTCCCGTATAAAACGTCATGAATCTGCTTGTCCTTTTCGCCGTCGGCTGCGTTACGTCACCCCGGGCTTGACCCGGGGTCCTCCTCGCGTGGTAGGGGCCACGGGGGCGACCGCGGGTCGCCCCTACAGTCGTCGCTCCTTGCCGACGACAAAAAGTCCTGCGCATCTTCACGACGTTTTATACGGGACAGGACATTAGGGCCGGCACGGCGGCGGGGCCGAAGTTGACGCGCGACGAATCCATGAGCAAGCCATCCCTGCTTTCGGGGCGAAAGATCGATCCCAAGCCCATCGACGCCGGCACGAGCATCGTCGATCTCATCGACGACAACTTCGTCTCGTACAACAGCGGACGTCTGCGGGAGGCCTGCCAGCTCTTCACCGAGAAGATCCTCGCGGACGACGTCACCGTGGGACTCAGCATCACCGGGGCGCTGACGCCGGCGGGACTGGGCATGACGGCGTTCATTCCGCTCATCGAGCACGGCTTCGTCGACTGGATCGTCAGCACCGGCGCCAACCTCTACCACGACACCCATTTCGCCATCGGTCTGTCCATGCACCGGGGCACCTTCGACGCCGACGACGTGGACCTGCGCGATCAGGGCGTCGTGCGCATCTACGACATCTTCTTCGATTACGACGTGCTCATCTCCACCGACGACTTCTTCCGCGAGATACTCAAGGCGCCGGAGTTCCAGAAGGAGATGGGGACCGCGGAGATGCATTACCGCGTGGGCCGCTATCTCGACGAGCGGGAGAAGATCCTGGGACTGGAGCGGCGCTCGCTCCTGGCCGCCGCCTACCGGAGCGGCGTGCCCGTGTACACCTCCTCGCCCGGCGACAGCTCCATCGGCATGAACGTGGCCGCCCTGGCGCTCAAGGGCAACGGCCTGCGCTTCGACGTGTCGCGCGACGTCAACGAATCCGCCGCCCTGGTGCTCGAGGCCAAGCGGCGCGGAGGACGCAGCGCCGCGGTGATCCTCGGCGGCGGCTCGCCCAAGAACTTCCTGCTCCAGACCGAGCCGCACATCCAGGAAGTACTCGGGCTGGAGGAAAAGGGCTTCGACTACTTCATCCAGATCACCGACGCCCGCGTGGACACCGGCGGCCTTTCCGGCGCGACGCCGGCGGAGGCGGTGAGCTGGGGCAAGGTGGACCCGGACCAACTGCCCGACTCCGTCGTCTGCTACGTCGACAGCACCATCGCCGTCCCGCTGATGACCGCCTACGCCGTCAACAAACACGCACCGCGCACGCTCAAGCGCCTCTACGACACACGGGAGGAAGCGCTGGAGCACATCGCCGGCGAAATCCGCGAGAAGTTCGGCAACGTGCCGCTGGCGCAACGCTGAGCAGCGACGCCCTGACGTGGCTAACGTTCTTGGGCTTGCCGAGGCCTCTCGTTGTGTCCCGAGCTTGTCGAAGCGCTCAGGGCTAAACGGAACGGATCGAAAACCGGCAGGTCGGTCCAAATGACCACGACAAATGCTCCCAAGACCTTCTTCAGGGTGGTGACGCCGGCGGAAGCGCTGGCGGCACTGTGCCAGGTGGACCCTGTCGCGACCGAGACCGTCTCCACCACCGCGGCGCGAGGACGCGTGCTGGCCGAGGACCTCTACTCGCACGTGGATCTCCCCCACTTCGACCGGGCCGGCATGGACGGCTACGCGGTCATCGCGCGGGACACCTTCGGCGCCAGTCCCGCCCTTCCCGCCTACCTGAAGCTCGCCGGCACCGTGGAGATGGGAGACGAGGCCACGCGGCGCCTGGACGGGCGCGAGGCCGTGCGCATCTCCACCGGCGGCATGCTTCCGCCCGGGAGCGACGCCGTGGTCATGGTGGAACACACCGAGGAAACCGGCGACGGCACGGTGGAGATCTACCGGGCCGCCTCTCCCTGGCTCAACGTCATCCAGGTGGGCGACGACATTCGCAAGGGCGATCCCGTGTTCGCGCGCGGCCGGCGCCTGCGCGCCCACGACCTCGGCGCCCTGACCGGCATCGGCATCGCGTCCGTGCCGGTGTTCCGCAAGCCGCGCGTGGCCCTCATCTCCACCGGGGACGAGATCGTCGAGGTGAACCGGGAGCCCCGTCCCGGACAGGTGCGCAACATCAACCAACATTCGCTGGCCGGCCTCGTCGCCGAGTGCGGCGCCGCGCTGCACGATTTGGGCGTGGTGCCCGACGAACCGGAGGCCTTGCGCGCCGCCATGGCGGAGGGCCTCGGCTGGGGCGACCTGGTGCTGCTTTCCGGCGGCAGCTCCATGGGCGCGCGGGACATGGCGGTGGAGGTGATCCGCTCGCTGCCCGATAGCCGGATCTTCTTCCACGGCATCTCCGTGAGCCCCGGGAAGCCCACCATCTATGCCCGGGCCGCGGGGAAGCCCGTCCTGGGACTCCCCGGGTACCCGGTGTCCGCCCTGGTGATATTCGACCTGTTCGCGGCCCCGCTGGTCCGCGCGTTGTCCGGCGAGAGCACGCCCGCCTCGCACACCAGGCGCGACACCGTCCGGGCCGTGATGGACACCAACGTATCGTCCCAGACCGGCCGCGAGGACTACGTACGCGTCACCCTCGAAGAACGCGGCGAGACCGTCTACGCCACGCCGCTCCCGAGCAAGTCCGGGGCCATCTTCACCCTGGTCAAGGCCGACGGCATGGTGCGCATCGACCTCAACCGCGAGGGACTGGAGCAAGGCGAGGAGGTGGAGGTGCTGCTTTTCTGATGCCGTCCGGTGCAAAGTCGCCGACGGAATGATATTCCATCGGCAGGTCGACGCAACGTCACTCCCCGCCCTACCCCGCCTGGATTTCCGCTTCCGCGGGAAGACGGATTCGAGGAGTCCCTGCCTCGTGAGTTCGACCGGACGGTTCCGCGGGAATGACGATACGGGAGTCCGCAACGATGGCGCGCAAACGGTACCTCAAGAAGACCCCGCTGGAGGAGGCGCGCGCTCTTTTCCTGAGCCGCTTCGACGAAACCGGCCTGGAGGACGAGTCGGTGGCGGTGGCGGACGCGCTCCACCGGGTCACCGCCGAGCCGGTGTTCGCGAAGATCTCGTCGCCGCACTACCACGGCTCCGCCATGGACGGCATCTGCGTGCGCGCGGAGGACACCTTCGGGGCGACGGAGTTCACGCCGCGGGAGTTGCGGCTGCTCGCGGACGAAGCGGACCCGCAAGGCCGCTTCGCCTACCTGGACACGGGCCAGCCGCTGCCCTCCTGGGCCAACGCGGTGATCATGATCGAGAACGTGCGCGAGGTGGACGGCGCTACCGTGTCCATCGATCAAGCCGCGACGCCGTGGCAGAACGTGCGCCTGGTGGGCGAGGACGTGGTGGCCACCGAGTTGCTGCTGCCGCGCAGCCACCGGCTGCGGCCCTACGATCTCGGCGCCATCCTGGCGGCGGGCCACACCACGGTGCGGGTCAAGGCCCGGCCCCGGGTAGCCATCATCCCCACGGGCGACGAGATCGCGCAACCGGGGAACGCGGTCCGGCCGGGCGAGATCATCGATTTCAACTCCACGGTGCTGGCAGCCATGGTGACCGAGTCCGGCGGCGCGCCGGCGGTCTTTCCCGCGGCCCCCGACGATCCCGTGCTCCTGGAACAGGCCCTCGATCGAGCGCTGCGGGAGCATCACGTCGTGGCGCTCATCGCCGGTTCGTCCGCCGGCGCGCACGATTTCACCGCCGAAGTGGTCGACGAGGCGGGCGAGCTTCTGGTGCACGGCGTCGAGGTCATGCCCGGGAAGCCTGCCGTGCTGGGCGTGGCGCGGGGGAAGCCCGTCATCGGCGTTCCCGGCTATCCGGTATCGGCCATCGTCATCGCGCGCGAGATCCTGCAGCCGGCCGTGCAGCGGCTCCTGGGCGCGGGGCCGGCCTCCCCTCCGACGGTGCGCGCCGTGTCTCCTCGCAAGATCCCTTCGCGGCTGGGCCTCGAGGAGTTCGTGCGCGTAACCCTGGGCCGGGTGGAGGAACGCCTGGTGGCCGTGCCGCTGGCGCGCGGGGCCGGGGTCATCAGCACCATGGTGCGCGCCGACGGATTCCTGCGCATACCGGGCATGGTGGAAGGGATCAACGCCGGCGAGGAAGTCGACGTGGAGCTGTTGCGCGCGCCGGACGAGGTGGAGCACACCATCCTCTGCACCGGCAGCCACGACCTCTCCATCAGCGTGCTGGAAGACCAGCTCAAGCGCCGCGATCCGCGCCTCAAGATCGCCGACGCCAACGTCGGCAGCCTCGGCGGGTTGCACGCCGTCCGCCGCGGCGAGACGCACATGGCCGGCACCCACCTGCTCGACCCCGGTTCCGGCGCCTACAACGTCCCGGACATCCAGCGGGTGTTGCCGAAGGTCCCCGTGGTGCTCGTGCACTGCGTCAAGCGCCGGCAGGGACTGCTGGTGCCGCGCGGCAATCCCAAGGGACTGTCCGGCATCGCCGACCTGGGGCGGCGGGACCTCCGCTTCGTCAACCGCCAGCCCGGCTCGGGCACCCGGGTGCTGCTGGACTTCGAGCTGGCGCGGCTCGGCGTGGACCCGGCCGCGGTCCAAGGTTACGAGCACCAGGAGTTCACCCACATGGCGATGGCGGTGGCGGTGGCCAGCGGCCTCGCGGACACCGGCCTGGGAATCCTCTCCGCGGCCGAGGCCCTGGGGCTGGACTTCATTCCGGTGGGCGATGAGCAGTACGACCTGCTGCTGCTGCGGTCGTTCCACGAATCGCCGGCGGGCGCCACGCTGCTGGCGGTGCTCGGGTCCGAGGAGTTCAAGGACGCGATGGAGTCGCTTGGCGGTTACGACTGCGCCGCGACCGGCGAGGTGCTCTACGAGCAGCGGTAGAGGCCCCCGACGCAGCTACCGCGCAACAGCGTCACCGGGCCGCGAACCGGCACCGGGCTCGGCACGGGAGGATATCGAAAGGCTTCGGCAAGTTGCGGATGGGAGTGCCGGGAGCCGGACTTGAACCGGCACGGGCTTGCGCCCGCGGAATTTTAAGTCCCGCGTGTCTACCCATTCCACCATCCCGGCGCAAGCCGTTTCCATAACTTAGCGCCCTTTTTTCGTCAACCAAACCCCGGCCCGGCCCGCACACCCCGTCAGGACTCCTGCCGCCGGTTCATGCGCGCCACCAGCCAGCGCCCGCCCACCGTCAGCACGGCCAGGGCGACGATCAACAATACCCCCAGCGCCGAGGTCTGGCCCGGATCGCCGTCCTCCCAGGTGCGCCACATGATCACGGACAGCACCCAGTTCTCGCGCGTCGCCAGGATCAGCGGCACGGAGAAGTTCCGCAGGGAGTGTGAGGCCACCCAGATCCAGCCGCCGATGAACGCCGGCAGCACCAGCGGCAGCACGATGCGCCGCATGAGGGTGAGCCACCGCGCGCCCGACACGTGGCTGGCCTCCTCCAGCTCCACGTGCACCTGGGCCAGCGCGCCGCTCATGGCGCGGCCGCCGAAGGCTATGTAGCTCACGGTGAGCCCCAGGACGATGATCCACACGGTGCCGTAGAGTCCCAGCCCGTCGAGGGGCGGCTGGAGATAGAGGAACATGAACGCCAGGGCGATGATCACGCCGGGGAGCGCGTGCGGCAGGAACGTCACCGCGTCGAGGACCGTCCGTCCCCGGAAGCGCTTGCGGATGACGACCCACGCGACCACCAGGGAAAGCAGCATGGTTCCTGGGCGGATAGCCGTACCGCCCTCCCCGGTCGTCTCCGCTGCCACCGTCATTCCCACCACCACCGTCATTCCCGCGAAAGCGGGAATCCAGGGGTGGTGGTGTGGCGGCTCCATTGCCCGACCCCGCCCCACCTGGATTCCCGCTTTCGCGGGAATGACGGTGGGGAGTCACGGGAATGACGGAGGAGTGTCCCCGACCAGCGGTTGCCTACCCTATTTCTTCTTCTTGGCCGCAGGGAGCCCCAGAATCTCCTGCAACTCGCGGTTGTACTCGTCCCACTTGAGCGCGCACTTGGCGCCGCAGATGGCGATGTACTTGCCCTTGGCCAGGGGGTACTTCTTGGATATCGGATCCCAGGGGAACCCGCGGTAGGCGCGCGTCAAGGGCGATCACGGCGGAAGAAACGGGGGTCACGGCCCTGCGAACCCGGCTCAGCGCTCGCCTCCGAAGCTCGCTGTGAGGTCGTCGCTCTCCATCACCCCGGCCATGCCTTGGCGGGTATCGCCAAGGAAGGCCCCGGTGACTCGGACGGCCTTGCCGCCGGCGTGGAGGAAGCTGTTGCCGCGCAAAACGACGTCGTAGACCACTTCGCCTTCGCCCCATCGCGTGCCGCTGCCGGCTACGCCGGGCGGCTGCCCCGCGGGCCAGGTTTCCATCGCCCGAAAACGGAGCGTGCCGGCGCGGGTATCGAATCGGATCGTGAGGACAGCCCCGCCGGCGACGGTCCTGCCGTCCGGCGTGAACCCGAGAACGCGACCGGACCAAGCGGCAACCCCCGATACGGAGGGGTCCTTCGCCAGACCGGGGCTCGACGCGGGACCGCGTGCCCATGGCCGCGCCAAGCCGTTCCGCAGCCCGACGCCGAATGCCACCTCCGCGCCGGCCGCGTCGAGCTCGCCCAGGACGTGTGTGGAAGCATCCTCCCAGGACTCCAGGGCGCGGGCGATGTCGCCGGGCATCGCACCGGGCCCGAGCGTTCCATGGACGGCGAGGAGGACCTCGCGGTCCAGGGGATCGAACAGATCACCCGGAATCACCGGTCCGTAAACGGGGCGCATCACTGATCGGGGGAACCGCTCCGGGTCGGCGTGCCGGCGCCCGAGCACGTGCAGGATCTCGTGCACCAGGACGTGAAGACGCCCTTCGCCCGTGACTCGCGCGGGGTCCACCCACACTTGGCCGGCCCAATGGGAGCGACGAAGCTCCCCCGTGGCACGCCTCAAGATCCAGCCGTCGAACTCGCCCTGGCCCGAGACGTGCGGCGTCTTCGCCGCGCGTTCGGCCCCCAGCCATACTTCCGCGGGCGCGAACCGGACGAAGATCTCCCCGTTCGGCATGGGAGGCCGATCACACGGCACATTGTCACACCTGAACGGGCCGAAGGCCGCGGCAACCTCGCGAGGGACGGGAACGTCGTCGAACCGCAGCCGTTGGTCCCGCGGCAGGGCCGCGTTGATCCACTGTACCGCGCGCACCGTCTGATCGACCATCTCCGGGGTCGCGCCCTCGACTACCCGGACAGTCAACCTCACCCGATGAGGCTTGCGCATGCCGGAAGTTGCCTCGGCTTCCGCCGACAGATATTCGATCAGCTTGCGCGCACCCACGCCGTCCGCGACACGACCGTAAGCCACCCGGACGTTTCCGTGCTCACCCACGACGGCGAGGGAGCCCGGCGCCGGCGCCACGCCCGGGTTCACGAACAATGAGTCGCCAAGATGGATCGCGGGCGCGTTGACGGCATCCGACGGACGTTGCAGCGGGAGCGCGGAAACGGTTCGTGGCGGGACGGCGGGCGGCGCCGTGGACGCTTCCGAAGCCGGCCGCGACTCACCTCCCGCCCCGCGTAGCCCCAAGCCGACGCCGCCGAGAGACAGCAGCGCCACAAACGCCGCGACCACGGACAGGGATATGGTTCCACTCACCTTCATGGAAGGGTTTCCCTTATAGGTCGGGCGAACAAGGCCTGTCAAAACGCCCCAGGCGCACCCTTGCGCGACGTACTCCTCTTCGCTACCGTGGGCCGTGAGGCGCGGTCAGCCAATGGCACAGTGAAGCAACGGCAAGGAGGCCCAACATGAAGCGCGTGGCACACGTCGTGAACCAGTTCTTCGCCGGCATCGGCGGGGAGGAGAAGGCGGACGTCGCCGCCGGGACCCTCGACGCTCTCGCCGGGCCGTCGCGCGGCCTGCGGCGGCTGCTGGAGGGTCAGGCGGAGGTCGCCCCCACCATCTACTTCGGCGACAACCACTTCCATGAACAGCCCGAGGAGGCGCGGGCCGCGTTGCTGCGGGAGATCGCGGCGGCCGAGGCGGACGTGGTGGTGCTGGGGCCGGCGTTCAACGCCGGGCGCTACGGTCTCGCCTGCGTCGAAATCGGCCACATGGTCGCGGCCGAGCTCGGGCGCGTGTGCGTGACCGCCATGCACGAGGACAACCCGGCGGTGGCCGCGTACCGCGAATACCACGACCCGCGACTGTTCCTTTTCCCCACCACGGAGACGGCCGCCGGCATGGGCAAGGCGCTGGAGGATCTCGCCCGCTTCGTCGTGAGGCGGCTCCAGGAAGAACCCGTGGGCGCCGCCGAGGACGAGGGCTACCTGGCGCGCGGCATCCGCTTCCAGGAGCGCAGCGGCCGGACCGGCGCGGACCGCGCCCTGGACATGCTGCTGGACAAGATCGAGGGCAAGCCCTTCGCCACCGAGATCCCCATGCAGACATGGGACCGGGTGGCGCCGGCCGCCGCGGTCAAGGACGTGGGCAAGGCCAGGATCGCGCTGGTCACCACCAGCGGGGTGGTGCCCTGGGGCAACCCGGACGGCTTCAAGACCTTCCGCAACACGTTCTGGCGCAAGTATCCGGTGGCGGAGTTGAAGACCATGGAGGCGGGCATGTGGGAAGCGGTGCACGGCGGCTACAACGTGGCCAACATGAACGCCAACCCGCTCTACGGCGTTCCCCTGGACGCGTTGCGGGAACTCCAGCAGGAGGGCAAGTACGAAGACCTGTACCCCGCCTACTACGTCGTCCCCGGCAACCAGGGCTCGCCCGCGAACATGCAGCGGATGGGCGAGGAGATCGCCGCGGAGCTCAAGGCCAACAGCGTGGACGCCGCGCTGTTGGTGAGCACGTGAGGCACCTGCAGTCGCAGCGGAGCTGTGATCAGCAAAGAACTGGACCGTGCCGGAGTTCCCGTGTCGATGATCAGCGCCATGTTCCCGCTGGCGGAGCAGGTGGGCGCCAGCCGCATCGTCAAGGGCGTCAAGATCCCCCATCCTTGCGGCGACCCGAGCCTGCCGGCGGAGGTCGACGAGAAGCTGCGCAAGTCCATCGTCGAGACCGCTCTCAAGGCCCTCGAGGAAGAGGTGGACGAGAGCACCGTGTTCACGCCGGAAGCCGCGTCATGAGCGGCGGCCGGAACGCCGGGCCGCTGGAGCTGGCGGAGTTCCCGGTACGGGAGATCCGCTTCGGCGGGACGCTGCGATACGCCGGCGGCGCGCTGGAGGTGGCGGAGGCGGAACTGGCGGAGCTCGCTTCGCGGGATCCCCGTGTTCTCGAGGCCGGGCTCGACATCGTCCGCCCGGGCGAGCGGGTGCGGGTCACCGGCATCCGCGACGTGGTGGAGCCCAGGGTCAAGGTGGGCGGCGACGCGCAGGTGTTCCCCGGCATCACCAGTCCCGTGGTTCCCGTGGGCCGCGGCCGCACCCACCGGCTCTCGGGGATGACCCTCATCGCCACCGCCGCCTACGAGGGCACCATCCGCACCGGCACCACCGCGCAACGGAGCGCCATCCTGGACATGTGGGGGCCCGGGGCCGACCTCTCGGGCTTCAGCCGCGTCCCGAGCCTGGTGCTGAACCTGCGGCTGCCGCCGGACCTGATCGAGGCCGAGGCACACCAGGTGATCCAGGCCGCCGAGTACCGCGTGGCCCAGAGGCTGGCAGAGACCACGGTCGGGGCCGAACCCGCGGCCGTCGAAACGTTCGGCGCGGCACACGGCAACGCGAACCTGCCCAGGGCCGTGGTGATCGTGGGCTGCATCACCGAGTCGGAACATCTGCCTTCCGGCCTGGGATACTACGGCTTGCCGGTGCGCGAGTCCCTGGCCACCGTGGTGCACCCCAACGAGTTGATGGACGGCGCGGTCACCGGCAACACGCTGAAGACCATCGCCTACTACCCCACCACCTGGGACTGGCAGAACCAGCCGCTGGCCATGCGCTTGGCCCGCGAGCACGGCCGTCGGGTCGACTTCGCCGGAGTGATCCTCCAGCGCATCCGTTTCGAGGCCTTTCGCGAGAAGGAAGTGGCGGCGCACAACGCGTCGCAGGTGGCGCGGGCGCTGGGAGCGGACGCCGCCCTCATCACCTGGCTCGGCTCGGGCAACGCCTTCCTGGAGGTGATGCTGACGGTGCGCGCGTGCGAGGAGAAGGGAATCCGGACGGTGCTGGTCACGTACGAATACGGCGGCCAGGAGGGAACGGACTCGCCGCTGCTGTTCTACGACACCCACGCCGACGCGGTGGTGAGCACCGGCAGCCGCGACCGCATCCTGGAGCTGCCGCCCGCCGACCGGGTCGCCGGAGCCTACCGGGAACTCCAGGTGCTCAACTATCCCGGCGCCCCCGTGGTCTCGGCCCTGGACACCCTCACGCTCGACGCCACCGACGCCATCATCGGCGGCACCGACCTGTGGGGCGCCCGCGACTGGACGTGCCGGGCGCATTGAGCGCGAGACCGTTCCAGTGAAGAAGGCCGGGCAAGACCACGCCCGGACGGAAGATGCACCCACGCCCGAACCGTCATTGATATGAAAACAAAACCTTATCCAACGAATTGAGGTAGTTACAGACGTCCGTCTTCGTCATTCCCAGCGCGCAAATACGTCATTCCCGCGAAAGCGGGAATGACGATTCGAGGGGTCTCTTGCCTCATGAGTCGTGACACGACCAGTGCCGGCGAATGACGGAGGGGAAGGAACCAGCATGTCCGTTGAAGTCATCTGCATCGACCATATCTTCATCCCCGTCCATGACCTTGCCGCGGCGGAGGCGTTCTACGACAACGTCATGCCGGTCCTGGGGTTCCGCAAAGGCCCGGTGTCCGACAAGATGTCGCCGCGGGCACGCTACGACAACCGGCACCTGACTTACTGGATCGTGGCGCGCGAGGGCGCTTCAGCAGAACCGAGCGCCCGACGGAGCGCACCGTCGCACCTGTGCTTCCGCGTGGTGGACGAGGAGGCCGTGGACCGGGCCTGCCGGGAGCTTCGCGCCGCCGGCATCGACGCCACCGAGCCGCAAGCGTACACGCAGTACTCGCCCGACTACTACGCCACCTTCTTCTCCGACCCCGACGGCCTGCTGCTGGAAGTGATCAACTTCAACGGGCGCCGAAGGAGGCGCATGTTCGACTGGGACGCGGAAACGCGTCCGTGAAGCGGATGCAGGCTAGTGTCCTCCCTTACGCCGGCCACCCGTCCACGCCACGGATGACGTTTTCTCCCTTGATCGGGCTCTTGGTATTTCAAAAAAACGACCGTCCAACACGAGGGTCACCGTCGTACAAACCACTCCGACGCCGCGCGCAAGACCGCAGTGCCAATACGGCCTCGCCCCAAGGCCGGGCGGGGCAAACTGGTCCTGCGCACGGGGTGACGCGGTTCGGACGCGGCCCTTGCCGCGGCCGGAGCCTCCGGTCCGTTCCGGGTGGATTCGCGGCTCTCGGCTCACCCTTGCGTGCGTGGCGGCATTGGTGCATGGTCGTATTTGTGCTTGAGTAGAACGCGAAGAGGGCAATTCCGGCAAAGGGAGGGACGACATGGCGACGAGAATCAAGCATCTGGCCATCGTGAGTGAGAACTACGCCATCGAGGAGAAGTTCTACCAGGCCGTGTTCGGCATGAAGACCGCCGAGCGCGCGCGCATCGAGAGTGCCTCGGTGGTGAGCGACGGCTACGTGGGCATCAACATCAATCCGCGCCGGCCCGGACGCCAGGGCGGCCTCGACCACTTCGGCTTCGAGGTGGACGACGTCGAAGGAGTGGCCGCGCGCATGGGCGAGAAATACCCGGAGGTGCACATCCTCAAGCGGCCGAGCAACCGCCCGTTCGCCGGCCTGAGCACCCACGACCCGGCGGGGAACGTGTTCGACTTGTCCCAGGAAGGGATGGAGAACCGCACCGACGTATACGTCGACGGCGACCGTGAGGCCGACCGCTACGTCAACCACTTCGTGCTGCGCGCGGTGGAGCCGGAGCGGGTGGCGCAGTTCTACCGGGACGTTTTCGACCTGCTGGAGACCGAGAAACCCGCGGACGATCCCAACTGCTACCTGACCGACGGGCGGGTCACCCTCGTCATATCGCCGTGGAAAATCTCCGACTACGCCGGAACCGGCATCGAAAGGCCCGCGCTGGACCACATCGGCTTCAAGGTGGAGAGCGTGCAGGCGGTCAAGGACCGGCTCGAGGAGCTGTCCCAGCGCAACCCGTACCTGAGCCCCGGCCCGGTGGGGGCGGGGCCGGAGGCGGAGGCGCGCCTCGCGCTGTTTGCCAAGTGCAAGTTCGGCGAGTACCAACTCGCGGACCCGGACGGCGTGATGATCGATATCGGCGAGCGCTGACCGCGAGGCAGGCATCGGCTGACGCTTCGCGACTCGGGCGGGCCGGGCGCACGGCGGCGGCGGCGTTCGTGACGGTTCGCTCACGGTTGCCGGTCATCGTCCGTTCCGGCTTCGCCGGGCGGGACAGGAGGAATCAAATGGCACGCATTCTCTCGGGCGTGATTCTGGCATGCGGCCTATGGGCCCTGGCGGCGGCGCCGGCCCTGGCCGAGGTTTCCTTCGAGGGCAAGACCGTCAAGGTCATCGTCGCCTCCAACGCCGGCGGCGGCACCGACCTTTCCGGACGGCTCATCAACCGGTTCATGCAGAAGTACCTGCCGGGCAATCCGCGTTTCGTGTACCAGTACATGGGCGCGGGCGGCGGCAAGATCAAGGCGGCCAACTACCTGGCCAACCGCATCAAGCCGGACGGCCTGACCTTCATGCAGACCGACTCCAGCCCGATCCAGCCCCACGTGCTGCGGCGCAAGGTGATCAAGTACGATCCGACCAAGTTCATCGCCATCGGTGGCGTCAACCGGGGCGGCAGCGTGCTGTTCATCCGCAAGGACGCGCACAAGCGGCTGACGGACAAGAACGCCGCCAAGGTCAACGTCGGCGGCATCAGCGGAGCGCGCGCGTGGCAGGCCATGAACGTGTGGGGCGCGGAGTTCCTGGGCTGGAATCTCAAGTGGATCGTCGGCTACCCCGGCACGGGTGCGCTGGTCAAGGCCATCAGCCAGGGAGAGATAGACGTCCTGGCGACGCAGAACGCCTACATCATCAACGAGCTTGAAGACGCGGGCGTCATCGATCTCATCGCCCAGGAAGGCATCCGCGACGCCGACGGCTATAATCCGCGTTCCTCGTTCAAGGACCTGCCCATCTTCCCGCTTTTGCTGAAGGAAAAGAAGATCGGCAAGCTCGCCATGGCGGGCTACGAGTCGTGGATGGGACCCTCCACCATCGACAAGTGGCAGACACTGCCCCCCAAGACCCCGGCGGAGTACGTCAAGGTCTATCGCGACGCGTTCCAGAAGGCAGTGCACGACCCCGAGTTCCTGAAGCTCGCGCGCAAGCAGTTCAGCGAGGACCTCGTTTCGGTCACCGGCGAATCGCTCAACAAGCGCCTGCCGCAGATCGTCGACGTGCCCAAGGAGGTCCTCGACTACGCGTCGAAGCTGCGCAAGAAGTACGACGTGCCCGAGCGCTGAATGATGCTGTTTCTCGTCATTCCGGCGGAACGGGCCGTGTCGAGATTCCGCTCCTACTTGTTCAATGATTTCTGGTAGTTACGGAATCCCGCCACACCCCAATGAGTCATTCCCGCGGAAGCGGGCTTCCCGGCTTCTTCCACCACCCGGATGCCCACATGAT
>CAZFIU010000037.1:0-44281 GCA_964519455.1 uncultured Syntrophobacterales bacterium
GTAGCGGGATTCCGTAACTACCAGAGATCATTGAACAGGATCTTATTTTCATATCAACGACGATTCAGGGCGCCGCCTTGCCCTGCCAACGTCCGGGGTCACCTTGACCCGTTCCCCCATTCACGCCACTATGAGCAGGCGACGGGCATGAGTGCGGCACCACGACCCGCGAGACGAATACAGGTTCCTTTCAGGAGACATCATGAGCGACATCCACTTCATCGACACCACGCTGCGGGACGGCAACCAGAGCCTTTGGGCGCTCAACATGAAGACCGCGGCCATGGTGGAGGCGGCGGAGCAGATGGACCAAGCGGGCTTCGAGTCCATGGAGTTCTTCGTCACCAACATGTTCAAGAAGTACGTGCGCGAGCACAAGGAGGACCCGTGGGAATGGCTGCGGGAGGGCACCAAGCGGCTGCGCAAGACCGAGCTGCGGCTCCACGGCGGGCTCAAGGGCGGGCTCGAGAAGAAGCCGGCCTCGATCCTGAAGCTCATCATCCAGAAGGTCGTGGACAGCGGCATCACGCTGACGCGCACCTCCAATAGCTGGAACGACTACGAAGTCTTCGGCGAAGAGGTGAAGGGGCTGCGCGAGCTGGGCATGGAGACCGTGGTGAACCTGATCTATTCGGTGTCGCCGCGGCACACGGACGAGTACTACGCGCGGAAGGCGCGGGAGGCCGCGGCCATCAAGCCCTACCGCATCTGCTTCAAGGACGTGGGCGGGCTGCTCACCCCCGAGCGCACCCGCTCCCTGGTGCCGCTGGTGCTGGAGAACATCGGCGACACTCCGGTGGAATTCCACGCCCACTGCAACAACGGACTGGCGCCCCTCAACTACCTCGAAGCCATCGAGCTCGGGATGACCACCATCCACACGAGCGTGCCGCCGCTGGCCAACGCCTCGGCCCAGCCGTCCATATTCAACATGGTGCGGAATATCCGCGCCATGGGGCACACGCCGCTGGTGGACGACGAAGTGCTGCGGCCGGTGGAAGACCACTTCATGTACGTGGCCAAGCGCGACGGCCTCCCCATCGGCAAGCCCGTGGAGTACAACCACGGCCAGTACCTGCACCAGGTGCCCGGCGGCATGATCTCCAACTTCGTGCACCAGCTCAAGCTCGTGGGCATGGAGGACAAGCTGCCGGCCGCCCTGGAGGAGGCCGCGCGGGTTCGCGCCGAGTGGGGCTATCCCATCATGGTGACTCCGCTGTCCCAGTTCGTGGGCACCCAGGCCGCGTTCAACGTCATCCTCGGCGAGCGCTACAAGGAGGTCGCCGACCAGTCCATCCAGTATGCCCTGGGCATCTGGGGGCGCGAGGGCGCCGAGCTCATGGACCCCGACGTCAAGGACAAGATCCTGGGCCGGCCGCGCGCCAAGGCGTGGACCGAGTGGGAACAGCCGGAGCCGTCCCTGGCCGAGCTGCGCGCCCAGGTGGGTGGCCCGTCGATCTCCGACGAGGAACTCGTGCTGCGGGTCTACGCCGGCGTGGACGAGGTCAAGACCATGATGGAGGCCGGGCGCCCGCGCGAGTACCTGAGCGCCCGCCAGCCACTGGTGCGGCTCATCAACGAGCTGACCCGGCAGAGAGAGTACACCCAAGTGTACATCCGCAAGCCGGGGTTCTCGCTAACCCTGGGGCGGAGCGCCGACGGCAACGGGGCGAACGGAACCACGGACGTGTAGGGCACTGTCAGTTCCCGCCAATACCTCGTCTTGCTTTAGTTATCAGTAACTGATAACTATCTTCAATGACTACGCCTGACCGTGATCGCGGGTTGAAGGAAGTCGACAAGGTTCTCAGGGAAAGAGGATCGGTTCCATGAAGACATTGAAGATCGGCATCGCCGGCTATGACCGGATGAAGGCGCGCACCATGGCAATTGCTCGTGGCGAGTACGCTCCGGCCAAGGGCGAGCCGAAGGTCTGGTTCACATCGGTGGAGAGCTTCGCGAAGGTGTTGTCGCAACGCAATCGAGAGCTCTTGACACTGATCGCGCGGGAGCAGCCGGCATCGCTCACGGAGCTGGCGGAACTGTCCGGGAGACACAAGTCGAACCTGTCTCGTACCCTCAAGACGATATCGCGGTACGGCTTGGTGGAGTTGAAGGAAGGGAAGCGCGGCACCTTGATTCCGCGCGTGCCCTACGACCGGGTGAGTCTCGACGTTTCGTTGACCGGCACACCGAATCGAAGGGGGCCAGACATGTTTTCAATGACCGCCGAGGAGCACCCATGAGCGACATCACTTTCGTGGACACCACGCTACGGGACGGCAACCAGAGCCTGTGGGCCTACAACATGCGGACCGCGGCCATGCTGGAGGCCATCGAGGGCATGGACCGGGCGGGCTTCGAGTCCATGGAGTTCTTCAGCGCCACCATGATCAAGAAGTACGTGCGCGAGCACAAGGAGAACCCGTGGCACTGGATCCGCGAAGGCACCAAGCGCGCGCGCAACACCTCCCTGCGGATGCACGGCAGCATCCGGGGCGGGCTGGAGAAGAAGCCCACATCGGTGGCCAAGCTGGTGGTCAGTCACCTGGTGGACAACGGCATCCGCCTGACGCGCAACTCCAACCCCTGGAACGACTACTCGGTGTTCAAGCAGGAGGTGGACGACCTGCGCGAGCTCGGCATGGATGCCGTGGCGAACATCATCTACTCGGTGTCGCCGCGGCACACCGACGAGTACTACGCCCAGAAGGCTCGGGAGGCCGCGGCGCTCAAGCCCTGGCGCATCTGCTTCAAGGACGTGGGCGGAATGCTCACCCCGGAGCGCACGCGCACGCTGGTGCCCATCGTGCTCGAGAACATCGGCGACATCCCCGTGGAGTTCCATGCCCACTGCAACAACGGCCTGGCGCCCCTCAACTACCTGGAAGCCATCAAGCTCGGCATGACCACCATCCACACCAGCATACCGCCGCTGGCCAACGGCTCGGCCCAGCCGTCGATCTTCAACATGCTCAGGAACGTCCGCGCCATGGGCCACACCGCGTCGGTGGACGAGAAGGCGCTGGAGCCGGTGCGGGACCATTTCACCTTCGTGGCCAGGCGGGACGGCCTGCCCATGGGCGCGCCGCGGGCCTTCGACCAGTCCGTCTACAGCCACCAGGTGCCCGGAGGCATGATCTCCAACTTCGTGCACCAGCTCAAACTCGTGGGCATGGAGGACAAGCTGCCCGCGGCGCTGGAGGAAGCCGCGCGGGTACGTGAGGAGTGGGGCTATCCCATCATGGTGACGCCGCTGTCCCAGTTCGTCGGCACCCAGGCGGCCATCAACGTCATCACGGGCGAGCGCTACAAGCAGGTCACCGACCAGTCCATCCAGTACGCTTTGGGCATCTGGGGCCGGCAGGGCGCCGAGTACATGGACCCGGAAGTCAAGGACCGCATCCTCGGCCGCCCCCGCGCCAAGGCCTGGGAGAACTGGGAGCAGCCGGACCCGTCGCTCAAGGAGGTGCGGGCGCAGGTCGGGTCCTCTCTCTCCGACGAGGAACTGATCATGCGGGTGTACGCGGGGGACGAGGCCGTGGACGCGCTGCAGAACGCGGGCCGCCCGCGCGAGTACCTGAGCGCGAGTCAGCCGCTCGTGCGGCTCATCAACGAGCTCACCCGCCAGCAGGAATATACCCAGGTCTACATCCGCAAGCCGGGATTCTCCCTTGCCCTGGGGCGCACCGCCGAGGGAGACGCGAGCGATGGGGCCGCCGGTTAGTCAGCGAGGAGCATCCCATGAGCGAAGTCACCTTCGTGGACACCACACTGCGGGACGGCAACCAGAGCCTGTGGGCCTTCAACATGAAGACCGCGGCCATGCTGGAGGCCATCGAGCGCATGGACCGGGCGGGCTTCGAGTCCATGGAGTTCTTCACCGCCACCATGTTCAAGAAGTACGTGCGCGAGCACAAGGAGAACCCGTGGCACTGGCTGCGGGAGGGCAGCCGGCGCGCGCGCCACACCCCGCTCAGGCTCCACGGCGGCATCAAGGGCGGGCTGGAGAAGAAGCCCACGTCGGTGTCCCGTCTCGTGGTCCAGCACGTGGTGGACAGCGGCATCACGCTGACGCGGACCTCCAACCCGTGGAACGACTACGCGGTGTTCAAGGAGGACGTGGAGGCGTTGCGCAAGGCGGGCATGGACTGCGTGGTCAACCTGATCTACTCGGTGTCGCCGCGGCACACCGACGAGTACTATGCGCGGAAGGCCCGGGAAGCCGCGGCCCTGAAGCCCTGGCGCATCTGCTTCAAGGACGTGGGCGGGCTGCTCACGCCGGAGCGCACCCGCGCGCTCGTGCCCCTGGTGCTGGAGAACATCGGCGACACCCCGGTGGAGTTCCACGCCCACTGCAACAACGGCCTGGCGCCGCTCAACTACCTCGAAGCCATCAAGCTCGGCATGACCACCATCCATACCGGCGTGCCGCCGTTGGCCAACGGGTCGGCGCAACCCTCGGTCTTCAACATGCTGCGGAACATCCGCGCCATGGGCCATACCGCTTCCGTGGACGAGGAAGCGCTGAAGCCGGTGCAGGAGCACTTCACTTTCGTCGCCAAGCGGGACGGTCTGCCCATGGGCGCGCCGCGGGCGTTCGACCAATCCGTCTACAACCACCAGGTGCCCGGCGGCATGATCGCCAATTTCGTGCACCAGCTCCGGCTCGTGGGGATGGAGGACAAGCTGCCGGCGGCGCTGGAGGAGGCCGCGCGCGTGCGCGCCGAGTGGGGCTATCCCATCATGGTGACGCCGCTGTCCCAGTTCGTGGGCACCCAGGCCGCCATCAACATCATCATGGGCGAGCGCTACAAGCAGGTCACCGACCAGTCCATGCAGTACGCCCTGGGCATCTGGGGCCGGGAAGGCGCCGAGCTCATGGACCCCGACGTGAAGGACCGCATCCTCGGGCGTCCGCGCGCAAAGGACTGGGAGGGCTGGGAGCAGCCGGACCCGTCGCTGCCCGAGGTGCGGAAGCAGCTCGGCAGCTCTTCCATGTCCGACGACGAGCTGATCCTGCGCGTTTTCGCCGGGGATGAGGCCGTCGAGGCGCTGGAGACCGCCGGACAGCCACGGGAGTACTTGAGCGCCAGCCAGCCCTTGGTGCGGCTCGTCAACGAGCTGACCAAGCAGAAGGAATACACCCAGGTCTACATCCGCAAGCCGGGCTTCTCCCTCACGCTCGGGAAGACCGAGCCCGTAACCGAACCAATCTGACCAATCTGACCAATCTGAAGAAACCGGAAGGTCTCCGCTCGGCCCCGAAACGGCGCCCCCGCGGCAAATCGTCATTCCCGCGGAAGCGGGAATCCAGGGGTGGAGAGGCGGGGAAACGTCGTTGTAGTGCCACTCCCCCACCCATGGATTCCCGCTTCCGCGGGAATGACGTTCTGTGACGTGGGTGCCCTGGGAGTTTTGACACACCCTGTTTCGCGGGAATGACGATTTGCGGCGGGGGCGCCGTTTCGGGGCCGAGCGGAGTCTTCACACGGACTCTTCCGCGGGGGACTCAAAGACGGACTGCCGGGGTGGGCTACACCCCGGCGACCATGGGCGCGGGCACGGGCATGTCGTAGAGCCGCGCGACGTTGTCCCGCAGGAGCTTGGCGCGCACGTCGTCGGGCAGGTGGCCCAGGTCCCGCGCCACCACCTCGCGCGAGTGCGGCCAGGTGGAGTTGGCGTGGGGGAAGTCGTTGGACCACATGCAGTTGTCGTGACCCCACCAGGCCAGGTTGCGGGCGCCCACGGCGTCGTTGAAGAAGGTGGCGAACACCTGCCGGTTGAAGTACTCCGTCGGCAGCTTGTCGATGGTCAGCGGGTCCGAGGGGCGGTGGCGGTCGAAGTAGTAGTCCCACTGCTCCAGCACGTAGGGCAGCCAGCCGATCTCGTTCTCCACCAGCACGATCTTGAGGCGCGGGTAGCGCTCCAGCACGCCGGAGAAGATGATGTCCATGAGGCTGTCGGTGATCTCCGCCAGCTTGAGGTTGACGCTGCCCCGGTAGCGCTCCAGGCCCTTGCGGTCGCGGCGGGTCTTGACGTAGCCGAAGCCCGTTAGGATGTGCAGGCTGACGGGCATCTCCATCTCCTGGGCCGCGGCCCAGAAGCGCTCGTAGTGGTCCGAGGCGAAGGACAGCTCCTTGGGCGGCACCTGCCAGATCAGCCCTCCCCGAAGCCCCGCCTTCTTGCAGCGCTCCAGCTCCGCCACCGCGCGGTCGATGTTGAAGGTCGCGATCATGGGCACGCCCACCAGCCGGTCCAGGTCCACCGAGCAGTACTCGATGAGCCAGTCGTTGAAGGCCCGGCAAGACGCCTCCTGCAGCTCCGGGTCCTCCTCCGAGAACAGGCTCAGACCGTGGGTCGGGTACAGCACCTCGGCGCTGACCCCGTCCACCGCCATCTCCTTGAGCCGGGCGTTGGGGTCGGAACCGCCGGGATGGGTCTGGAACCCCTCCCCTATCTTCAGCTCGGGGAAGCGCGGGGCACGGTCGCGCATGGCCCGGGGCACGCGGTCCACCACGGTGTCCGCGGGCTCCATGACGTGGGAGTCGGACGAGAACAGCACCTCTTCGGTGACGGCCGCGTCGTCGCTCTCCAGTCTGTAGGTACGGCGGTAAAGGCCTGTATCGATGCTCATGGTTCACTCCTTTCGCTTGCGATCATTGCCACCGGCCGTTCACCCGCGCTCGCGGCCGGCGATCTCCAGCGCGGCGAACGCGTACATGCGCGCGGCGGCTTCGAGGTCTTCCACCTTCTGCATCTCGCTGGTGGCGGGCTTGGCGTCGGCGGCTTCCGGCGCCGGACCGCACTTGATGGCGGGGATCCCCACCTCGGCGAACACCGTGAGGTCGGCGTAGGTGCTGGTGAAGG
This sequence comes from uncultured Syntrophobacterales bacterium, assembly GCA_964519455.1. Classification (GTDB taxonomy): domain Bacteria; phylum Desulfobacterota; class Binatia; order UBA9968; family JAJDTQ01; genus JAJDTQ01. The sequence goes on from CAZFIU010000037.1 coordinate 6,871, forward strand.
CGTCGCGAATGGGCTCCACCTTGCGGCCGCGCACGTACTCGTGGGCTTCCTCCATGGCGGCCACCAGCGGCTCCGCGCCCTTGGACTCGTAGCTGTTGACCGACAGGAAGAGCGACGACTTGGCCTCGATCTCCGTCGCCGCCAGCACCTCCCGGACCTCCCGCAGCACGTCGATGGCGCGCTGGTCCGGGGTCATGAACGCCTCGACGTAGAGGTTGCAGATGGCCGGGGAGAAGTTGGGCTTGAACGGGGCGCCGCCGAAGATGGAGCCGATGTTGACCTTGGGCACCATCGTGCCCGCGCCGAACTCGTAGCGGTGCTCCTTCTCGTAGCGCCGTGCCCACTCTTCCAGCGCCGGGATGATGGAGGCCATGCGCACCACCGCGTTCTTGCTTTCCTTGGGCGACACCGGATGGTCCACGAACGGCCCGTACATGGGCTCGCCGTAGGTGGTGATCTTGATGAACACGGCGCCGCACTGGGCCCAGGTAATGCGGAACTGCGACGGCTCCACCACGATGCAGTAGTCCCCCACCACGCCGTGGGTCACCAGGTAGCGCGCGCCGTGGCCCTTACCCCGGTACGCCGGTCCCTGGTAGTGGTCCACCGGGGAGCGCCCGATCTCGCCCGCCACGCCCGTGACGATGACGTCGCCCTTGAGCTTGACGCCGCTCTCCTTGAGCGCCTTGGCCATGGCCAGGGTGCAGGTGAGCGGCCCCTTGTCGTTGACGATGCCGCTGCCGTAAATCACGTCGTCCTCGCGCCGCGCCAGCGCCTGCCACTCGGGCCGGGTGCTGCCGGTGATCCACAGGTCCTCCTGGGTCCCGGCGAGGGCCGTGTCCATGTGCCCGTTGAACAGCAGCGTCGGCCCCTCGCCCGTGCCCGGGATCACCCCCACCACGTTGGCCCGCCCCGGCTCGGTGTGCTGGAGGAACGTCTCGATGCCCTGCTTCTGCAACCAGTCGTGGATGAACCGCGCCACCTCCTCCTCGCTCCCGGTGGGCGTGGGGAAATTGACGACGTCCATGGCCAGTTGGGCCAGTTCCTCCCGGTCGATGTGGGAGAAGACGTTCTCAAGGGTCTTTTGGTCGGTGTGCATGCTTGTACTCCGTGGTCGAATGTTCCAGATGGGGCCGTTATCCGACTGTCCCGATATACTCGAAATTTCCGTTTGACGGAATCCACCGCCTGTCTGCAGGCGGATGGGTTCGAGCCACACTTTCGCAACATGATTGTCTCGCTCCATTCGGTCGCCGGGCCTTGCGTCGACCTTCTCCGTGTCATCGCGAAGTGGGGCCGGGAATTTGACACGCCCGGACCGGATCGGCTATCTGTTTGAGATTCTCGCTGGAGCCTACCGTTTCATTCCGACAACCGAAGCCCCGCATCCGGGCTGCAACACGGCCCGACGGGGCGACGGGAACTCTCCACGACATCACTTTGAAAGTTTGACTCGAACAGGAGGCAGTCAATGGGTTATGCGGATCTACATGAGCATCTGAGGATGCTCGAAGAGGCGGGGCATCTGCGCCGCATCAATCAGACCATCAACAAGGACACCGAGCTGCATCCGCTGGTGCGCTGGCAGTACCGGGGCGGCATCCCCGACGAGGAACGCAAGGCCTGGTACTTCTCCAACGTCACGGACTCGCGCGGGCGGCGCTTCGACTTCCCCGTGGTGGTGGGCGCGCTGGCCGGCAGCAAGGCCATCTACTTCCTGGGCATGGGCTGCAACAGCGCCGACGAGATGGACGCCAAGTGGAAGCACGCGCTCTCCAACCCCATCCAGCCCAAGGTAGTGGACGCGCCGGCGTGCCACGAGGTGGTGATGACCGGGGACGCCCTGGAGAAGGACGGGCTCGACAAGTTCCCGGTGCCCATTTCGACGCCGGGCTTCGACAACGGCCCCTACACCACCTGCTCCCACTGGATCACCAAGGACCCGGAGACCGGCATCGGCAACATCGGCAACTACCGCGGCCAGATCAAATCCAATACCCGCGTGGGCGTGTTCCCCTCCGGCCTCGGCCAGGACATCTACCTCCATTGGAAGAACGCGCAGAAGCGCGGCGAGCCGCTGGAGGCGGCGCTTGTCATCGGCGCGCCGCCGGTGGTGTCGTACGTCTCCGTGCAGAAGGTCGACTACGGCGTGGACGAGATGGCCATCGCCGGGGGCTTCGTGGGCGAGCCCATCCGCATGGCCCAGTGCAAGACCGTGGACCTGCAGGTGCCGGCCGAGTCCGAGATCGTCATCGAGGGACGCCTCAACACCGAGTTCGTGGAGCCCGAAGGGCCCTTCGGCGAGTCCCACGGCTATATGCATCCGCGACAGTTGAACCCGTTCATGGACGTCACCGCCATCACCCACCGCAAGGACGCCATCTATGTCTCATGGCTGAGCCAGCTCACCCCCAGCGAGTCGTCGGTGATCCGCAAGATCGGCTACGACCGCCTCATGCTGGTGCACCTGCGCGACCACTGCCGCATCACCAGCGTCACCCGGGTGGAGATGCACGAGCCTCTGACCAACACCTACAAGCTCGTCATCGTTCAGATGCGCAAGCCCAAGGAAGCCGAGGTGTGGCGCGCGCTCCACGCGGCGTCGTCGTTCCACCCCGGGGTCGGCAAGATCGTCATCGCGGTGGACGAGGACATCGATCCGTCGGACGAGGCGGCCGTCTTCTGGGCCATGTGCTACCGCATGAAGCCGCACCAGGACGTGCAGATCATCGGCGGCATGGAGAAGGGCCACGCCCCGCCGTTCCTCTACAATGACGACGCCAAGGGCACGGACGTGGTGTCGTACCATCTGCCGGCCGACGAGTCGGGCATGCTGTGCAACGCCATCCAGAAGGAGCCCTTCCCGCCCGTCTCTCTGCCCAAGCGGGAGTACATGGAGCACGCCCGGGAGCTGTGGGAGGAGCTGATGCTCCCGCCCCTGAGCCCCAAGATGCCGTGGTACGGCTACTCCCTGGGCCAGTGGGACGACGAGTTGGACGAGGAAGCCAGGCTCGCCGTGGAAGGCCGCTACTTCGAGACCGGCGAAAAGCTCAAGTCGCGGCGCGTCAAGGCCAGCGACGTGGAGGAGCAGGACCACTAGCGTTGCGTTCCGCGAAAGCGTTGACGAGGATGCGCGGGAATTTTGTCGTCGGCAAGGCGCGATGACCCGTAGGGGCGACCCGCGGTCGCCCCAGTGGCTCGGAGTAGAGACCATGCAGATCGACACCGTCACGCTGTTGCATCCCGGCAACATGGGCGCCACCGTCGGCGCCGCGGTGAGGGGCGCCCGCGTGCTGTGGGTCTCGGAGGGGCGGCGGGAGGAAAGCCGGCGGAGGGCGCTGGAGGCCGGACTGGTGGAGGCGGCGACGCTGGCGGAGGCCGTCCGCGAGAGCGACGCGGTGCTTTCCGTGTGCCCGCCCCACGCCGCCGAGGAGGTGGCTCGGGACGTGGCGGACCTGGGTTTTGCCGGACTCTACGTGGACGCCAACGCCGTGTCCCGGGCGACGGCACAACGCGTGGGGACCATGGTCGCCAAGGCCGGAGCCCGTTTCGTCGACGGCGGCATCATCGGCCAGCCGGTGCGCAAGCCGGGAACCACACGCCTCTATCTTTCGGGAGCCGGAGCGGATTCTGTCGCGCGGTTGTTCTTCGAGGGCCCACTCGACGCCCGGGTCATCGAAGGCGGGCCGGGGGCGGCCTCCGCCCTCAAGATGACCTATGCCGCCTGGACCAAGGGCAGCGACGCGCTGGTTCTCGCTGTCCGCGCACTGGCGGCCAGTGAAGGAGTGGAAGCGGCCCTCCTGGAGGAATGGGCGGCGTCGCAACCCAACGTCGAACGCAAGAGTGAACGCGCGGCCGCGGTGGCCGCGCCCAAGGGATGGCGTTACGTGGGCGAGATGGAAGAGATCGCCGCCAGCTTCGAATCGGCCGGCCTTCCCGCGGGCTTCCACAACGCCGCCGCGGAACTCTACCAGCGGCTCGCGCCATTCAAGGACCGGACCGACCCGGGGCCCGGAGTCGAGGAAGTCCTCGAAGTCCTCGCCACGAGGCGACGGTAGAGGTCAGCCACCCGTCACCGCAACCCCCGCGATCCCCTCACAGTCTCAGCAGCGGCCGGTCGGGCGATTCCGGTCGAGGACCGAGCGTCCGGCGTACGCAGTCGGCCACCAGGTCGAGCGTTTCCATGACGACTTGGCCCACCAGAGCATCGGCGCCCGTCGGCACGACGACGCAGTCGGTGGACGTCCGGCGGTCACCGATACGGACGGTAAGCGGACCGGCGATCGGCCGTTCATCCTGCCGTCCGTCCGCGTACGTGAAAGAGGCACGGTCCACCACCTTGACGCCGAGCCGGTTCACGGCGTCCTCGGGCAATGTCAGCATGACCGCCCCCGTATCCGCGACGGCCCGAACCGTAGCCCGCCGAATGTCTTCCTCCCGGCGGTACCCTTCCTCGAACAGTCTGCGATCTCCCGGATTCTCCAGCTCGATATCAACGACGATTTCGCCCATCGCATTCTCCTGATGTCCGGCCCTATTCACGCGCCACACCTCTCAAGGATACAGCTTGACGGTAGCCGCGCAAGGCCTCATGATTTTCTCCCTTCAGCGGTCGTTGTTGTCCATTCAATCAACTTGCCCGGGACGCCAGCACCTGTCGCGCACACTGTCAAAGTTCCGCGACCGCGCCGGTGGTGGGTGCACCCGCAACCGGATATGATGGCCCCATGTCCATGCCGAAGGGAGCCGCCCTGGTGACCGGCGGAGCGAGGCGCATCGGCGCGGCCATCGCGCGGGCGCTGGCGCAACACGGTTACGACGTGGCGCTTCACTATCGCACCTCCACCGAGCCCGCCCAACGCACGGCCAGGGAGATCACGGGACTGGGGCGCCGGTGCCGGCTGTTCCGCTGCGACCTGAACGATCACGACGAGACGGCCGCGCTCGTCCCGAGCGTGCGGGAGCAGTTCCCGCGCTTGAACGTCCTCGTCAACAATGCCTCCGTCTTCGAACGCGCCACCCTCCGCGACACCGGGCGCGACCTCTTCGAGCGCCACTTCAACGTCCATTTCAAGGCGCCCTTCTTCCTGACGCAGGCCTTTGCCGAGGGCTGCTCGGAGGGGCAGGTCATCAACATCCTCGACACCCGAGTGCGCCGCTCCGACCCGCGCCATGCCGCCTACACGCTCTCCAAGAAAGCCTTGCTGGAGCTGACGCGGATGGCCGCGCGCGAGCTCGGCCCCGCCATCCGCGTGAACGGCGTGGCGCCCGGGATGATCCTGCCGCCGCCCGGCGGCGTGGTGGACGAACTGGAACGGCGCAGCGCCGGCCTGCCCTTGAAACGCGTCGGCGACACGGCTAACGTGGTCGCCGCGGTGCTGTTCCTCATCGACAACCCCTTCGTCACCGGCGAGTGTGTCTACGTCGACGGCGGGGAGCACCTGTAACCGCGCGCAGCGCCAACGTGCCATGATCCAGCGAAACCCGGTCAAGATAGCCATCGAGAACCTGCGTGTGCGGGCCATCATCGGCATCAACGAATGGGAACGCCACACCCGGCAGGACGTGGTCGTCAACGTCGAGTTGGAGCTGTTGCCGGGGACCGTTTTCACACGCGACGCCATCGACGAGACCGTGGACTACAAGCGGCTCAACAAGCGCATCATCGAGGAGGTGGAGGCCTCGTCCTTCTTCCTCGTCGAAAAGCTCTGCGACCACGTCCTCGGGCTGGTGATGGACGATCCCCGCGTCGCGCGCGGACGCGTGCGCGTGGCCAAGCCGGGCGCGCTGCGCTTCACCGATTCCGTGTCCGTCGAATGCTCGGCGGCGAGGACCGGACCGGAGAGCGCATGAACCGCGCCGTCATCGGTGTCGGCTCCAACATCGAGCCCGAGCACCACGTCGCGGAAGCGCGCCGCCACATCGCCCACCGGCACCGGGTCGTGGCCGCGTCGCCGTTCGTGCGCACCCGCCCCGTGGGCTGCGTCGAGCAGCCGGACTTCACCAACGGCGCGCTGCTCGTGGAGACGGCCGTGGACCGCGAGCGGCTCCGGGCGGACCTCAAGGCCATCGAGGCGCTGCTGGGCCGCCAACGCGGCGAGGACCGCTACGGCCCCCGGACCATCGATCTCGACATCGTCGTGTGGAACGGGCGGGTCGTCGACCCCGACTTCTACACCCGCGACTTTCTCCGCCACGCGGTGATGGCGGTGCTGCCGGACCTGGAGCCGTGACACCACCGCGCCCACGCCCGAGGCGGCCGCGCCCCGCCCTTGCCGTGGCCGTCGCGCTGTCCCTCGCCGGTGTCCTGGCCGCCGCGAACGGTTTCGCGAGCCGGTTCGCGGTGACGGCGCTCCCGTTGGCGCTGGAACCGGGGAACCCCGGCGTCACCCGTGTGGGCCGGCTCGAGTTTCTGAACGGGTTCGAGCTCACCTCGGAACACAAGCGCTTCGGCGGGCTCTCGGGCCTGAGCGTCAGCCCGGACGGCACGGAGCTCCGCGCCGTTTCGGACCGCGGCTACTGGATCGCCGCCGCCCTCACCCACGATCCCGAGGGCCGCGTCACCGCGTTGGGCTCGTGGCGTGACGCACCTCTGCTGACCCCCGCGGGCGAACGGACGGGCCTCTACGAACACGACGCGGAAGGCCTTGCGCGGGACTCGATGGGCTCGTTCCTGGTGTCGTTCGAGGGGAAGCACCGGATCTGGCGCTATCCGGCAGGGCCGGGTTCATCTCCCAAGCCCGTGGCGACTCCCCGGGACCTGCGCCGCGCGCCCGTGAACGGCGGCATCGAGGGCATCACCGTGCTCTCCGACGGGACCGTCCTGGGCATCACGGAGAAACACGCCAATCGCGACGGCAGCGTCAAGGGCTGGTTCATGAAGGCCCGCATGGCCCACGAGTTCGCCTACGTCCCGACCGACGGCTACAGCCCCACCGGCGTCGCCGCGACGCCCGGCGGCGACGTGCTGCTGCTCGAACGCAGCTTCGACCTCTTGCGCATGCGCGTGCGCATCGTGCGTCTGCCGGCGGAGCGCGTGCGGCAGGCCCGGCGGAAACCGGGAACACGGGTGCGCGGGGAGGTGATGGCCGATCTCCAACGCCCGTTGCCGGTGGACAATTTCGAAGGCCTCGCACTGCGGCGCGACCACGCCGGACGCACGCTGCTCTACGTGGTTTCCGACGACAACTTCCTGCCGCTCCAGCGGACTCTGCTGCTCCAGTTCCGCGTGATTGATGATTCGTGATTTACCGACTAGGATCTGAATTCCGCGAGTAGGAATCCATCCCTTGGGGGTACACATGAGCGTTCAACAGATCGAACAGAAGCCGCTGGAGAACCTGAGCCTGGACGAGCTGCGGCAGCTCTTTCACGCGCGGGTCAAGCCCGAGGCCATCGAGCACGTCATGGGCGCGGCGGAGAGTCACTCCACGCTCAAGCGCAACCGCACGGCGCTGGACCGGCTGCTCTTCCGCCAGCGCATCTTCCACGACGTCACCGATCCCGACACCTCCGTCGAGCTGTTCGGGCACCGGCTGCCCTCGCCCGCGATGATCGGTCCGGTGGGGAGCTTCCGGCTGGTGCGCAGGAACGGCGAGCACGAGGTGGCGGAGGGAGGCGACCTTTTCGGCACCATGGTGTTCATCAGCGGCGCCACCCAGTCCACGGTGGACCAGTGGGCGGAGGGGATCTCCACGCCGCTCGTGTACATGGCCTACCTCAGCAAGGGACGCGACAAGGTGCTGAGCGCGGTGCGGCGCGCGGACGAGATCGGCTACGCCGCGGTGGGGCTCACCATGGACACGCTGCAACCCACCAAGCTGGGAGACCGGGTGCCGCTGTCGTCGGACGGCAAGCCCCGCACCGTGCACCTGTCCTCGCCGAACGACGTCACTTGGCTCAAGAAAGAGGTGTCCGTCCCGGTGGTGGTGAAGGGGATCATGAACCCGGACGACGCGCGCATCGCCATCGACGCGGGCGCCGACTGCCTGGTGGTGTCGAACCACGGCGGCCGCATCCTCGATTTCAACCGCGCCGCCATCGAGGTGCTCCCGGAGGTGGTGGACGCGGCCGCCGGGCGCGTGCCGGTGCTGCTCGACAGCGGCGCGCGCCGGGGCGGCGACATCGCCAAGGCGCTGGCCCTGGGCGCCAGGGCGGTGCTCCTGGGACGGCCCGTCTGCTGGGGCCTGGGCGCCGCCGGCCCGGACGGGGTGGCGCGCGTGCTGACGATCCTCACCGAGGAGTTGAAACGCGTGATGATCATGACCGGGACCGCCACGATCCAGGACATCACGCCGGCGCTCCTGAGCCTGGACCCCGACAACGTCTGGTTCAGAGGTCTGTAGGGAGGTCGACATGAGTGCCGAACAACGTCTGAAGGAACTGGACCTGAGCCTGCCGCCGACTCCGCGCCCCATGGCCAACTACGTCAGCGCGGTGCGCACCGGCTCGCTCTTGTACCTCGCCGGGCACGGTCCCCTGGGGAACGACCGCAAGGCCATCTTCCACGGCAAGCTCGGGCGCGACCTCACCGTGGAACAAGGCTACCAGGCGGCGCGCCAGACGGCGCTCAACACCCTGGTCACGCTCCGGGCGGAGCTCGGCAGCCTCGACCGCGTGCGCCGCATCGTCAAGGTGCTGGGCATGGTCAACGCCGATCCCGAATTTCACAAGACCCCGCAGGTGATCAACGGCTTCTCCGACCTGATGGTGGAAGTGTTCGGCGAGGACATCGGCAAGCACGCCCGTTCCGCGGTGGGCATGGCGACGCTGCCCAACGGGATCCCGGTCGAGATCGAGTCCATCTACGAGGTCGAATGACGGCTCCGTTCGTCCCGGGTCCCTCGACAAGCCTGTCCTGAGCCCTTCGACAAGCTCGGGACAGGCTTGTCGAAGGGCTCGGGACGGGCGCAGCGAAGCGACTTCGAAGGACCCGCCCTTCGACGCAGCGTTCCGCGCGTTCGACGGAATGGTCGACCGCCTGCATGGCGCGACTTCGCGGAAGCCCGCCAACCCCCTGGAAATACGCGACCTTACCGTGACGACGGCTCTTGGCACGGAAGATGCTTCCTTCAGACGGCAGCTTTTTCAAGGAGGTAGCTCAATGCTCTGTAAACCGTCTCGTTCCACGTGCATGAAAGCGTTGGGCGTGTGCGCGGTGTTGCTCGCCGTGATCGCCCTGGCCGGCGGCTTCAGCCGTCCGCCTCTCAACGCGTCGACACAGCCCGCGGCCACGGAACCGCGGCCCGGGAACACCATCGTCAACCTGGTGAAGCAGGTGAGCCCGGCGGTGGTCAACATCACCGCCAAGGGCGACACCCGGGCGGCGAGCTTGTCCGAGCGCTTCGGCCAACAGTGGCCCGAGGCGTGGCGCAAGTTCTTCGAGTCGCAGCCGTTCGCCATGCCCAACCCCTTCGGGAGCCCGGAGGCCCCTTCGCGGCCGAGGAGAAGCCGCTCCTTCGGTTCCGGCGTGATCATCGACGGGAAAGGCCTGATCCTGACCAACCACCACGTGGTCAGCGGCCGGGAGAACATGACCATTACCGTCACCCTCTCCGACGACAACGAGTTCGAGGGGGAGATCATCGGCACGGACGAGAAGACCGACATCGCCTTGATCCGCATCAACCCCGGCTACGGCCTGCCGACGGTGCCGCTGGGGAATTCCGACAGCCTGGAGATCGGTGAGAGCGTGCTCGCCATCGGCAACCCGTTCGGGCTCGACCGCACGGTGACGTCGGGGATCGTCAGCGCCAAGGGACGCCGCATCGGCGCCGGCCCCTACGACAACTTCATCCAGACCGACGCCTCCATCAACCCGGGCAACTCCGGCGGTCCGCTGATCAACCATCGCGGCGAGGTGGTGGGCATCAACACCGCCATCTACAGCCGCGGCGGGGGCAACGTCGGCATCGGCTTCGCCATCCCCATCAACCTGGTGAAGGAGGTGTTGCCGCAGCTCCGGAACGACGGCCGCGTGACGCGCGGCTGGCTGGGGGTCTCGCTGCAGAAGGTGACGCCGCTCCTGGCGGAATCGCTGGGAATCGGTGAAGCGCGCGGCGCTCTCGTGGCCGAGGTCCTGGCGGACACGCCCGCGCAAAAGGCCGGGTTCAAGCCGGGTGACGTCATCGTGGAATTCGACCGGAAGCCCGTCAAGGCATCGGGGGACCTGCCGCTGATCGTCGCCCGGACCCCGGTGGGCAAGGCCGTGGACGTGAAGGTGCTGCGTGACGGCGACGAGCGGACCCTCCGGGTGGAGATCGGCGAGTTGCTGGACGAGAAGGCCGTGGCGGCCGTGGAGCAAGGCTCCGACCTGGGCCTGACCGTCCTGGAAGTGACCGACAGCGTCGCCAAGCGGTATTCCCTCAAGCGCGCCGCGGGCGTGCTGGTGACCGGAGTCAAGCCCGGCAGTCCCGCGGACCAGGCGGGGTTGCGCCGGGGAGACGTGATCCTGGAGATGAACCGGACGCCCATCCCCGACCTGGCGGCCTACAAGAAGGCGCTGGAGAAACTCGACGAGGGCGGCAACGCGCTGTTTCTCGTGCAGCGCGGCGAGGCCAAGCGGTTCTTCGTGGCGCGGGGCTGACCCGGGCCGGCGGCCGGCGCACTCCGGTGGGAAGACGGCACGCCGCGCCGGGCGCGGGGCCATTGAAGGCCGATGGGACGGAAGCCGTCCCATCGGCCCTTGCCGTTGAAGAAGGCCCGCAACAGGCCGTCGGTCGCGCGGACGAGCCGGTTGCCAAGTTCCCGGCCGTTTGTATAATGAAATCTTGTGTGCAGGGTCGACGCGACCCCCCGAACCCCGTCGTCCACTGAACCGCCGAACATGAAGCGCACTTCGCTGACACCCTATTTCCTCGCCTCGGTCCTGCTGCTGGTGGGGCTTTTCTCGCTCTACGTGTTCTACGAGAGCCGTTGGCTCGAGGAAGAGTTGGTGCGACAGGTGGAGGTCAAGGCACTGGCCCTTACCCGCACCATGGAGACCAGCGCCAAGAAGTCCATCAAGGGAAACGCGCTGATCGAGGAACTGGTACGGCAGCGGCTGTTGGACAACGCGCGCCTGATCGACCGGCTTCTCACCGCCAACGCACCGGCGCCGCTGGTGCAGCGCATCAGCACCATCAACCAACTGCACAAGGTCGAGCTCCTCGACCTCCAGGGACGGCCATGGGTGTCGCACACCGGGACCGCGCCCCTCGACGTCGAGGGCCTCCTGGCCGAGCTCCGCAAACGGTGGTCCGGCCAGGAATCCACGGTGCACATATGGGGCCGGCTCTGGTCCCAGCCGCGGGGACAGGCGCCCACCCTCCCGCAGCACGAGTTCTGGGAAGACAGCGTGTTCGGCGTCGCCCTCGAAGCGCGCAGCTTCCCGGGCTTCATCGCCATTCACGCGGACGCCGCCTACATGCTGAAGCTGCAACACGAGATCGGCGTGCAGCGCCAGATCCAGGACCTCGGGCGGCAGGAAGGTATCCACCACCTGGCGCTTCTGGACAACGACTTCACCGTGCTCGCCCATACCGACCCGGGGCTGGCCGGGAGCCGAATGGTGGACGACCTGAGCGCGCGGGCGCGGGTCACCGATCGCTCGGCCCATCGCATCGTGGACACGGAGGAAGGCGGGCGGCGGTATGAGCTGGTGAAGCCCATGCGGCTGGACGGAGACCCCATGGGCTTTCTCCGGATCGGCGTGTCCATGGACGTGGTGGACGCGGCGTGGTGGCAGAGCCTCTGGTCCATGGTGGGCCTGGGATGCGGCATCCTGGCCCTGGGCATGCTGGGATTCACCGCGATCCTCTACAACCAGCGGTTCCACATGCAGGAGATCAAGGCCCTGGAAGCGGAAGTGGAGCGGCGCGAGCACCTGTCCATGATGGGCAACCTGGCGGCCACGGTGGCCCATGAGGTGCGCAATCCGCTCAACGCCATCTCCATGGGACTGCAGCGCCTCAAGGCGGAGTTTCAGCCGACGCAGGACGAGGGCGAATACAGCCGCTTCATCGAGCTGATGCGCGCGGAAGTACACCGCCTCAATTCCATCGTCGAGGAATTCCTGACGCTGGCGCGGCCGTTGAACATGAAGCCGGATCTGGTGAAGGTCGACCAGTTGCTCAAGGATCTCACGACCCTGACCGAAGGCGACGCCGAGTCCTCCGGCGTGGAAATCGCGGTGGTGCATCACGGACCGCGACCGGTGGTCAAGGCCGACCCGGACTACCTCAAGCAAGTGCTCCTGAACCTCATTCTCAATGGCCTCCAGGCCATGCCCGAGGGAGGCAAGCTGACCATCGAGACATCGATTCGCGACGGCAGGATGCGGCTGTCGGTAAGCGACACCGGCACGGGCATCGAGCCGGAGAACCTGACACGCATCTTCGAGCCGTACTTCACCACGAAGTCCGAAGGTTCCGGACTGGGGCTCCCCATCGCTCGGAGGATCGTGGAGAGCCACGGCGGCACCATCGAGGTGACCAGCCGGACGGACACCGGCACCCGCTTCGACATCGTGCTCCCGCTCGATCATGCGCTGACTTGAGCCCAGGCTCCCCACAAGACGCGCCCCGGGCAGCGGCCGGAGCGCGCGGGCGACGAACGTGAACATGACCGAACAGCCTTATCGGGAAGACCCTGGCGCACGGGCGCCGCGCCGGCGGGAGGCCTCGCACGGCGACCGTTTCCACATCATGGTGGTAGACGACGAGCGCACGCAGCTCGAGTTCGTCGGCGGTTTTCTCGACAAGGCCGGCTTCGAGGTGGCGCTCATGGGAAGCGCGGCCGAAGCGGTGGAACGGTTTCGCGGTGAGGCGTTCGACCTGGTGTTGACGGACCAGCGCATGCCCGAGATGTCGGGCCTCGACATCCTGAAGCAGTGCCGGGCGCTGGATCCCGAGGTCGCGGTGATCATCATGACCGCGTACGGCAGCATCGAGACCGCCGTTTCCGCCATGAAGGAAGGCGCCACCGATTACCTGACCAAACCCCTCAACCTGGAGGAGTTGCGGCTTCGCATCGAGCGGGTCAAGCGCGGCCACCAGCTCCTGCGGGAAAACACGGAGCTGCGCGAGGCCCTGCAGGAACGCCATCGCATTGAGGGCATCATCGGCGAAAGCGGCCAGATGCAGGAGGTGCTGGACCTGGTGCGGCGCGTGGCCCCGAGCGACGCCACGGTCCTGCTGCGCGGCGAGAGCGGCACCGGCAAGGAACTGATCGCCAAGGCCATCCACTACGCCAGCGCCCGCAGGCAAGGGCCACTGGTCAAGGTGAATTGCGCCGCGCTGCCGGAAACCCTGCTGGAATCGGAGTTGTTCGGGCACGAGAAGGGCGCCTTTACCGGCGCCTTCGCCACGCGCAAGGGCCGCTTCGAGATCGCCGACAAGGGGACGCTGTTCCTCGACGAGATCGGCGACCTGCCCGCCCATCTCCAGGCCAAGCTGCTGCGCGTCCTCCAGGAACGCGAGTTCGAACGCGTTGGCTCCAACCAGGCCATCACCAGCGACGTGCGCATCATCACGGCCACCAACCAGGACCTCGAACAACTCATGCGTCAAGGCGGCTTCCGCGAGGATCTCTACTACCGGCTCAACGTGGTCACCATCATCCTGCCGCCGGTACGTGACCGCCGTCAGGACATCCCCGCCCTCATCGAACACTTCCTCCGCAAGTTCGCCGACAAGAACGGCAAGGCGATACTGGGTTTCTCCCGCGAGGCGCGTGACGCGCTGCTGCGCTACGACTATCCCGGCAACGTGCGCGAACTGGAGAACCTGGTCGAACGAGCCACCGTGCTCACGCGCGACGACGTCATCGGCATCGGCGAACTGCCCCTGACGATCAAGGAGGCGCGCGCCAGCGGCGGCGACCAGGCCAACCTCTCCGCCGCCGTGGAGGGCATGGAAAGGCGCATGATCGTCGAAGCCCTCGAGGCCGCGGGCGGCGTCCAGACCAAGGCCGCGGACAACCTCGGCATCAGCGAGCGCGCCCTGCGCTACAAGCTGGGAAAGTACGGCCTGCGGGACGACAAGTGACGCGCGCGCCCGCTCCGCCGGGCGAGCCCGACATCGTGCTTGACACGGGTTATTTTCAGTGATACCGTAGGTTGTTGCTGGCTTTCCTCAAGGACGAGTGTCTAGTCGCTTTGCCTGATCCTGGTAGTCCCCAAGGACTGTCTCAACAATTCATTTCCGAGTCGTGCCGGATCCGCCGATCCTTCGATGACGTTGAAACAACGGCAAGGTCATCGCGAGGGCGGCGGATATTTTTAACCTACGGATCGCTGGTGTGCCTTTCGGTTCGGAGGAGCTTGGCCCTTCGACCGGCGGCGTAACGAAAACTGTGGAAGCCAACATGATGGAGAGAGCCTTGAACATCGAAGACACCGAGGACGCGATGGACGACTCGATCGACGAGCTTGACGATATCGCCATCGGCGAAGTCGACGAGGAGGAGCAACCCGCGACCTTTTCCGAGGAGTCCGCGCCCACCCAGGCGCCCGTGGACAACGACCGGGTGGACGACAAGACCGACCCGGTCTCCCTCTACCTGCGCGACATCGGCTCCACCCCGCTGTTGACCCGGGAGCGCGAGGTACAGCTCGGGATGCAGATGGAGGAGGGCCAGGAGGAGTACATCGCCAGCGTCATCGCCGCTCCCTACACGGTCCGGCGCGTATTGGAGCTTGCCGAAGAGATCAAGCGCAACGAGACGCCGTTGAACCGCGTGCTCATGACCGCCGATGACGGCGAAGCGTTCGACGAGCCCGCGGAACGGCGCCGCTTCCTCAAGGGCGTCACGGTGCTGCGCGGGCTCGTGCGCGAGCGCGAACGCATGCAGGCAGAGATGGTTCGGAAGCGGACCTCCCAGAAACGGCGCGCGACCCTGACCGTCGATCTGGACAAGAAGCGGGCGCGAATGATCGACACGGTGAAGGCGTTGCGCCTCTCCAAGGAATGGATCGACGACATCGGCGTCAGCCTCAAGGAGTCGCATCGGACGCTGGTCGAGCTGGCACGGCAGGCCGACGCCCATGCGCGCGGCAACGCGGCCAAGCGGATCGCGGCCGAAATCGAGGCCGTCGAAGAGTCCTTGGGATCTTCCGCCGCCGATATCGCAAGTCAGGTGAAGGCCATCACCGCCGCCGAGTACAAGGCCGCGTCCGCCAAGAAGATCCTCATCGAGGCCAACCTGAGGCTGGTGGTGAGCCTGGCGAAGAAGTACGGCAACCGCGGGCTGCAGTTCCTCGATCTGATTCAGGAAGGCAACGTGGGGCTCATGCGCGCGGCGGAGAAGTTCGATTACCGGCTCGGTTACCGGTTCTCCACCTATGCCGGCTGGTGGATCCGTCAGAGCATCACACGAGGGATCATCGACTCGGCACCGACCATCCGCATCCCGGTGCACATGATCGAGACCCGGAACAAGCTCATCCGCGCGCACCGTTCGTTGCACCGCAAGCTCGGACGGGAGCCGCAGCCGGATGAGGTCGCCGACGAGATGGGCCTCACCGCGGACGAGATCCGCAGACTGATGCGAATCGTGAAGGAACCCGTCTCGCTGGAAACTCCCATGGGGGACGACGAGGAAAGCCGCCTCGGGGACTTCGTCGAGGACAAGCACGTTCCCAAGCCGCTGGAGGAGACGATTCACGCCAACCTGCGCGACAAGGTCAAGAAGGCACTGGCCACCCTGCCGCCCAGGGAGGAGGCCGTCCTGCGCTACCGCTTCGGCATCGGCGAGGTACGGGACTACACCCTCGAGGAACTGGGCGAGCGCTTCTCGCTTACCAGGGAACGCATTCGCCAGATCGAACAGCGTGCTCTGAGGAAGCTCCGCACCACGGTGGCGGGATTCAACCTCCAGGACTGAGAACCGTTCCGGTCCGGACCGGCGCGACCCATCGCCGAACCCGCCCACCGACAGACAAAAAGGGCCGTCCCCCGGGGACGGCCCTTTTTTTACGCGGCCGATCCGTGGACCACGCGTACGGTGCTTGCCTGAGGCCCTTGCCGGCCCTCCTCTTCCGTAAAGTGGACGCGGGTTCCCAGCGTCAGGCGTTCGAAGCCGTCCACCACGCTGTTCCCGTGAAAATAGATCTCGCGTCCGTCGCTGGTCTCGATGAAACCGTAGCGCTCGGCCGCGAAGAGCTTGCTGACCCGGGCCGGCGGTTCCGCCGCATGCGTCTTCACTTCGCCGCGCCGGCGGCGCGCGTATTCCTGGAGTTGCCGGCGAGCGGCATCGAAGGCATCGCGAATCGCCACCTGGACGTCGTGGTGCGCCGCGGCCCGGCCGCTGTCGCGGTTCACCACCACCTCCCCGCCCGGCACCGTCAGGTCGATGCGCACGTTGTAGAGCCGCCCCTTCTGGTGGTGGCGGTGCGGCGCTCCGACCACGATCCGGCAGCCGGTGATGCTGTCGTGGAACTGGTCGAGCTTGGCCGCCTTCTCGCGTATGGCCTGCTCAATGGCGCGAGAGGGCTCCATGTCGCGGAACGTCACTTGCGGTTCGAGTTTCATCGGTCCCTCCTCGTTTTCTTTTCTATCGTCTTGGACCATACTGCGCAAATCACGCCCGAATTCCTTCCGCCTTCCGCTCATGAGCGACTCGTTACGCAATCTCGTCTCCCCGGCCCAACGACGGCGGCTCGAACGCCTGGCGCGGTGGGCGGCATCTCCCGAAACCGCCCTCGTGCAGCTTGCCCGGCTGCTGGAGGCCGGTGGTTCCCGTCCCCTGCCCGACCTCGCTCCACGGGAGCTCCGCATGTTGCTCCAGCTCCTGGGCGGGAGCACGTACCTGGGCGGCATCCTCATCCGCGAGGCGGACGCGTGGGGCGAGACCTTCGCGCGGGCGCTCTACACGAAGACAAAGTCACGCGCCCGGCATGCCGCCGATTACGGCCCTCTCAGCCCTGACCAATCCCCAAGCGGCCTCCACGCCGGACTGCGCCGCCACAAGCGCCGGGAATACCTGCGCATCGGCGCCCGCGACCTCGTGGGACTGGCGCCGGTGGAGGAGACCACCGCGGAGTTGAGCACCCTGGCCGACTTCACGCTCGACGCGGCCTGCCGCTTCTGCCGCGGGGACCTCGAACGCCGCCATGGCCGGGTGCGCGTGCCGGGCACGTCGCGCCGCAACCGTTTCGTCATTCTCGGCATGGGCAAGCTCGGCGGACGGGAGCTCAACTTCAGCTCCGACATCGACCTCATCTACCTGTACGAGACCGACGAGCCGGCCAGGCGCCAGCCGCTGCCGCCGCCGGAGTTCTTCAGCCGTCTGGCCGAGGAGCTGACCCGCGCCATGAGCGAGGTCACCGAGGACGGCATCGTGTTCCGCACGGACCTGCGGCTCCGGCCCATGGGAAGCCAGGGACCGAGCGCGCAGCCCGTGGCCGCGGCGTCGCTCTACTACGAGTCCTGGGGCCAGTGCTGGGAGCGGTCGGCGCTGATCAAGGCCCGGCCCGTGGCCGGCGACATCGAGTTGGGCGAGGCGTTCCTGGAGGACATCCGGCCGTTCATCTACCGCCGCTACCTCGACTTCTCCACCGTCGAGGAACTGCGCGAAATGAAGGCGCGCATCGAGCGCCAACAACTCGCCGGCGGCGACGGCGCACGGCGCAACGTCAAGCTCGGGCACGGCGGCATTCGCGAGGTGGAGTTCTTCACCCAGGCGCTGCAACTGGTGAACGGCGGCTACGACACGCGCATCCGGCAACGCAACACCCTCGACGCCCTGGCGGAGCTGTCCCGCCACGGCTACGTGCCAGCGGAGGAAGCCGCGGCCCTGAGCGCGGCCTACCGTTTCCTGCGGAACGTGGAGCACAAGATCCAGCTCCCGGCCCATCAGCAGTCCCACGAGATCCCCGACGGCGCCGCCGACGAGCGGACACTGGCGCGGCGCCTCGGCTACCTGGAACCGGACGACGCCGAAGCACAGGCCTTTTGGCGAGACCACCGCGCCCACACCGACGTCGTGCACGCGTCCTTCCAGCGGCTCTTCTACGGCGCGCGCCGGGAGACCGCCACGCACGGCGAGCGGCCGGAGGCGGGCGTGTGGCTGGACCTCGACCGGCGGGACGCG
This sequence comes from uncultured Syntrophobacterales bacterium, assembly GCA_964519455.1. Taxonomy (GTDB): domain Bacteria; phylum Desulfobacterota; class Binatia; order UBA9968; family JAJDTQ01; genus JAJDTQ01. The sequence goes on from CAZFIU010000037.1 coordinate 24,940, forward strand.
GTAGTCCAGGCCCTTCGGAAACACGGCTTCGCCGAACCGGACAAGGGCTACCGGGACCTCCTGGCGGTGCGCGACGGCAGCGGCGCCACGCCCCCGGGCCCCAAGCGCCGCAAGGTCATGCGCGACCTGTTGCCGGCCCTGATGGAAGCCATCATCGGATCGGCGGAACCGCAACAGGCGCTGCACCACATGGCCGAGTTCGGCCGCCGCATCGGCGCGCGCGCCGGTTTCCTCTCCCTGCTGGCGGAGAACCCCGGGACCACGCACCTGCTCATCGATCTCTTCGCGCACAGCCGGTTCCTGTCGGAGCTGTTCGTGAACCGCCCGGAGCTGCTGGACAGCCTCATCCGCGTCGACCTCACCCGTGTGATGAAGACTCGGGCGGAGATGCTCTGCGAGCTCCGCGGCGCCATGGCCGAGGCCGGCGACCTGGAGGACAAGCTGGACCGCCTGAGACGCTACCGCGTCGAGGAGTTCATCAGGCTCGGTCTCCACGACCTCGGCGGCGAGCTGGAGCTCGGCGATGCCGTCACGCAACTGACCGGCCTGGCCGAGGCCTGCCTGGAGACCGCCCTCGCCCTGGCCGCGGGCGAGATGGACCGCCGTTTCGGCGCGCCGGAACCCGGACGCTTCGCGGTGCTGGCCATGGGCAAGCTCGGCGAGGGGCAGCTCGATTACAACTCCGATCTCGACCTCATCTTCCTCTACGACGCCCCCGACGCGGCGCCGGCCGGGGGGGTGCCCGGTGATCCTCCGTCCGCCCACGACTACTACGTCAAGCTCGGACAAACCATCATCGCCTGCCTCTCCTCGCCCACCGCCGAAGGCATCGCCTACCAGCTCGACATGCGCCTGCGTCCCTCGGGCCGTTCCGGACCGCTGGTCTCCTCCCTCGACGCGTTCCGCCGCTACCACGAGACCAGCTCCGAGTTGTGGGAGCGGCAGGCGCTCATCCGCGCACGCTTCGCCGCCGGGGACGCGGGCCTCGGCGGCGAGGCCGAGGGCATCGCCGAGCGCTTCGCCTTCCAGGACGACTTCGCCCCGGAAGACGTGCGCGAGATCGACCACCTGCGCATCCGCATGGAGCGGGAGCTGGCGCGCGAGGACGGTTCCCGCTTCGACGTCAAGACGGGACGCGGCGGATTGGTGGACGTGGAGTTCCTGGTGCAGATGCTGCAACTGCGCTTCGGCCACGAGCACCCCGAGGTGCGCGTCAAGGACACGCTGGACGCGGCGCACGCGCTGCGGGGCCTGGGGCTCCTGGGAGCGCGGGACCATCGCACGCTGGTCGAAGGGTACCGGTTCCTGCGGCGCCTGGGGCACCGCCTGCGGCTCGAGCGCGACCGCGACACCCACGTACTGGACCGCGAGCCGGACAAGCTCCGCGCCGTGGCGCTGGCGTTGGGCTACGAGGGGAAGGGCCGCCGGACACCCGGCACGGCCTTGTTGCGGGACTACGAGCGCCGCCGCGAACGCATTCGCGCGTGCTACGACAGGTTCTTCACAAGCGAGGAGTGACGCGCCCGCGCGCCGGCCGAACGGCCTCGGGCGCGCCGCACCTTCACTCTTCCAGCATGTCCGCCAGGTCGGTCACCACGATGTCGGCGCCGTTCTCGCGCAGGGCATCGGCGTCGCCGTGCCGGTCCACGCCGATCACCAGCCCGAAGCCCCCACGGCGTCCGGCCTGCACGCCCGAGAGCGCGTCTTCCACCACCACCGCCCTTCGCGGCGTCACGCCCAGCTCATCGGCCGCCTTGAGGTAGGTGTCCGGCGCGGGCTTGCCGGGAATCCCGAGCCGCTGCGCGATCTCTCCGTCGACCCGGGTATCGAACAGGTCCCCGATGCCGGCGGCCTCCATGATCGTCCCGCAGTTCTTGCTCGACGACACCACCGCCGTCTTCATGCCGCGGCCACGGAGATCACGGGCCCAGCGGATCGTTCCCTCGAACGGCTCCACGCCCTCCTCCCGCAGCACCTCGTTGAACAGCCGGTCCTTGCGGTTGCCCAGGCCGCACGCGGTCAGCTCGCCCGGAGGGTCCTCCGGGTCCCCGAACGGCAACTCGATGCCGCGGGACTCGAGAAAACTCCGCACCCCGTCGTAGCGCGGCTTGCCGTCCACGTACTGCTTGTAGTCGCCGTCCATGTCGAAGGGAACGAACGGCGTGCCCGTGTCCGCGGCATGCCGTTCGAGAAAGGCGTCGAACATCCGCTTCCAGCACACCGAGTGGACCCGGGCGGTGGAGGTCAGCACGCCGTCGAGGTCGAAGAGCACCGCGTCGAAATCATCGACGGTCACGCGCGGATGCACGCTCACGACCCCTCCTCGTCGAGTTGCGCCAGGATCGCCTGCTCCACCTGCGCCACCGGACCCACGCCCGGCACCTTGATGTAGCGGGGCGCGGCCATGCCGTCCTCGGCGTGCCAGCGGGTGTAGTAGTCCACCAGCGGCGCGGTCTGTTCACCGTACACTTCCAGCCGGCGGCGCACGGTCTCCTCCTTGTCATCGTCCCGCTGCACGAGGTCCTCGCCGGTCACGTCGTCCCTGCCCTCGGTCTTCGGGGGATTGAAGACCACGTGATACACGCGCCCCGACGGCGGATGCACGCGCCGGCCGCTGAGCCGCGCGATCACCTCCTCGGGCGGCGTGTCGATCTCCACCACGTGGGTGACCGGGATGCCGTTGTCACGCAGCGCCCGGGCCTGGGCCAGTGTCCTCGGGAAGCCGTCGAAGAGAAAGCCGTCGCGGCAATCCGGCGCCTGGATCCGTTCCTTGATGAGTTCCACGATGACGTCGTCGGACACGAGCGCGCCCGCCTCCATCACCGCCTTGACGCGCAAGCCCAGCGCCGTGCCTTCCTTGACCGCGGCGCGCAGCATGTCGCCGGTGGAGATTTGCGGAATGCCGAACGCCGTCGCGATGGACGCTGCCTGCGTCCCCTTGCCCGCTCCCGGCGGACCCAACAAGATGATACGCATCAACGTGCTCCCCGATGCATGCTCGCGCGGGGCGAGCCGACGCCCGAATCCGGGCACGGACGGAATTTCCGGAGGTTGCCGTTGGCGGGCGGGACACCCACCCTGGCTGGGGTGGAAACCCGTTAGGGATAGGCATTGGGGTAACATGAAAACCGTGTGCCATCAAGACGAAGCCGCCCCATGACAATGGCTGGCAACCACGCGCGGCATCGCGTAGAATGAGAACGGGTATATCTCGTCATGACGCAACCCATCTCCATACCCATCTCATGGGCCAGCTACCGGAGGCGATCCCCACATGCCTGAAGCCGGGACCGACGACAATCCTCTGAGAGTAGCCATCATCGGTTCGGGTCCGGCGGGTTTCTACGTGGTCGAGCGATTCTTTCGCGAGAAGGGCCTGCCCGTCGAGATAGACATGTTCGACGAGCTGGCCACGCCGTTCGGCCTGGTGCGCGGAGGCGTGGCGCCCGACCACCAGAAGATCAAGTCGGTGGTGCGGGTCTACGACCGGAACGCCCGCGATCCCCGGTTCCGCTTCTACGGCAACGTGCGCTACGGCCGCGACCTCGGCCTCGACGACCTGCGGGACCACTACCACCAGATCTGCTTCACCACCGGCGCCCAGACCGACCGCAGCCTGGACATTCCGGGCGAGGACCTCCAGGGCAGCCACGCGGCCACCGAGTTCGTGGCGTGGTACAACGGCCACCCGGACTACCGTGACTGCCGTTTCGACCTGTCCGGGGAGTCCGCCGCGGTCATCGGCGTGGGCAACGTCGCCATCGACGTGGCGCGCATCCTGTGCCGCACCCACGAGGAGCTGGCGACCACCGACATCGCGGACTACGCGCTGGAGGCCCTGCGCGAGAGCCGGGTCCGTGACGTCTACCTCATCGGCCGCCGCGGGCCGGCCCAGGCCGCCTTCACCAATCCGGAGATCCAGGAGATGGGCGAGCTGGCCGGCGCCGACGTCGAAGTGCTCCCCGAGGAGGCCCGGCTCGACGCCTTGAGCCAGGCCGACGTGGACGCCCACCCGGACAAGGCCCTGGTCCGCAAGATCGAGATCCTCCAGCGCTACGCCGCGCAGCCGTCCACCGGCAAGCCGCGCCGCCTCCACATCCGCTTCCTGCTGTCGCCCACCGAGCTGATCGGCGACGACGACGGGCGGGTGCGCGCCGTCCGCCTTGTGCGGAACGAGCTCCACGCCGACAACGGCTCCCTGCGGCCGCGCGCCACCGGCGAGCACGAGACCCTTCCCGCCGACATCGTCTTCCGCTCGGTGGGTTACCTGGGAGTGCCGCTGCCCGACGTGCCCTTCAACGAACGCCGGGGAGTGATTCCCAACGACCGCGGCCGGGTGTTGACCCGAGACGGCGGCGACCCTGTCCCCGGCCTCTACGCCTCCGGGTGGATCAAGCGAGGACCGAGCGGGGTCATCGGCACCAACAAGCCCGACGCCGCCGAAACCGTGGAACGCATGCTGGAGGACCTGCGGGACGGCGCCGTGCCGGCCCCCGCGCACCCCGACGTGGCCGCCGCCGAGCGCCTGGTGCGCGAGCGGCAGCCCGACTGCGTGTCCTACGAAGATTGGCTGCGCCTCGACGAGATCGAGACTACCCGCGGCAAGAAGAGCGGACGCCCGCGCGTCAAGCTCACGCGCACCGAGGACATGATCGCCGCACTGAAGGGGGCAGGACACTGAGTGTCGGGTCTCATGCCCTTGTGCCCCCTCCCCACCCCTGGATTCCCGCCCCCGATCGGGGTCGAGGGTGAACTTTCGCGCGAAACACCCATGTCGGCTTGCAGCCGACACAAACGGGAATGAGAATGGGGCGCCCCCCCCCCAATGAGCCACTCCCGCGGAAGCGGGAATCCAGGCGTGGGGGGTGTGGCGACCTCATTGCCCAGCCGCGGCTCGGTCGGCCATCGCCACCGCGGCATCCGGCGCCACGCGCCCCGCGGGGATGGTGGTGTCGCCCTCGCGGAGGCGCCGCAACATCTCGCGCTTGTCCGCGCCGGTGACCACCCAAAGAACCCACCGCGCGTTGTCGAACACCGGGAAGGTAAGGGTCATGCGCCGGCGACCCTGGTAGAATCCGGTGGCGGCCACCGTCTTGTCGCGTATCTCCAGTTCGGGCGCGCCCGGAATCAGTGAGGCGGTATGGCCGTCCGGCCCCAGACCGAGGTGCACCAAGTCCACTTGGCCCGACGGCGCGATCAACTGTTCCAGCGTCTCGGCGTACTCGCGCGCCGCCGCATCAAGGTCCGGCGCCTCGACCGGCATGGGGTGTATCCGACCGGATTCGGGGGGCGCATGCGCCAGGCTCTCGCGCAGGTGCGTCAGGTTCCGGTCCGGATGCCCTTCCGGCGCCACGCGCTCGTCCACCTGCACGATCTCCACCTCCTGCCAGGGCACGTCCTCGTCGGCCAGCGCCCGCAGCATCACCCACGGCGTCCGCCCGCCGCTGGCGGCGAACACGAACCGTCCGCGTTCCTTCACGGCGGCGCGCGCGGCCTCCGCGATGAAGGCGGCGGCGCGCCGCGCCACGGCGTCGCTGTCCGGCAGTACCTCGACGTCCACGGCCCGCCTCCCGGCTACTTCTTGGGCGGCAGCTCCTCGTGGCCGCCGAACTGGAAGCGCATGGCCGAGAGCAGCTTGTCGGCGTAGTCCGCCTCGCCGCGCGAGCTGAAGCGCTCGAACAGGGCCGCGGTGAGGACGTGGGCGGGCACGGCCTCGTCCACCGCCGCATGGATGGTCCAGCGGCCCTCGCCGGAATCGGACACGCGCCCGGCGAACCGCTCCAGCCCGGGGTCCTCCAGCAGGGCGTTGGCGGTGAGGTCCAGCAGCCACGACGCCACCACGCTGCCGCGGCGCCAGAGTTCCGCCACCTCGCCCAGGTCGAAGTCGTACTGGTAGTGCTCGGGGTCCCGCAGCGGGGTCTGCTCCGCGCTGGCCTCGTGTCCCTGCTTGCCCACGTTGGCGTGCTTGAGGATGTTGAAGCCCTCGGCGTAGGCCGCCATGATGCCGTACTCGATGCCGTTGTGGATCATCTTGACGAAATGCCCGGCGCCGTTGGGGCCACAGTGCAGGTAGCCGTGCTCCGCCGTGCCCTTGCCCGGCTCACGGCCCGGAGTGCGCGGCGCTTCGTCGATGCTCGGGGCCAGCGCCGCGAAGATGGGATCGAGGTGCTTCACCACGTCCGGCTCGCCGCCGATCATCTGGCAGTAGCCCCGCTCCAGTCCCCACACGCCGCCGCTGGTGCCCACGTCCACGTAGTGGATGCCCTTGGCCGACAGCTCCTTGGCCCGGCGAATGTCATCGATGTAGTACGAGTTGCCGCCGTCGATCAGGACGTCGTCCTGCTCCAGGTACTCGACGAACGACTCGATGGTGCGGTCCACCACCGCCGCCGGCACCATCATCCACACCGCCCGGGGCTTGTCGAGCTTCGCCACCAGTTCGGCGAGCGAGCCGCTCCCCACCGCGCCGTCGTCCACCAGTCCCTGGACCGCGTCGGCGTGCCTGTCGAAGGCCACCACCTGGTGCCCGGCCTTGATCAGCCGCCGCGCCATGTTGCCGCCCATCCTTCCCAAACCAATGATGCCCAACTGCATGTCAGCCTCCTTGAGTGCAACCTTTCGCTCTGACAGCATCTTAGCACACCAAACAGCGCCGGGATGCCCTCGCCCCCGAACCCTGAAGGCGGACACGTTGCGAATGCCCCATTCCCGCGGAACAGGCTGTGTCGAGACTCCACCCGACCAGGGAACGACACGGCCGCCCCGAATCGTCATTCCCGCGGAAGCGGGAATCCAGGGGTGGCGAGGGGCCGAATGGGCGTATTCCCTGCCTCACCCCGCCTGGATTCCCGCTTCCGCGGGAATGACGATTCGGGGCGGCTCCGCCTCACGAGTTCGACACAACCCGCAAGCGGGAATCCGGGTAACAGGCCGCCCCGCGCGCAAGACCGTGGCATTGAACCTTGGGATACGATAGAGTGTGCGGCGTCATGTACGCTCCCATCGAAAACCACGGCGTCATCGGCGACCTTCACACCGTCGCCCTGGTGGGCGACAACGGCTCCATCGACTGGTTCTGCTACCCGCGCTTCGACTCGCCCAGCGTCTTCGGCGCCGTGCTCGACGACGCCAAGGGCGGGCGTTTCGTCATCGGTCCAGACGTGGACAACGTCACCTGCCGGCAGTTGTACCTGCCCGACACCAACATCCTGATCACGCGCTTCATGACCGAGGAAGGGGTCAGCGAGGTCATGGACTTCATGCCTCCGGGGCCCGCCGACGAGAATTACCACGGGCGCCTCATCCGCATCGCCAAGGTGGTGCGCGGCACCATGTCGCTCAAGCTGGAATGCACCCCGGCGTTCGACTATGGACGCGCGCACCACACGGTGGAGGTGCGCGACAACCGCGCGGTGTTCCAGAGCGACGGCCTCGGCTGCATGCTGAAGGTGTCGCAGAGCGGCCACCGCACCGTGGTGTCCGTGCGCCCGGACGGCAACGGCGGCGTTGTCGCCAGCGGCAGCCTGCGCGAGAACAGCGTGCTGGCGGCAGTGTTCCAGGGTGTCGACGACCGCGGCATCGACTGCGACTGTCCGGAGGTCGAGGGCTGCCTCGAGCTCCTGGAGGACACCGAGCGCTACTGGCACCACTGGCTGCGGCAGTCCCGCTACAGCGGACGCTGGCGCGAGATGGTGGACCGCTCGGCGCTGGTGCTGAAGCTGCTGTGCTACGAGCCCACCGGCGCCATCGTCGCCGCGCCCACTTGCAGCCTGCCGGAGAACATCGGCGGCGGGCGCAACTGGGACTACCGCTACACCTGGATCCGCGACGCCAGCTTCAGCCTGTACGGCCTCATGCGGCTGGGCTTCACCTACGAGGCGGGCCGCTTCATGGGCTGGCTCAAGGAACGCTGCGGCGACCTCAAGCCCGACGGCTCGCTGCAGATCATGTACGGCATCCGCGGCGAGAAGAACATCCCCGAATCCACCCTCGACCACTGGGAAGGCTACCGGAAGTCGTCGCCCGTGCGCATCGGCAACGCCGCGGCCGACCAGCTCCAGCTCGACATCTACGGCGAGATGATGGACTCGGTGTACCTGTTCAACAAGTACGGCACCCCCATCGATTCCGAGCTGTGGACCAACCTCTCGCGCCTGATGGAGTGGGTGTGCGACCACTGGAACCAGCGTGACGAAGGGATCTGGGAGGTTCGGGGCGGACGCCAGCACTTCGTCTACTCCAAGCTCATGTGCTGGGTGGCGCTCGACCGGGGCGTGCGCCTGGCGGAAAAGCGATCGTTCCCGGCCAACCGCGAGCGCTGGCTCAGGAACCGGGACGCCATCTACGAACGGATCATGGCCGATGGCTTCAACGCCGAACGCAACGCCTTCGTGCAGGCCTTCGGCAGCGACACGCTGGACGCCAGCAACCTGCTCATGCCGCTGGTGTTCTTCGTCTCCCCCACCGACCCCAAGATGCTCTCCACCCTGGAGGCCATCCACTGCCCGCCGCACGAGGGGGGTCTGGTGTCGGACAGCCTGGTCTACCGCTACGACGTGGCCCGGACCGACGACGGGGTCGCCGGGGAAGAAGGCACCTTCAGCATGTGCACCTTCTGGCTGGTGGAGGCCCTGACCCGGGCCGGCCGGCTCGGGAACGCCCGCTTCATCTTCGAGAAGATGCTGAGCTACGCCAACCACCTGGGACTCTACTCCGAGGAGACCGGCCCCCGGGGCGAGGCTCTGGGCAACTTCCCCCAGGCGTTCACCCACCTGGGCCTCATCAGCGCGGCGTTCAACCTCGACCGCAAGCTGGGGTCGAAGGACTGAGGCGGGCCTCCCCTCGAAACGTCACTCCCGCGGAACAGGCTGTGTCGAAACTGCGCTCGGAAGAGAACTGCCGCCAACGCCTCGGATCGTCATTCCCGCGGAAGCGGGAATCCAGGGATGGGGTGGCGGGGAATACGCCCGTTTGGCCCCTCTCCACCCCTGGATTCCCGCTTCCGCGGGAATGACGACTTGGGGGTTGGTGCCATACCGTGTCTGAGCGGAGTTTTGACACGGCCTGTTCCGCGGGAATGACGTTTCGAGGGGTCGCGGTCGGCGCCGGGCGGAGACAGCACCTGTGCGCGAGGGCTTGCGACGGCTTCTGGATTCACGTAAACACCACCCGTTAATGACAGCCGGGTCCGTGAAGCGCACGGACCGAAACCAACTCAGCAACGGAGGAAGTCGTATGTTCGCACGAGTACTCGTGGCATTGGCCGTGCTCGGCCTCACCCTCCCCGCTTTCGCGGAAGAGAAGATTACCCCCGCGCTTCAGAAGGTCATCGAAGCCGCCAAGAAGGAAGGCGAGCTCAAGATCCAGTGGACGGCGGGGCGGCTCGGTGGCGACGCCGGAGTGCGCAAGATGGTCGCGGCCATGAACAAGCGGTACGGGACCGATCTCAAGCTCCGCTTCACCCCCGGACCCAACTTCCCGCGCATGACCGCCAAGCTGCTGCAGGAGCACGCCGCCGGACAGCCGTCCAGCAGCGACATCCTCCTGGGGAGTTCCAACCACATGTCCCAGGGCACGGCCAAGGGCATGCTCATGCTCATGGACTGGGAGGGGTTGCTGGAACGGCCCAACCCCAAGGACGCCAACATCAACCGGACCGCGCCCAAGGGCGCCGGAGTGGCCATCGCCTCGCGCGTAGTGGGCATCTCCTACAACTCGCGGATGGTCAAGCCCGAGGACGTTCCCAAGAGCATGGAGGACGTGTTCAAGGCCAAGTTCAAGGGCAAGATCGCGTCCACGCCCTACGCCACCGGCCTGTACCAGTTCGCCGCGGACGACATGCTCGGGCGCGAACGCATGACCGACTACACCAAGCGCCTCGCCGGGCACATCGGCGGACTGATGGGCTGCAACTCGATGGACCGCGTGGCCAGCGGCGAGTTCCTCATGCTGGTGTTCGACTGCGGCCACGACGACTCCATCCGCATGCATCGCAAGGGCGCGCCGGTGAAGCAGGCGACCATCAAGGAGATTTCGCGGGTCAACGTCATCTACTTCGGCATCCCCAAGCACGCGCAGCACCCCAACGCCGGCATCCTGTTCGCCAACTTCATGCACACGGCGGAAGGACAGAAGCTGCAGTGGGACCTGGGCGGCCACGACCTGCACATCTACCCCGAGGCCAACACGCGCAAGCCGGTGCTGGACATCCTCGCGGGCGGGGGACGGCTCTTCATCGACACGGTGGAGCGCAACAACATCCACGACCCCAAGGAGCTCCGGAAGATCCAGGCGGAGTTCCGGAAGATCCTCAAGGACGGCGGGAAGTAGCCGGCAGGTAAACCGCGACCCGGGAGGCCGCGTGTCTCCCGGGCCCCGGTCGAGCGTCGGGCAGGCTTCGGATCGAGTCCGGGGCCCACCCCGACAGGGTCGGGGGAGCGAGTTGCCGGCACCGCATCCGAGAAAGGCCCGTAGCCTTGCGCCTGCCGCGTCTTAACGGCCGGGTTTCCCCACTGCTGCCCGTCGCGCTGGCCCCCATGGCGCTCGTGGCGGTGTTCATCCTGGTGATCGTGTGGGTGAGCTTCCAGAGCGGCACCCTGGGCACGGTCCACTCCAGCTATACCCTCGAGAACTACCACGACGTCCTCGGAGACTCCGCGATCTACGGCGTCATCTGGAACACGCTGTGGTTCGCGTTCTCCACGGTGTTCTGCGCACTGATCATCGGGCTGCCCATCGCCTGGCTGACCGAGCGCACCACCATCCCCGGGAAGGCCGCCATCTACGTCATCATGACGCTGGGGCTCCTGATCCCCGGCATCTTCGTGGCCATGGGCTGGACGTTCATCGCCCACCCGCGCATCGGCTTCATCAACCGCTGGCTGGTGGACCTGTTCGCCCTGGACAACGGCCCCGTGAACATCGCCACCCCCATGGGCATGGGCTTCGTGCAGGGGATGAACCTGGCGCCGCTGGCGTTCATCCTCACCACGCAGATGTTCCGCGCCATGAACCCCATGCTGGAGGAGGCGGCGCGCACCGCGGGCATGAGCGCCGCCGCGACGCTGCGCCGGGTGACGCTTCCCCTGGCCGGGCCCGCCATTCTCGCCGCGGTCATCTACATCTTCATCGTCGGCATCGCGACCTTCGACATCCCCGCGGTCATCGGGCTCGGCAACCGCGTCTACCTCTTCAGCACCTATCTCTTCACGCTGACGTTTCCCGAGGACATGGAGCCGCGTTACGGCATCACCGGCGCGGTGGGGGTGCTCATGATCGTGGTGGCGCTGGTGCTGACGGCCTGGTACGGCCGCGTGCTGCAGCGCGGCAACCGCTACCAGGTGATCACCGGCAAGGGCTACCGCCCCAAGATGCTGGACCTGGGCCGGTGGAACTGGGCGGCCTGGACCATGATCGCCGTCTACGCCCTTATCTCCAAGCTCGTGCCCATCGCGCTCGTCGGCTTCATCGCCTTCGCGCCTTACGTGGCGCCGCCGTCCCTGGAGATGTGGGAGCAGCTCTCGCTCAACAACTTCTACAACGTCAACTGGGAACTGGTGTGGCGCGGGATGAAGCACACGCTCATCCTGATGTTCGTGGTGCCGCTGGCTGTGATGGTTTGCGCCTTCGCCATCTCGTGGCTGGTCGTCCGCACCCGCAGCCGCGGGCGCTACGCCCTGGAGTTCGGCGCGTTCCTGCCCCACACCGTGCCCGAGCTGCTGTTCGCCATCGGCGCGCTGCTGGTGGCGCTCTTCGTGCTGAAGGACTACGTGCCGCTTTACGGCACCGTGTGGCTCATCGCGCTGGTTTACCTGGTGACCCGGCTCCCCTTCGCCACCCGCGCCCTGAACGGCGCGCTCTTGCAGATACACAAGGAGTTGGAGGAAGCCGCCTACGTGTCCGGGCTCACCATGCTGCGGGCCAGCCGGCGCGTGCTGCTGCCGCTGCTGCGCCCCACGCTCATGTCCGTGTGGATCTGGACCGCCCTGCTGGTCTACCGCGAGGTCACCGTGGCCGTGTTCCTCGCCACCGAGAGCAACATCACCCTCACCGCGGTGGTGTGGAGCTACTGGGCCGCCGCCGGCATGACCGAGGCCTCGGTGGTGACCACCCTGATGATCCTGTTCTTCTCGCCGCTGCTGCTGCTGTTCTGGATCTTCGGGCGGCGCAGCGCCCTGGCGGAGGATTGAGGCAATGGCCGTTGGAGCCCCGTCATGATCAGCATTCGCAAGCTGGAAAAGATATTCGACTCGGCCCGCGGGCCGGTGCGGGCCGTCGACGGCATCGACCTGGAAGTGGCCGAAGGCGAGTTCATGGTGCTCCTGGGGCCCAGCGGCTGCGGCAAGACCACCACCCTGCGCTGCGTCGCCGGACTGGAGCGGCCGGACGGCGGTTCCATCGAGATCGACGGCGAGTTGGTGGACAGCGCCGGCGGCGGCACCTACGTGCCGCCCGAGCGCCGCGACATCGGCATGGTGTTCCAGAGCTACGCCGTGTGGCCGCACCTGAACGTGTTCCAGAACGTGGTCCTGCCCCTCACCGAGGGGCAGCGGCGCATCCCGCGGTCGGAGGTGCGGGACCGGGCACGGGAAGCGCTCCGGCTGGTGCGGCTGGACGGTCTGGAGGAACGCCCGGTCACGGACCTGAGCGGCGGGCAGCAGCAGCGCGTGGCGCTGGCCCGGGCGGTGGTGACCCGGCCCAAGGTGCTGCTCATGGACGAGCCCCTGAGCAACCTCGACGCGCGCCTGCGCGACCAGATGCGCGACGAGCTGCGGCGCATCGCCGAGTCCGTCAACGTCACCTCCCTCTACGTCACCCACGACCAGGCCGAGGCCCTGAGCCTTGGCGACCGCGTGTGCGTCATGAACGAGGGCGAGATCCTGCAACTCGCCACGCCCAAGGAGGTCTACTCCGAGCCCCCCAACCTGTTCGTCGCCCGCTTCGTCGGCGAGATGAACTTCCTCCCGGCCAAGGTGCTGGACGCCGGCCGCGTGGAGTCCGGCCTGGGCGCCATCGAATGTGCCGTGCCGGCGGGCTGTGCGCCGGGGGCGGCGGTGACGCTGGGCATCCGCCCCGAGCACATCGGCATGGCGGCGGCGAGCGAATCGCCGGCCGGCCGGCGCGGTCAGGTGCTGCGCCAGACCTACCTGGGCGACGCCCTTCACTGCCAGGTCCAGGTGGGCGAGGTCGAACTGACCGTCAAGGCCGTGGGCGACGCCGAGTACGCCCGCGGCGAGACAGTGACCGTCTCATTGCCCGAGAAGGGCTGGCACGTGTTCCCCGAGGGACGATGAAGACATTCCCGCGCCCCGCTCTCCGTCATTCCCGGCCTCCCATACGTCATTCCCGGCCTCCCCATACGTCATTCCCGCGGAAGCGGGAATCCAGGTGGGGTGGGGCCTAGTCTAGGCAATAGGGCCGCCACACCACCACCCCTGGATTCCCGCTTCCGCGGGAATGACGTATGGGAGGGGCCGGGAATGACGGACTCGGAACCGGGCGGCGTGTGCGACAGAATCACTAAACCCAACTCGCCGTGCGCAAGGCGCGAGAAAGGAAACCCATGGCTTTGATCATCAGCGCCGAGCAGACCCGCGAGCTCGTGGACATGACCACCTGCATCCGCCTCCTCGACCGGATGTTCCGGGACCGGGCCGCCGGCAAGGTGCGAACCCTTCCGCGCCGGAGACTCCAGGGCAGCTCCAAGCAGCTCAACATGATGGCGGCGTGGCACCAGGACACGGACCTCCTCGCGCTGCGCAGCTACGTCGCCAAGGCCAACACCATTTCACTGTACGACGCCGGCGCCGGCGCTCTCAGGGTGATCATGAGCGCCGCCTATCTCAGCAGCCTGCGCACCGGCGCGGCCACGGGCGTGGCGGCAAAGTACATGGCCCCTCCGAAGCCCGCCGTGCTGGGTCTCATCGGCCCGGGGTGGCAGGGCACGTTCCAGGTGGAGGCCGTGGTGAAGGCGTGCCGGCCCAGGCAGGTGCTGGTCTACGGCCGCAACGCCGACCGGCGCCAAGGCTTCATCGAGGCCATGAGCAAGGTCGTGAAAACCCCCTTCCGGGTCGCCGGTTCCCTGGACGAGGTCGAGAGCGAGTCCGACGTCCTGGTGATCTCCACCAGCTCCACCACGCCGATCGTCGACGGCAGGCGGCTCAAGGACGACGTCCTCGTGGCCACCATCGGCGCCAATCAAACCGTGAAGCATGAAGTCTCCGGGCGGCTCATCAAGTCCATGGACCTGGTGGTCACCGACGACCTCGCCACCGCCCGGAACGACAGCGGCGACCTGGTTCAGGCGTGCGCCAGGAGGCAACTGCGCTGGAGCGACGTGGTGCCGCTGGAAACCATCGTATCAGCAGGCGTCCCGGGCCAGCCCCGCAAGGTGCTGTTCCAGTCCAACGGGATCCCGGACGAGGACTTGGCGGTGGGGACGTACGTGCTGCGGCAGGCGTTGCGGAAAAAGATGCCGCTGAGGGAGGTCTCCGAGTTCTAGGAGGGATGCCCACGCCCCGAATGGTCATTTCCGCGGAACAGGCTGTGTCACAACCCTCCAGGCGGAGACGTTACGAATACGTCATTCCCGCGAAAGCGGGAATCCAGGGGTAGGGAGGGGTGCGAAGTTCGCCTTCCCCGCCACCCCTCCTGGATTCCCGCTTTCGCGGGAATGACGGAGGGGTGGGGCGGGAATGACGGAGGGGCGGCGGGGAATGACGGAGGGGTGTGACGGGAACGACCGGGGGTCGCGGACATGACGGGCGAGTTCGGGAACACCGACCGGCCCGGGCGTCACAGAGTGTTGGCGCGTCTGATCAGCTCGTCACCCCGTACAGCCGCTTGGCGGAATCCGCCAGCAGCCACTTCTTGTCCTCGGGGGACAGGTCCTCGCGCCGGCCGAGATGGTCGATGTTCTCCGGGAACTCCATGTCCCAGTGGGGGTAGTCGGACGCGTAGTAGAGCACGTCCGGGCTCAGCCACTTGCCGGTCTCGCCGATGAAGGGCTCGTAGTCCTCGGCGTGGAAGTAGATGTTGCCGCCGCGCACGTACTCGCTGGGTTTCTTCTTGCACAGCGGCGCCTCGGCCGCGCCGCGCTTCTCCCACTCCTCGTCCATGCGGCCGGCCCAGTAGGGCGCCCACGAGCAACCCGCCTCCATGAACGCCACCCGCAGGTTCGGGAACCGGTCCATGACGCCGCGGAAGATCATGCTGGTCATCTGCATCATCTGCGCGAACGCGTGGGACAGGGTGTGCACCTCGATGAACTGGTCGAAGCCGTCGGCGCCGAAGTACTGAGGTCCGCGCACGGTGGCGTGCACGCCCACCATGCAGTTGAGCTTCTCGGCCTCCTCGTAGATGGGCCAATAGTCCTGGTGCCCCAGCGGCAGCCGCAGCCCCACGGCCGGCAGCATGAGCCCGGTCAGCTCCAACTCGGTGACCGCCCGGCGCAGTTCCTTGACCGCCTCGGGCACGTCCTGGAACGACACCAGCGCCACCCCCTTGAGCCGGGGGCTGACCTTCTGGAACTCCTCGGAGACGAAGTCGTTCCACGCCTTGCACAGGGCCACCGCCAGGTCCGTTTCGCGGATCCAGCCGATGCCCAGACCGCCCGTCGGATAGAGGTACGCGGTGGTGAGCCCGCCCTCGTCCATGGCGTTGAGCCACGTCTTCGCGTCGGACGCCGTCGTCCCCAGGGTCCCGCCGATGGAGCGGTCCCAGTTGTCGATCGGATAGAGGGTCGCGGTCCGGTCCACCCACGGCGACTCCATGTACTTCTTGAGCTGCTCGTCGGTCTCGGTAATGTGTCCGTCCGCATCGATGACTTCGACGTCTTTGGCCATGGCTTCCTCCTCGCTTGGGTTGGTCGTTGAAACGTATGCCGGCGGCCGGCGAGACAAGACGGGATGTGGCTTTCCGGTCACGCGCCGGGACATGGCCCCGCCGCGCGGGCGGCCGCGCTGATACCGACTCTAGGGCCATCGCCGGTGCGTTGTCAAGATACCAGACCGTGGACCCCGGCCGGCGTTCGGTCCAAGCCATCGGGGATGAGCCGCTTCGAGCTTCTCCGTACAGAGGGGCCCCACACCGCCGTCGTAACCCTTGACACACGCCCACAACTGAATAAACATGGCGATTTTTCAAGCGGCGCGGATATCATCATCCGCGCCGGCGAACCCGGCGGTTACCGCCCTGACGGAGGTCTGCCCATGAATCGTTCATTGCGCGCCGTGATGCTCGGCTTCGCGGCCTTGTTGCTGTTCGGCACCCCTACCCGCGCGGAGTTCCCGGAAAAGAACATCAACAGCATCGTCACCTTCTCGCCGGGCGGCGGCTTCGACACCATCTCCCGCGCCATTTCCCGGAGCATCGAGAAGTATCTCCCCAAGGGCGTCAAGGCCATCGTCAAGAACGTCACCGGAGCCGGCGGCGTTACCGGCACGGTGTACCTCTACCGCTCCAAGCCCGACGGCTACACCATCGGACAGATGTACGGCGCATTGATGGCAGTGCCTTTTCTCCGGGGCCCCAAGAAGGCCGGCTTCGATTTCGAGAAGTTCACGTGGCTGGCGCGGGTGGGCGGCGAACCCTACGCGCTGCTGCTGCGCAACGGCTCCAAGTACAAGACGCTGAAAGACCTGCAGCAAGGCAAGCGCGTCACCTGGGGCGTCGAGTCCATCGGCGCGGGCCGCTGGTTCGACGCCTTCATCGCGGCCGCCGAGCTGGGCATCCCCTTCGATGTCGTATCGGGCTACCGCGGCACGGGAGAAAGCCTTCCGGGACTGCTCCGGGGTGACTACGACGTCTTTCTCCAGCCCATCGATCATCCGTCGGTGGTGCCATACCTGAAGACCAACGAGATCCGGCCCGTGCTCGATCTCGCGGGCAAGCGCTCGATGAACGCGCCGGATGTCCCCACCGCCAGGGATGCGGGCTACGACTTCACGCTGGCTTCCTCGCGCCACATGGCCGCCCCGCCGGGCACCCCGGCCGACCGCGCCAAGATCCTGGAGACGGCGTTGCTGAAGGCCATGAACGACAAGGAATTCACCGACTTCCTGCTGAAGTCCGGCCTCGTCCTCGATCCGGGAGACGCCAAGCGCGCGCAAAAGGACATCGACATCCGCGCGGCGCTCTACCGGAAGTACATCGACGAGATGAAGAAGGTCCTGAAGATGAAGTAGTGGGGTGCTTACGAACGATCAAAACCCGGTTGGCGGCCAGGGGGCAAACCCCCGACCGCCAACCAGTTCGGCAGACGTGCGCGCGGGCTGGTGGACACCACCGGCACAGCCGGACTGCCAAGAACCCCCGGCCTCGAAACCGGTCGCGCCGCTGAGTGAAGTACTCGCTGAGTTGGATGACGACAGAAACGACCGATAACCCTCCCGGTACCTCTTTCTCGCTCCCCTTCGTCTTCCTCGGTAAAGGTCACACTCCGTTCCGCAACACCTTCCCCGACCGCTCCCCGGTGGGCTCGCCGTCCTCCAGCACCACCTGGCCGTTGACCAGGACGGTGCGGATGCCGTCGGCGTGCTGGGCCAGGCGGGCGGCGCCGCCGGGGAAGTCGTGCATCAGCTCGGGCTCGCGGGGAGCGACGGTGGCGGGGTCGAAGACCACCACGTCGGCGGCCAGGCCGGGCTCGAGGCGGCCGCGGTCGGCGATGCCGCAGATGTCGGCCTGCATGGAGGTGAGCTTGCGCACGCCCTCCTCCAGGGTGAGGTCGCCGCGCTCGCGCACGTACTTGGCCAGCAGCAGGGTGCAGTAGCCGAAGCCCGCGTCGATGGCCACGTGGGCGCCGGCGTCGGACTGGCCGAGCACGGTGTAGGGGTTCGACACGATGGCGCCGACGGCGTCGGCGTCGCCGTTGGTGTGGGCCGTTTGGAAACCGGTCTCCAGGTTTTCCTCCAGGCACAGGTCCATGAACGCGTCGAAGACGTCCTTGCCCACCGAACGGGCGTAGTCCGCGACGTTGGCACCCTTCAGGTGGGCGTTCTTCCCGGTGGCGGGCTTGACGATGTAGACGATGTCCCAGCGCCTGTGGAAGGCCGAGGTGCTGGTGTCCTCCACCACTTCCCAGCGCAACTTCCTGCGTACCTCCGGGTCCTGGAAGGCGGCCCGGCGTTCCTCGATGGGGCTGAACATGAGGCCGCGCCAGGTGGGGAACTCGTCGAACTCCTGGCCGTCGATGAGGTTGAAACGGTTGTTGAAGGGCCGGACGTTGGTGTTGGCCCAGGCCTGGGCGCCGCGCTCGAAGCCCTTGACCGTGGCGTCCAGCAGCTCGCGCCACTCGTCGGGCCTGGCCCAACGGTGCAGGATGGAGTTCCACACCACCGGACGGCCGGTGCGGAGCGAGAAGTCGGCCAGCGAGGCCACCCGCTCGGCGTTCTGGCCCGCGGAGCTCATCTGGATGACGCCGCGGTTCATTTCCGTGAGCACCTGCCCGAGGGCTTCCAACTCGTCCCATTCCGCCAGGCGGCTGGGCAGCGGCTCGCCGTCCTCGCGGAAGTGGCGCTCGTTGCGGTTGGTGGAAAAGCCCAGGAGACCGGCGTTGAGCGCCTCGCGCAGGAGCGCCTGCATGGCCGCGACCTCGTCCGGCGTGGCGGCGCGCTTGATGGCTTCCTCGCCCATGACGTACTGGCGCAGCGGGCAGTGGCCCACGAGCATGCCGACGTTGAGGGCCGGGCGCATGGCCTCCACCGCGTCCATGTAGCCGGCCATGTCGGTCCAGCTCCATTCCACCGCGCGCCGCAGCAGGTCTATGTCCATGCCTTCCACGTGGGAGAAGGTCTGGAGCAGGATGTCCCGGTCCTCGGGCTTGCACGGCGCGAGACTCAGGCCGCAGTTGCCGGTGACGATGCTGGTGACGCCGTGGTAGCAGGAGCTGGTCACCTGCGGGTCCCACAGGAGTTGCGCGTCCATGTGGGTGTGGCCGTCGATGAAGCCGGGAGCGGCCACCAAGCCGTCGCCGTCCACCTCGCGCCGGGCCGCGCCCGCCTTGCCGCCCACCTGCCGGATGGTCCCGCCCTCGATGGCCACGTCGCCCGTGTAACGGGCCTGGCCCGTGCCGTCGCAGATGGTCGCGCCGCGAATCACGAAATCGTATGCCATGACAAATCCTCCTGTGGTGGGACGCCGGCCGTTCCGCCGCCACCCCTACCCGCCTGGATTCCCCCTATCCAGGCCGCGTAAAAACTCCATACGAACAGGGGTTGGCACGGCCGCCCCGAAACGTCATTCCCGCGGAAGCGGGAATCCAGGCGGGGTGGAGCGGGGAAACGCCGCTGTAGCGCCCCGCCACCACCCCTGGATTCCCGCTTCCGCGGGAATGACGAATCGGTGC
>CAZFIU010000038.1:0-11961 GCA_964519455.1 uncultured Syntrophobacterales bacterium
AGGCACCGGCTGACGATGGGGTACAGAAAGCACTCGGTCTTGCCCGAGCCGGTGCCGGTAGACACCAGTGTCGTGCGGCCTTCCGCAATGGCGCGCACCGCGCGCTCCTGGTGGCTGTACAGGTGGGTAATCCCCGCGGGAATGCGTTCCCGCAGGTGCGGGTGGAGCAGCCCTTCGGCGACCAGCGCATCCATGGCCGCGCCCTCCCGGAAAGGCCGCGACAGGCTCACGTAAGGTCCCTTCAGGAGCGGCGAGCGGCGGGTCTCGTCCAGCGACAGGAGGTCGCGCATCTGCGCGTACAGACCCGGGTCGGCAAAGGGGTAGGCGGTTAGCTGATAGCGCAGGAAGCTCCGGATGACGTTCTCGGTGTAGGCGACGGGGTTCAGGGCCATGATGCGTCCTTCATCAACTCACCGGTCGCTCAGAAGACCCTGGGAGACGCAGCAAGACATCCGCGGAAAGAGTCAGAGGCCGAGTTCCGAATGGGAACCGAGGCGGACGAGGCGCAAAGTGTCGGCATCGGGTTTATGGTAGATCAGCACCAAGTCAGGCTTCACGTGGCAGTCCCGGTATTCTTTCCAGTCGCCGGTGAGGGCATGGTCGCGGTGTCGAGGTTCCAGAGGCCGATCATCCGCGAGGGCGGCCAGGACAGGCACCAAATCATCATCGAGAGTTGGCCCGTGGCGGCCCCTGGCCACACGTTTGTAGTCGCGTTTGAACTGGCCGGTCCGCTCAATCGTCCTCATGGAGATCGTCCATGAGGGCCTCTACGCTGTCGAACCGGGGCAGGCCGCCCTTGCGGGCCTCCTTCATGGCCTCGATAGTGACGGGGTTTGGAATCAGCGGCTCGAAC
Organism: uncultured Syntrophobacterales bacterium; assembly: GCA_964519455.1. Lineage (GTDB taxonomy): Bacteria > Desulfobacterota > Binatia > UBA9968 > JAJDTQ01 > JAJDTQ01. The sequence goes on from CAZFIU010000038.1 coordinate 854, forward strand.
GGTAATGCCTTTTCCTGCGCAACCTTGGTCAGCAGCAGCCGCACCGCGTCGGAAACGGTAAGCCCCATCGCAGCCAGCACCGCCGCCGCCTCTTCTTTCACCGCTCCGTCGATGCGAGCCTGGACAAGTTGATTGGCAGCCATGGTCATCTCTCCTTTGTGCATGACAATGTAATGCAGCGAGCAAGGAAAGGCAAGCCTAGAAGTGTCATGCTCAAGCTGGAAATGGCTTGAAGTAGGGGTTCTTGTGGATGATCGCTGCCTCAATCTTCTGATTCAGGAAATCTGACAGGTCGTGATGATGGTCGAGAACAGACACAATTTCCTGCAAGTGGCAGAGGACCACGACTTTGTGTTGGAGAAACTCGCGACTCGTGTAGACGGCAGGTTCGGTAAAGTCGCTTGCTGAAATAATCAGGCCCCGAGCTTCGGCGCGACCCATCAGCCGGACTAGATGCTCCGCAATCTCTCCCTTGCCGACATGGTCCTTGTACCATTTCATCTCAACGAAATAGAGAGCATTCTTGAGTTCAACGACACCGTCTACTTGCTCGATAATCCCCTCGCCCTGTTCTCCGACCAAATGAAACGATTCATGAACTGCGATTCCAAAGGCGCCGAAGAGCCCATTTAGTGCATTTTCGAGTTTTATCCCCCTCTGATGTGGCGTGAGAGATCCCTCGAACAGGGAATATAGTTTCTGCTTTGCAGCGTCTATCTTGAGCCTCAGTGCCTCTTTGGCGACCTTGTCGCGCTCAATCGTCGCGAGCCGCTCGCGCCGCTCTTGCTCGCGCGCTTGGTTCATACGAGTGAAGGAGTCCTTCTGGTTTACGATGTCCCGAATACTGGCGACTAGACCTTTCGCCTTGAGTTGATCATTCGGCCAGCAGGCATCGTAGCTGGTGAACTCCACGACTCTGCGCAACACCTCGCGGCGTTCTCGCAAAGCGGCGTCACCGCGTTTGTTCAGACGCTCAAGAACGGTGCGGGCGATCTCAAACTTATTGATCGCTTGCGGATCCCGCCCCAGGCGCTCTCGGAGGTCGGTCAGTAGATCCCCGGTCACACCAGCACCGCTAAAGAATAGTAAAACGTCCCGCTTCGACCTATTGAGCACCGGAATAGCATCTACAAGCAGGCTGAAAAGCTCCGGCGGATATTGGAAGGTCTCGTCTACAGTCACGTTTGCGTCACCTCAGCCGTTCGGATGGTTGCTTCGCTGGGACCGGTGCCGCACCGGTACCCTGTCGCGGAAACTAGTTATCTAGTCGAACAAGTCCTTCTGCTTATGTACTGCATCGTACGCTGATTCTTCCTCTGCTACTTTTGGTAACCGCTCGTCCTTCGAGGTGGACTCGTTGTGGTCGCGTCGGCGGAAGTATTCGAGGTCATCAAGAAGCCCGCGGGCGTGGAGGCTGTCTAGGAGTTTACTCTGGTCGTTTTGGTCAAGGTGACCGCCGTTGCGGAGGTTGGCCAACATGTTCCAGTACGTGTTCTCGTGCAGGACCTTTCGGGCACAGATTTCCAGCAGCGCGGTCAAGTAGCCGTCTTCCCCAAGCAGTTCACGCGTGAAGCTGTCGGTCAGAAGGTCGAGGTAGTCTTCGCCGTCCGCGATGCGGCGCTCGATCAGGTCGACCAGAAGCTTGGCGTACCCGTGCGTGCCGAGGAGGTTCCGGGAATGCAGGTGGCACTCGCGCCAGGACTCGTCGGCGCTCTGAACAAGCTGCCAGTCATAGAAGCGGGGGCCGAGGCGGCTTGCCACAGGCTGCGGTTGTCTGGCACGCTCGTCGTGGCCGAGGTTGTAGTCGGAAAGGCGGAGGGTCTCAGGAAGCATCCAGCCTTCACCGTGGTTCTGAGCAAGAAAAGTTTCGATTCCCCTGTCCCTGTCATGGCAGGCGCAGATCTTCGATTCAAGGTCGTGAAAGGCGACCAGTGTCAGGACAGTTTGTCGCAGTTCGGGGTCCTTGTCGCGGTCGATACGCCAAAACCCTTTCGGATTGGTCTCCTCGGTACTACCGCAGGGGACATCACACTCTGCTAGAATATGCCGTAGATCGGCCTTCGACAATCCCATAAGCACGGCAACGACCGCATCCATCATCGCCAAGACACGAAGTCTCTCCGATGGGGAGCAAGCGTGGGGGTGTTGGTTCACTGCGGTGGGTGAGAACCGTAACCAATCGCAAGCGAAGGGTATGCCCGAAAGCAGTATGCGGGACAGTTGTGTGCTTAGATCATCTGCGAAAGAACGAGGCGGCGGCATCGCTAGCGATTCGAGAATGTGCCAGTTGAGAGTAGTTCCCGACAGACGCCGCCTAGCGATCCAGTCGACAGTGATACTCGCTGCGCCTGCGACGAAGTTTATGCTCTGCGCTACGTCTGGAGACGAAGGTGCCAAGGTCGGCGTTTTGTTCCCGCATGGCACATCGGGAACTGCCGTCACGATCATCGTCCGCATATTCGTAGAGGACGCGATGTCCATCACCACAGGTTTGAGTGCTCTGCTGAGGTCAATCCCTAACCGGTAGGCTCCTCGCGACATCAAATACTGAGGCTCAATGCTCTTGTTTTCCCACGGCAACTGTCGCCAAATTGCCCGCCGCCCTTTGCCACTGACCCAACCCTTCTGACTAGAGTCGCATGGACCAATCATCCGACCCTCGTAGAATGGTAGTGCCAAATCGCCGACACCGCCCTCCCGTATCCAGACCGCTGCTTCCCGTGAGAGAATTACACCTGCGGGTATTTCTGCTCGTGGAACTGCCAAGCGGTCATGTGGGGACTTTGCACACCGCACCCGCCAATCCGTCTTCGCCACATCCCCCGGCTTCAGCCAATGCCCATGTACGAACTGCGCCTCGGCCTCCCTCCGCTCCGGCCCGGCGCTGCCGTCGAACAGCCATTTCTCAAGCTCCACCTCCACCGGCTTAGGCTTCGACGGATCGATGCCGAGTTCTTCCCATAGCTCCTCAATGGGACGCCAGTCGCCCAGGAGCCAGCGGCTGTACTCGTCGGGCCGGTAGCCTTTCGCCTCCCACTGCGGCCGAGGCGGGAAGAGGTGGGAGTCGTTGGTCATGTCGAACTCCCTGGCGTAACGGATGCCCCAGCCGTCGGGGCCTTGGTCGCCGAGGAGCACGGAGTTGGCATAGATCTTTTCGAGGATCTCCAGGTCGCGCTTCGACTGGATCTCCAGGATAGCGCGGCTCCTGGGGCTGAACTGCTCGACCTGCTGGCGGGTATAGGGAGTGGCGAGGTCCTCGGCGCGTTCCCAGTCGTCCAGGTTGCGGCGCATGAAGACGGTGCGGATTGCTTCGGTGGTCTCGCCCTTCTCGACGATGACGGGGTTGAACTTGTAGCTCCTGTGGATAGGGAAGATCTTCTCGCGGTTCTCGATGCCGAACAGCCACTCCCAGCGGGAGCGTTCCAGAAAGAGGCGCCGCAACGCGCCCGTGCCGTTGTCCGAATAGAGGCCCGACGGAACGACGAAGCCCAGTCGCCCGCCGGGTCTCAACAACGCGTGGGCGGCTTCGAGAAAGAGCTTGTACAGGTTCACGTCCGCCGATCCCTGGTGACGGAACGGGTGCGACGGGTCGGCGAAACCGGCGGTGCGGTCGCGTGCCTCGCGCCACCGGTCGTGAAGCTCGCGGTTCTCGTTGCCCAGTACAATGGAGAATCGATCCGCGCTCTTGTCGTTTTCCTCGGGGTCGCCGAAGGGGCTGGCGGCATGGCTCGTGAAGTTGGACTGGGCGCGGAAACGCGCGTTGTAGTCGAGCCAGTCGCTCTCCACCGCCGTGTCCTCGAAGTAGCCGGTTTGCTTGCGCAGCGCTTCCTGCTTGCCATAGGAGCGGTAGAGCGGATCGATGTTCGAGAAGAACTCCTTGGAGACGGGCTTGGCGATATCCCACGGAGGATTGCCGAGAATCGCATCGAACCCGGCGTCCTTCTCCCGGAGCACATCCGGGAACTCCAGCTCCCAGTGGAAGAAGCGCATCTCCGCGGCGACGCGTCCGGCCACGGCGCGGGTCTCGGTCGGCGGTTCCGCGAAGCTCGTGGGCAACGGGGCCACGTCGATGCGGTCGGCCGGCCAGAACCAGCAGGCGCACCACAGGTCCATGGCCTCCTTCAGCGAGCGCCATTCGGGTGAGCCCAGGAACCGGTCGCGATAGAGGTTCCGCCGCTCGTCCGCGTTCCGCACCGGCAGAGCGTGGATGCTTCCAAGGACGGCCATGGCGTCCCCGTGGGCGGCCGCGGCCTTTTCCAGCAGGTCCTCGCGGAACAGGTCCAGGTTCGCGCCTTGCAGGAAGGACCTCAGGTCAGGCTTGAGCCTCTTCTCGAAGGCCTTGATGGCCCTGGTTCGGGCCTCCTTCTCGAAATGGACGCCGTTCTTGTGGCCCTTGTCGCCGCCTTCCCGGTTCTTCCAGGCCATGGCTGGGTAGTGCCTGAACTGGTCGAACCAGGCGCCGATCAGCGCGTTGCCGCACTTGATCTTGTGGTCAAGGAAGCCGAAGGGCAGGGTGCGGTCCATGGTCTCGATCCAGAGCGACAGCCGGCAAAGCTCCACCGCCAAGGGATCGAGGTCCACGGCATAGATGCACCGTTCCACTACGTGGCGGCGCAGCACGGCCTTGAGGCGCGGTTCGAACTCGTCGTCCTCCGGCCGGCACGGGATCAGTTCGTCGGCAAGGCTGTCCTCGGCCGTGTCGTCTCCGTTACGGATGCCGAGCAGGCGCACCAGGGCGCGTTCCCCGTCCGGCTTGATCCGGTCGTGATGCTGGAGCGAGGCGTAGAGCGCGTCGGTGAGAAAGCGCAATGCCGCCAGCGGGAAGGTGCCGGAGCCGCACGCGGGGTCGCATACCGCAAGACCCAGAATCTCCTCCGGCAGCTTCGGCGTCCAGCGGGCCGGCGGTGCGTCCGCATCGGGCTTCCTGCGGGCCACGGGCGGGTTGAAGGCGAGGGGGCGCAGGGTGCGCTGCACGGTGGGGACGGCGAGGCCGGGGCGGGTGTGGAACGTGCCTCGCCCCTTGCGGGTGCCGCCCCAGCGCACAAGATACCATTCACCCGGCAGCACGACGCGGGAGACGAGTTGGCGCGCCCTGGTGCGGAGCTGGTCCTCGAAAGTCTCGGCGCGAGCCTTGCCTCGGGGCTTCTTTACCAGCCCGGCCACCTGGGCGGCGCGGTGCGCCCACGTTTCCGCACGGGTGCGGCTCAGGTGCCGCGCTTCCGAGCTGTCGGCGGCGTAGGGCGTCTCGTCCCGGACCTCCGAGGATAACTCGTCGCCATCGAGTTCTTCTCCGGGACCGTCGCTGGCGTCCGCTTCGCCGGCGCCTTCGTCCACTGCGTCCTCTATGTCCTCTGCCGCGTCCTCCTCTCCCTTGGGGGCGTCCTTCAGATTCTCGAACAGCGCCTTGAGGGCACGGTCGTCCATGTCTTCCAGGCGCGAGAGAGGCAGCGCCGGATGATCGCCCGCGGCCAGGAAGATGACCGGGTCGCCGGGCGGAGCCGTCTTCAGCTCGTAGTCCAGCAACCCTTCGTAGAGAACGCCGATGTATTCCGACGACAGGTCCGAGAAGTCCACGGGGACGGGTGTCCGGATGCTGCCGCGTCCCTGGCGGATGCGGACCGTGGTCCGGGTTAGGAGGCGCAGCATCTCGTAGACGTCCCAATCGGGCATGGCCTCGCCGTCGAAGCAGGCGTTTTCGTACACGGCCAGCGCCCGCGCCACGCCGTCGGTCCCGTCGCTGCCGGGTGCGAACAGTTCGCCGCCGTACTGGGTCACCGGCAGGTCGGGGAAGTGGGAGCCGTCCCGTACCAGGCGGAACAGTGCGAGGACACGAGGCCAGGCGCCGTGGCTCTGATCCATGGCGACGCCGTGAGCAGCGTCTCGCTGCAACCGTTTCAGCAAACCGTTCAGGCCATAGCTCTCGTGATAGAGAGCGTTCTCGCGCGGCAGCAACTCACGGGCTTCCGCGAAGAGGACCACCACCAGTCGCATCGCCACCCGGCAGGCAGCGCGGTAGATGTCGGCGGGATCGATGTCCGCACACTGTTCCTTCAGCACGTCGCCGTGCCCCTGGATGAGCACTTCGACCGCCTCGCGCACGCGCTCGCCCAAGACCTCCGACAACTCAGCTTGTCCCTTGCGGGTGTCGCGAATAGCCTGCAGGAGCGGCGGGTCGCCCCCATCGGTCTCCGGGGTCCAGAGGTCGGGGCGCAGCAGCGCGCGCAGCGCTGTGACCTGGGGCGCAAGCCCGCCTTCCTGGAACCACAACTCCAGGTCCCATTCACACGAAGCGTCGTAGTCGAGGCCCGCGAACAGGAGCCGCCACTGGCGGCCGTTGGTCAGGAGCGCGAGGCGCTGGCTGCCTGCTCGAAGCCACCCCAGGGCTTGGCTCACGACCCGGCGGCGCCGGCCCCTGCCCAGTTGCTTGCCGTCGTCCAGGAACACCGGAAGCGTTGCGCCGTGGCGGCCCTGCCATAGGTGGCGGGGCCGTACCATCTCGCCGGTGACCGCGCGGCGGCTCCAGGCGGTGGAGACGTTGCTGCCGCGGACCCAGATTCCCTTGCCACCGCCGAAGCCGCACACGCGCTCCAGCACGAACGCGACGAAGGGCGAGATATCATCGCTGCCGTCGAGGATCGCGTCGCCGCGCCGCCGCAGTTGCTGCTCGGTGTAGTCGTCGAGAGGGGCAGGCAGGTCTCGGGAAAGCGCTTCGAGCCGCGCCGCGTCCAGCAGCAGGCCGCTGTGACGCAGGTCCTCCCAACCGGGCAGACCGTTACTCATGGCTGATCATTATTCTTCTGATGTGAGGTGAAATTCAACCAACAAGGCAACTCGGAGTGTGATGGCGTCAAAACGACCTGTTGACCACTCTTTAGATAGACCCTATTATTGGCATACTAAACAGGTCCTATAGGAGAAAAATGAATGAAATTTTCTGAGGACATCGTTCCGCTGACCGACCTCAAGACGAACCCCGGTCGCGTAGTGAAACACGCAACGGAAACGCGGCGTCCGGTTTTGGTGACGAGTAGGGGTCGTGGCGTGGCGGTCGTCCAATCCGTCGAGGAATTCGAAGCGGCCGACGATGAGCGCGCCTTCATGCGGGCGGTGATTGAGGGGCTGTCGGATCTGGAGGAGGGACGCGAAGTGTCGCTGGCCGAAGCCAAGCACCGACTCGGTCTCGAATAGTCGTGCCTGCCGAGATCCGGCTGACCAACTCCGCCTTGGCCGACCTGAAGGAGATCCAGGATTGGTATGCTTGTGAAGGCGTTCCGGACGTAGGCTTGCGTTTGTTCCAAGAGATCATGGAACGCATTGAACGGCTTGCCGACTACCCCGACATCGGGCGCATCGTCCCGGAATTCGGGCAGGCTTCAATCCGGGAACTGACATATAGGTCATTCAGAATCGTCTATCGGCGGGATCACGACGCCGTCAAAATCGTTCGAATCTGGCGAGGTGAACGCATCTTGCGTTTACCTGACAACGAGGATGGAAGCAGTTGAGTGTCCGCTGGGCGTAGTTTTCGATGGTTTCGCGGTGCTTGGTTGTCATCAGTGAATATCCGTCACGTTCCGCCTGATCTTTCAGGATTCTGAGCCTGTTCTCGTAGCCGGATACCGTGCCACGGTTTCGCAGCTCTCCATCCAGAGGCATTTCATAGCCGGAAGTTTCCTTGTCTCCAGCACCTGTGGCCATGTCACCTTAGCTCGCCTCCGGCAGCCGAATCTCCACCGCCACCGGGAACACCTGTGCATCTCCAGCCAGGGAGAAGCGGGCGGGCAGGAGGCGTTCCAGGATGCGAGCGCGTTCTTGCTGCAACTGATCGCGGATGTCCGCGTAGTGCTGTTGGCGGCGCCTGATCTCCTCCTGCTTGGCCTCCATGGACTGCTCGATCTCGGCGAGGAGGCCGGTTTCGTCGAAGAGCTGGCCCTGACGCCTCTTGGCGTCCAGTTGCTGGATCTCGCGGTTGAGCCTGTCCACGGTGGACCGCTCGATCAGTTGCGACACCTCGCCTTGGCGCTGCCGATAGCGTTCGTCCTCGCGTGACCGGGCTTCCGCGCCGTCGGCTTCGAGCTGGTGGCGCAGGCGTTCGGTGAGTCGGTTCCGGTACTGGCGCAGCCATCCTTGCAGGTCGGGGCCAATGTCTTCGAGGGCCTCGGCGGCAGCCGTCTGGTCCACTGCGGTCGTCTCGCTAATGTTCGTGCGCTGCTTGGACGCCGGGACATGCGGCAGCGGTTCGCCCAGGGCGCCGTTCCGCACCGGAAACGCCAGCGTCCGCACCCAGCGGTGGAAGGTTTCGCGCAGGTCGTTCACCGCCAGTTCCTCGATGCTGAGCAGCACCAGGGCTTCCGCGTCTTTCGGGATCTCGCCCACGCGCACGGTCCAGCGGGACACCTGTTGCTCGCCCGGATAGCGGCGGCGGGTGAGGCCCCCGAGCGCCCGTTGCATCAGGGGATGGGCGAGGTGCATGAGCATCACGTCCGGCCGCGGCCGGAACACGCTCAGGTTTCCGAGCCGCTCGATGAAGGGCTCCGTGCTGAAGGCGAGCCGCGGCATCGGACCCAGGGCGCCCGCGAGGGCCGGACGGCGTACGGTCTCGTCGATGACGTCGCGCCAAGTGGGGAGGTCGGGATGCAGCACGCGGAAGACGTGGGTCGCTTCCGCCTGGAGTTGGGGTCCTGCGCCAGCAGCGCCCATGGCCGTTTCCAGGGTGTCGCCCAAGGCCGAGGGGTCGAGGTCGATCTCCGCGGCGAGCACGTCCGGCGAGACCGCGTCGCGGGAACCGTTGCCTGTCGATACCGCGGCATCCGCTTCCGTGAGGGTGTCGCCGAGGGCGGCGTCGATGCCGTTGTCGAGATCGGCCTGAACCCGCGTGGCCTCTTCGCCCAGGATCAGGCGCCGGTGCGCGGCCCGGTCGAAGATCTCGTTCACGGAGCCCAGGTCTTCGCGGATCTCGTCGGCCTTGCGGATCACGTGGTCGAGGAAGCGGAGGTCGGGATCGCTGTCGCTGACGAAGTGGTGCACGGTGACGTCCCGTGCCTGCCCGTAGCGGTCGAGGCGCCCGTTGCGCTGTTCCAGGCGGGAGGGGTTCCACGGGCAGTCGTAGTGCAGGAGGTAGCGCGCGGTGCGGTGCAGGTTCAGGCCCTCGGAGGCGGCGTCCGTGGCGACCAGAACGCGAACCGGATGGTCGGCGTCGTTGAAGGCGGCCTTGACGTTCTCGCGGTCGGCTTCGTTCATGCCGTCCGCGCCTCCGCTGCCGAACAGGGTGCACACACGTTCCCGTTCGAAGCGGTCCCGCAGGCGTCGGGCAAGATAGTCGAGGGTGGTCTTGTATTCGGTGAACACGATCAGGCGTTCGTCGTCGCGGAACGCGCCGGGGGTGTCGGGGGTAACCAGCAGGCGCTCGATCAATGTGGTCAGGGCATCGAAGCGGGCATCCGCCAACGGCGTCTGCTCGGTGACGGGGGCGCCGTCGAGATCGAAGCCCAGGGCGAGGAGGGCGTTCTCGATGGAGTGAATCTCGCCCTCGACGTCGCCGGCAAAATTCTTGAGCCACGCGCCGACCACGGTGGACGCCGTGGCTTCGCGTTGCTGCGTCTCCCGGTCGTCGCCGGTCTCCTGGCGCAAGGCCCGCTCGGACGCGCTCAGATCCCGTTCGGTGGCTGTCTCCGGGTCGGCAAACCCCTGCTTCGCCCGCCGCCACGACTCGGCAAAGGCGGTAGGGCACGACAGCAGCCGCTTGCCCAGGATTTCTACGGCGAAGGTCCCGGCCCGGCGGCGCTGCCTGGTGCCGCCGGCCATGATCCGTCGCACCGCGGACCGGAACGCGTCGAATGCGTGCGTCAGCGCCGTCTCCCGGCCGTCCACGGCCAGGGGCAAAGCCAGCGGCGGGCGCCGGTTGCAGAAACGTGGGGCGTTCTCGCTCTTGCCCCTTGCGTTGATGTCCCGCTTCAGCCGCCGTACCACCACGTCCTCGATGCGGCCGCGCATGGCGGGGGTCATCTCGCTGGTGCGGGTGAACCGCACGGGGTCCAGCATCTCCAGGAGGCCGGTGAAGGAGCGCGTGTGGCCGTTGTGCGGCGTGGCGGAAAGGAACAGCCGGTGCTCGAAGCGCGGCGCGACGAGGCGAACGGTCTCGCACAGGTCGCTGTCTTCGCCGAAAGGCGACGGCATTACGTTGTGGCACTCGTCCACGATCAGGAGGTCCCAGGGAAGATGCGGCGAACCGGGCGGCGTGCGGCAGGCGGAGAGGAACTGCTCGCGCACGTCGGGCTGGCGCAGGTAGTGGTAGGACGCGACGATGCGGCTGAACGAAGTCCAGGGGTTGGCGTCCATGCCGAGGCGGCGGCGCAGCCGCTCGGTGCCCGGGCGGTCCACGACCTCGAAGCGTAGCGAGAACTTCTCCCACAACTCGTCGCGCCATTGCTGGCGCAGGGAAGCGGGCGTCAGCACGAGCACCCGGCGGATGCGGCGGCGCAGCAGCAGTTCCGTGAGGATCAATCCCGCCTCGACGGTCTTGCCCAATCCCACGTCGTCGGCGATGAGCAGGCTCACCCGCGGCATGCGCAGGGCCTTCAGCAGCGGCATGAGCTGGTAGTCCTCCACGCGCACGGCACCGTGGAAGGGGCTGGCGAGGGGCCTGGCTTCGAGCGGCCCGGCGCCGTCGGGGTCGAGGTACGGCGAGAGCGCGGTCCAGCGCGCCGCCCGCAGCAGCGCGTCGAACTCCCGCGGCGGCATGGCATTGTCGCCATCCGGTTGCGGAAGCGCCAGCGGCTGGTCGAGGTCGCGCCGGGGCTCGATCTCCCACAGCAGGCGCTCCGCGGACGGCGCGGCGTCGTCCTGGTACTCCAGGTGGACGAGGTGCAGCCGCCCCGAATCGCCGTCGAAGGGTTCCACGGCCGCGATCACGCCGCGCCGGTTGCGAACCGTGGCGAGCATTCCGGTCCGTGGAACGGCGTTGTTGGTTGCGAGGTCGGTCACGATGGGCCGGACCTTATGCCACGGGTTGGGGAATGGCAAATACCCACACAGGGCTATTCAAAAGCCGGTCTGTCTTCGAAAGTCAGGACTACTCAAAAGTCATCTCCATCTCTCCGTCATTCCCG
>CAZFIU010000038.1:12061-43647 GCA_964519455.1 uncultured Syntrophobacterales bacterium
CATTCCCGTGTCTGAGCAGAGTTCTGACACAGCCTGTTTCGCGGGAATGCGCGGCCAACGGCGCGGTGCTTCGAATCGCGCCAACACGCGACACGGCAGGGTCTTGGCTTGATGGACGTTTGCACGGTATCGATATGCGGTACAGGAGGAGAGTCACTGCCATGCCGACCAAGCCTTATACCCCACTCGATGCGGGCGACCTGGAGCAGTGGGCGGGAGCCACGGTCTTCAAGCGCGGCAAGGGTTATCGGCGACGCGTGCATGATCTTGCGGTGACCGGGGAGGGGCATCTGGTTGCTACGGTGGCCGGAAGCGAAGACTACGCCACCCGAGTTTGGGTGACCCGCCGGGGGCCTGACCACGAGTGCAGTTGTCCTTACGACGGGCCGTGCAAGCACGCCGTTGCCGTCGTTCTGAGTTATCTCGATTGCACCGCCGCGAGGACGCCGGTTCCGCGGATCGACGGTGACGAGCTGAGCGACCGGCTCTCGGCGCATGGCTTGGCGGAAGGTTTCGGCACGGAGCAGGCTTTTGATGCCAATGAGGCGCGCGCCGCCCTCGACGCTCTGACCAAGGCGCAGCTCGTTGAATGGGCCATGGATCGGTTCGCGTCCGATCCATCGCTTTCCCACACGTTGCCGCTGTCGGCGCCGCTCACCGACGAGGCTCGGAATCGGGCCGTGGCGCGGCTGCGCGGGCAGATCCGCAAGACGGCAAGCGAGAGAGGCTGGCAGAACTATCGGCGCCACCAAGGCCATACGCCGGATTACTCTCCGATTCGAGAGCAGCTCAAGAAGCTGCTGAACGACGGGCATCACGAAGCGGTGCTGGAGCTGGGCGAGGAATTGTTCGTACTCGGCATCACCCAGGTCGAGGAATCGGGCGACGAAGGGGAAACCGCCGGCGAGATCAGCGAATGCCTGGCCTTGGTGTTCGCCGCAATGGGGAAGACCGGACAGCCGGCCGCGGAGCGCATGATCTGGTACTGGGACAAGCTCCTGGACGACTCGTACGGTTTGCTGGACGGGTTGACGCCGCCGGTGAGCGAGAGCCGGATGAAACCCGCCGACTGGCGCCAGGTCGCCGAAGCGTTCGCCGACCGTCTGGCGGCCAGCCCCAAGCCCAAGGACGGTGACCGCTGGTCGTCGGAGAAATTCCGCCGGGAGCGGCTATTGAAGTACACGCGGCGGGCGTTGGGCAAAGCCGGCGAGGATCATCGTGCGATCGAGCTGATGATTGCCGAACTGCCCTGGTGCGACAACTACGTCGATCTGGTTGACGCCCTGGTGGCGGGCAAGGACTACGACCAGGCCGTGCACTGGATCTACCAGGGCTTCAGGCAGACCCTGAAGCATTCGCCCGGCATTGCCTGGAAGTTGGTGGACCAGTTGCTTGCCATCGCCCGGCGGCGGCGGGACTGGTCGCTGGCAGCGGCGTTGCGGGTGGAGGGGTTTCTCCAACGAAGCGACGTCGACAACTATCGCCTGGTCGAACAGGCAGCCGGCAAGAAAGGCTGCTGGCCGCGAGTGAGGTCCGGATTGTTGCGCTACCTGGAGACCGGAGCCGCCCCTTCGTCCGCGGCCGGCTGGCCGCTGCCGGATACGGGGCTTCCAATTCCCCAGCGACGGTTCCAGCGCAACGCGCCTGACCACAATAGCCTTGTTGAAATTGCGCTTTACGAGAAACGGACGGAGGATGCCTTGCGGTGGTTTCGGGAGGCTCCTTACAAGGACCAGCATGCCGACCGCATCGCCCAGGCCGTGGCGAAGACCCATCCCGACGTCAGCCTCGACCTGTGGCAAGGCAAGGCGGAGCGTCTGATCGCCCGAGTCCAGCCCGGCGCCTATCGCGACGCGATGCCCTATCTCTCGAAGATGGAAAGGCTCATGCAAGGCTTGGGCCGAAGCGACGACTACCGCCGCTACGTCGCGGCGTTGCGGGCGCGACACAAGGCCAAGCGGCGGTTGATGGCGGAGCTGGACAATCTCGAGAAGAGGAAGAAGAAGGCGTGAAGCGACCGCAAGGAGATTGACAAAAAGTTGCGGTAGCGGCGACAGGGACATGCGCTTGGCGCCGGTCCCGGCCGCGTCCTGTCCGAGGACGTTGGCCCCGGACCTTGCAGCCGGTGCGGATGACCCACGCCTGAACCTGGACCCCTGTCACCTTGCCGGACCCCTGACCGGGTGTTAGTCTCCCTTTCTGACGATCGCTCAAACGGAGGGACGACCCATGATCATCGATCTCGACTCGCATCTGCGCGAGGGCTACTTCATGGACGAGGTTTACAAGCTCGGCGAGCCGTTCGCCCAGTTCACTCCCAGGAAGGCCAACGACGCGGGCCGAAGTCACGGGACCCGCTTCATCCATTCCCTGGAGCCGCTCAATCCCCAGGGACTCGCGACCCACAAGCACCCCTACATCTACGACCCCAAGGTGAACTGGCGCGCGGGGGAGATCGCCGAGCGGCAGGTGGGCGGGTACGACATGGCGCGGCGGGCGGAGGATATCCGGGCCGAGCGCATCGACAAGGAGATCATCTTCCCCACCGGCATCAGCATCGCCACGCAGAACCAGGGGCGCCTGGGCGCGGTGGTGGCGCGGGCCTTCAACGACTGGGTGGCGAACCTGGTCAAGGGCTACGAGGAGACGTTCCTGCCTTGTGCCATGGCTCCGGCCGGCTGCCCGGAAGCGATGCCGGACGAAGTGACGCGCTGTGTCGGGGAGCTGGGCTTCAAGGCCACCCATCTGGTGCCGTACGTGGGTTCGAGGAACGTGGACGATCCGATCTTCTATCCCTACTACGAGACGGTCCAGGACCTGGGCGTGCCGCTCTTCTGCCATCCCAACAGCAACGGCGACCTCACGGACCGGTTCGACAACTTCTACAAGACCCACGTCCTGGGGCGGGTGATGAACTGCACGGCCGCGCTCATCGCGCTGGTGCTGGGCGGCGTGTTCGAGAAGTTCCCGCGGCTCAAGGTGGTGTTCTTCGAGTGCAGCGCGGAGTGGATCCTCTTCTGGATGCACCGGATGGACGACGACTACGAGTGGGCCAAGGACTTCTCCCAGCTCACCGGCCACTTGAGCATGGCGCCGTCGGAGTACATCAAGCGCAACTGCTACGTGACCTGCGAGGCGGACGAGCGCGACCTGGCGACGCCCATCAAGGAACTCGGAGAGGACCGCATCTTCATGGCCACGGACTATCCGCACTTCGATTCGGAGTACCCGCACACTGTGTCGGGCATCGAGGAGCGAAGCGACGTCACCGACACCCAGAAGGTCAAGATCCTGGGCGGGAACGCCGAGGAGTTGCTGGGTCTGTAAAGAGGCAATAATCCCTTGAATTGTCATTCCCGCGGAAGCGGGAATCCAGGCGGGGTGGGGCCGGGCAATGAGGCCGCCACACCCCCCACCCCTGGATTCCCGCTTCCGCGGGAATGACTCATTGGGGGCCGGCGCCCCACTTTCGTCCCCCTTCTCTGTTTCATCCCACGGGGTGACTGGCTGCAGGCCATGGCCGTTTGACACAGCCTGGAATGCGGGAATGACGTTCTTTGACGTGGGTGCCTTGGGAGTACCGACACACCCTGTTTCGTGGGAATGACGCATTCAGGCGTTGGCAGGCGTTGGCGGACGGCCGTGAGTGCAACACACGCTGCGCGGGCTCGGGCTGCGTGAGTGCGGCAGGGGCCGCGTTGACACGCCTAGGCGTGCGTGTTACGAGCCCAACGAGTGCGATTTCATCGCAATTTCGCTTGAGTTGTCCGCCAACCGGAGGAGCCGCCGTGAAGGAACGGATTCGCGAGATCGACAAGGAATACGGTTTCAACCTCACCGAGGACGAGATCGAGTCCATCGCCGGGCAGGCGGAGGAGACCCACCGGCTGCTCCAGGACCTCTACAAGGTCGACGTCACCGGGGTGATGCCCATCATGAAGATCGACAAGCAGCGCAAGAGCTGACCCGTATCGAAGCATCCAACGCATCGATCACACGCATCGAACATCCCCGACCCCACCTCGACACCATGGACAACGATACCAAGGAACGCATCCTCCAGCATATCGACGGCCAGGAGTTGGCCGAGCTCACACGCGACCTCGTGGACATCCTGAGCCCCACCGGCTCGGAGAAGGAGATCGGCGAGTTCATCCTCGACTGGCACCGGGCCAACGGGCTCAAGGCGGTGCGGCAGGAGATCGACCCCGACCGCGTGAACGCGGTGGGTGTGCTCCAGGGCACCGGCGGCGGCGTGTCGCTGATGATCAACGGCCACATGGACACGAGCTTCACCGGGCAGGAGGACGACCTCATGCTGTGCCGGGAGCTCGAGCCCCAGAGCGAGCTGCGCGGCGCCATCCGCGACGGCAAGGTGTTCGGCCTTGCCGCGTCCAACATGAAGTCGGGCCTGGCGGCGTTCATGGTGGCGGGCAAGGCGCTCAAGAAGAGCGGCGTCGCCATCAAGGGAGACCTGATCCTCGCGGCCGTGGCGGGGGAGATCTCCCGCACCCCCATCGGACCGTACCAGTCCGGGCTCTACCGCGGCGAAGGCACCGGCACGCGCCACCTGCTCACCTACGGCGTGCAGTCCGACTACGCCATCGTGGCGGACCGCTCGGCCCTGTCCATCGTGTGGACCCAGGCCGGGGTGGCCCAGTTCAAGATCGACACCTTCGGCAATCCGCACGCCGCCTGGGGGGTGACGCGGCAGCAGGAACCGCCCTTGGAGCACAACGCGGTACTGAAGATGGCCAGGGTGGCGCAGGCGGTGGACGCCTGGGCCGAGGAGTTCGAGGCCACGCACGTGTACCAGTCGGCCAACGGCCCGATCATCCCGAAGGTCAACCTGGGAGCGGTCCAGGGCGGTGCTCCCTACCGGCCCAACTACCACCCGGGCATCTGCTCGCTCTACGTGGACGTGCGCATTCCGCCGGAGCTCCGGCCCATGGAGGTGCAGCGGCAGTTGCGCGCGGTCATGGACGGCACCGGCTACGAGTACGACATCGAGATGTACACGTCGAAGATGGGCTACGAGGCCAAGGGCATCGAGCCGGTGGTGGAGGTCATCGAGAACACGCACCAGGAGCTGTTCGGCAAGAAGACCACGCCGGTCAACACGTTCCGCTCCAGCATCTGGACCGACACCAACATCTACAACGAGATGGGCATTCCGGCGTGCAAGTTCGGCCTCGGCGGAGGCCGCTTCACCACGCGGTCCGAGCAGATCGACGTCGACGAGATCGTGCGCGCGTCGCAGATCTACGCGCTGTCGGCCGCCACCATCTGCAACTGGACGCGCTGACCCGCTCCGGAACGAACGCGAACCCATGGAACCGATATTCGCCGAGAAGATCGTCCACGGCCTCAAGGCCGCAGGCATCGACTTCATGACCTACCTGCCGGAGAGCCGGTTGAGCCAGATCCTGCCGCTCCTGCGCGAGGACGGCACCGTGCAGCTCGTGGGCACCGCCAGCGAGCAGGAGGCCATCACCATCGCCGCGGGCGCGGCCCTCGGCGGCAAGAGGGTGGCCTGCTACATGGAGAGCACCGGCCCCTACGTGTCCGCCTACTCGCTGCTCACCGTGGGCAAGCAGATGGGCGTGCCGATCCTGCTGCTCATCGGCTTCCTGGGCAGCTTCGCGGACCAGCGCAACAGCTTCCTGTACGTGTCCATCGGCATGCGCATGATCCCCACCCTCGAAGGCCTGGGCATCGAGTACCGCGTGGTCGAGGACGCGGAGAACCTCGAGCGGCACATACGCGACGCCCAGCGCGTCAGCGACTCCATGCGCCAGCCCGCCGCCCTCATCTTCTCGGGAGAGTTCGCCCGATGATCCGGCGTGAGTGCCTGGAACTCATGGCACCGTTGATGACCGATCAACTGGTGCTGTCCTCCCAGAGCGGCCAGCGCATCGAGTGGTTCCACTTGGCGCCGCAACACGAGGGCAACCTGCTGGTAGGCATGATGGGGTGCGCCACGGGCGTGGGCATGGGCCTGGCGCTGGCGCTGCCGCACCGGCGGGTCATCGTGCTGGAGTCCGACGGCAGCGTGTTGCTGTCGCTGTTCAATCTCCCGACCCTCGGCAACCTCGACCTGTCCAACCTGACGGTGTTCGTGTTCGACAACGAGGTCTACAGCGGCAGCACCATGAGCGAGCCCACGGCAACGGCCGGCAAGACCGACCTGGAGGCCATCGCACGGGCCTCGGGCATCGACAACGCCGTCACCGTCCACGACGTCGAGGGGTTCAAGGAGCACGGCCTGCCGGGCGTCACCGGCGAGGGGCTCCACTACGTGGTGTGCAAGGTGGAGGAGAGCCTCATCCACCGCGAGATCCCGCGCCCCAACGTCGACCTGGCCGAGTACAAGTACCGGTTCATTCGCTACATCGAGCGCACCGAGGGCATTACCATACCGTTCGTCGGCCTGGGGTAGGGCGCATGGCTCGGCGCCGGGCCGCTCGTTGAAGCGGCGCGCCGGGATGGCGCACGCGTTCCGCGGCCGTCCAATCAATCGCCAACCAAACCCAAACCACAAGGAGGTGAATCACCATGGCAACCAACCAAGAGGCGGTGAAACGTCAGGAAGCGGAGAAGACCGAGTACGATTGGGGCACGCTGTGGCCGCACTACCACAAGGAGAGGATGAACTGGGCCACCGGGTTCCGCACCCGCGGCGACGTGGACATCCTCTTCCTCTCCGGGTCCACCGGACGCGACCCGTTCGAGGACGCACCCTGCCGGGAGCCCAACGAGGAGCGGTCCGGCCGCGGCAAGGTGGTCGGCGGCATCAAGGAGCAGACCCGCCAGGCTTGGCAGGACATCAAGGACAACCTGGAGATGATGGGCGGCGAGCTCAAGAACATCGTCATGATCCGCTACTTCCTCACGCGGCGCGAAGACGTGTTCGACATGCGTGACGAGATGTACGCGTTCTTCGAGGAGCACGAGCCCGATCTGCGCGCCCATCCGCGTCCCGCCACGCTGCTGCGCGGCGTCGGCATCGACCTGCAGGACATGCTCATCGAGATCGAGGCGTGGGCGGCGGTGCCGCGCAAGAAGTAACCGGACACCAAGGAGACTCCGATCAGCCGTGCCGGCGTCCTTCGACCTCGCTTCGCGGCGCCGAAGGACGCCAGGGTACCGAGCGGCAATCGATCGGAGCTTCCCCGGTGCTGCAAATGTCGTAGGGGCGACCGGAGGTCGCCCCTACGACATCCCGGCCCTGCCCGTCCATTCCGTTCTCGACACATCCGCTTCCCCCGATAGACGTACCCCGCGGGGAGGGAACCTACGGCCAGTCCAGCTCCGCCAACACCGGCGCATGATCCGACGGTTTCGAGCCCTTGCGTTCGTCCCGGTCCACGCCGGCCGAGGTCGACCGCGCCGCGAGGTCCGGCGTGGCCAGGATGTGGTCGATGCGCAGCCCCTGGTTGCGCGGGAACGCAAGCTGGCGGTAGTCCCACCACGAGTAGAGCCCCGGGTCGGGGTTGTGTCGCCGCACGACGTCCTGGAGCCCCCAGTCCGAGAGCCGCGTCATCACGCCGGTCATGTCGGGGTTGAACAGCACGGTGTCGCGCCACGCGTCCGGCTCGGCTACGTCCGCCACGTCGGGAGCGATGTTGAAGTCGCCGGAAATCAGCAGTGGCGTCCCCGGGACGTGGGTCTTGTCCAGGTACGGCATCAGCCGCTCCAGCCATTCGCGCTTGTAGACGTACTTGTCCGACTCCACCGTGGAGCCGTTGGGGACATACACCGAGATGAACCGGATGCCGCGGACCACGCCGCAGATGCACCGCGCCTGGGGATCGTCCGCGCCGTCGTCGAAGCCGATGCGCACGTCCTCGATGGGCTCCCGCGACAGGATCGCCACCCCGTTGTAGGTCCGCTGGCCGTGCACGGCCGCGTGATAACCCTGGTCCTTCAAGACCTCGTGGGGAAACTGTTCATCGGTGACCTTGGTCTCCTGCAGGCACACGACGTCGGGGTCGTGGCGCGACAGCCAGCTCAGCAAACGCTCCTCCCGCGCCCGAATGGAGTTCAGATTCCATGTGACGACCTTCACGGGTTCCTCCTCTCTCCGTCATTCCCACGAACCAGGCGATCGACGCGACGGAGTACAAATCATGTCATTTCCGCGGAACAGGCTGTGTCATACACACAGCGCAACTACGTCACAGAACGTCATTCCCGCGGAAGCGGGTGTGTCAAAACTCCCAGGGCACCCACGTCACAGAACGTCATTCCCGCGGAAGCGGGAATCCATGGGCGGGGAGTGGCACTACCGCGCCGTTTTCCCGCCTCTCCACCCCTGGATTCCCGCTTCCGCGGGAATGACGTTCTGTGACGTGGGAGTCACCGTTCACCCACCCACTGTCCAATACCGCCCGTTGCTCCACCTCAGCGCCAGCGGCGTCTCGTAGAGCTCCTGCAGCAGCGTCTCGGTGATGACCTTTCCCGTCTCGCCCGCGCGGAACACGCGGCCGCCCTTGAGTACCAGCGTCTTCTCGAAGGCGGGCAGGATCTCCTCGATGTGGTGGGTGACGTACACCAGGGCGGTGGCGTCCGTGGTACGCCCCAGCTCCTGGAGCGCCGCCAGCAGACTCTCCCGCGCCCCCGGATCCAGCCCGGCGCACGGTTCGTCCAGGAACATCAGGTAAGGACGCGCCATCAACGCCCGGCTGATGAGCACCTTTTGCTGCTCCCCCTGGGACAGCGTGCCGAACGCCTGGTCCTTCAGGCGCAGGCATCCCATGCGCTCCATGAGGGCCTCGGCCCGCGCGAAGTCCTCCTCCAGCGGCCGGACCGTCGACATCTCCAGCAGGCCGATCTGCGCGAACTTGCCCGACACCACGGTCCGCAGCGCGGGTTCCCGGGCGGGAATCTGGGCGGCCAGGGACACCGTAACCCAACCGATGCCCTTGCGCAGCTCGCGAAGGTCCACCCGCCGGCTGCCGTTCCGGTAGACGGTGCCTCCCTGGTTCGGCCACAGGTACCCGCACGCCATCTTGAGGAGCGTGGTCTTGCCCGAGCCGTTGGGTCCCAGGATCACCCAGTGTTCGCCCTGGCGCACGGTCCACTCGATGGAGTCGAGGATCGTGCGCTGCCCCGCCGAGTAGGAAACGTTGCGGATGTCGAGCGGCACCGCCGTGTTCATGCTGTCCTGTCTCCTCCCGTACTTCTTCCCGTCCCTCCCGCAAAAGCTTGCCCCCGACCCCGATCGGGGGCTTGCCCCCGACCCCGATCGGGGGCTTGCCCCCGACCCCGATCGGGGGCTTGCCCTCGACCCGATCGGGGTCGGGGGTCCAGGAGGGGCAGAGGCGGGGCCGTGTTGCCAACGCGGGTGGAAGGTTCTAAATAGCATTCCCATGCGCAGACTCGAAGGCCGGACGGCCATTGTTACCGGAGGCGGGCAGGGGATCGGCGAGGCCATCGCCACGGCCCTGGCGGAAGAGGGCGCGAGCGTTGTGGTGGCGGAGTTGCGGGAAGACACCGCCGCGGCGGTGCGGCGCAAGATCGAGGAGGCCGGCGGCACCGCCCTCGCCCGCGCCACCGACGTATCCCGCGACGCCTCCGTCGACGCCATGGTGGAGGCTTGTCTCGAGCGCTTCGGCAGAGTCGACATCCTGGTGAACAACGCCGGCATCTATCCCACGAGCACGGTGGAGGACATGGCCGAGGACGAGTGGGAGCGGGTCATCGGCACCAACCTGTTCGGGACGTTCCTGTGCAGCCGCGCCGTGACGCCGCACATGCTGGCACAGCGGAGCGGCCGCATCATCAGCATCACCTCCGGCCGCGGCCTTCAGGGGGCGGACAACGGCGCCCACTACGCCGCCTCCAAGGGCGGCATCATCGGCTTCACCAAGAGCCTCGCCCTGGAATTGGCGCCCGCCGGCGTCGCCGTCAACTGCATCTGCCCCGGGGTGTCCGACACCGCGCAGCCCCGCGGCCACCGCACGGAAGAGGAGCTCTACGCCAGCGCCGCCCGGATCCCCCTCGGCCGCATCGGACAGCCGCGCGACATGGCCAAGGCGGCGGTCTTCCTCGCCAGCGACCGGGGCCGGTTCGTCACCGGGCAGACCGTGGTGGTCAACGGCGGTGCGATCATGCAGTAACGTCGGGAACGAGGCGCTGGAGGGACCGCCCGGTTGCGCGAGGAACCGCCGATGAGAGCGCGTAGTCTTGCCGGCCAGGGTGGTCACGGAACAAAAGGACACATGATGGATGCGAAAGTGGTTGTCGTCACCGGAGGCGCCAGCGGCATCGGCCGCGCCGCGGTGCTTCGTTTCAGCGAAGAGGGCTACGTGCCCGTCATCCTCGACCGCGACGCCGAAGCCGGCGCCGCCACCGCGTCCCTTCTCGAAACGAAGCAGGTGGAAGGCCGCTTCATCCACGCCGACCTGACCGACAAATCCCAGGTGACCGCCGCGTTCGAGCGCATCCTGTCCGCCTGCGGCCGCGTCGATGTCCTCGTGAACCTCGCCGGCGGCACCTTCCACAAGGGCGCCATCCAGGACGTGACTCCCGCGCAATGGAAGGAGTGCCTGGACCTGAACCTCAAGACCACCTTCCTCTGCTCCCAGGCGGTCATCGCCCCCATGAAGCAGGCCGGCCGGGGCGTCATCGTGAACACCGCTTCCAACTTCGGCGTCACCGGCGGCGCCGAGCGCACCCACTACGCCGCCTCCAAGGCCGCCATCATCGCCTTCTCCAAGTCCCTGGCCGCCGAGCTGGCGCCCCACGGCATCCGCGTCAACACCATCGCCCCCGGTCTCACAGGCACCGACCGCGTGCGCGGCAAGTACGACGAAGACGAGTGGGCAAAGCTCTCCGGCGGTCTCCCCATGGGCCGCGCCGCCATGCCCGAGGAAATCGCCGACGGCATCTTCTTCCTCGCCTGCGACGAGAGCGAGTACGTCACCGGCGCCACCCTGCACGTCAACGGCGGCATGGTGATGCCGTAGTCGGTCCGGTGGTGGTAGTGAGACCCGAGGACACGGGAATGGCAAACGACGATACGCTGGCTGGACGCATACGTCCGCTGATCTCGCAACAAGATGGCTTTTCCGAACGGAAGATGTTCGGCGGTGTCTGCTTCATGATCAACGGCAACATGTGTGTCGGGACCTGGAAGGACTCGCTCATCGTGCGGTTGGACAAGAAGAATCACGACGAGACGCTGGCCCAACCCCACACAAGGCCCGCTGATATCACCGGCCGGGTCATGAAGCCTGCAACACCCGCTGCGCTCAAACAGTGGCCGCGGTTCTGGGGTGTATCGCTTCGCCTCGCTGCCAGCGCTCTTGCCGTGATCCTCGGCTGGTCCGGGATTGCGGCCGCGAATACGGTGGAGCGGACCGAGCGACACGACGTGCGGGTGCGCATCCTCACCCGCGGGCTCGAGCGCCCGTGGTCCCTCGCCTTCCTTCCGGACGGCCGGATGCTGGTCACCGAACGGGCCGGCCGCCTCCGCTACGTCGACGCCGATGGGACGCTGGATACCACTCCAATCTCCGGCCTGCCCGGCGCCGTGACCGAGAGACGCCAGGGCGGGCTGCACGACGTCGTGCTGCATCCCCGCTTCGCGGAGAACCGCCTCGTCTATGTCGCCTATGCGGGCAGAGGGTCCGGCGGCTACGGCACCGAGCTGGCCCGCGGCCGGCTCGACGGTCACCGCCTCACCGGCGTGCAGGTTCTCTTCCGGGCATTGCCGAAGTCGTTCGGAGGCCGCCATTTCGGCGGGCGGGTGGTTCTCGACGGCAGGGGGCACGTGTTCCTGACTCTGGGGGACCGGGGCAACCGGCCGCGGGCACAGGACCCCGGCGACCACGCCGGCTCCGTCATCCGCCTGACCGAGGACGGTGGCGTGCCCAAGGACAATCCCTACGTGGCCGTGGCGGGTGCGAGGCCGGAGATCTACACCATCGGCAACCGCAACATCCAGGGTGCGGCCCTCCATCCGCGCACCGGCGAGCTGTGGACCCACGAGCACGGCCCGCAGGGCGGCGACGAGATCAACGTCATCCGCGCGGGCGTCAACTACGGCTGGCCGGTGATCACCCACGGCAGGAACTACGGCATCGGCACGCGCATCGGCGAGGGTACGCGCAAGGAGGGCATGGCGCAGCCGCTGCATCAATGGACCCCGTCCATCGCGCCCTCGGGCATGGCCTTCTACGATGGCGACAAGTTCCCCGGCTGGCGCGGCAACCTCCTGGTGGGCGCGCTCGCCTACCGCCTGCTGGCCCGCCTTGAGCTCGACGGCGAGCGGGTGGTGCGCGAGGAGCGCCTCCTCAAGGGTGTCCTGGGCCGGATTCGCGACGTGCGGGTCGGACCGGACGGCTGCGTTTACCTCCTGAGCGATGAAACCAACGGAATGATCGCACGTCTCGAACCCGCCGGACGGTGACGTCCACGGTGCCGGCCCGCGGGCTGGCCCGCACGAGGGTCAGAAGCGGCGGCGCAGCGTGAACGTGACCCCCAGCACGGGGGTTGGACGGCGGCGGTGGTCGTGGACTTCGACGGTGAGCTTCGAGGTCGGCGTATCGCGAAGGTCGAGCCCCAGGGTCCGGCGCAGGGCGGAATTCGCCGGATCGCGAGCCAGGCCTACGTAGGGACGCATGATCCCGACGGACGGCCCGACCCATAGGCCATAGCCGGCCTCGCCCCGCACGGCCAGGCCGGCCGAACGGCCATCGTCGGCCAACGACGCCAGACGACTGTCCAGGACCAGGCCGAAACCGTGACCGGAACCATACGGCGCGAAGCGGACGACACCGCCGACGCCCCACGTGTCCTGCTCGTAGGCGCCGAGACCGACCGAGGCCTCGGCGACCGCCGTCAAGGTGAGCCGAGGGTGAAGGATGCCGGCGGCCGACGTGGAGCCCCGTGCTTCCACCAGCGTTCCCTCGGGCCCGTCCCCGGTCAAGCGCTTGTAGGCCAGGGACACGGAGGGTCTGCCGGTAACGGGCGCACTCCACGCCAGGCCGGCGCGATAGTCGTGACCGCGCAGCGGGGGCAGCTCGGTGGAGATCCGGCTTCCGCCCTCGATCTCGAACCGGAACGACTCCAGGCCGGCTTCGGCGTCGATTTGTCCGGACCATACTTCGGTCAAGGGAACGGAGGCGCCCGCGGCGTAGGCGCGAAGGCGCACGTCGGACCGGGCCCGGGACGGGAAGCCCGCGTCGTCGCGGTGGCGGAGTTCGCCCAACCCGGCGCCCAGCGATGCCCAGAGGTGTGCTCCGGAGCGCCAGTGCCACGCGGCGAAGGGATGCACGGAGAACACCTCGGTGTCGTGTTCGCCGGAGCGGTAGCCCGCTTCCGCGAGCCTCGGCGCGGCCCGGTAGCGGAGGTCGGTCCGAGCGAAAGACGCCGCCAGGCCCGCCTGCCAGGAGTCGGCTCCCAGTTCGGCACCGGCGCTCAGCGACTCGCCGGACCCCGTGTAGTCGAAGCCTTCGCTCAGCCCCGACAACGAGGTGAAGCCGATGGAGGAAAAGAATGCCGGGCGCTTGGGCGGAGCCCGCGGGGACCATTTGCGAACGCGGTCCCGCACGGTCGCGTGTGCGACGTTGACGGCGTGCCGTGCATGGACCGGGCCGAGTGCCGCGTGCACCGGATTGGAAACCCTCGCGCGGCCGATGGAGCGCGACGACGGACTGCTGTCCGGACACCGATACTCCTTTCCGTCCCAGTAGGCGTCCTCACGGATCTCGACCGCTACCGTGTCCAGCAGGTCATCCTGGATGCCCTCAGGCCTGTTGTCCTTGTAGGTGATGTCGACGCACAGGGCATCATGAACCATGCCGCCGGAGGAGACCTGGTAACGCAACGTGAAGGGTGAGTCGAGAAGCGGGTCGACGCCGGGATAGGTAAAGGTGAGTTGACGATTGGTCGCCCCGAACGCCAGCGGCGGGGCAACGTCCACGAGCTCGTAGGTCGCGGTACCCGTTCCGCCAATCGCGAGCGGCAGGGTGGTGAACACCTGCGGGTCCGTCATGCGGTTGAGGGGGTGTTCGCTCGGTGCCACGGTCCGTACGCGGAACCGCCACGTTTCGAGATCGAGGGGAAGGACCGTCAACGCCACTCCCCGCGAGACGCTGACGGGAGGAGAGGCGCTGTCGGTCACCCTGTAGGTGCATTCCGGACCGCGATAGGGTCGGCTCGGGGTGCCCGAGAGAGTACGGGTGTCGGGACTGAAGGCTACACCCGAAGGGTCGCAATCCAGCAGTTCATAGGTGTAAGGCGGCACACCCCCGGCTGCCTCGGCGAATTGCACCCGATAGTGCCGTTGCACGTAGAGGGAAAGGCTGTTGACCTCGTCGCCGGGCACGACATTCGCGGGCAGCGTGACCCCGCCTGTCGCCTGGACCCGGAGGCTGTTGGAGAGCGTCACGGGGGGAAGAGAGCTGTCGGTGACGGAATAGGCGCAGGAATCCTCGAAGGCGCCGCCGGGAGTTCCGGCGAGCGTACGGGTTTCGGGTGCGAAGCCGATTCCGGGCGGGAGGGTCCCTCCGGCACAGGTGAATGCGTACGAGTAGGGCGGGACACCGCCGGAAGCCGCGGTGAGCGTGCGGCTGTAGAAGGCCGCGATGGTCAGGCTGATGTCCATTTCGGCCGGAAGCGACAAGTCGCCTGTCGTCGCCTGGACCTGGACGGGGTAGGAGACCGTGGCCGGGGGGCGGGAGCTGTCGGTGACGGAATAGGCGCAGGAGTCGTGGAAGTCGCGGGTGGGAGTTCCGGCGAGCGTGCGGGTTTCGGGCGCGAAGCCGATTCCGGGGGGGAAGGTCCCCCCGGCACAGGTGAACGCGTAGGTGTAGGGGCGGACACCGCCGGAAGCGGTGGGGAGTGTGTGGCTGTAGAAGGCCGCGATGGACAGGGAGATGTCGCTGGGGCGCGGAAGCGCCAGGTTGGCGCTCGTCACCCGGACCTGGAGGGCGTTGGAGACGGTCACGGGGGGCTCGGCGCTGTCGGTGACGGAATAGGTGCAGGAGTCGCGGAAGCCCGCGGTGGGAGTGCCGGCGAGGATGCGGGTTTCGGGTGCGAAGCCGATTCCGGGCGGGAGGCTCCCGTTGGCACAGGTGAAGGCGTACGTGTACGGCCGAATGCCGTCCGAAGCAGCGGGCAGTGCGATGGAACGATAGGTCCCGGGCATGAAGGTCTGATCGTCAACGGCAGGCAAGACCAAGGGTTCCGGAAGACCGACGTTGAGACGAAGTCCAAAGGACTTGCTCATGGGGGGAGTGGCGGAGTCGGTGACCCTGTAAGTGCAGAAGAAGGATCTGCCCTGGTCTTCGGCGGGGCTCGTTCCCGCGAGGATGGCCTGGTCGGGGAAGAGAGTCGCCCAGCCGGGACAACCGGCGATGGTCACGGTGTAGGGTGGAAAGCCGCCGGAAATGCGGAAGGGAAGCCGGTGTTCGACGGCGCGCTCGGGAGGGAAATCGAGGTCGAGCGTTCCGGTGCGGTCTCCCGGAAGGTCGACGGAAAGTTGGCCCCCGCTACAGGCGGCCAGCGACAGCACCAAACAAGCGCAGAAGATGGGCCCGAGGAGCTTCATGGGGTCAGACCGGCACAAGGGAAATTGCGATCGCGCCCGATCACGAGCTCCGGCACCCTTTCTTCGCGATCTGCATCAGGCAAACTGCGTACAATATAACTCTATTTTA
Source organism: uncultured Syntrophobacterales bacterium (assembly GCA_964519455.1). Classification (GTDB taxonomy): domain Bacteria; phylum Desulfobacterota; class Binatia; order UBA9968; family JAJDTQ01; genus JAJDTQ01. The sequence continues at coordinate 27,730 of CAZFIU010000038.1, forward strand.
TCAATTGATCCATCCCTTCTCCCTATGGAAATGTCGCGGCGCCCACCATCACCGGTACCGCCGGCTATCCGCGCGCAATACGACACGGCCTCCAGTGCCTGGACCAGTGTTCATCGGACTGGACGTGGCCCTCGCGAACACTCTTGCAGACGTTGAGGTGGAACTCCTCGGCCGGAAACGCCCGGGCCAACCTGATCACCACGCCTTCTCTCGCCCCACCCAGAGCTGACGGCGCTGCATGAGCGCGGCTCACGAAGTCCCGGAGCTCTTGCACCGACCCGAATAGACCCTCGTACAGAACCGGGACCACGGGGATCTCGCGTGCACCGGCGTATTCCACGAGAGCGCTGAACGACGAGAACGACCCGTCCGGGAAGCGTAGCGCAAAGGCGTAGAAGGTTTCGCCCTCCGGCACAGGATCGTACTCGATGCTGTGGACCCCGTAGATGTCCTCGCCGTAAAGGAACACGTCCGGCTCCGTCACCTTCCACGCATGGTGTTTCCTGACCATGGCCATCCACTTGGCCGCCGAAGGCGACGAAACGCTTCGGCCGTACACCTCGCCCTTGTGGATCAACGTGTTGCCACCGTCGAGCTTCTCGGTCACGACGACCGTGTTCTTCGTGAACCGGGCTGGGTCGCCCAGAATGTCGTCACCCGAGGCACGGGCAGGTGAGTACGGCCAGTAAGGGGTTTTGGGATACTTGAGCATGGGCTCGCGCCCAAGGTCGAAACTGCCTACGCGGAAGGCTACCCTTTGGTCGCGTGTTGTGGACAGATCTGGAGGACCGGCACGCCCAATTGGCTGGTCAACGCCTCGTGTTCGCTCCAGTCGCTGTCGGTGGCGTTCAGGATGGCAGCCTGCGCCTTGAGAGCCGTGGCGAGGAACTTCCGATCTGATCTGTCCAGGTCATTTTTCGGCAGTTCCTCGAAGCCCCGCTTGTCGTCGTCGCACGCCGTAACCGACACGCGATTCACGCGCATGGGGTCGTATTGGTGATTGTGGACGTGCTTGAAGAACATGTCTCCCACGCCGGGCGCCCCGGCGAAGAGCAGATTCTGCTTGTACTCGGCGAAGATGAGTCCCAAATCGTCGATGGCGATCACTCTGTGCTGACAAACTTCCAGCAGCTCATTTACGCATGCTCGCTGACAATCCGCGCTGGCGTGCGTGTTCCTTCCGTTGGCTGCCATGGGAACGTTGGTGTCGACGACGCAGGCCCTCATTCCGAGGCTCCCGACCGGCCGTCTGCTTCGATCCGCCGGTTCAGGGCCGCGGTACTGATGGCCGCAATTTCGCCCATTTCATCGCCGAAGAACTTCTCCGGCCAGTTCTCGATCTCACCCCAATTGTTCAATTCCAGATCGTTTAGTTCCGCCGCCCCGTTGTTTGTCCGAACGAAGTAGAGCAACAGGTCGCTGGACGCTACGGCACCCTCGGCGACGCGTCGCTGGAAGCGTCGGAGCAGATGTTCACTGTGGCTTTCCACGATGATCTGGACGCGACGATGCTCGGCTACCGCTAGCATCAGATCCGCCAGAGCACTCTGCACCGACGGATGAAGGTGAATTTCCGGCTGTTCCATCAAGACAATCGAGTCTTCGGGAACATAATAGAGGAGCACCAAGACGGGCAGTATCTGCGAAACCCCGAAACCGACGTCTGTCAACATCGTCTCCGGGCTGTGAGGTGCGGTTCGGACGCATGCCTGGTAGAGGTTCGTCCCGGATCCAATTTCCCTGATCTCGAAGGAATGGATCAGGCCAAGTTCTCGTAGCCAGTGGGCGATCATTTCCTGGAACTTCATGAATCGGCGCCGCGGCGCAAGGTTACGCTTTTCGTTTCGCGTCGTGGCTGCAAGGATGGCATCGACCGTGCGTTCTCCTCGTGGTCCTACGTCGTGGGGGCTCGTACCGGACCACCGGTACTCTCGTTGAGGATGCTCTCGTAGCGGACCAAGATAGACAACTTTATCCATCAAGTCTTCGTACTCGGCCTCAAATTCGCTCAAGAAGCCGGTGTTTTGGAAGTAGGTATATGCCTGGTCGGGGAAGAGGTGGGTCTTGACGGGACCAGGGAGAGGCCACGCTCGGCCTTGATTCCTGATGAGGGGCGGCGCCAAGGGTCCTTCCGATGTCAGGTCGAATTCTTTGGAGCCTGCTCCCTTAGGCTCGATGGCAAAGACAACGTCGGAAAACCTGTACTTCATGTACCGTGTCGACAGATGCGAACCCGTAAATCCTGCGCTTGAACTCGCTCGCAAGCTGTCGCCGACAAGCAGGTCGGTCCTGTGTCGGCTCATGGGATCGGCGACCCTTAGCTTCTCCGGAAAGTCCCAACAGAGGGTCCAGTCGATATCCGCCGTTGGGTCACCGCGGTGTACGATGGCTTCGTAGGTGCCGAGATTCACGAGTTGGTTCGGCCCGCCGAAGTCCAGGACCAGACCGCGATCGGTCGCGTCCTTGGTTTGCTTCAACATTAGAAGAAACTGAAGCACGCTGCTCTTGCCCGAACTGTTCGTCCCGAACAGTCCGGTTACCTTTCCGAGCTTCAGATCGAGGCTGCGCCACGCCTTGAAGTTGTTCACTTCAAGATGTTTCAACATTGCTCTTCGCCTTTCCGGGAGAGCCAACCCAAGGGTCAACCCGGGACATGTCGACGTATCGTTTCGGCGAAGCGCGGTTCAACCGGACTCCGCGAACGCTGCGCAACAAGTTGCACCGTGAATCTCTGAGTATTGCAAGAAAGGCAAGAGTCCCCAAACTGTTCCGCGTTACTCCGCGCTCCCCTCCGCCTTGAGCGAATCCAGCGCTTCCTCCACGAGCTTGCGCCGGAGCGCCTTTTCTTCCTCCGCCGGCAGGCTTGCGTCTCCGGCGACGTGAACGATGCCGTGTCCCAGGACGACGCGGTTGGAGCCCACCATCTTGGCGATGGGGAGGGCGGAGGTCATCTGCACGACGGGGACGCCGGCCTTCTCGAGTTCGGTCGTGATCGCAGCGCCGCTGCGAGTGCTGGTGCCTCACGTGGAGGTGAGGATGACGGCGTCGACCCCCTCGCGCTTGACCTTCTCGGCCATCTCGCGCCCGAGACGGCGGGTGTTGGACAGGGGGTTGGACAGGCCCGAGGTGGAGAGGAACTCGCCGTGGACCTGGCCGACGACGCCCTCCCTCTCCAGTTCTCGCAGGGCGTCGAGGGGCACGAGGCGGTCCGGGTCGGCCTGGACGAAGCGCGGGTCGTAGCCGCCGTGGGAGATCTCGTAGTCCTCGCCCGCGAGGTCGTCGGCGCCGGCGATGTCGTAGGCGCCCCAGCGGGTGGCGGCCATGCCCTCGATGTTGTCGGGGTTGCCCTTGGGCACGAGGCCGCCGTCGGTGATGAGCATGACCTTGGCCTTGGTAAGGTCTTCGACGCCCCTGGGCTTGGTCACGGGCTCGAAGGCCGTCACGGGCATCTCGGTGTCGAAGGGCTGCCCCTGGACCTTGGCGAGGACCATGTCCACGAGCCGCTCGGCCGAGGTCTTGTCCACGAACCGGTCCCGTATCAGGCCGCGGGTGAGGTAGCCCTCTTCACCGGGCAGGCCGATGGGTTCGCCGGCCGCCAGCTTGCGTGCGAGGCCGGTCATGCGCTGGACCACCTGCTTCATGTCGGCGGCGTTCTTGCCGGAGTCGACGATGTAGAGGCCCTCCCGGTAGAGGTCGACGCCGGGGTTCTCCTCGTGCATGGCGGTGATGGCCGGGATGCCGAGCTCGGTTTGCACGGCGCTGCACAGGGCGCCGGCGGCCATGCCGTAGCGGCCCGCGTCGAAGCAGGGGCCGGCCACGAACAGGTCGGCTTGAACGTTCCGCACATGGTCCAGGACGGTGGCCACCAACTCCTCCTGGTTCTCCACCGCGTGGTTGTCGCCGCACACCAGGGTCCGGACCACGGCGGCCGTGTCCCCCAGGGTCTGCTCCAGCAGCCGGCCCGGACCGACGGCGTTGTCGACCGCCCGAAGCGGGCTCCCGGCCTGCTCCTCGCCGCCGATGCCCCCGAAGAACTGGTTCAGGTAATGGACGATCCTCATGGTTGGAGTCTCCCTGTTCGTAGCTTTGACGCACACATCTCAGTAGACCACCGCCCGCAGGCGCGACGCGCCTTGCTGGTTCGTGATGCCGGCCACGTTCATGGCGTTGAGTTCCCGAACGCCGGCCAGAAGCTCGCCGATGGCCGGGGTCGCCGCGATGATGCGGCCGGCGGGCGGCACTTTCCAGCCGGTGTCGTTGCCGCCGCCGTAGACGATGGCGTTCACCTCGGGGAAGTTGAACAGCAGGGCCGACTCCACCCGGCGGTCGCGCGATACGTCCGACACCATGACCGAAGTGCATATGCCCGCGGACTCCAGGAGCCGCGCGGTCTCCGCCAGGTCGGCGTGGGGGACGCCGCCGCCGTACTTGGTGAGGACCGCGGCGTCGGCGTTGAGCGCCCACCGCACCAGGGAGGCGGCCGTGCGGCAGTTGCGGTCGCGGTCGGCGTTGTCCGACCCGGCGATGCTGGCCACGGCGCCGACGAAGTTCAACTCCCCGGCGTGGTGCCGCCGGTACAGCTCCATGATGATGGGATGGTTCTGGTAGCCGTAGGTCTCGGCGCCGCCCATGGAGGTGTAGTAGGAGGTCACCAGCGCGCCGTCGAGCCACTCGTCCGGGTGCAGCAGCACCGGCAGCATGCCGGTGGTGTTGAGTCCGTAAAGCACCGGCTCGTCCAGTTCCGCCGCTCGCTGGCGCGAGAAAATCTGGCCCACGTACGCGACCCGGGGAAGACCGGGCCGTCCCGGCGGCGCCGGAGTGACGGCATCGCATGTCTGCCTCTCCGCGGGTGCGTGCGGGACCGCGGCCCGGGCCAGGTGAACGGCGGCCCGGAGCGCCGCCACGCGCTTCGCCCGCTTGGCCGCGTGGGCTTCCGTCCCCGCCTTGACGCGGGGAATGGCGATCAGGTGGTGTAGCCCGGAGTACCAGGAACCTTCCGCCGCCGGCCCGTTCATCTGCAGCACCCGCCCCACGGCGCCGCGCGAGCCGCCCGCGGCGTGCTCGTCCAGCACCGTCACGGCCATGCCCGACAGCACGTGGGTGGTGCCCATGCCGGCCGTCACCGGAGGCCCGAGGATGCCGGGGAAGTCGGGGCTGCCGCCGTCCGCCTTGGCCCTGGGCTCGACGATGTCGAACACGGGCCCGGCCCGGCAGTCCTCGCCCGGAGCGGCGAGGTCGAAGGTGGCGTCGGTCAGCGCCTCGTCTTCGAGCAGCACCCGGCGAAGCTCGTCGGCTTCGATCTCAAGAGTGGTTCCGTCCAGCCGCGTGTGCGCGCCGAATCGCAGGGCCCGCACCGGATGGTACGCCAGGGTCAGGTTCACTCGATGACCTCCATCCTTTGAAGTCGCGCACATGATTCCACATTCACGAGGGGATTCAAAGCGCCCGGACACTGCCATCCATTCTGGGAGGGGCCGGGCAATGAGGCCGCCACACCCCCCACCCCTGGATTCCCGCCCCCGATCGGGAGCGGGAATCCAGGGGTGGCAGGAGGTGTATCATCACGGATCGGCCCGCGCGATGTATTCGCCCACGGCGGCGCCGTATTCCGCCGCGTGCACGCCGTAGTCGTCGAAGTCTCCGACGAAGCACTTGAGCGCCCACAGGGCGGCGTCCCGGTGTTCCGTCCTGCCGTTCACGTCGAACAGTTCAAGGAAGAAGCGGGCCGCGGCGCCGTTCTCGGTGATGAGGGTGAGGGGATAGTGGAGGTAGGCCGGGCCCTTCTCCGCGATGTCGAAGTAACCTCCGGCGGGGTTCCGCAGGTGGGTGCGAACGAAGTCCGCGAGCGCCTCGGCACGCTGCTGGAACAGCGGCTCGTGGGTCGCCGCGAATCCCGCGATCAGCGCGCGTCCCATCCAGACCTGGTCGGCCAGCAGTCCCCGCAGCCGCGGGGCGTGGTCGAAGTAGTGCGCCATGCCGCGGGCGCCGTCCCAGGAAAGCTCCAGCAGCAGGCGCAACGTCGCCAGCGCGTGTGCGGCGCGGTCCTGGCGCTCCAGGGTTCGGGCGGCTCGCAGGCAGGCACGGACGGCGCGGGCGTTGGCGCCGGTGTACATCCAGGGATCGGTGATGGAGAACATGCCGCGGTCCCTGTGCGGCAGCGAACCCGGGGGATCGTCCCGGCCGGGGGTGACGCGGATGTAGTCGCGGCAACCGTGGAAGAAGGGCATGGACGGATCGCGGAATCCTTGGTGGAGGTAGTCCAGCAACTCTTCGGCCAGTTCGCGGAAGAAGGATTCCCGTGTCAGCTCGAACACGTGCAGGGCGTTGTCCAACAGGTCGGCGTGGTCCGACAGCAGTTTCTCGTGATGCGGCTCGCTCCAGTCCCGCTTCGACGAATAGCGGAAGAAACCGCCTTCGGGATCGTGGGTCTTGCTCTCGCGCATGTTGTAGAGGGTGAGGCGCACGTGGTTGAGGAAACGCAAGTCACCGGTGGCCTGGTAGCGCAGGAGCAGGAACTCGTTGACTTCGCAGTGGGGGAACTTCCGGTCGACCTCGTAGCCGCCGTGCACGGGATCGGCGAGGCGCCAGACGGTCTCGGTGACCTTGTCCAGTGTGCCCGGGTCGGGGGACGGGTCTTCGGGCGAAACATGATACGGCGCCGGCGCCGGTGAATCGGGCGTGGAAGCGGAATCGGGCGTCGAAGTCGAATCTGATGCGGAAGTCGAATCCGGTGCGGAAGTCGAATCCGGTGCGGAAGCCGAATCCGGAACCGAGTCGGCCGGCGCTCCGCGAACCCGCTCGTCCCCTTCCGACGCCGGGGCGTCAGGCCCCGCGGAAACCGCCGCGGCGGCACCCGTCCCCGAATCGGCCCCGCGCTCCTGGTACCCCACGTGGATCCGCACCAGCACGTCGGTAAAGTCCGTGGCCGACAGGTAGTTGACCCCGGCCAGGTAGTCGCCCTCGGCGCTCATGAACACGATGGTGGGCCAACCGTTCCTGTTGTAGCGCACGTCGATGTCCGGCCGCTGGGCGTCCTCCACGCGCACCGGCACGAAATAGGCGTTGAGCAGCGCGATAACCTCCGTGTGCGACAGCGTGGTCTCGTCCATGCGCTGGCAAACGCCGCACCAGAAGGCGCCGAGGAAGAGCATCACGGGTTTGCCCTCGTCGCGGGCGCGCTCGAACGCGGCGGGTCCCCAGTCGTGCCAGTGGATGCGGTGCGCGTCGTTGGGGTTGGGGGAGAAGCGGAACATGGCGGCGGTGTCCTGGAACCCGAGTCGTCCACAATATGCACAGGAATGCCCGCCGCCGGCAAGACGGGAGGACGTGCCCGTTGCGCCGTCCGCTCACGTTGATGAAAGGAGCAGGACGAGGCGCTCGCATGCCACGGGTTTGCCAAGAGTTCGGTTCTCCGTCCGCCCGGTTCGGTGGGCTTGTAGCGGCGGGCGGGCGTCTATAGTAGACAGGAACTCGCATCACCACCGGAGGTTGCCCATGTCCGCATCATCCATCGACCTTCCCGCGGCCGTTTCCCGTGAACAGACCATCCGCGACTCCGAAGCGGTCCTCGCCAGGCCGGACATCCCCGTCCGCGTCGAGGAGGACATCGTCCGCATCGAGGCGCTGGGGCTGGAATGGGACATCGGCATGGCGGTGTACCAGCCCGAGGACGAGGGCCGGATTCCCGCGGGCGCCGACGGCCGCAAGGTGGGAATCTTCCTGCTCCACGGCGGGTCGGGCGACTACAAGACCATGGACCGGGTGGCCAGGCTCGCGGCCGGCAAGTTCGGCTTCAAGGTCGTGAGCGGCACGTTCCCCGGGCGGTTCTACTTCCCGGACGCGAGCCGCGACTGGCCCGACGACACGATCCACGCGGACGGCAGCGTGCGCACGCCCATCTGGAAACAGGGCGAGCCCATCGGGCGCGACGAGTACGAGGTGGCCCGCGACGTCTCCATGCGGCCGCGTTACGGTACCCGCACCGTGGCCAGGGCCAAGCCCGGCACCAACTTCTACTACCGCATGGCGGCGTGGCCCGTGGCTTTCGAGGAGGGCATGAAGGAGGCCATGCGCCGGCACCTGCCCGAGGGGACGTTCTCCATCTACGGCGAAGGCCACTCCACCGGCGGCCCCTTCGTTTCCATGCTGTCTCAGCGGGTGCCCAACTTCGCCGGCGTGGTGGCCACCGAGCACACCCCCTTCGGCCACGTGGGCGCCATGCGCGACAACTGGAGCGGCTCGCTGGGCAAGGTGTCCGGCTTCGAGCGCGTGAGCACCGACGACGCCGTCCGCAAAGACCCCTTCAACGAGCTGTACATCCGCACCTGGCGCGACCTCGCACGCTACGCCGGGCCCGAGGCCCTGGGACAGCAGGGACCGGCGGCCTTGATGCAACTGCCGCTGCTGATGGAGGAGATCCACGACACCTGGGACCGGGCAAAGGCGCGGCCCCAGTTCAAGGCCGAGTACGTCATCACCCACGACATCGCGGGGTCGTTGACCGAGGCCGCTCAGGTCAGCGCCAGGCGCCTCGGCATGAACGCCGACGAGACCGAGGCGCTGGTGGCCCGCTACCGCGGCTACCCGCGGGAGCTGTCGGACGCGGACGCGCCGCCGCTGCCGCCGTTCCTGTTCGCCATCACCAAGGACAGCCGCGACCACAGCCCGGAGGTCTACAAGGAGGTGATCCTGCCCGCCTTCGCGGCCATGCGGCCCGCGCCCAGGACCCACCTGACGCACTTCGGCGCCGGCGTGCACAGCTTCTGGAAGGCCGAGGACGGGCTGCCGCAAGGGATCGCGCCGGCCGCCATCAAGCTGTGGCACGACGCCATCGCGGGCGGTTACTTTGTCGCTGCCTAGTGTCCTGTCCGAGTATCACAGCGATCGGACTGACAAGGGGCAATCTCCTTCCGTCATTCCCGCGAAAGCGGGAATCCAGGGGTGTGGAGGGGGTCCTTACGGGGGTTTCCCCACTCCCCCCTCCTGGATTCCCGCTTTCGCGGGAATGACAAAAGGAGGGCGGGAATGACGGAAGGATGGCGGGAATGACGAAGGAGGGATGCGGAATTTACTCCGACAGGCTCCTGGGAGTCGGTCCGAGCAATGGCGTCCTTCGACTTCGCGGACACGCTCCCGGCGCAATGGACGGGGCAGGACTGTAACGAGGTTACACGATGAAATTCTCCTTCTTCATGATGCCGATCCACGACCCGTCGGAGAATCCGGCGCTGGCCTTCGACCGGGACATCTCGCTCATCCACTACGCCGAGGAGCTCGACTTCGACGAGTTCTTCATCGGCGAGCACCACTCCGGCGGCTGGGAGAACATGCCCGCGCCGGAGCTGGCGCTGGCCAAGGCCGCGGCCCACGCCAAGCGCATCCGCCTGGGCACGTCGGTCATCAACACGCCGTTCCACCACCCGTTCCACGTGGCCGAGCGCATGGCGTTCCTCGACCACCTGACGCGCGGGCGGGCGATCCTGGGTGTGGGGCCGAGCGCGCTGGTCACCGACAAGAAGCTCTTCGGCCTGCCCAACGAGAAGCTCCACGCCATGCTGGCCGAGTCCGTGGACGTCATCGTGCGCCTGCTGGAGTCGCCCGAGCCCATCGACCACCACGGCGAGTTCTGGAGCTTCGAGGGCATGCGGCTGCAGCTCCGCTCGTACCAGCAGCCGCGCATGCCGCTGGCCGTGGCCTCCTCCGGGACCTCCGGCAGCCTGGAGATGGCCGCCCGCCACGGCATGATGCTGCTGTCCCCCGCGGGCAAGAACCGCTGGCGCAACCCGGCCCACGCCGAGCAGTGGAAGACCGTGGAGGCCGCGGCGGCCAAGCACGGCAAGACCGCCAGCCGGGACAACTGGCGCATCGCCACCAGCGTCTATCTCGCGGAAACCCGCGAGCGGGCCTGGGCCGACGTGGAGGCGGGCATCGCCCGGGACATGCAGTACTTCTTCGCCATCGGCCTCAAGCGCCCCTACGAGGCCTACCCCGACCAGCCGGAGTCGGAGATCACGCCGCGCTCGGGCGCCGACCGCCGCGACTGGATCATCGGCACGCCGGACGACGCCATCCGCCACATCGAGCGCATGCAGGAGGAGACCGGCGGCTTCGGCGGCCTGATGCTGACCACCCACGAGTGGACCGGCAGTGAGAACCTGCGCCGCTCCCTGGAGCTGTTCGCCCGCTACGTGATCCCGCACTTCCGCGGTCACAACCTTGGTTTCAGGGACGAGTGGGACCGGCTGCGTCAGGCCGCCGGCGAGGGCGGCGTGACGCTGGCGGAGAACGGGCGGCCGAGCAACCTTAGCAACGGGTAACCGGAGACTTCCTGAACGTCATTCCCGCGGAAGCCGTCATTCCCGCTTCCGCGGGAATGACGTTCTGTGACGTGGGGTGTCTCGCGAGTTTCGACACACCCTGTTGAGCGGGGATGACATGGTGGGGGAACGGCGGAATGAGAAGCTGCGAAGGAAAGGAGAGAGGGGCGCCCCATGGGACGCCCCTGCCGCGTTGACGGTGAACCCTACGCCTCCGCCGGCCGCTCGGCGCGCCATGCGTGCAGGTACTGCACGATGTCGTCGAGGGGCAGCACGTCCGCGTACTTCTGGTTCATGTCGAAGAGGTTGATGGCGTGACAGGCCTCGTGGCGGTCGAACACGCATTCCTCGGCCACCACCATGCGGAAGCGGTAGGTGGCGCCGTCCACGACGCTGGCGCGGACGCAGCCGCTGGTGCTCTCGCCGCAGGCGATGACGGTGTCGATGCCGTGCTGGTTCAGGTGCGCCATCAGCGGCGTGCCCCAGAAGGCACTGGGCGAGAGCTTGCGCAGCACCGCCTCGCCGGGTTGCGGCGCTACCTCGTCGATGATGTCGAACTTGGTGCGCCGCCGCTCCAGGGCTTCCGGCGACAGGTTGGCGGTTCCTCCGTCACGCCGGAAGGACCACTCGTCGACGCCCGCGTCCGGCAGGCCGGAGATGTGGATGATGGGGATGCCTACCTCGCGCGCGGTGGTCAGCAGCCGCTGGATGTGGGGGACGGCGTTCCAGCCGGCCATGCCGCAGCTCCCGGGCCAGTCCTTGATGGCCTCCAGCACGGGCTCGGGCTTGTCGCCGAAAACCCAGCGGTACAGGTCGATGAGCAGCAGGGCGGGTCGCTTGCCGAAGCCGATGGGCTTGGCCGGCCGCATGGCCACGTGCGCCTTGTCCTGTTCCGAGAGGTAAGGGTCCCATACGCGTTCGCTCATGATCGGTCTCCTTGTCTTGTCGATGTGATTTCCGGGCGGGGCCGCCCATGTCCTGTCACCGTCACATGCGATCCGTTCATGTGACAAGTACATACACGTGTTTCCTCTTTAGGATGTTCCCGGTCCGGCAGTCAACCGCGTGTGACCCTGGCGGCCGGAGCGCGATGCCGAGGTGCGTTGCCGCACTGACCGGCAGGTGTGTCGCACTGACCGGCAGATGTGCCGCGGAACCCGGCAAGTGTGTCCCGCAATCCGGCAGGTGTGTCGCGCAACCCGCCGACGGGCCGGGGCAGGACCGTTGTTGCCGGTGTCTTCCGCGGAGCGGGCCGCGTAGGGGGCCGCGGGGAGTGTTCGCGCTACCGCGCCGCCGGCAGCCGCTCCCGCCCGTGCGGCTCTTCCAGGTGATCCATGGCCGGTCCCAGCGGGACGATCCCGGCGGGGTTCACGTGGGACTGGCTGCCGTAGTAGCCCGCCTTGATCCTGTCGAGGTCGCAGGTCTCCCGGACTCCCGGCCACTGGTACAGCTCGCGCAGGTAGCCGCTCAGGTTGGGGTAGTCCTGGACGCGGCGGACGTTGCACTTGAAGTGGCCGTGGTACACCAGGTCGAAGCGCAGCAGCGTGGGGAACGCGCGCCAGTCGGCCTCGGTGATGCGCGCGCCGGTCAGGTAGCGGCGTTCGGCCAGCCACCCCTCCATGGTGTCGAGGCCGTGGAACACCTTCCTCACGGCCTCCTCGTACGCTTCCTGCGACCTGGCGAAGCCGGCGCGGTACACGCCGTTGTTCACGTGCTCGTAGACGAAGTCGTTGATTCGGTCGATCTCCGCGCGCAGGTCGGCCGGGTAGTAGTCGTCCCGGACTTCGGTGAGGCCGTCGAAGGCCGAGTTGAACATGCGGATGATCTCGGACGACTCGTTGTTGACGATGGTGCGGCGCCGGCGGTCCCACAGAGTCGGCACCGTGACCTTGCCGCTGTAGTCGGCCTTGGCGGCGGTGTAGACCTGGTGCAGCCGGAAGACGCCGTCGTCGCCGGGGCCGAGGTCGTCGAGGCCGCGGGAGTAGGACCAGCCCGCGGTCTTGGGCCGGTCCGCGCTGGACATGGAGACCACGTCCTCCAGGTGCTTGAGCCTGCGCAGGATCATGGCTCGATGCGCCCACGGACACGACGGCGACACGAAAAGGTGGTAGCGCCCGGGTTCCGCGTTGAAGCCCCCCTCGCCGGTGGTGCCGGGAGCACCGTCGGCGGTGACCCAGTTGCGGAAAACCGAGTCGTCCCGTACGAAGCTCCCGCGAGAGTCGGTCTGCACCTGGCCGTCCTCGTGCCACTTGCCGTCGATCAGAACACCCATGTCGTGGTCCTCCCGGCCCTTTGGGGTTTCGCCGCTGCGTAGGTTGCCGTACGCGTGTTGAATACCTTTCAGGGTCCGTGGCCGCAAGGCGCAATTAACCTCAATGTTGCAGAAGCCGGAAGGATGGAGAGGCCCGGGAGGCAAGCGGATAGGGTTTGGAAGGGCAGAGGGGGATTGTTGGGAAATGTCACCGTAGGTGAAGTTTGAGCGGCGGAGCAAGGTTATCGGGAATCTTACGAATCGTCATTCCCGCGAAAGCGGGAATCCAGGCGGCGCGTGGGCGGGGACGCCGGCCAGCTGGCCCCTCTCCACCCCTGGATTCCCGCTTTCGCGGGAATGACGGTTCGTAGGACTTGCTTCGGATCCCTCTTAACAAACCTTTTTGCAACATCGGGGTTAAAAGAACGCCATTTGATGGAACGTTGTAGCTCTTGCAGGCTCGCGTTATCCTCCAACGTTGTTGTTGCGCCGTCGCAAAGGTTCGTTCCGAAGCCATGTACAAACTGCTCGGACTCGCATTCCTGACCGTTCACGTCCTGACCGCGTCGGTGCCGGCGGCCGAACTGCCGCTTCAATCGCTGGCGCGCAGGGAGATCGGTATCGATCACGGGGTTTTCGTGCAGTCCGAGGGCGGCAAGGTGCTGGCGGCGCTGAACTCCACTCGCGCCTATCATCCCGCGTCGGTCACCAAGGTGGCCACGACCCTGGCGTTCCTTTCGAAGCTCCCCCCGGACCGGCGCTTCAGGACGACCTTTCTCGCCGCGGGCACCGTAGAGGCCGGCACCCTGCACGGCGACCTCGTCGTGCGGGCGGAGGGCGACCCGTATTTCCTGTTCCCCAACGCGTTCAGGGTCCTGTTGGGCCTCCGGGAAAAGGGAGTTCACCGGGTCAAGGGCGCGATCCGCGTCCAGGGCCCGTTCTACTTCGACTGGACTCCGGACCCCGCGGGGCGCCGGCTGAAACGCGTGTGGACGGGCCGCTTGGCCGCCGAGAGCTGGCGGGTGGTGACGCGCGCGCTTTTCCCCGACGCATCCCTGCCCCTGAAGGAGTACATGCTGCGGTTCGAGCCCGTGGCGACGAGAGAGCGGAGCCAACCGCTTCCACCGCGCCCCCTCGTGGTGCACGCCTCGCCGCCGCTGCGGCGCCACCTCAAGGACTTCAACGCCCACTCCAACGACAACTTCCACGAGTTCTCGTACCAGGTCGGCGGGCCCGCGGAAGTGCAGCGGATTCTCCGCGCCGAAGTCTCGAGCGTGCCCCGGCGGTCCATCGTCATCGACAACGCCGCCGGGGACGGGCGCAACAACCAGATGAGTCCGCGGGCCGTGGTCGCCATGTTCCAGGCGCTGGAGCGGACCCTCAAGGCGCGGGGCCTGGCGTTCGCGGATGTGCTCCCCGTGGCCGGCGTCGATCCCGGCACGCTGGAGGACCGGCTGGCGGCGGCGCGCTACCGCGGAGCCGTGGTGGGCAAGTCGGGGACCGTGCGCGTGCTGCGCATTTCCACCATGGCCGGGGTCGCGTACACTCGGAAGTTCGGGCGCACGTTCTTCGCGGTCATGACCCGGGGCGTGCCGCTGTGGACGGCCAGGCAACGCCAGAACGCTTTCATGCGGGGGCTGCTCGACGCGGGCGGGGCGCGCCCCTTGCCCGCGAGAAACGCACCGCCTCCCGCTTTCATGGAGGCGCGCCTGGAAGCACAGCAGTAGGCACAGGGCAAAACCGGCATTCCGCGAACAGTCGCCCTCGAAACGTCATTGATATGAAAATAAAAATGATCCAATGATCTCGGATGGTTACGGAATCCCGCTTCCGCGGGAACGACTCATTGGGGGGGCCGGGGCCCCATTTCATCCCCTTTTGTGTCGAGGGCAAGCTTTCGCGGGAATGACGTTTCAGGGCGTCTGTGCCACTTTCATGTTGGACAGAGTCCTGACACGGCCCGCGAGGCGGCAGTCCGGGGGCGGGGCGTGGGACGCTGTCCTTGCATCGCCGGGGAACACTGGTGTACGAGTCCGGTTCGTGGTGACGCGTACGCGTCGTCGTGAACGGCTCGCAGAACAGGAGGCATCCGCAAATGGCTGACAGACCTTTGGAAGGAACAGTGGCGTTGGTGACCGGGGCGGGCAGCCCCATCGGGTTCGGCCGGCGCATGACGTTCGCCCTGGCCGCGGCGGGCGCGCGCGTGGCCATGATGGACGTGAGCGAGGAGTGGGTCAACCGGACCGCGGACGAAGTGCGCGCGGTGGCCGGCCAGGACAGTGTCCTGCCCATCGTGGAGAGCGTTTCGAGCTGGGAGAGTGCGGCCCGGGCGGTGAACACCGCCATCTCCGACCTGGGCGGTCTCGACATCCTCGTCAACAACGCCGGGACCAATCCGCGCAACGTCGGCCTGACCTCCGAGTTCCGCGAGAAGTGCTGGGAGGTCTCCCCCGAGGCCTGGCTGCGGGTCTTCGGGGTCAACTGCGCCGGTCCCTTCTTCATGGTGCGCGCGGCCGTGGGGCACATGATCGAGAAGGGCTGGGGCCGCATCATCGGCGTCACCACCAGCCTGGACACCATGTACCGGGCCTACGGCTCGCCCTATGGGCCGTCCAAGGCCGGTCATGAGGCCTTCATGGCGACCTTGTGCCAGGAGTTGGAGGGCACCGGGGTTACGGCCAACATCCTGGTGCCGGGCGGGCCGGCCAACACCAACCTGATCCCCCAGGATGCGCCCTACGACCGGGAGCAACTGATCCAGCCGCCAGTGATGGAGAAGCCGGTGGTGTGGCTTGCGTCGGAGGCGTCCGACGGCATCAACGGCCGGCGCTTCATCGCCTACCACTGGGACGAGAGCCTGCCGCTGGAGGAGCGTCTGGCCAAGGCGAGCGCGCCGTGCGCGTGGCCGCAGGCCGGCCAGGCCGCCATCGCACCGGGGCGGTAGCTTACACACGGGCGCGACCCGCCGTCGCCCACCACTTGCAGCCCCACGGCTTCCTGCTTCCGGGGCTGGCCCTCAGTCGCCCTGGGCGGCTTCGTCTCCCTTGAGCCGCGCGAACCCCGCGCGGATGGACGGCAGGAAGATCAGCACCACCGCGAACACCAGCAGCGCCAGGGTCATGGGGCGCTCCCACATGAAGCTGACGCCGTCGGTGAGGTTCATGGCGCGGGCGAAGTTGTCTTCCAGCAGCGGCCCGAGGATGAAGCCGATGAGCATGGGCGCCAGCGGGTAGCCGGCCATGCGCATGATGGTGGCCACGAACCCCATGCCGGTGAGCAGCAGCAGCTCGGTGGCGTTGTTCTGGCCGATGTAGCTGCCCATCATGGTGAAGAACAGGATGAACGGGATCA
>CAZFIU010000039.1:0-41840 GCA_964519455.1 uncultured Syntrophobacterales bacterium
CCATGCCTTCGCCGTCCTGCCCGCGATGGTGCTGGCGCAGCACACGCACACCCATACGATGTCCCCCTATGCACACACCCAGAGCGCCGAGTTCGCGACACTCACTCCCGACGAGGTGCGCGAACTGCGGAATGGCGAAGGCATGGGCCTTGCGCGCGCCGCCGAGTTGAACAGTTTCCCGGGCCCCAGGCATCTCCTCGACTTGAAGGCGGACCTCGGACTTGACCCCGAACAGGTCGCGCGCATCGAGGCGATCCACGAGAAGATGAAGACCACGGCCATCGCCAAGGGTGAGGCCATACTCCAGGCGGAGCGCCACCTCGCGAACCTGTTCGCGTCGGGACGGCCGTCCGCCGCGGATATGACCCGGATGACCGAGCACCTCGGCATCATGCGCGGACAACTCCGGGCCATCCACCTGCTCGCCCACATAGAGAGCACCCGCGAGCTCACGTCCGAGCAGATCGAGCATTACGACCGGCTCCGAGGTTACCGGTACTGAAACGGCTG
Organism: uncultured Syntrophobacterales bacterium; assembly: GCA_964519455.1. Taxonomy (GTDB): domain Bacteria; phylum Desulfobacterota; class Binatia; order UBA9968; family JAJDTQ01; genus JAJDTQ01. The sequence goes on from CAZFIU010000039.1 coordinate 511, forward strand.
GGGCGGAACCAATCCGCTCAGCGCTGAACCACCGGAAGCCGGGGAGGATGTCATGGCGGAGAGTGACATCGAGATCGCACGGAAGTCGGCGCTCAAGCCGATCGTGGAGATCGGCGACCGCATGGGGGTTCCGCGGGAGGCGTTGCTGCCCTACGGCCACACCAAGGCGAAGATCGACCTTGGTTACGTCGACTCCCTCGCCGACCGGAAGGACGGCAAGCTCGTGCTCGTCACCGCGGTCACCCCGACGCCTGCCGGCGAGGGCAAGACCACCACGTCGGTGGGTCTGGCCGACGGGCTGAACCGAATCGGCAAGGAGACGGTGGTCTGTCTCCGCGAGCCGAGCCTCGGGCCGTGCTTCGGCATGAAAGGCGGGGCCGCGGGCGGAGGATACGCGCAGGTGGTGCCCATGGAGGACATCAACCTGCACTTTACCGGCGACTTCCACGCCATCGGCGCTGCCAACAACCTGCTGGCCGCGCTCCTCGACAACCACATTCACCAAGGCAACGCGCTGGGGCTGGACGCCCGCCGCATCTCCTGGCGGCGGGTCGTGGACATGAACGACCGCGCGCTGCGCGAGATCGTCTGTTCCCTCGGTGGGATCGGCAATGGCTTCCCGCGCAGCGACGGCTTCGACATCACGGTCGCTTCCGAGGTGATGGCGATCTTCTGTCTGGCCGCGGACCTCGCCGACCTTCAGCGCCGCCTGGGCAACGTCGTGGTGGGGCAGACCCGCTCCCGGGAACCGGTCACGGCCCGCGACCTGAAGGCGGACGGGGCCATGACCGTGCTGCTCAAGGACGCTCTCGCCCCCAACCTGGTCCAGACCCTGGAGAACAATCCCGCCATCATCCACGGCGGGCCGTTCGCCAACATCGCCCACGGGTGCAATTCGGTCATCGCCACCCGCACCGGCCTCAAGCTCGCCGACTATGTGGTGACCGAAGCGGGTTTCGGCGCGGACTTGGGCGCCGAGAAGTTCTTCGACATCAAGTGCCGCAAGGCCGGCCTCGCGCCCGGCGCCGCGGTGGTGGTGGCCACGGTGCGGGCGCTGAAGATGCACGGCGGCGCGGCGCTTGCCGATCTCGGGAAAGAGAACGTGGCCGCGGTCAAGGCGGGTGGCGCCAACCTGGCGCGCCATCTCGCCAACGTGCGGCAGTTCGGGGTGCCGGCGGTGGTGGCGGTGAACCGGTTTCCCACCGACACCGAGGCCGAGCTCCAGGCGGTGGTGGACCTCGCGGCTGCACAGGACGCCTACGCGGTGGTGTGCACTCACTGGGCCGACGGCGGCGCCGGCGCCGAAGCCCTCGCGCACCGTGTGGTGGAGGTCGTGGAGGCCGGAGATGCCGCCTTCCGCCCGCTGTATCCCGACGACATGCCGCTGTGGGACAAGGTCGAGACGGTGGCGAAGCGCATCTACCACGCCGGGGGCGTCACCGCCACGCCGGCGGTGCGCAACCGTTTCAAGGCGCTACAGGACGGCGGCTACGGCCACTATCCGGTGTGCATGGCCAAGACCCAGTACAGCTTCTCCACCGACCCCGCCCTCAAGAACGCCCCGGAAGGCCACGAGGTGCAGGTGCGCGAGTTGCGCCTGTCCGCGGGCGCCGAGTTCGTGGTGGCCATTTGCGGCGACATGATGACCATGCCGGGCCTCCCCAGGACGCCGGGCGCCGAGAGCATCTACATCAACGCCCAGGGCCAGGTAGAAGGTCTTTTCTGAGGGCGTCGCGTTTGAGCTACCACGTCACGGAAGTATTTGATTAGTTTCTTGACATATCCAGATTTCTCTTGTATTCAAGAAAGTGCCTATCAGACCCCAAGCCACCAACCGGAATCTGGACGGTGTCACTACAGAAAGTTACCTTTCCCCGTCTCCATCGGGCGATGGACACTCGATTGGTACAAAATACAGACTTTGACCGCGAATTATGCCTGAAACAGGCATGGTCGGGGGCACAATTTGAGGACGGCGAGACATGAAACAGAAATTTGGAACCGTGATTGAGGCCGATGTCCTGCGGCGCGCCAAGAGGCGGGCTGTGGATGAAGGGCGGCCGTTGAGTGAGTTGATCCAGGACGCGCTGGGTCGATATCTTGCGGCGGGGATGCCGTCGGCTGACCGGCGCGAGGCGGCGTACAGGTTGTTCTGCGAGCAGCCGATACGGATTTCTTCCGAAGACTTCCGTGAGATCCTGGAAGCGGATGTGTGGGATTCATGAGTCTCGACGGCATTCCCGTAGGCAGCCTCTGCGTCATTGACACCAACGTCTTGTTGTACGCCGAGCAAGGGGGCTCCGACCAGGCCCAGCGGCTGTTGAGGCGCTGCGCCAACGGCGACCTTATAGGCATACTGCCCGAGATCGTCTGGCACGAACTGACACACAAGCTCATCCTGATGGAAGCGACGATGAAGCACCGGATTTCGCCTCGCAACCAAGCTGCTCGCTTGGCCGAGAGGCCGGAGATTATCCGCAGCCTGAGTCTTTACCAGTCCAAGGTGCGAACGCTTTTCGATATGGGGCTTCGCTTCGAGCCTTGTACGCAGGACGACCTGTTGCAATCGGCGTTCGCCTTGCAGAGCCGATACGGCCTGCTCACAAACGACTCGCTCATTCTGGCGGTGGCTATTCGAGTCGAGGCAGACGGCTTGGTATCGAGCGACAAGGCGTTCCAGGCCGTCGGAGAAGTCCCGGTATTCGCGCCCGGCGACCTCCGCCACGAGGAAATACATTGACGGCCTCCGCCGACAGCCACGAGACCCTTGCCGAGCTTGGCCAGTGGCTGCGGTCCGCGGTGCTGCGCTTGGGCGGAGCGGTGGTCCCTGACGGTCCGTTCTGGACCTTCCACACTCCGGACGCCTTGCAGCAACGGTTCCACTTGGCGCCGCGCTACGAACGGATATGCTTCGACCGGGCGCTGGCCATGCGAACGCGCAACAGCAGTGGCCAGTCACTTCGAGGCGGCGAAGAACGGTGTCATCCTCGACTGGCTCCCCGACCGGCGCCGCAGGGCACGGGTCACGAGCGAGCTTGCAGGACTGCACTACGGGTAGTCGAGGTGTTTCGTGAAGGATCGTCCATCAAAATGCCAAGCGGGCGCAGATCAGGCCCCGGTGGACCGTGAAACTACCCGGCGACGATGTTCCACAGGTTGCGCGCACAACCCCCTCGGGCGGGTCTACCAGATTGCGGGTATAAGTAAGCCCGGATTGGCGAGCGGCTGACTGCCCATCAGTTGCCGCGGCTCGCTCCGAATGCGCCGGCGAGGCCGTCTCGATGGAACAGGCCGCCGACTTCCTCGTGCTTGGGGCCGTAGAATTGGCCGAAGATGCCGCTCCTTCGTGAAGGATGAAACCCTTCCGTGCCCAAGTATCCGTCGCCGTGGTTGTGCAGGACATTGCCGGTGGCGAAGTTCCCGCCTTCCAATGCCAGATTCTCCCAGATCATATTCCCGAGTCGCGCCCCCGTGTCTTGACGGGTGATGCTTGTGAATTCGACGTCAACCAGGGCTTCGCTGGTTTCACTGAGGTAGGCAACCGTTACGGTGGCATCTCCCCTGACGAAGGCGCCGGCATCATCGGAGAATGGCGCGATGACACCGGCCATGACCCCCGACCACGTGCCGCTCACCGAAACGGAGGGTTTCGCGGGTGTCGTGTGCCCCAAGTAGTAGGTCTTGTAGCTGAACTCGGCGTGCCGGCCTTCGTGCAGCGTCTCAACGAGGAAGAAGCCGTGCTTCATCCAGCCGCCCAGCGTCCGGCGGCTGATGAAGTAGTCTCCGGTGCCGGAACTCTGCGATTTCGTTGCGAGCGACACGCTACGGCGTTGTTCGATGAAATCGAAACCCGAGAAATCGAGCCGCCCGGGAATGCGGTGCACGTGGTTGACATGAACCGCGTCGGGCACCGGACAGCCCAATGCCTTGCAGGTCGCGACAGCGCCGCCGAAGCTGAACGGTTCGGGAAGTTTCGCACCCCTCGACAGCCTGTTCAGCGCACGTTCGACCTCGGCCGGCGTCTCCAATTCGGGTGGCGTCGCCAACTCGTCGGTGGACCCGCCAACGCCGGCTCCACCGGCGCAGCCGTACAGCGCCGCCAGCAAAGACACGGCTACCGCCATCCGCCAAAGACGCCCCGCGCCCCCAGGCATCTTGGCCGGGCCTGTCGTCAACCCTCCTCCCCCTCCATCAGACAGCGCTGGATGAAGCGGTCGATGTCGCCGTCGAGGACGGCGTCGGCGTTGCCGATTTCCAGGTTGGTGCGGTGGTCCTTGACCATGCGGTAGGGGTGCAGGACATAGGAGCGGATCTGGCTGCCCCAGGCGATGTCCTTCTTGGCCTTGGCGTAGCTGTCCATCATCTCCCGCTGCTTCTCCACTTCGAGCTCATAGAGCCGGGAACGCAGGATGCGCATGGCCATGGCCTTGTTCTTGTGCTGCGAGCGCTCGTTCTGGCATGCGACGACGACGTTGGTGGGGAGGTGGGTGATGCGCACCGCGGAATCGGTCTTGTTCACGTGCTGCCCGCCGGCGCCGCTGGCGCGGTAGGTGTCGATGCGCAGGTCGGATTCGTTGATCTCCACGTCGATGGTGTCGTCGACCTCGGGGTAGACGAACACCGAGGCGAAGGAGGTGTGGCGCCGGGAGTTGGCGTCGAAGGGGGAGTTGCGCACCAGCCGGTGAATGCCGGCCTCGCACTTCATGTAGCCGTAGGCGTAGTCGCCGGCGATGGTGAAGGTGACGCGCTTGAGGCCGGCCTCCTCGCCCGGCTGATACTCCATGATCCCGGTCTTGTAGCCGCGCCGGTCGCCCCAGCGCAGGTACATGCGCAGCAGCATCTCGGCCCAGTCCTGGGACTCGGTGCCGCCGGCGCCGGGGTGAAGGGTGACGATGGCGTCGCGGCGGTCGTCGGTGCCGCCGAGGAGCCGGCGCAGCTCCATGTCCGCAAGGCTGTCGGTGACTTCGCGGAGGCGGGTCTCGGTCTCTTCCAGGGCCTCGGCGTCGTTCTCTTCCTCGGCCAGCTCCAGGAAGAAGCGCGCCTCCTCGATGCCTGACTGGCACTTGCCGTAGTCGTCCACGGCTTCGCGCAGCAGCGACTGTTCCTTGAGGACCTCCTGGGCCTTGTCGGCGTCGTTCCAGAAGTCGGGCTTGGCGGTGAGGGCTACGAGCTCGTCGATGCGCTTCTGCTTGGCTTCGACGTCAAAGACGCCTCCGCAGCAGGCTCAGCTTGTCCTCGAGCTGGGTGAGTTGTTCGCGTGCTTCGTCAAACATGGTGGGCTCCTGAAACCGTTGGTTCCCGCAAATCGCCCGGACGGCGATGCTACTCAATATAGCGGATGTTGGGCGAACGGCAAAAACGGAGTCCCCGACACCGGCTTTCCGGGCAGTGTCAAACTCCGCTCGACCACGAAAAAGGCACCAACCCCCTGAATCGTCATTCCCGCGAAAGCGGGAATCCATGGGTGGAGAGGGGCATAAAGGCGCATTTCCCCGCCTCACCCCTCCTGGATTCCCGCTTTCGCGGGAATGACTCATTGGTGTGTAATGGGATTCCGTAACTATCAGAGATCATTGAACAAGATGCCTTGACACAGCCTGTCTCGCGGGAATGACGTCAAAGGGACCCACCGGCCTTCAACGCCCTCCGCAGGCGGCGCTCCAGGGCGCGCATCTCGCGTTCGTCCTCATCCGAGCGCTCGTGGTCGTAGCCCAGGTTGTGCAGGATGCCGTGGATGAGCAGCACTTCCAGTTCGTCGTCGAGGGTACGCCGGCGTTGCCGCGCCTGGCGGGCGGCCTTCTCCACCGAGATGATGACGTCGCCGATGAGCCGCGGGCCGGCGGGCAGCCGCTCGTCCACGGGGAAGGAGAGCACGTCGGTGGGCTCGTCGCGCGAGCGATAGCGTCCGTTGAGGTCGCGGATCTCGTCGTCGCCCACGAGCGCCACGCTCAGCTCGCAGTCGTGCTGGTCCATCAACCGCAGGATGCGGCGCGCCTTGGCCTTGAAGCCGCCTGTCGGGACGCGCCTCGCCGGTCCCCGGCGCACGATGTCGACGGTGACGGTGCCCTCAGACATGGTGTTCCACGGTGGCACACCCCCGTGGCCGGCCGGCCGTTCGGTCGGCGGCCGCGAGGGCGCCCGCGAGGTTGTCGCCGGTAGTCTTACGCGTCACCGGCGTCGCGTTCGTAGGCGGTGATGATGTCCTGCACCAGGCGGTGCCGGGCCACGTCCTTCTCGGTGAAGGTAATGAAGCGGATGCCCTCCACGCCCCGCAGGATGCGCCAGGCTTCCTTGAGGCCGGAGAGCCGGCCTGCGGGCAGGTCGATCTGGGTGACGTCGCCGGTGATGACCGCCTTGGAGCCGTAGCCCAGCCGGGTGAGGAACATCTTCATCTGCTCGGGGGTGGTGTTCTGCCCCTCGTCGAGGATGACGAAGGAGTCGTTGAGGGTGCGCCCGCGCATGAACGCCAGGGGTGCCACCTCGATGCTGCCCCGCTCCAGCAGGCGCCGCGCCTTTTCGAAGTCCACCATGTCGTGCATGGCGTCGTACAGCGGCCGCAGGTAGGGATTCACCTTCTCCGCGAGGTCGCCGGGCAGGAAGCCGAGCCGTTCCCCGGCCTCCACCGCCGGGCGCGTGAGGATGATGCGCGCGTAGTTGTTCTTCATCAGCTCGGACACGGCCATGGCCATGGCCAGGTAGGTCTTGCCGGTGCCCGCCGGGCCGATACCGAAGACGATGTCGTGACGCCGGATGGCGTCGATGTAGGCTTTCTGGGCGACGCTCTTGGGGGTGATGGTGCGCTTGTGAGACGAGATGTAGATGGTGTCGAGGAAGATCTCCTGCAGCTTGGCCCTGGCGTTGCTGCTGAGGATGCGGATGGCGTAGTCCACGTCGCTGCCGTACACGGGGTAGCCCTGCTCCAGCAGCCCGTAGAGCTGGCGCATGACCTCCTGCGCCAGTTCCGCGTCGGGCGGATCGCCGACGATCTCCATCTCGGTGCCGCGCACCCGGAACTTCACGCCCAAGGCCCGTTGCACGATCTTCAGGTGCTCGTCCTGGTTGCCCAGGAGCTCCCGGAAGAGCCGCGGGTCGTTGAACGCCAGGTGCGGCACCGTCAGCATGCTCTCGATAGTGGCTTGACTCACTCGGTACCTCACGGGACCTGGTGCATCAGGAAATACCGGACACGATTTCCCGGGCCAGGCGCAGCGCCTCGTCGGTCTTCTGCGGCTGTTTCCCGCCCGCCTGGGCGAAATCCGCGCGGCCGCCTCCGCCTCCGCCCACGGCGGGTGCCACCTGCTTGATGATGTTGCCCGCGTGGTAGCGTCCGTCGAGTCCGCCGCCGGCCCCCGCCGCCAGCATCACGTTCTTCTCGGCGGGGCATGCGAGGAACACGAAGGCGTCCGGCATCTGCTGCCGGAGCTGGTCCACGGTCTCCCGGAGTTGTTTGGCGTCCATTCCGTCGACCTTCTCGATGATGAAGCTTGCCCCCGCGGCGTTTTTTTGCGCCTTGGCGAGCAAGTCCGGCACGCGGTTCTGGCCGAGCTGGCCCTTGAGTTCCGCCACCTGCCGTTCCAGCTCTTTTTGCCGCTCCAGCAGGCGCCGCACCTTGTCCGCGGCGTCCTCGTGGGTGCCGCGCAGCAGTCCGGCGATCTCGGCCAGGACCGCGTCGTAGGCGCGCATGACGTCGAAGGCGGTGGCGCCGGTGACCGCCTCGATGCGCCGCACGCCGGCGGACACGCCGCCCTCGGAACTCAGCCGGAAGAGCCCGATGTCGCCGGCCTGGTGGATGTGGGTGCCGCCGCACAGCTCGGTGGAGAAGTCGCCGATGCGCACCACGCGTACGCGGTCGCCGTACTTGTCGCCGAAGAACGCCATGGCGCCGGCGCGGATGGCGTCGTTGTAGTTCATCTCCTCGGTGGAGACGCCGGCGTTCTCGCGGACCCGCTCGTTGACGTCGCGCTCGATGCGTTGGAGGATTTCCGGATCCACCGGGCCGTCGTGGGTGAAATCGAAGCGCAGCCGGGCGGGCTCCACCAGCGAGCCGGCCTGGCGCACGTTCATGCCGAGTTGCTCGCGCAGCACCGCGTGCAGGATATGGGTGGCCGAGTGGTTGAGCATGGCGCGCTGGCGGCGCTCGCCGTCCACCGCCAGCTCCACCTCGTCGCCGGCCGCTACCCGGCCGCTGACGACCTTGCCCAAGTGAACGGACACGTCGGGCGTGGGGTGCTGTGTGTCCAGCACTTCCACGGTGTCGCCGCGGGCCGTGCGGATGACGCCGCGGTCGCCCACTTGCCCGCCGGACTCGGCGTAGAATGGTGTCTCCGAGACGATGATCTGCACGTCGTCGCCCTCGTGTGCCTCCTCCGTCCGCGTGTCCCCGCGATAGAGACCGGTCACGCGCGACTCGTGTTCCAGGCGGTCGTAGCCCAGGAAATGACTGGGGGGCAGTACGTTCACGTCAACCGATTCGGAAAGTCCCATGGACTCGGACACATTCGTTTGCAAGTGTCTGGCCGTCCGCCCCCGCGTCCTTTGCTCCTCCATCAGCCGCTCGAACCCCTCGTGGTCGACTGCGATGCCCTCGCCACGGAGGATGTCCTCGGTCAGGTCCACGGGAAAGCCGTAGGTGTCGTACAGGCGAAAGGCCACGTCCCCGGAGAGCGACTTCCGGCCGCTCCTGCGCAACTCCGCCAGCGAGTCCTCCAGCAGCACCAGCCCCTTGTCCAGGGTTTCGGCGAAGCGTCCTTCCTCGGCCCGGACGGTCCCCGCGATGCGCTCCGCCTCGGTGCGCAACTCGGGATAGGCTCCACCCAGAACGCTTGCCACGGGCTCCACCAGGCGGAACAGGAACGGTTCCTCGAAGCCCAGGAGGCGCCCGTGGCGCGCCGCGCGCCGGAGCAGCCGGCGCAGCACGTAGCCGCGGCCGTCGTTGCTCGGGAGCACGCCGTCGGCGATGAGGGAGCTGACCGCGCGGGCGTGGTCGGCGATGACGCGGAAGGAGACGTCTCCTTCGGCGCTGTCGCCGTAGGCCTTCCCGGCCAGTTCCTCGGTGGCGGTGATGATTTCGCGGAACAGGTCCACGTCGTAGTTGGAAAAGACGCCCTGGAGCACCGCGGTGATGCGTTCCAGCCCCATGCCGGTGTCCACGTGCTTGGCGGGCAGCTCGTGAAGCTTCCCCTCGACGTCGCGGTTGTACTGGATGAACACCAGGTTCCACAGCTCGATGTAGCGCGCGCAGCCGGCGTTCACGGCGCACACGTGGCCGGCCTCGGCCATGAGGTCGCAGGCCTCGGGCCCCCGGTCCAGGTGGATCTCGCTGCACGGCCCGCACGGCCCGGTGTCGCCCATCTCCCAGAAGTTGTCCTTCTCGTCGAAGCGCTGCACCCGCTCCGCGGGCAGGCCGCTGATGCGGTGCCACAGCGCTTCCGCCTCGTCGTCGTCGCGGAACACCGTGGCGTAGAGCCGGTCCTTGGGCAGGCCCCATTCCCGCGTGAGCAGGTCCCAGGCCCAGACGATGGCCTCCTCCTTGTAGTAGTCGCCGAAGGACCAGTTGCCGAGCATCTCGAAGAACGTGTGGTGGTAGGTGTCCCGGCCCACCGCCTCCAGGTCGTTGTGCTTGCCGCTGATGCGCAGGCACTTCTGGGCGCTGGCGGCGCGCGTGAACGCGGGCCGCTCCACCCCCAGGAAGATGTTCTTGAACTGGACCATCCCCGCGTTGGTGAAGAGCAGGGTGGGGTCCTGTTGCGGCACCAGAGACGAACTCTGCACCACCGTGTGGGTCTTGTCCTTGAAGAAGTCGAGGAAGCTGTCGCGAATCGCTTTACCGGACGTCATGACGGCCCTTGATAGCATTCCCGCGCGCGCGAAGGCAATGTCGAATGCCGCGCGGCGGGGGTGCCGCGCCCGTGCGCCGCTCGGTCATTCGGCGCCGTTGGCGGCCTCCTGCCCGGGGCGCTTCAGCCCCGCCTTGGCGCGTATCAGCTCGGCCAACTGGCCGGCGATGTCGCCGTGCTCGCGCAGGAACTGCTTGACGTTCTCCCGGCCCTGCCCGATGCGGTCGCCCTCGAACGAGTACCAGGCGCCGCTCTTGGCGAGGATGCCCATGTCGGCGCCGATGTCCACCAATTCCCCTTCCCGGGAGATGCCGGTGCCGTAGAGGATGTCGAACTCCGCCTCGCGGAAAGGCGGCGCCATCTTGTTCTTCACCACCTTCACGCGCGTGCGTCCGCCGATGACCGAGTCCGCGTCCTTGAGCGCGCCGGTGCGGCGGATCTCCATGCGCAGCGAGGAGTAGAACTTGAGCGCGTTGCCGCCGGTGGTGGTCTCGGGGTTGCCGAACATGACGCCGATCTTCATGCGGATCTGGTTGATGAAGATCACCACCGAGTGGGAGCGGGAGATGGTGCCGGTGAGCTTGCGCAGCGCCTGGGACATGAGGCGTGCCTGGAGGCCCATGTGCGAATCGCCCATCTCGCCCTCGATCTCGGCCCGCGGCACCAGCGCCGCCACCGAATCGATCACCAGCACGTCGATGGCGCCGCTCCGCACCAGGGTCTCGGCGATCTCCAGCGCCTGCTCGCCGTGGTCCGGCTGCGAGATCAGCAGCTCGTCGGTCTTGACGCCGAGCTTCTGTGCGTAGCCAAGGTCGAGGGCGTGCTCGGCGTCCACGAACGCCACCATGCCGCCCTGCCGTTGCGCCTCGGCCAGGACGTGCAGCGCCAGGGTGGTCTTGCCGGAAGACTCGGGGCCGTAGATCTCCACCACCCGGCCGCGTGGCACGCCGCCGATGCCGAGGGCGATGTCCAGGCCGATGGAGCCGGTGGAGATGGTGGCGATGTCGCGCGGTTGTACGCCCTCCCCGAGCTTCATGATCGCGCCTTTGCCGAACTGTCTCTCGATCTGGCTCACCGCCAGCTCGATGGCCTTTTCCTTGTTTGCGTCCATTGCTCTCCTCGATCGGGTTCTGAAACTTGCTGCGAATTAACCAGACACCACACTAGCCGGTCCGGCTGCCTTCCTCCTTCGAACGGTTCCCGCCGGGCTTCAAAGGGAAGACCTCCAGCGGAGAATAGATGGCGCCGGCGGACCGGAGCGTGCTGCGGAAGAGCGTCACCTCGTCAACCGGGAACTGCCCGAACTCGTGGTCCCGCCAGCGCGCCAGGGTAGCGCGCAAACGCGGATCCCGCGGCGCGGGGCGGCGCCAGCGTCCCACGGTCACGTGCGGCCGGAACGGAGTCTCGGACTGCTCGACGCCGAAAGGCGCCAACGCCCGGTCCACGCCGCGGGCCACGGCCGTCAGTGCCGGGGCGGTCAGCCCGATCCACAGGACGCGCGGGCCGCCGGCATCCGGGAAGACCCCCAGGCCGCGCGCCGTGGCCACGAAACCCTCGGTGTCGGCCAGGGCCTCCCTCAAGGCCGGGCCGATGGCGGCGACACGGGTTTCTTCGATGTTGCCCAGGAACTTCAGCGTCAGATGCAGGTTCTGTTCCGGGACCCAGCGAACCGCACCGCCCTCGAAACCGGGCCGCACTGTGGTCCAGGCCCGCACCACCGCCGCGCCGAGAGGGACACCCACGAAAGCGCGCAGGGTCCGTACACTATCTGTATCGGCGGGCGGAGAGATTTCTTTAGCCGCCGCGCTCATGAAGATCGCGGCGTGGGCGCCTTTGCGTTCTCGTGTCCGTTTTCCAGACGCTCGAAGAAGAGGTGCCGGGTGCCCTTGAAGATTTCCAGCAACAAGGGGTCGAGCTGGCGGTCCACGGGGATGTTGGCGCGCAACGGGTCCACGTAGCGGTCGTCCTGCCACATCTCGAAATGCAGGTGCGGACCGGTGCATAGCCCGGAACAACCTACGTATCCGATGGTCTGCCCCTTTTGCACGGACCTGCCGCGTCGGATGCCGGGTCCGTAACGCCGCAAGTGAGCATAGCGCGTCTTCATCGCGGCGCCGTGGCTGATCTCCACGAGCCGTCCGTACCCCCCCTTCCAGCCCCTGTAGGTGATGCGCCCGTCCGCGACGGCGCGGATCGGGGTGCCCGTCCGCGCCGCGAAATCCACGCCGTAGTGCGGCCGTCGTACCTTGAGCACGGGGTGGAGGCGGCTCAGGGAGAAACGCGAGCTGATGCGCTTGAACTCGACCGGGTAGCGTAGGAAGGACCGCGACACCGAGCGCCCGTTGGCGTCGTAATAGTGCCCCTCGCCGTCCGCGTCCTCGAAGTAGACGGCGGTGTGCGTGCTGCCCGCGTTGACGACTTCCACGGCCAGAATTTGGACTCGATCGGCTTCGGGGTGGCCCGGGCGGTACTTCCTGCGGTAGAGCACCCGGTAGCTGTCGCCCGGCTGAAGGTCTCTCTGAAAGTTGATGTCCCACCCGAGAATGTCCACCATGCGGGAGATGACGGTCAGGTCCGCGCCCGCCTTCTTGGCGTGCCGGTAGAGCGAGCCGCTGCGAATCACGCCCTTGATGGCCCGCACCTCCTGCTGGTAGGGGACTTCGTCCTTGTAGAACCGGATGATGCCCTTCTCGTTGCGGTACCAGGTCAGGCGCAGGTCGGAGCGAAGCGTGATCTGGAGCGCCTGGAGTCGTCCGTCCCCGTTGCCGTTGCCGTTGGCGGTGTGACTGCCGTTTCCATTGGCCCCATGCGCGCCGTTGCCGTTGGCGGGCGTCGCGAAGTAGAGGTTGATGTCGCTGCCGGTGCGCAGCCGGCGCACGGCCCGGTGCTGGCGCAGGCTGGTGAGCCATAGCCGCCGCTCCCGCTCGTCGTCTTCATAGCGCCGCAGCACGCCCCACAGGTGCTCGCCCTTTCTCAGGACGTGCGTCACCTGCTCCGCGTCCTCCAGCGACGGCGGCGGGTCCTTGCCGTTGGATTCCTCGTTGGACGGCGGGACGTACTCCAGCAAGCCGTTCCTCTGCTTGATCCGGGCCAGTGCATACTCCGACAGGAAGGCGTCTTCGCGCGGCGGAGGCGCCTTCCCGTTGGCGACGGCACTCACCGCCGTGGAGCTCCCTTGCCCGCGCTCCGCCAGGGTACCCTTGCTGAAGCGGATCGCTTTCCCGACCCGTTCCCAACTCAGGCTGCGGCCCTTCTTCACCTCCAGCTCGATGGCTTTCAACCCAGCGCCGCGGCCTCCCTCGGAGGCCGTTTCCAAATACAGGTGCAGTTGCTGACCCGGCTTGAGGCGGGTGACGGGATACTGCCGGTCGATGGCGTCGAACCACTCTTCGGCCACCTTGCCGGTAACCCCGAGACGCCCCAGAATCCGCCCAAGGGTGTGACCCCTCCGGACGGTACGGGTCACCTTGTCCAAGGGCTCGAACGACCGGATGGGCGGAGCCGGTCCGGTAGACCGTGCGGGCGGCTTGGAGGCGGCCTCGCGAGGTGCCGCCGCCGGCGCGGGCGTCGTGGCGGGCTTGGCTTTCGCCGCGGGCCTGGGCGCCGCCACGAGCTTGCCCGGCACCACCTGATTCTTGCCGCGGTAGACGATCCGCCCGTCCATCCATTGCCACGTCAGCAGGGCGCCGCCTCGAGATTCGATCTGCAAGGCCCGCAGGGTTCGTCCGCCAGCGTCGCCGGAAGCCCCGGCGACGAAGTAGAGCACGATCTTGCGGCCCGGATACAACTGTCTCAGCGAGTACTGTTTGCGGATGGCGTCGATCCAGGGCTGCTGTGCGGTCGCGGAAACGCCGTGGCGCCGCATCACCCGGGCGAGGGTCTGGCCCTTGCGCAGCACATGGGTCACCGGCTTCACGGCAGGCTCGGCGGCCTTGGTAACGACTGCCGGCGACGGCGCCCGGTCCGGCTCGGCCTTCGGCTCGGCTTTCGGTTCGGTTTTCGGTTCGGACGGGGCCGGCGCGCCGGCCTGTTCGGCGGGCTGTTCGTCCGGCGCTGGCGGCGCTGGCGGCTCGGGCGCGGCCAGCGTCGGACGCGGGCTCTTCTCCCTCTGGTAGACGATCTCGTCGCCCTTGTGCTCCCAGAACACGCGTCCCAGGCCGGGTCGCTCAATGCCCAGGGCGGTCAGCCTTCCGAGCTCCGAGGAACTCCACGAGGAAGTGAAGTAGAAGTGGACCGTGTCTCCTGCCTTCAGGACGTTGTTCACGCCCAGTTCCTTCGCCACCGCGAAATGCCAGCGGTAGCGCGCCGCCTCCAATACGCCGAGGTCCTTCAACACCATCGGCAGGGTGTCGCTGCCGCCGGCGAGCTTGGTGATGCGTTGTTGGCGGAGGGATGTCGCGTCCGGAGCCGTTTTCTGGGCGAGTTCCAGCGTGTTGCCCGCCTGTGCCGCGAGGCCCGCGATCATCGTGACGGCAACGATGGCCAGGGCGTAGCGGCGCCACCGCCCGATGAGGGGTTTCCCCGAGGACGGATGAGGCGTAGCGGAGGTGGGAACAGGGTCGATCACTTGAGAGTCACTGCCGTCACTATCCTAATATACCTTGCGGCCAAACCGAAACAATAGGTCCGATCGCGTCGGAGCGTCAAGCGCGTGAGCGGGTCTACCGGGACTATTCCAGCCCGCGGTTCGCCCTCCGGTAACCCAGGGCGTCCTGGGCGATGATCAGCTTGTGGATGTTCGAGGAGCCCTCCACGATCTGGTACGACTTGGCGTCCCGCAGGTAGCGTTCGACCGGGAACTCCGTCGAGTATCCGTAGGCGCCCAGGATCTTGAACGCGCCGTCGGCGGCGTGCGCGGCGGCCTCCGCCGCGGCGTATTTCGCCATGGACACTTCGAGGTTGTTGGGCTGCCCGCGGTCCGCCAGATGGGCCGCCCGGTACACCAGCAGGCGCGCCGCCTCCTCCTCCACGATGATCCGGGCAATGCTGTCCTGGATCATCTGGAAACGGCCGATGGGCCGGCCGAACTGCTGGCGCTGGTTGGCATAGGCGACCGCCGCCTCGCGCGCCGCGCGCGCCACGCCGAGGGCCCCGGCGGCGCAGCTCAGGCGCGTCTGGTTGAGCTGCCACATGCACATGGCGAAGCCCTGGCCCTCCGCGCCGATGCGCTGATCGGCCGGCACCCGTACGTCGTCGAACTCCAGAGTGCCGGTGGGCGAGGCCAGCGCGCCCATCTTGTCCAGGGTGGCGCGCCGGACTCCGTCGCTGTCCAGCTCCACCATGAACGCGGAGAGGCCGCGGTGCCGCGCCTCCCGGTCCGTCGCGGCGTAGACCAGCCCCCAGTCCGCGATGGGCGCGTTGGAGATCCAGGTCTTGGTGCCGCGGAGCACGTAGCCGTCGTCCGTGCGCCTGGCCCGGGTCGACATGGAGGCAACGTCCGATCCGGAGTCGGGCTCTGTGATGGCGAAACATCCCACCCGGGATCCGTCGACCAACGCCGGGACCCAGCGGCGCTGCTGTTCCTCGGTACCGAACCGGGCCAGCGTCACCGCGGGAGCGAGCTGAGTGTTGATGTGCACCCGCATCGAGCTGTGCACCCGCGCGATCTCCTCGGTGAGCAGCACCATGGCCAGGTAGCCCAGGCCCGAGCCCCCGCGGTCCTCGGGAACCACGCAGCCGAAGAAACCCAACTGCCCCATCTTCTCGAAAATGTCGCGGCGAAAGCGGTGGTCGCGGTCGTCCGCGGCCGCCGTGGGGGCGATCTCCCTTTCGGCGAATTCGCGCCCCAACTCCCTGACGGCAAGCAGTTCCTCCGACAGATCGAAATTCATGGCTCCTCCGGAGGGGCGACCCCTCGAACCCGACCATTATGCCCTCCCGAGCACTTCCCGCGCAATGATGAGCCGCTGGATCTCGGAGGTCCCCTCGTAGATGCGCAGCGCCCGGACGTCGCGGTACAGCCGTTCCATGATGCTGCCCTCTACCAGGCCGCGGCCGCCGTGAATCTGCAGGGACTCGTCCACGATGCGCTGGGCCGCCTCGGTGGCGAACAGTTTGGCCATGGAGGATACCCGCGCCAGGTCGGCGGCGCCTTGATCGTGGGCACGGGCCGCGCGGTAGACCAGCAGACGAGCGGCCTCCAGTTCGGTGGCCATGTCCGCGATCTTGAACCGGATGGCCTGGAAACGCGCCAGGGAGCGGCCGAACTGGCGCCGCTCACGGGCGTGGCGCAGGGCCTCCGCCAGCGCGCGGGCGGCCATGCCGCAGGCGGCGGCGCCGACACTGCAACGAAGCGCCTCCAGGGTCGCCAGGGCGATCTCCAGGCCCTTGCCGGGCTCGCCAAGGAGCTGGTTTCCGGGAATCCGGCAGCGGGCGAAGGACACGGTGCCGATGGGGTGGGGCGAAATCAGGGCGAGGCGCTCCGTCACCGACACTCCCGGCGTGCCGGCCTCCACCACGAACGCGCTGAGGCCCTTCCCTCCGCGGGACGGATGGGTGCTGCCGAAGACGATGTAGAGTTGAGCGAGGCCGGCGTTGGAGATGAGGCTCTTGACGCCGTCGAGCACGTAGAACGCGCCGCGCCGGCGCGCCCGCAGTCTGGCCGAGGCCGGGTCCGAGCCCGCGTCCGGCTCGGTCAGCGCGAAGGCGCCGACGTCCGTACCCGCGGCCAGCCGCGGCAGGTACGTCCGCCGCTGGGCAGGCGTACCTGCCGCGGACAGCGGATAGGCGGCCAGGGCCTGTACCGCGAACAGGGTGTCCGCCAGCGGAGACACTCCCGCAAGGGCCTCGCGGATGACGCACAGGTCACGTGCCTGGACGCTCCGGCGCGCGCCGCCGAACCCCCGCGGCGCCGCATAACGGAAGACTCCGCGGCGGGCGAGCTTTCGGAACACCGCCGCCGCCTCGTCGCCGGGGTCCGCGTCGGTGGCGCCCAGTTCGGCCCGCGCCCACGTGGCCGTTGCGCGGTACAGGCGGACCTGCGGCGCGGGCAGCCACCCTTCCAGCTCCATCGCTAGTCCTCGCCCCCCTGGTTGAATCGCGGTGTCTCGCGCGCCATGAACGCGCGGAAGCCCTCGTGAAAGTCGGCGGTCTGCATGCAATGGGCCTGGGTCATGGCCTCCATCTCCAGGGCCGCGTCCAGGCTCATCCCCGCTTCCACATCCAGCAACTTCTTGGTCACCCCGATGGCGTAACGCGGTCCCTCTTGCAACCGTCGGGCCAGGCTCCGCGCCTCCGGGATCAGGTCGTCATGCGGCACCACCTTGTTGGCCAGGCCGATGCGGTAGGCCTCCGCGGCATCCACGCGGTCGCCCAGGGACAGGAGCTCCATGGCGCGCCCCAGGCCCACGATGCGCGGCAGCAGGTGGATGGCGCCCATGTCCGACCCGGCGAGCCCCACCTTGACGAACAGGAACGCCAGGCTGGCGCGGTCCGACAGGAGCCGGAAGTCGCTCGCCAGGGCGAGGGCCGCGCCGGCGCCGGCGGCCACGCCGTTGACCGCGGCGATGATCGGCTTCTCCAGGCGGCGCATGTTGCGCACCACGTCACAGGTCAGCCGGGTGAAGCGGTAGAGCCCGGCGCCGTCCAGCTTGAGCAGCTCGCCGATGATGTCGTCGACGCTGCCGCCGGAGCAGAAGCCCTTGCCGGCGCCGGTCAGGACCAGCACATGCACCCGCGGATCGTCCGCCAGCGAGCCGGTGAGGGCGGCCAACTCTTCGTACGTGCGGAAGGTAAGGGCGTTGAGCTGAGCCGGATTGTCGAGGCGGACCGTGGCCACGCCGTCGTCGAGAGCATAGTCGAAGCTGTCGTATGTCATGCCACCCTCCTGTCCCGGCCCCGGTTACGCCATGAAGGCGCCGCCGTCGACGTGGACGCCCTGTCCGGTGACGGCGTCGCCGGCCGGGCTGGCCAGCAGCACCGCCAGGTCGGCCACCTCCTCCGCGGCGATCAAGCGCCCTTGCGGCGAGGTCCCGGCGAACCGTTCCAGCACCGCCGGCACGCTCTCGCCGGTGCGCGCGGCCATGTGCCGGGCGTTGTCGCGTGTGAGGTCCGTGTCCGCGTAACCCGGGCAGATGGCGTTCACCGTCACGCCCCTCCGCGCCGTTTCCAGGGCCATCACCCGCGTCAGCCCCAGCACCGCGTGCTTGGAGGCGGTGTATGCCGCGGTGTGGGGATACGCGGTCCTGGCGGTGGTCGAGGCGATGTTGATGATGCGTCCCCACCCGGCCGCGATCATGGGCCCCATGAACCGCTTGCAGCAGTAGTAGGTGCCCATGAAGTTCACCCGCAGCACCTCTTCCATGAGCGAGTCCTCCATTTCCAGGAACCTCGCCGCCGGCGCGATGCCGGCGCTGTTGACGAGGATCTGCACGACTCCCGCCCGGCCGGCGCTCGTTTCCAGTGCGTCGACGGCCGTTGGGGAGCCGACGTCACACGTCACCGGAATGGCGTCGCGTTCGTGCGCGCGCACCTCGGCCGCCACCCGCTCGAGGGGTTCCGGGCGTCGCCCCGCCAGCACCAGGCGGCATCCCTCTCGCGCCAGCGCCAAGGCCACGCTCCGGCCGATGCCGCCGCCGGCGCCGGTGACCAGTGCGATCTTGTCGACCAGTGAGTCCAATGAACTAGGCACGAATCTATCAGACATCGAGCACGCGACACCAACGTTCGGGACCTCGTCGCCGGTCGGGTTTCGAGAGCGGCTGCCTGGTACGCGATTTGCTTGAATTCCGGTTTGCTTCCGGGCCGGGGGCCTGGAATACCCGGCGTTCCGGTCCAATGGGCGAACACGGACTCACGGACGCGATCTGCCTCTTGTTGAAGGGACGGGGCTGATATAAGAGTGGCGTTGACTCGGTTGGAATGAAGCATCGGCGCGAACGGACGCGCCACAAGGAGGTCGCTATGGGACGCCGCAAGAACTCCGCCGCGGCACTGGCAGTAGGGGCGTTCGTGCTCCTGGGGACGGTGTCCGCCGCCCGCGGTCAGGAGTCGCCGCCGCCGGTGCTCACGCTCCAGGAAGCGGAAGGCATCGCCCGCAAGAACCATCCGGGAATCCGCGCCGCCGACCAACGGATCCGGGTGCAGGAGGCGATGCTGAAACGCGCCAAGGCCGCGTTCTACCCCACCGCGGGCCTGCGCGGCTCCTACGAGAACAAGCCCACGGCGGAAGGCCCCAACGCGGACGAGAACCTGTTCAACACCACCGGCCAGGTGAACTGGCTCGTGAGCGACTTCGGCCGGCGGGAGGGTACGGTCCGGCGGGAACAGGAAACGCTGGAGGCCCGTCGTTTCTCCGGGCGGGTCTCGGTGGAAGACGTGGTGTTCAGTGTGCGCAGGGCTTTTTTCGACTACCTGCGGGCCCAGGCGCTGGTGCGGGTGGAGCAGGACACGGTCAAGGACCGCGAGACCCTGGTGCGCCAGGCCCAGGGCTTCTTCGACGTGGGCACGCGTCCCAAGATCGACGTGGCGCGCGCCGAGGCCAGCCTTTTCGCGGCCCAGGCCGGACTCATCGGTGCCCAGAACGGCGTCAGGATCGCGTGGGCGCGTCTCAAGAGCGCGATGGGCGTCACCAAGTTCGCGGAGCGGCGGGTGGCGTCCGAAGTCAACGTCCAGGCGTCTACCCTGTCACTCGACGAGGCAGTGAAGACGGCGCTGGAATCGCGCGCCGAGATCATGGAGGTCCAGTCGCGCCTGAAGGCCCAGCAGGAGGCCATCGATGTGGTCAAGCTGGGGCGCATGCCGCGCGTGCGTCTGGACGGGCAATACGGCCACCGCTGGCACAACGACGACAACGTCGTCACCTCTTCGTTGACCCTGGAGTTCCCCCTGTTCCCGGGATTCACCCTCAAACCGGAGATCGAGCGCGCCGTCAGCGATTACGCCGTGGTCAGGGCGCAACTGGAGGAGCTGAGGCAGCGCCTCGCCCTGGAAGTGGAAGAAGGCTATCTGAACCTGGTGGAGGCGGGCGAACGGATCAAGGCCAACGAGGCGCAGATCCGGTCGGCCAAGGAAAACCTCGATCTGGCCAACGGCCGTTACCAGGTGGGCGTCGGCTCCATCATCGAGATCACCGAAGCCCAGGTCATCAACACCCGCGCCCAGACGGACCACATCCGCTCCATCTATGACCACAAGGTGGCCGAAGCCCGTCTGGCTCGCGCCATGGGCAGGGGCGAGTCCTTCAGCCCGTAACCGGTGCCGAACCAGGGGCCGGGTGGGTCTTCACGGCCCGCTCGGCGCGGCGGGCGGAGGCGGCAACTCTCCGGAAGTGTCGATTCCTTCACGCCCGAGTTCGCGGTCGATGCCCTCCAACAGGCCGGATCGGGGTTTGTCCGGCGCGCGTTCCGCGGTCTTGGGCCGCGTCGGCGAGAAGAGCGCGGGATCGGCGGCCGGCGCCGGAGGCGTGTCGCCGGGCGCCGCCGGTCCGCCCAGTTGCCTGTCCACCGCGCCCAGGACCTCGGCCGGGTCGCTGGGCTCCGGGCCAGGCTCCTTCTCTTCGGGCGGAAGGCTCGCGACCGGCGGCTTGGGCGCGTCGGCCGGCGCCTTTCCGGCGGTCCCCAACGTTTCGTCGACGCTTTTCACCACCGCCGTGGCGGCGGCCGCCTCGGCCGCGCCTGCCTTCGCCGGCGGTTCGGGCTTGTCCCTGGAGGACGCAAACGGGTTGAGGAAGCTGAAGAAACCCTTCTTCTCTTCCTCTGGCGGCGCCACGTCCTCGACGGGCAGGGTCTCCTTGCCCGCGGCGGCCTGCCGCCCGGCGTCCTCCGCGGGTTGCCCGGGGCCCGGGCCGGCGGGCTCTTGCTCACCGCCGCGCCAGGAGAACGGGTTCAGGTAGTTGTACCATCGCCTTTGGGTCGTGGCTTCGTAGTCGTAGCCTTTCTTGACGATGAACCGGGTGGGTTCCGACGACCGCGCCGAGGATGCCGCGGTGTCGCCGTCCGCCGAGGGTCGGTCCGCTGTCCCATCCTGTCCTGTTCCCGGCAGGTCGGCGAGACGATCGCGTGCCACGGAGGCCGCGGGCGTTTCGGGATAGTCGCGCAGCACTCTCTCGAAACGCTCGCGCGCCGCCTGGTAGCGTTCGTCCTTCAGGTAGTAGTTTCCGACATAGATCTCGCGTTCCGCGAGACGGACCCGGGTTTGCGCCAATTGCTTGCGCGCATCGGGAACGTGACGCGAGTCCGGGTGGTCCCGGATCACCGATTCGAAGTGCCGTCTGGCTTCGGCGACCTTCTCCAGATCCCGGTCGACTCCGGTGAACTGCTCCATGTTGACCCGGCCGAGCTGATACTTGACGAAGTGGGCGTGTTGCCCGGTGGGCTGGAAGGTCAGGTAGTTCTTGTATGTTTCCTCGGCCAGCGCGTACTCCTCGTTCCGGAAATAGGCCTCGGCGATCTTCAACTCGGCGTCCTCGGCTTCCTTGCTGAAGGGGTACTCGTCCCGAAGCTTCTGGAAGAAGGAGATGGAGCGCGCGTACCGGCCCCGCTCGAAGTAGTCGATGCCGTCCTTGTAAAGCGCTTCGGCCGTGGGAGTGCTCTCCGAGCGCGGCTTGGTACGGAACACGTCGGCGACCGCGCCGGTGAGGTCCGTCAGCTTGGGGATTCTCGGACGCTCTCCCGTGGGCGAGGTACAACCGCTCAGGGCCAGCGCGGCCATGAGCGCGACAAGAGCGCCTTTCAGATGATACCGTTCGTGCATGTGGGTGGCCTTTGGCGAAAGGATGAAAAAAACTCTACACGGTACCGAAACAGCCTTCAAGGCATGCCGGAGCCTGACGAAGACTCTCGAGCATGGATTTCCGGCGCCAGACAGGAGACTTGCGATGTCGGACTACCGCACCGTGACCATCGAGAAGCAGGGCCCCGTCACGACGGTCGTGTTGAACCGTCCCGAGAAGCGCAACGCCATGAACCCGTTGATGCACCGGGAGATGATCGACGTCCTGACGGAGGTAGAGCGGGACCGCGAGGCGCGCGTGCTGGTGGTGACCGGAGCGCCGCCGGCCTTCTGCTCGGGCATGGATCTCAAGGAGTACTTCCACGATGTCGACGATGTCGACGCGGAGCGCCACATCAACCGGCGCATCGCCAACGAGTGGTGCGACCGCATGCTGCGGATGTTTCCCAAGCCCACCATCGCCATGGTGAACGGCCACTGTTTCGGCGGGGCCTTCACCATCGTCGCTTCCTGCGACTTCGCCCTGGCCGCCGACGATGCGGTGTTCGGACTCAGCGAGGTGAACTGGGGCGGCCTGCCGGCCGGGCTCGTGTCCAAGGTCGTGGGCACCCTGATGCCGTACCGCGACGCCCTCTACTTCGCCATGACCGGCAAGACGTTTGACGGCCGCCGCGCCGCGGAGGTGCGGCTCGTGAACGAAGCGGTGCCCGCCGCGCGGCTGCGCGACGAGGTAATGGCCCTGGCCGAGCACTTGGCCTCCCTGGACGAGGCCGCGGTGCGCGCCGCCAAGGAGGCGTTCAAGCAGGTGGTGGACATGTCCTATGACCAGGCCTACTGGTTCCTCATGAGCAAGAGCAACGAGCTCCGCTGGCGGCACCAGGAGACCGGCCGCGGCGGCGAGGGAATCGAGAAGTTCCTCGCCAAGGAATACCGGCCGGGGGTGAGCTCGTTCACCAAGACCGGTGGGTAGGCGCCTGCGCCAATGAGTCCGGACCGCGCGGACCGCCGCGGCGGGCTCCCGGGCCACCGGTTGGAACCGTTGCGGTGGGCTCCCGTAGGGGCGACCGGCGGCCGCCCCTACCCGGACAAGCCGCCGGCCGCGCTCTTCCGCCGCTTCCGCGATGCCTCGAAGTCCACCCCGGACCCGTCCGGCGTCAGCACCGCGTCGTAGACCTCGACGGCCGCCTCGGCCGAAATGAACCCGTTGCGCAGGTCCTGGTCCACGCGCTCGAGATCGCGCTCCTCGGGGGGGCCGTAGCCGCCGCCTCCGCCGCCGTGGTGAACCGAGACCGTACCCGGCGGGATGTCGGGGATGATCTCCATGGCGTGAACGTTGCGGCGTCCGCCATCCGGGAACTGGAACTCCACGCTGTTCAAGGTCCCGGCACCACCCCCCAACACGCCCGGCGACGGTTCCATGGTACCGTCGCCGTGGGTGGAGCCGCCGGTTTCCTCGCCGTAGTAGCGCACGCGTGTGCGGGTCCCCAGCCCGCCGCGCCACCGCCCCGGGCCGGCCGAGTCGGTCACGTACTCGTGCTCGATGAGGTGCACCGGGTTCTGCATCTCGAACGCTTCGTAGTCCTGCGCCAGCACGTTGCCGCCGCCCATGAGTCCGGGCTGGTTGTAGCCGTCGACCCCGTGAGTGGCGCCGCCGCCTTCGTAGGTCAGGAAGAAGATGTCGTGGAAACCGCGCCCGTTGCGCGGGTCCTTGCCGGTCATGCGGTAGGACAGGCGCCGGCCCCACGGGGCGGTGACCCGCTCCGGCAGTGCTTCCCGCAGCGCCAGCATGATGGCCTCGCCGGTGTGCTGGCACAGCTTGTTGCCCATGAACGTGGCCGCCGGATAGGCCGCATTGAGAAGCGATCCTTCGGGGGCGTGAATGTCGACGGCGCGCACGAGTCCGTGGTTGTGCGGCACCTCCGGGCTCAACAGGTAGAGCAGCGTGGTCAGGGTCGCCGCCGTCGTGGAGGTCAGGGACGCGTTGGTGAAGGTCCGGGTCTGCGGGTCCGTGCCCGTATAGTCGAAGGCGATGGCGTTCCCCCGGATGGTCACCTTCACCGCGATGCGGGAAGTCGAGGGCCGGCCGGGCTCGTCCTGGTAGATGGTGCTCTCGCCGAAGTACTCGCCGTCGGGCAGCGCCGCCACCTCCGCCCGCACCCGCCGCTCGGTCATGTCGTAGAGGCGCTCCGCGTTGGCGGCGAAGGTCTCGGCGCCGTCCGATTCCATCAAGGCGAGCAGACGCTTCTCCCCCAGGTTGCAACTCCCCAGTTGCGCCCGGGCGTCCGCCTCCACGATTTCCCGCAGCCGGACGTTGGCGAAGATCAACTCCCACACGTCGCGCCGGAGCCGGCCCTTCTCCCACAGCTTGACCGGCGGGATGCGCAGGGCCTCCTGGTGCACCTCCACCGCCTCCGGGTTGCACGTCCCCTTGACCGCGCCGCCGATGTCCGCCCAGTGCCCCCGGCACGCGGTCCACGCCACCAGCCTGCCGCCCGCGAACACCGGTTTGTAGAACCCCACGTCCGCGTGCTGCAGGTTGGCGCACCAGACGTCGTTGTGGATGAACACGTCGCCGTCGTGGACGTCGTCCCCGAAGAAGTCCATCAGGTAGCCGCAGCCCGGATACAGCGAGAATGCCATGAGCGGCAGGTGCTCGTCCTGTTCCAGCATCCGCCCACGGGAATCCAGGAAACCCAGCGCGAAGTCGCCGTTGTTGATGAGCGGCGAGCGGCTGCCGCGGTACAGCGCCTGCGCCATCTCGTGGGTGAGGGACTTGACGCGCCGCTGAAACACCACCGTGCGGGCCGACTGGCTGAGCTGCAGGGTCATGGTCAACGTCGCCTCCTTCGCGGCTACCGCCCCGTGTCGGCCGGAACCGATCGGGTCAGGACGAAGCTTCCGGCCTTGTCCACGCGTACGCTGAACACCGACGGCACCACGAGGGTAGTCTGCGCCAGTTCGACGATGGCCGGACCTTGCAGGCGGCCGCCGCCGATGAAGTCCCCGCGGTATACCGCGAACTCCCGGAAGTCCGTCTCTCCCGGGCTGTAGGCGAACCTTACCCCATGGGGTTCCGGCGTCGCGCTTCCGTTCGTCTCGCTTCGTCGAAGCTCCGGCCGGGGCCTGCCGGCCACGCACCGGACGCGCAGGTTGACCACCTCCAACGTCTCCTCGGGCAGGCGGTAGCCGAACAGCCCCTCGTGGAGCGCATCGAAGCGGCCATGCAGCTCGTCGAGCCGCGGACTCTCGGCGAGGCCGGCGTCCACCGGCAGATTGAGCTCGTGGATCTGGCGCAGGTAACGGAGATCGGCCGAGTAGCGCACCTCCACCTCTTCCGGACGCGCCCCTTCCGACACGAGCGTGCGGCGTCCCTCCTCCGCCATGGCGGAGAACAGCGCCCGCCAGCGTTCCGGGTCCAGTTCCTCGCCCGAGGCGCAATAGCTCCGCACCAGGTCATGCTTGAGGTCGGCGAACAGCATGCCCACGGCGCAGAACACTCCGGAATGCCGCGGCACGATCACCTCGCGCACACCCAGTTCCATGGCCACGGCGGCCGCGTGCACCGGCCCGGCGCCGCCGCCCACCACCATGGGCATGGTCTCGGGGTCGAGGCCGTGGTCCACGATCATGTCGCGGATCCCGGTGGCCATGCCGGCGTTGACAACCTCGAAGGCGCCGACCGCGGCCTCCTCCACGGATATTCCCAGAGGCTCCGCCATGTGTTCCCGGACCGCCCGCTCCGCGGGCTCCCGCGAGAGCGGCATGCGGCCGCCGAGAAAGTAGCCGGCGTCGAGAAAACCCAGGAGCAGGTCCACGTCCGTGCAGGTGGGCAGCGTCCCTCCCTTGCCGTAGCATGCCGGCCCGGGCGTGGCCCCGGCGCTTTGGGGACCCACCTGAAGTCCTCCGCCGGCGTCGACCCGGGCGATGCTGCCGCCACCGGCGCCGAGGGTGCGGATGTCGATCATCGGCAGCGCCGTCGCATACCGTCCGACGCGTCCCTCGTTCACCTCCAGGGGCTCGCCGCCGGAGGCGAGGGAGATGTCGAGGCTGGTGCCGCCCATGTCGATGACCGCGCAGTGGGATGCCCCGGTGCCGCCGGCGTACACGCGCGCGGCCACCGGCGCCGCCGCCGGACCGGACAGCAGCGCCGCCGCCGCCCTCGGTGTGATCTCGTCCGGCGTCATCAGTCCGGCCGCCGAGTTCATGACCAGCAGTTGCCCGGCGAATCCCGCCTCGGCGAGACGCGACGCCAACGACAACAGGTACGTCTTCAGAAGCGGTCCGACGTAGCTGTTCAGCACCGTCGTGCTCACCCGGCCGTAGTAGCCCAACCGAGGCAGCAACTCCGACGAGACGGTCACGTACACGTCCGGCAGCGCCTCCCGTAGCCGTGCCGCCACCTCCTGCTCGTGTGTGTCGTTGGCATGGGCGTGCATGAGACACACGGCCGCCGCCTCCACCTCGTGCGTCTTCAGTGTCCCGATGGCCTTCTCCAGCGAGCCCGTGTCCAGGGTCGCAAGGACGTCGCCCTTCCAGTCTACCCGCTCGTCAACAGGCAGCCTCAGGTAGCGCGGCACCAGCGGCGGCGGCGCCTCGTACTTGTTGTCGAGGGGCTCCTCCTTGATCCCCCGGCGCATCTCCAGGGCATCGCGGGTTCCCCTGGTAGTCAGCAAGCCGGTGCGGCAACCGGTGCCGGTGAGGACCGCGTTGGTGGCGACGGTGGTGCCGTGGACCACCAATGCCGTGCGCCGCAGGAAGGCGGCCACGTCGGTGCCACGCTCCTCCGCCAGGTCCGCGACGCCGCGCATGATGGAACCGGCGAGATCGGTGGGCTCGGCCGGCACCTTGTGGAGCGCCATGCCGCCGGCCGCGTCGCAGAGGGCGAAGTCGACGAAGGTGCCGCCGACGTCGATGCCGAGCCGGTACTCGATTCGTGAGCCGTTCATCTCTGTCCTGCGGGTATTTCCCGTGCCGGGCGACCCGCGCCGCTCGCCTCACCCGAAATCCCGCGCGAAGGCCTGGCGCTGCTCGGTGTTGCCGAGCATGATCAGCTCGGTGCCCGTGTGCAGGGACGTGGATGGCGGCGGGTTGGTGACGACCAGGCCGTTCTGCTGGATGCCGATGACGGTGAGGCCGGTGCGCTCGGCCACGGCGGCGCTGCCGAGGTCCCGGCCCACGAGGCGGGCCGGCGCGGGCAGGACGAACAACTCCACGCCTTCGCCGATGACCAGCAGCTCCTCGCCGTGGAGTTGGGCGAAGATGTCCTCCACGCCCTGGGAGGTGTAGCTCAGGGCGAAGTCGGCGCCGGCGCGGTAGATGGCCTCGAGGTTGCGCGGGTGCGTGAGGCGGCTGAGGATGAGGACCTCGGGATTCAAGCGCCGGCAGAAGACCGCCAGGTAGATGTTGGTGGCGTCGTCGCTGCTGGACAGCACCACCGCCGGGGTATCGCGCAGACCGGCCTCCATGAGCAGGTCCCGGTCCGCCGCGTCGCCGATGAAGAGCCGGCTGGGAATCTCGCCGATGCGCGGACGCAGGGCTTCGTTGCGCTCGATGAGGTGCACGTCCACGTCCTTGCGGCGGATGGCCCGGGACGTGGCGCGTCCGACCTTGCCGCCGCCGATGACCAGCACCGGGTGGTAGTTGATGTCGTAGATCACCAGCAGCAGGTTCAACTCCAGGATCTGCTGCTCGGTGCCCGCCACCACCAGCAGGCTGGAATGGGACAGGTACGTGTCGGGCCGGGCGGGCAGCAGCTTGCCGCGTTCCCAGACGCTGACGATCTCCACGCCGGTGGCCTCGCGGATCTGTGTTTCCCGGATGGTGCGGCCTGCGAACGGGGTGTTGTGCACGGCGAACTCGGCGATGCGCAGGTTGCGGATGCCGCCGATGACGTGCACTTCGGCGTGGCCGGCGTTGACGCGGTTGGCCAGGCGTTCGGCGAGCTGCTGGTGCAGCGGCAGCACGTGGCTGCAGCCGCTCAGCTCCAGCACGTCGATGGAGTCCTCGGCCTCGGCGGTGGCGACGATGGATACGCTCGGGGCCACGTCGCGGGCGGTGATGGTGATGTTGGTGTTCACCGCGTCGCCCAGGTTGGCGAGGATGAGGCGCGCGCGTGACGCCCGCAGTTTGACGTAGGTCTCGCGGCTGTCCACGTCGCCGGTGATGACCGACAGGCCCTCGCGATGCTTGCGCGCCGCCTCGGCGGGGTCCGGCTCGATCAGGGAGTAGGGAATGTCGTACAGCGCCAGCCGCTCCACCAGGCCGGCGGCGAGCGCGTCGTAGCCGCAGATGATCACGTGTCCCGCCAGGTCGTCCGGCACCTGGCGCGGCGCGCGGCCGCGTATCTGGGCTTCCAGCCAGGGGCCGTAGAACGAACGGATCAACGTGAACGGCAGCAGGATCAGCAGCAGGATGATGCCCGACAAGAGCACCATGATGCTGAAGATCTTGCCTGTGTCGCTCTGGAAGACGATGTCGCCGAACCCCAGGGTGCTCATGACCGTCAGGGTCCAGTAGAAGCCCGTGATCCAGGAGTAGTCCCTTCCCTCCACGCCCACCATGATGACGTGGAAGACGACGGTGTAAACGACGATGGTGCCGACGAGGATCGCCAGGAACTTGAACAGGACGCCCAGGTTGCGCCGGGTTTCCGGTGCTTCCAGGAAGGTGTAGAGCAGGCTGACCAGGACCTTCACGACAAGACCTTGTGACCGCGGTGTGTTGGGACTCCCTTCGAGACCGAACGAAGGCGGCCGTGATTCAGCTCTCCGCCAGCCAGCGCCCGATGCCCACGAGTTCCCGGTCCTTGCGGTAGTAGCCGAGCAACTGCACCCCCAGCGGCATTTCGTCGAGGGCCAGCAGCGGCAGGTTCAGGGTGGGAACGCCCACCACCGACGAGAGCTCGCCGTAGATGGAGTTGCCCACCGGCATGCCCACCGGCGCGGCGTCCACCGAGTTGAGAGTGACGAACGCATCGGCGCGGCCCGCCATGGCCTCCCACTGGCGGCGGAAGTCCCGGCACCAGTCCAGCGCTCCGGCATAGTCCGCGGGAGTCAGACTCCGGCCCACCTCCACCCGCTCCAGCACGCGCTCGCTCAAGAGCTCCGGACAGCGGTCGGCGTACACCGCCAGCGGGTAGCGGCCTTCCCAGGTGAGCATCAGCAGGATCACCTCCGGCAGCTCGCGGAGCTTGTGCTCGATGGCCTCCACCTCCGGGTCGTCGGCGCGGCCCGCCACTTCCACGCCCTTGGAGCGCAGAACGTCGACGTAGCCTTCGAAGACCGCCCTGGTCTCGTCCGGGGTCACGTCCCATCCGGCGGTTTCGAGCCGGACCACGCGCCGGGGCCTGCCCGCGGGCGGCAGCGAGGGCTCGCCGTCGAGGCTCGGAAAGCCCGGGTCTCCGCCGGCGGTGTGCGAGATGTACCAGGCCGTGCCCCACGTGTCCTCCAGCGTGCCGGCGAGGATTCCCAGGTGGGCCAGGCTGGGTGCCGATGGAAATCCCCCCAAGGTGTTGAGGGCGCCGTAGGATGCCTTGATGGCGTAGGTTCCGCAATAGGCCGCGGGCCGCAGCACCGAGCCGCGCACCTGCGTGCCCGTGGCGGCCGGCACCATGCGCGCCGCCACCGCGGCGGCGCTGCCGCTGGAAGAGCCTCCGGGGGTGCGCGACACGTCCCACGGGTTGCGCGTGGGACCGGGCGCGGCGAAGGCGAACTCCGTGGTCACGGTCTTGCCGAGGATGAGCGCGCCGCCCTTGCGCAGGGCGTGGACCGCGGCGCCGTCCCAGCCGGACTGCCAGCCCTCGAGCACCGGGCTGCCCACCTCCATGGGCATGTCCTCGGTCTCGTGCACGTCCTTGATGGCCATGGGCATGCCGTCCACCGCCGACAGGGGCTGCCCGGCCTTGTAGCGTGCCGTGGCCGCGTCCGCCGCCTCGCGGGCGCCGTCCACGTTCATCCGCACGAAGGCTTTGACTTCGGGTTCCAGCGCGTCGATGGTCTCCAGGCAGCGCTCGAGGTACGCCCGGGGGCTGTCGCTGCCGTCGAGAAACGCGGGGACCGCGGCGGCGTAGCACAAGAGGGCCGCGGTCTTGGGATCGTAGGAGACTTTGCGTCCAGCCATGGGGTCCTTTCAGGTTGTGGAGCAGCGGAGGTGCGTGTGTCCGCGGCCGGTTCCGCGCGCCGCGCTCGCTGCGGCGCCTTGTCCACGGGCACATGGAATCCTTGGCATTATAGACAACAAAATGCCAAGAAAAAACGATGAACCAGCAAGGTACGGTCCGGGCGCTTGCCGGAGTCCCGATGCTCGCCGCAGCCGTCATGCTGGCGGCCGCCTGGAGCGCACCGGCCGCGGCGGCGGAGCGCGTGCTCGTGTTCGCCGCGGGCAGCCTCCAGGGTTCGGTGGACGAGGTGGCGCGGGCCTACGAGGGGGAGGGCGGGGCGCGCGTGGCGGTCTCCTACGCGGCCAGTTCCGTCCTGGCGCGGCAGATCGAGCAGGGCGCCCCGGCGGACGTCTACATTTCGGCCAGCCCCAAGTGGATGGACCGGCTGGAGCGCGGGCGCTGGCTGCGGCCGGGGAGCCGCGGCAACCTGCTGGGCAACCGGCTGGTGCTGGTGGCGCCGGCGGACCGCGCCGCTCCGGTGACGATCCATACCGGCTTCCCCCTGGCGCGCCTCCTCGGCGGCGGGCGGCTGGCGCTGGGCGACCCGGGCTACGTCCCCGCGGGCGTCTACGCCAAGGCGGCGCTCAAGACGTACGGCGTGTGGCGGGCGGTGGCGGACAGGCTCGCCGGCACTCCGGACGTGCGCCGGGCGCTGGCGCTGGTGGCGCGCGGCGAGGCGCCCTACGGCATCGTCTACGCCACCGACGCCAGGGCGGACCCGAGAGTCGCGGTGGTGGGCGTCTTCCCCGAGCACTCGCATCCGTCCATCGACTATTCGGCGGCCGTACCCGCCGCCAGCGCTCACCCCGAGGCGGAACGGCTCCTGGGATTCCTGTGGTCGCCCAAGGCCCGGGCCGTGTTCGAGGCCCACGGCTTCGTGGCGCGGGAACCCTGACCGTGTGGTACCTGAGCCCGGCCGAGGTCGAGGCGCTCGGTCTGAGCGTGCGCGTCGCCGCCTGGAGCACGGCCGCGAGCCTGCCCCTGGCGGTGACGGCCGCGCACCTGCTGGCGCGCCGCGACTTCTGGGGCAAGGAGATCCTGAACGCCCTGTTGCACATGCCGCTGGTGCTGCCGCCGGTGGTGACCGGTTACCTGCTGCTCTTGCTGCTGGGGCGCCGGGGCCTTGTGGGGGCGTGGCTGGAGCAGACCTTCGGCTTGGTGTTCGCCTTTCGCTGGACCGGCGCGGTGGTGGCCGCGGCGGTGGTGGCCTTTCCCCTGATGGTGCGGCCCATCCGCCTCAGTCTGGAAGCCGTCGACCCGCGCCTCGAGTCCGCCGCCACCACCCTTGGGGCCAACCGTTTCCGGACGTGGCTCACGGTGACGCTGCCCTTGAGCCTGCCGGGGGTGCTCGTGGGCGCCATCCTCGGCTTCACCCGGAGCCTGGGGGAGTTCGGCGCCACGGTCACGTTCGTCTCGAACATCCCGGGCGAGACCCGGACCCTGTCCCTGGCGGTCTATTCCGCGCTCCAGGTGCCCGGCGGGGAGCCGGGTGCCATGCGCCTCACCGTCATCATCGTTCTGATCACCGTCGCGGCGCTGGTGGCGTCGGAGATGCTGGGCCGGTACGTCGCGCGCCGGACGCGAGGGTATGCCCGTGCTTGAAGTGGACGTCGAGCGCCGCCTCGGGGACTTCCATGTCCGGGCGCGCTTCCGCAGCGACCGCGGGGTCACCGCCCTGTTCGGCCGTTCCGGCGCGGGCAAGACCTCCATCGCGAACATGGTGAGCGGGCTCCTGAAGCCCGACCGCGGGCGCATCGCGGTGGACGGCCACGTGCTCTTCGACAGCGCCGAGGGCATCGACCTGCCGCCCTGGAAACGGCGCCTGGGCTACGTCTTCCAGGAAGGGCGCCTGTTCCCCCACCTGACCGTGCGGCGCAACCTGCTCTACGGCCGGCGTTTCGCCCCCGCGGCCGAGCGCTACCTGACGATGGCGCAGGTCGTCGAGCTGCTGGACCTGGGCGGGTTGCTGCGGCGCCGGCCGCTATCGCTTTCGGGCGGCGAGAAACAGCGCGTGGCGGTGGGACGCGCGCTCTTGAGCAGTCCGCGGGCGCTCCTGATGGATGAGCCCCTGGCCTCCCTCGACGTGCTCATGAAGCGCGAGATCCTGCCGTACATCGAGCGCCTGGACGAGATGGGCATTCCCATCCTCTACGTGAGCCATTCCCTCGACGAGGTGTCGCGGCTGGCGCGCAACCTCGTGCTGGTGTCCGCGGGGCAGGTGACGGCGTCCGGCGAAGTGGACGAAATCCTCAACCGGCTGGAGCTCTGGTCCCCCGAGGACGAGACCGAGACCGGCACCATGCTGGCCACGCGGGTGGCCCGCCACGACGCCGAGGCGGGGATCACGCACCTCGATTTCCGCGGCGGCGAGCTGCGGGTGCCGCTGGTGGACATCCCCGAAGGGTTGGCCGTGCGCGTGTGGATCCGTGCGCGCGACGTCGGCGTGGCCACCGAGCGCCCGCGCGGGCTGAGCCTGCGCAACGTGATCAGGGGCACCCTCGCGGAGATCGGCGGCGCGGACGCCGGCCCGGTGACCGAGCTCAGGCTGCGCATCGGCGATACGACGCTCACCGCGCTGGTGACGCGGGGGGCGGTGCGCGATCTGGGGCTGGAGCCGGGCCAGGAGATCTACGCCCTCATCAAGAGCGCCAACCTCGACCGGCGCCAGCTCAGCCTGGTGGCGGCCATGGCCGGGCCGGACCGGTAGCCGGACAACCCGGACCGCACGGGTGGGGCGGGGCGCCGGTCGCGTGCCCGGAGCGAAGGGCCGGTACACGGGTTGTCTTGCCCCGGAAATGGTCTATGAAGGACTCCATGAGAGGCACCCGACTCCCGGTGGCAACCCGATACCCTTCCAGGACTGACGACTGACGGCTCATGCCGACCGCATCTCGAAGCACCTTCTCGTCGCTGCGCAACCGGGATTTCCGGTTCCTGTGGGCCGGCACCTGTTTTCTCAGCGGCGGGCTGTGGATCCAGCAGGTGACCCTGGGCTGGGCGACCTACGAGATGACGGGGTCTTCCATCCTGCTGGGGGCCATCAACGGGCTGCGTTTCGTGCCCTTCCTCATCTTCAGCCCGCTCGCGGGGGTGGCGGCGGACCGCACGGACCGGCGCCGGCTCATGATGGCCACCCAATGGTGCGTGCTGCTCACGGCCCTGGGCATGGGCCTGGTGGTGAGCCTGGAGTTGCTGGAGGTGTGGCACCTGTTCGCCTTCACCCTGGTGACGGGCGTGGTGTGGTCCTTCAGCGAACCGGTGCGGCAGGCGCTCATTCCCGACGTGGTGCCGCGGGCGGAGCTGATGAACGCCGTGGCGCTCAACTCCGCGGCCTTCAACTTCACCAAGGTCATCGGCCCCAGCGTGGGCGGGGTGCTCATCGTCGCCTTCGGGCTGGCGGGCAACTTCTACATCCAGAGCGCCACCTACCTGTTCGTGCTGTGGATGATCTACCGGATGCACGTGCCGGAGCGCATCAGCGAGGCGGCCCGTTCCTCGGTGCTGAGCAACCTGCGCGAGGGCATCCGCTACGTCTGGGCGGATCCGGTGGTGTTCGCGGTCATGGCCACGGCGATGATCCCGCGGCTCTTCGCCATGCCGTACCAGGCGCTGTTGCCCATCTTCCAGAAGGACGTGCTGCAGGTGGGCGCGGACGGCCTGGGCCTCATGATGGCGGCGCCGGGCCTGGGCGCCATGCTGGCCATGCTGAGCGTGGCCCACTTCGCCAGCCGGGTAAACCGGCCCGGGCTGCTGATGCTCGCCGCCCTGGTCTTCCAGGGGGTGTTCCTCGCCCTGTTCGCGCTGGTGCGCACGCTGACGCTGGCGCTGGCGACCCTGGTCATCGTGGGTGGGTTCCAGGTGCTCTTCATGTCCGTCTCCAACATGGTGCTGCACATGACGATCCCCGACCAGCTTCGCGGCCGGGTCATGAGCATCTACATGCTCGACCGCGGCATCACCCCCGCCGGCGCGCTGCTGGCCGGCATCAGCGCCCACTTCCTCGGCGCTCCCTACACGGTGTTGGGCATGGGCGCCCTCGTGCTCGCGCTGGCCGCGGTCGTGATCCTGTTCTTGCCGGGCCTGCGCAGGGTGCGGGCGTGACATGCTACCAACCGCCCGAACCGTCATTGATTTGGTAGTTACGGAATCCCGCTACACCCGAATGAGTCATTCCCGCGAAAGCGGGAATCCAGGGGTGGGGGCGGGGCGCTCCAGCGGCGTTTACCCGCTCCACCCCACCTGGATTCCCGCTTCCGCGGGAATGACGTTTCTGGGGGTTACTGCCTCGCCAAGATGGGGTTTTGGCACAGCCTGTTCCGCGGGAATGACGGCTTGAGGAGTCTCTGCCTCATGAGTTTGCCACAGCCTGTTGTGCGGGACTGACGGCCAGGGGTTGGACGGACGGAGATGCCAAGCTTGACAAGCCACGATTTGCGCTGTTTCCATTGGGTTGCGGATTGTAGCCGGCGAGCGTCCCTCGACTTCGCTGCGCTGCGCTCGATACGAACGGTGAACTTCGCCGCGTTGCACTCGGGATCAACAGGATGACGCGACATAACGGCACGTGGGTCGACCTCGACCGGGGCATCGTCAGCCGGGAGATCTTCGTCGACGAGGACATCTATCGCGCCGAGCTGGAGCGGGTCTTCGCGCGCGCGTGGCTCTTTGTGGGCCACGAGAGCCAGATCCCGGAGCCCGGCGACTTCTTCCTGTCGCGCATGGGCGACGAGTCGGTGATCGTCACGCGCGACCCGCAACGCCGGATCCACGTGCTGCTCAACACCTGCCGCCACCGGGGCATGAAGGTGTGCCGCTACGACCAGGGCAACACCTCGGTGTTCACCTGCCCCTATCACGGCTGGAGCTACTCCACCGACGGCGGCCTCGTGAAGACGCCGGGCGACCTCTACGGTGTGCCGCAGTACCGCGCGGGCTACGGCGAGCAGCTCGACAAGTCCGAGTGGGGGCTGATCCACGCGGCGCGGATGGAGGTCTACAAGGGGACCGTGTGGGCCACCTGGGACGGGTCCGGGCCGTCCTTCGAAGAGTACCTGGGAGGCATGCGCCTGTACCTCGACGCGCTGCTGGATGCGCGGGACGGCGGCGCCGGCGGCTCGGAGGTGCTGGGCGGCGTGGTCAAGTGGCGCATGCCGTGCAACTGGAAGTTCGCCGCCGAGAACTTCGCCTGGGACACCTATCACAGCCCCACGACGCACAAGTCGGCGGAGATCGCCGGGGTGGGGCCCGGGGGCGAGGGCCAGGAGCGGCACGGCTCGGCGCACCGCAACCAGGCCAGGCGCTTCACCAGCGGGTTGATGGCGTTCCCGAGCCTCGGCCACGCCACCATCACCGGGCCGCCGGAGGTGGGCGCCGAGGCGTGGTTCCCGGAGTTCCCCAACGACCCGGTGGTGGCGGAATACTTCAAGGAGGTGGAGGCCAGGCGGCGGGAGCGCCAGAAGGGCAAGGTCACGGTCACCCCCGGCAACGGCAGCGTCTTCCCCAACACGTCGTTCCACCCCTGGTTCCCGCGCACCATGGTGGTGTGGCATCCGCTGGGCGCGGGCCGGACCGAGGCGTGGCGCTGGTACCTGGTGGACCGGGACGCGCCCTGGGAAGTGAAGGACCTCCTGCGCCGCTACTACATGCGGTTTTCCGGCCCCGCGGGCATGGTGGAGTCCGACGACATGGACAACTGGGTCTACGCCACCGAAGCCAGCCGGGGCACCATCGCGCGCCGCTACCCTTACCACTACGGCATGGGCCTCGGGTTCGCGCAACCCGTGGAGAACCTGCCGGACGCGGTGACCGTCAAGGCGTCGTTCTCCGAGGAAGGCGCCCGGGCGTTCTACCGGCGCTGGTCGGAGCTGATGAACGACGGGCCGCGGGATGAGCATCCATAGGACGGCCCGGTGGCGGGAGTCGATGCATGACGAGCCGTAGGACGCCCTCGGCGGAAGCCGCGGCAGCGGAACCGACGGCGCCGGCCGTGCCGGACCGGCAAGGAGCCACGGGCGAGGGCGCCGCCGGCACGGGCCTCGCCTACCTGCTGCTGGCGCAGGAAGTGCACGAGTTCCTGTGCGCCGAGGCGGACCTGCTGGACGAGCGCCGCTACGAGGAGTGGCTGGACCTCCTGACCGACGACGTCTCCTACTGGGCGCCCATGCGCCGGAACGTCCAGTTCGGCCACTGGGACACGGAGAACACCCGGCAGGGCCGGGACATGAACTGGTTCGACGAGGGCAAGTCCACCCTGCGGCTGCGCATCAAGCAGATCACCACCGGCGTCCACTGGGTGGAGGAGCCCGCCCCGAGGGTCTCCCGCCTCATCACCAACGTTCACGCCATCCAGGCGACCCCTAGCCTGGAAGCCCCCGAGGAAGTCAGTGTCAAGTACCGCGTGCTGATCTACCGCAACAAGCTGGAGGACAGCACCGACGTGTTCGCCGGCAAGCGCGAGGACGTGCTGCGCAAGGTGGACGGCCGGTGGAGGATTCGCAAGCGCATCATGCTGCTGGACCAGAGCGTGCTGTTGTCCGCCACCATGCCGTTCGTGCTGTGAGCGGCGCACTTGTTGCCCGTTTTCGGGCGTATTCGAGGGGTGAACCGTAATGGGACTCTTCAGCGTAGGATGCTCACTTGAGAACCAACGGGACAGGACCCGTTCCGTCCGCGTGTCGAGAGTCATGGTGGACACCGGTAGCGAGTTGACCTGGATCAACCACAAGCACCTGGAGAAGATCGGCGTCGAGCCCGAAGAGAAGGACAGGCGTTTCGTGATGGCCAATGGTCGGGAGATCACCCGGTCCATCGGTTTCGCCATCATACGGGTCGGCAAGGAATTCACCACGGACGAGGTGGTCTTCGCGCAGAAAGGCGACCTTCAGTTGCTGGGCGCGCGTACGCTCGAAGGCCTCAACCTGCGAGTCGACGCCAGGAACAAGAAGCTCGTGGCGTCGGGTCCGTTCCTTGCCGCCGGCAACATCGAGACCGGTTGATTCAACGGGACGGAACGTTCCGGGCCGTTGGCTTCGTCAGACGTCGATGAACAGTTCGCGCAGGTCCGGCCTGCGCGCGATCAGTCCCTGGTCCATGGAGTAGTCCAGGAACTTCTCCAGCCCTTTCCGGTTGGCCTCCAGGCCGTGGGGCCAGGGGTCGGGGCCGAGCACGTCCGCGGTGCCGTCCACGTACTCCGAGAACCACGGCAACACCCCGGCCGTGCTCACCCTCTCCAGCCGCTTGAAGAAGGCTTCCTTCTCCTTCCCGAGCACGCGCTCCACCTTGCGCGCGATCCCGAGCCCCTTCTCCAGGTGCTTTTCCCGGATGGCCATCAGGTGCATGAGCGGGACCACGCCGTGCTTGCGGAAGTAATCCTTCTCCCGCTCCACGGCGTCCGGGAAGAGACAGCGCACGGCGCCGTCGGGCACCGGCGGCCTGGTCAGGTGCGCGTAGATGACCGCGTCGAGCTTCTCCTCCAGGAGCCAGTCGAAGAGCCGCGCTTCTCCGCCCGCGTTCTCCACCCTGCCGGCAAGCTCCCGGGGCAGCCGGACGCGCTCCACGCGTCCGGTGACCCAGCGGATGTCCTCGGGCTTGACGCCGTAGTCGTCCTGAAGGATGCCGCGTATCCACACCGCCGCGGTCATGTGATAGTCCGGCACCCCCACCCGCTTGCCCTTGAGCTGCTCCCCGCTCACCAGCCGGCTGCCCCGGCGCACGAACAGCGCCGAATGCCGGAAGCGCCGGGACGTGAAGATCGGGAACGCCTTGTAGGCGCGCCAACCCTGCTCCCGCATCATCGTGTAGCTCGACAGCGACAGCTCCGTGACGTCATACCGCGGCGACTTCAGCACCCGCCGGAACAGCTTGTTCGGCGGGTCCACGTAATGCCAGCGGATGTCCAGACCGTACGCCTGGTGGCGTCCGCTCGTGAGCGCGCCGAAGAACGGGTAGTCGTTGCTGGCCAGGGTGAGTTGGGTGAGATGGGGGGTT
Source organism: uncultured Syntrophobacterales bacterium (assembly GCA_964519455.1). Classification (GTDB taxonomy): domain Bacteria; phylum Desulfobacterota; class Binatia; order UBA9968; family JAJDTQ01; genus JAJDTQ01. The sequence goes on from CAZFIU010000039.1 coordinate 38,161, forward strand.
GGGCTTACCTGGTTCTGAGGCAAGTCATTCTCCTTCCGACTTTTCGGGGAACTATTTCAACGCATTCGGGTTTCGATCGGCGACTTGGTCCACCAGGTTGTCGAAGAAGTCGCCGAAGGGACGCGAGATTTCTCTGATCTGAGGTGAGGCACTGAAATCGACTTTGACGAGGACAAAGTCTTCTATTGTGCCGGTAGTCCAGGAAGGGGGTTTCCTGCCGGACAGGGAGGTGAGCCGGTTGTAGACAATCTCCGACCACTTCGATCCATGTCTTGTCGACATGGTATCGTGTTGGATGTCGAAGACCATGACGTAGCCGACGGCGATCTCTGGAGAATGAAGCTGGGCGTTCGCGGCCTCTCCGATCAGGTCGTCGATCCTGTTGGGAACCGTCCCCGCGATGTTTTTCAGGATCGATTTGAGCGAAACCCCGAGGCGATACTTGCCATCATACTTCCAAGCGACGTCCCACTGTTTTTCTCGGCCTGCTCCAGGGATCGCCACCTCTTTCTCAACACCCTTGAGTCCGCGGCGTTCTAACTCCTGCACACAAAAGTCGGCCAGCATCTGAAGACGAATAGTGGAGGTGGTCCTGCCTTCAAGGATTGCTATCCGATAGAGGTCTTGAACCGCGTCGTCGCAGGAGATCATGCCTTTGTTTGAGTTTGCACGTGAACCGATCCGGTCACGGCGTTGGTCGGCGGATCCGTTGTGTTAGCAGCGGGGACCTTGCCGGCGTTAACTTGTACCTTCTTCAAGAGATCCCCGGTTTTATTCCGCAGTCGGTTCAGCGCGGTTTCCATGTACACAGGATCGACCTCGATACCTATACTGTTCCGGCCACAGGCGGCGGCCGCGACCTGCGTCGAGCCAGTTCCTGTGAAAGGATCGAGCACCGTATCGCCCACAAAGCTGAACATGCGGATCAGCCGTTCGGCCAGCTCCACCGGATAGGGTGCCGGATGCGTTCGTGTCGAGGCACCCGGGACATCGGTCCAAACCTGCCGAAAGAGCCTCTGGTAGTAGTCCCGGGGGAGCAGACTCAAGATCCTGGCTGCAGTCGAGGGTTTCCGATAGCCACCGGGTTTTCTCTGCATCAGGATGAACTCAATGTCGTTCTTGATGACCGCGTTGGGTTCGTAGGGTTTCCCCAGGAATCCGCCGCTGCCTCGGTCGACCTCGTACGCCGCGTTGGCGATCTTGCTCCAGATTATCGGGGCCAAGTTGTCAAATCCGACACTGCGACACCGCTCCTGTATGGACGCATGGAGGGGCACCACCGTGTGTCGACCTGAGTTTTTGCGCCTGGACAGGCAGACATCGCCTACGACACAGATAAGACGCCCGCCGGGAATCAGCGCGTGGTGGCACATACGCCAAACTTCGTCCAGTTGATCCAAAAAGTCCCTGTAGTCCTCGATCCAGCCTAGTTGGCCCTCGCTACGGCGGTACTTCTTGAGCGTCCAGTAAGGAGGCGACGTCACCACCAGGTCAACGGATGCGGCAGCGAAACTCGCGACCCTGGCGTCTCCCAACAAGAGTTCATGTCGCGTCGGGACACGGCGCATTGCGGTTTCAAGGGCCACCGTCGTGCCGGGATCCCTTGCGAGCCGAGGGAGATCCCGCGCTGGATTCGGCAGGGTGCGAAGCGCCTTCGGAACGAAAGTGTCGAGTGGGTCTTGGGAGGTCATTTCTGCCCTTGTTGTCGACGAATTATCCTTACCAGATCTCGCCGCAATGGCAATCCGCATTATCCAAGCCGATGGTTGACCAGACCACCAGAAAGCTGAAGCGTGGCCGGATTGAGAGGGCATGATATAGTTTACGGACGGTTCCATGGGAGGGAAAGGGGCTCATTCTCTGCACGGGCCGACACGTTGTCCACCAAGAGTTGTAAATGTCTGATTTGCCTAAAGATTCTGTATCCAATACCGGAGGAACCGGGGGTGGTGCGGCGACTAGTGCCGGGATCACATTTCAACAAAGGCTGGGAGCTTACTTTGGTGGCTACCTTCTTGCTGGAACACGCTTGGAAGAACAATTTAATCTCGGAAACGCCTCGCCAGTTTCGTTGCGCTTTGAGACCGAAGCTCCGGTCGACGATCTTCTCATCTCCACGTCGAGTGGTGGATATTTCGCGATCCAGGCCAAAACGACGGTATCTCTATCGCGAAATCTACAGAGCCTGTTCGGCAAGGCCATCTCCCAAATCGTTCGACACTGGCTTGCCTGTCGGGACGGTGACGGCAGCCTCGATTGGAACCGGCCGCTAGACCCTCTCCGTGACCGGTTGGTTCTAGCTGTCGGCGCGCACGCATCCGAAAGCGTACGAGTGCACCTCCCTGACGCACTTCGGCGGCGTTCCCAACGAGGCAGGGGCACTTTACAAAGAAGCAACGGCTCGCCCTGGATGCTTTGATTCGTGTGTCACTCAAGCTTGGACCTCTTTGACGGCCCAGGAGTTTGACACACGGTTGCTCGATCAACTGGCCCCCTTGGTGACGGTTTTTGCGTTCGATTCGACTGGTACAGCCCGGACTTGGCTGCAACAGACGCTTGCTACTCTGTTGGCCGACGACTCAGAAGCAGGTCCAGCATTGGAGGCCCTGGAAACGATCAGTGGCCAGATGATGGCCCGGCGAGAAGGTGCTGATCGGGCAACTCTCCGCCAAGCACTCATGACCAAGGGTGTCCGTCTACGAGTAGCTCCACGCTACAAAGTAGACATTACCGGCCTCAAGAACCACACCAAATCCGTGTCGGCAATGCTGCGGAGGCACGAAGGGATTGATGTCGGAGGTGACAAACCTGCGGCGATCGTCCGGGAGTGTCAAGATGTCGTAAATGAGGCAGCCCTAGAGACTTCCCTGTTGGTTGTCGGCGAGCCCGGTGCCGGCAAGAGCGGGGTACTCAATGCCTTCGCTGGTTCTCTCATCGCACAAGGCAAAGACGTTGTCGAACTTGCGGTTGATCAACACTCCGTAGAGTCACTTGAAGGTCTCTCCAATGATCTCAAACTTGAACACGGCCTGCTGGACGTGTTGGAGGCTTGGGATGGTGTTGGGCCGGCATGGCTCATTATCGACGCTCTTGACGCAACGCGCGGGGGAAAAGCCGAGAGTGTTTTTCGGACCCTGATCGCGCAGGTGTTGGGTCGGTGCCGGCGTTGGCGGGTGATCGCGTCCATTCGTTCCTTCGACCTTCGAATGGGGCAACAGTTTCGCTCGCTGTTTCCGGGTGTGCCCCCTGACGCAGACCGCGCCGAGCCGGGCTTCTCCAACGTCAGACACGTCAAGATACCGACGTGGACGAAAGCGGAGTTCCAGAGGCTTCTCGAACAAGCCCCGACTTTGTCCGCAGCTCTCGCCGACGCACCCACACGGCTACGGGAACTTGCTTCGGTCCCGTTCAACACACATCTGCTCAGCGAACTCATTGCCCGCGACGTGGACATGGCGGACCTGAAGCGAGTCTCGTCGCAAGTGGAACTCCTGGGGCTACACTGGAGCCACAGGATCGAAGGACACGGCCTGAAGGCGGAACGCGGTGAAGTCCTAAACTTGCTGGAAATTGGAAGGGGGTGCATCCTTGGTTGAGGACAACCAACCGGCGCCGGTAGAGGCCAGCGCCAACAAGGAGGCACCCCATGGCGAAGAGAGTACCGGGATCGATGCGGACGC
>CAZFIU010000040.1:0-41753 GCA_964519455.1 uncultured Syntrophobacterales bacterium
TAGCCGATTCAAACACTTACGTCGATTCCCAAGTCACTTAACCGGACAATAGTGCCCTGATTACCGGAACCACCCGACGTTTTTCCGGAAGATGGAGCGGTTCATCAAGGCGCTGTTGGCCCATCGTATCCAGTACGACCAACCGCGCCTGTGGTACACGAAGGGCCAGACGCTACGGGCATTTCTGGACCTTCCCGGCAAGCTCGAACACCACCTCACCAACACGCGCTCCTGTTGGCAGAACCGCCGAATCGTGAACAGTGGTGGCAGCAAGAAACATTGCGGCCTCTGCGCAGCCTGCCTGCTCAGGCGCCAGAGTCTGCACACAGCCGCCGTGACGGAGAAGCCAGGAACCTACGTGGTTTCAGATCTTAGCACTCCAAACGTGACCGAAGCCCTATCCTCCATCCCTCAGACTGCCGACCGGAACATTATGGTGGAGTATGGCAGCGTTGGTGCGCGGCACCTGCAACATCTCGCCGATATGGCAACCCTGCCAGATGACAGGCTCCGTGTGCATGTCTCGGAAATCGCCACAGCGACCGATGCGACCTTTCAGGAAACCTTGAAGAACCTAAGGACTCTGCTAGCCACGCATGCGGAAGAATGGCGCGCCTTTCTGTCTGCCCAAGGAGAACACAGCTTCTTGAAGACCTGGATTGCGGGAGGACGCTATGGCCGATCTGAATGAGTTGAGTGCACACGAAATCGGTCGACGCCTTCGGCTGGCACGCGAGAACGCGGGCATCCGGCAGGATGACGCGGCCCGGTTCATCGGCATGTCACGCCCTACTCTGGTCTCGATTGAGAAAGGGGTGCGCCGCGTACGTATTCGGGAGTTCCAAGTGCTCGCCCGTCACTACGGCGTATCGGTGAACGCCCTGCTCCGCCGCGAGGCCGTTCATACGGAGCTCGTGCCGCGCTTCAGGAGACTACGGGAGACAGAGGACGAGCATTCGGTCGAGGCCATTCAGCTGTTCAATAACCTGATCAGAGCGGACGTCGAGTTGGGAAACGTGCTCGGCATCGAACGGCGCCGGAACTACCCGCCGGATCGCGGCATCAATGAGGGCAATGTTCTGGCTTTGGCTGAGAAACATGCCCAAGAGCTGCGCGACTGGCTGGGCCTCGGTCCCGGGCCGATTGCCGATATCTTCTCGGTCATCGAACTGGGTCTCGGCATTAGACTCTATCAGCGCCGCCTATCCTCCAAATCCAAGGTGGCGGGTTTGTTCTCTTACGATGAAACCGTCGGCGCCTGCATTCTTCTAAACGCCAACCATTCCCTGCCTCGGCGCATCCAGTCGGCCGCGCACGAAGTCGGCCACTTCTACGGGACCCGTAACACGCCAGAGGTGCTAGAAGAGGACGAGAGGTTCTTGTCTCGCGATGAGCGCTACGCCAGCGCCTTTGGTCGCGCATTGTTGACGCCCGTGGACAGCTTCGAAGAGAGCTTTCGACAACTGGAGGAGATCACCGGGAAGACCACCCGACGGCTGATCATTCTACTTTCCCAGCAATACAATATTTCCCGCCAAGCCTGCGGACTACGGTTGGAGGAACTTGGTCTTACAAAGAAAGGGACTTGGGATTGGTTTGAGAAGAACGGCAGGATCACGCAGGATCATGTCCGGGAGGTGCTCGGCGAGATGGCTAATCGGCCTGACCCTGCCAAGCCCGACGCCGACCGTCCGATCTCCCACCGGATGAGCCTGATGGCCCATGCCGCTTGGAAGCGTGGCCTCATGTCGGAAGGCCAACTGACGGAACTGCTCAGGGTTGGCCGTGTCGAACTGCGGAATATCATCGACCAGATCGAGCTTGAGGAGAGCGAGACCGATGACCTACTCAAACTCACTGACTGATGACTTTAGGCCGCTGGTTCTCGATACGAGTGTTCTGATCAACCTCAACGCCTGCGCCTACGGCGAGCGCGTTCTAACGGCCATTCCCAACGGCATCATCGTCCCGCAGGTTGTAGCCACGGAGCTTGAACACGAGACGAGCCGCAAAAACGGTGGCCGCGAATTTCTGCATAGCATGATCGCAGGGGGAAAAGTGACGCTCGGCGAAATGACCGACGAGGAAAACGCGCTCTTCGCCAATCTTACCTCTGGCTCTCCATCCCTCCATGACGGCGAAGCCGCGACCATCGCGATTGGGGCCAAACGCCAGCTCCTTCCGCTCATAGACGATAAAAAGGGGCGAGCGCAGGCCATCCACATCCTGTGCGGGAAAGAGCCGGGCTGGTCCCTCGATCTGTTTCGCCACACCTTGGTGACTTCCGCCTTGGGGGAGACTGCAGCGATCGAAGCTCTGTATCTGGCGCTTCGCGATGGGAGAATGCGCGTCCCCGTCGAAAGCACCTCATACATCCTTGATCTCCTCGGCAACGAGCGGGCAAGGGACTGTACCTGCCTCCCGGATTATCGGAAAATCTTTGGGCAATCCACGAACCGACCAGCCTCCACGGCTTCCGGAACGATTACTGTCATTGAAGCACGTTCGTGCGCATAACCCGGAAATGAATTGGTGTCTAATTGGTGCCTGACCGTTGGAGAGTTCCCGGACTCTGCACCGAGGTATTCCCTAACAGATTGATTTAATGTAAGAAAATTCGACGACTCGTGGGTGCAGGGAATACGCAAGGTTACCCCGACATACTACTCCTCCACCTCTTCCACCCGGCAGACGGCCCGCCCCGCGGCGAAGTCCACGCGCACCTGCTGGCCTTGGCGCAGGGACGCGGCGTCCTTGACGATGCGCCCGCCGGGGACGTCGTAGACGATGCTGTAGCCGCGCCGCAGCACCGCCAGCGGATCGACGCCGCCCAACCGCCCGGCGACATGGCCCAGGCGTTCCCGCAGGCGCAGCACCGCGTCCTCCTGGCGCCGCCACAGCCGCAGCGACAGCTCGTCCAGGCGCATCTGTCCCTGCCGCAGCCGCCGGCCGGGGTCCGCGAGCCGGCGCGCCCAGTGGCGCAGACTCTCGCGCCGGCGCTCCTGGCGACTCTCGGCGCCGCGCCGCAGCCGGCGCGACCACAGGGCCACGCGCTCCTCCAGCTCGCGCCGCCGGGGAAGGATCATCTCGGCCGCGGCCGTGGGCGTGGCCGCGCGCTGGTCGGCCACGAAGTCGGCGATGGTCACGTCGATCTCGTGACCCACCGCGGACACGATCGGCGTGCGCGCCGCGGCGATGGCCCGCGCCACCGGCTCCTCGTTGAACGCCCAGAGGTCCTCCAGCGAGCCGCCGCCGCGGCCGACGATCATGACGTCCACGACCCCGGTCTCGTCCAGTTCCCGGATCCCCCGGGCGATCTCCAGGGCGGCGCCCTGGCCCTGCACCTTCACCGGCCGGATGATCACCCGGCGCTCCGGGAACCGCTCTCCGATGATGCTCAGCATGTCGCGCACCGCCGCGCCCTGAAGCGAGGTGACGATGCCGACGGTACGCGGCAGGAACGGCAGCGCCTTCTTGCGCTCGCTCTCGAACAGGCCTTCCCGCCAGAGGCGCTGCTTCAATTGCTCGAAGGCGACGGCCAGCGCGCCCTTGCCGCGCGCTTCCACCTCCACGGCGTAGAACTGGAGCGCGCCGCGCACCGTGTACAGGCCGACGCGGCCGGAGCAGACCACCTCCATGCCGTCTTCCAGGCGGAAGCGCAGCCGCTCGGCGTTGCGGCGGAACAGCACGGCCGCGATCTGCGATTCGGAGTCCTTGAGCGTGAAGTAGACGTGCCCCGAGGGCGCGAAACGGACGTTGGACAGTTCCCCGGCCACCCACAAGGCATCGAGGCCCGTCTCCAGCCGGTCCCGGATGATCTCGTTCAGCTCGCTGACCGTGAGCGCCGCGGCCGGCTGCCCCACGGAAGGGTGGTGGAAGGGACGCGACATCGGCGCACGCGGCTCAGGTCTTTTCCTTGGCCGAACCGGCGAGGCCGCGGAACATCTCCCACCCCTTGAGCAGCTCCAGCGCGCGTCCGATCTCCGGGTCGTCGCGCAGCCGCCGGGCAAAGTCGTCGAGCGGCGCGGCGTTCTCCGCGGGCGGCGCCGCCGACCCGCCGGCCTCCGACTCCGACGCCTTGTCCGCGGAGGACGTCTCGGCGGCGGCCGGCCTTGCCTTGGGGTCCATGACGATGTCCGGCTTGATGCCGACCTCGTGGATCGACCGGCCCTTGGGCGTGAAGTACTCCGCGGTGGTCAGGCGCAGGGCCGAGCGGTCGTTCAGCGGCAGGATGGTCTGCACCGACCCCTTCCCGAATGTTTGGGTCCCCAGGATCAGCGCGCGCTTGTGGTCCTGCAGCGCCCCGGCGACGATCTCCGCCGCGCTGGCGCTGCCGCCGTTGACCAACACCACCATGGGGAAGTCGGTCCGGGACCCGTCACGGGTGGCGGAGAACTTCTGCTTGTTCTCGCTCCCGCGCCCCTCGGTGTAGACGATCAGGCCGGAGTCGAGGAACAGGTCCGAGACCCCGACCGCCTGGCTGAGCAGTCCTCCGGGGTTGTTGCGAAGGTCCAGCACCACTCCCTTGAAGGAACCGTCCGCGGGTTGGTGTTCGTCCATGGCGCCGATCAGGTTGTCGCTGGTGCGGTCCTGGAACTGCGCGATGCGCATGTAGACAAACCCCGGCTCGAGCGCGCGCGCGCGCACGCTGCTGATCTCGATCACGGCGCGCACCAGGGTGAACGTGAGCAGCTTGTCCTCGCCCTTCCTCCGCACCAGCAGCTTGACGCTGGAGTCCTCGGGTCCGCGGAGCCGGTTGACGGCCTCCGTCAAGGTCATGTCCTCGGTGGTCTCGTCATCGATGCCGACGATCTGGTCCCCCGGCTGCAAGCCGGCGCGCGCCGCGGGGGTGTCCGCGATGGGCGACACCACGGTCAGGAGTCCGTTGCGCACGGTGATCTCCACGCCCAGGCCGCCGAACCGCCCTTCCGTCTCGGTCTGAAGCGCGCGGTAGGAATCCTCGGTCAGATAGCCGCTGTGGGGGTCCAGGGACTCCAGCATGCCCTTGATGGCGCCGTCCACGAGCTTGTCCGTCTCCACCTCCTTCACGTAGTTCCTCTGCACGATGGCGAGGATGTTCGCGAAGTTCTCCAGGCTGTCATAGGCACCGGAGTCCACGGCCGAGACCCGCGGCACGACCATGCCGGCCGCGAAGAGGACCCAGCCCACCGCCCAGAACCACCCGAACACGCGGCGTTCACGATTCCACAGCTTCATCGGTTCGTCTCCTCCCAACGACTCCGTCTAATTCTTCCCTCCGGTCGCCGCCCGCGCCCGCTGGAACCAGGGCAGCGGGTCCACCGGCTTGCCGCTTCTGCGCATCTCGAAATAGAGGCGTGACCGGCCGGACGAAGGGCCGTCCCCGACCCGCGCGATGCGCTCGCCCCGCTCGACGCGATCGCCCACGGACTTGGCCAGCTCGGAGAGGTGGCCGTAGACCGTGTAATAACGCTTTCCATGGTCGAGGATAAGCATCTTTCCGTAGCCCGGCAAGCGATCCGCGAACAGGACCCGGCCGCGCTCCACCGCCCGGATCTCGGCTCCCGCCGGCGCGGCGATGTCGATGCCCGGGCGGTGCACGTCCACGTCCAGGTCCGGGTGCTTGTGGATACCGAACCCGCTGACGATCCTGCCGTCCACCGGCAGCACCAGGCCGTCCGCGACCGGGGCCGCCGGGCCCTCCACGGGTGCGCGGCTTCCCTTTTCCGATCCGCGGATGATGCCCTCCAGGCGGCGCGCGGCCTCCCGCAGCTCCTGCAAGGCACGGGCGCGGAGCTTGCGCTCCCGCCGCAGTGTCCGCAGCGTCCCCTGCCTGCGCGCCCGCTCCTTCCTCAACTCGTCGCGCAGCGCCGCCGCCTCGTCCCGTTCGCGCGCGAGCGCCCGGCGCCGGCCCTCTACCGTCGTCCGCAGGTCCCGGCTCCGCCGCAGGTTGTCCGCCAGCCGCCCGATGAGCGCCTGGTCCCAACCCAGCACCGCCTCCAGGAGACGCTTGCGCCGCATCAGCTCCGGCACGGACAACTCGCCGTTGAGCAGCACGAAGGGCGTTCCCCCGCGTTGCCACTTGTAGAGCGCCCGCGCCCGCTTCACCAGTGCCAGGCGCCCCTGCTCCAGTGCCGCCGCGGCTCCGTCCGCCTCCCGCTCCGCCTCTTCCACCTCGCGTTCGCGCCGCTCGAGACGCGCGTTGAGGGTCTTGAGCCGGCGCGTGCGGCGTTCCAGGGCCGTCTCGAGCCCGTCGAGCACCTCCAGGACCGACGCTTCACCGCGCCGGACCTTGTCCAGGGCGGCGCGCCCCTCGGCGATGCGCTCCTGCAACTCGGCCAACTCTCCCTCGTCCTGCGCCCGGGCCGGACCCGGGAAGCCCAGGCACAGGCACAGGGCGGCCGCCGCCACAACGCGGCAGGCGGCGGGGAAGACCTTCGTGGGACGCGACCGGAACATTCGCCTTCGGGACGCCGGTGTCAGGCAAGGAAACGCTTCACCGACAGCACGCTGCCGGCGGTCCCCAGAAGCCACCCCAGAAAGAGCAGCTCCACGCATTGCCAGGGGTTGAGGAACGTGAATTGAATGCCCGCCGCCAGCGACCCGAACGGGGCCAGCAGCTCCGCGCCGAGGAAGGCGAACGCCGCCCGCAGCAGCCCGAGGGCGAGGGCGGCGCCCAGCAGCCCCTGGATCATTCCCTCGATGACGAACGGCGCCCTGATCAAGCCCGTGCCGGCTCCCACGAGCTGCATGATCTCGATCTCGTCCTGCCGCGCCACGATGGCCAGCTTGATGGTGCTGCCGACGATCATGAAGGCCACCAGGAACAGGATCCCGCCGAGCACCCACTTGAGCCACTCCATGCCCACCAGGAGAAGCCGCAACCGTTCGAGCCAGGTCTCGGGATACTCCACCTCCCGTACTTCCTCCAGGGCCCCCAGCCGTTCCACCAGCGCGGCCACGGCAGCGCGCGACCGGTGGCCGGCGCGCAGTTCCAGTTCCATGGACGCCGGCAGCATCGCCGGGTCCAGGCCTTCGAGAATCCCCGACTGCGAGCCCAGCGCGCTCTTGAAGTCCTTCCACGCCTGCTCACGGGACACATAGCGCGCGGCGCCCACCTCCGGGAAGCTCTCCAGACGGACCCGCAGCTCCGCCCCGGCGTCCGCGTCCACGTTCTCGTCCAGGTAGGCGAACACGTGGAGGTCCTCGCCCCACCCTCGCACGAGCTGGCCGGCGTTCTCCTGGATCAGCAGAAACCCGCCGAACACCAGCAGGGTCATGGCCATGACGCCGGCGGTCAACAGATGGGTCCAGAAGAGCTCCCGCAGGCTCCGGACCACGCGTCCGGCGACGAATGCGACGTGGGCGCGCTTCATGGCGCCGAGGCCGCCGCTTCCAGGTCCGCGCGCCGCAGCAGCCGTCCCTTGTGCATCAGCAGGACGCGGCCGTCGAAGCTGCGCAAAAGACGGGGGTCATGGGTGGCGATGAGCACGGTGGTGCCTTCCTCGTTGATGCGCGCGAAGAGCCGCAGGCTCTCGGCGGCCATGTCGGGGTCCAGGTTCCCGGTGGGCTCGTCCGCCAGCACGATCTCGGGCTCGTTCACCAGGGCGCGCGCTATGGCCACCCGCTGCTGTTCGCCGCCCGACAGGGCCGGCGGCAGCACGCCGTACTTGTCCTTCAGCCCGAGCTCGGAGAGGAGCCGGAAGGCCCGGCGCCGGCTCTGGCGCCAGGGAACGCCGACGACGTCCGCCGCCAGCGAGACGTTCTCCAGCGCGGTCATGTGCGGGATGAGCTTGAAGTCCTGGAAAACGAGTCCCAGCTTCCTCCGGTATGCCGCGAGTCCCGGGCCCTTCAGGCGCGCGATGTTGCGTCCGTTCACGAGGACCTGGCCCTCGGATGCCTGTTCGGAACGGAACAGCAACCGCAGCAGCGTGGTCTTTCCGGCGCCGCTGGGACCGCACAGGAACACAAACTCGCCCGCCTCGACCTGGAACGTGACGTCTTTCACTCCGGCGTTGTCCGGGTGATACACTTTCGAGACGCCGTGGAGTTGAATCATGGACATCGGAGGAGGCCCGGAAAGACCCGGAAACCACGAAATCCGCCTTGACATGCCCGATGGAGGGCTGTTAACGTGGCGCAACTTCGTTCTATTCTTCGTTTCCGGGCTCTGCGACGAAGGTTACCACCAAACGGGTTCAGGAACAAAAAGGAAACTACGGAGCACCGACCACAGTAGGAATTGCACGCCATGAAGATCCTGTTCGTCAATCCGCGCTTCCCGAACTCGCTGTGGCGCCTGACCGGCATCACGGACATCCTCCCGCAGCGCTGTGCGCAGACCCCGTTGGGTCTCCTCACCGTGGCCGCGTTGACGCCGCCCGACTTCGACGTCGAGCTTCAGGACGAGAACGTCCGGCCGCTCCACTTCGACACCGACGCGGACGTGGTGGCCATCGCCTGCTGGAACATCCAGTACAACCGCGCCCGGCACATCGCTCAGGCGTTCCGCAAGCAGGGCAAGACGGTGGTGGTGGGCGGCCCCTACCCTTCGCTGTGTCCGGAGCGCTTCACCGACGGGCTCTTCGACGTGGTCTTCGACGGCGAAGTGGAGATCACCTGGCCGCAGTTCTGCGACGACCTCCGTACCGGGGATCACAAGTCCCTCTACAAGCAGGAGGGCAACGTCGACATCACGCTGTCGCCCGTGCCGCGGGTGGATCTGGCGTCGCGCGACGACTACCTCTACTACTTCCTGCAGACCACCCGGGGCTGTCCCTTCAAGTGCGAGTTCTGCGACATCATCATCACCGACGGGCGCGTGCCGCGCACCAAGAGCGTGGACCACGTGATCCGGGAGATCGAAGCCGTCGAGGCGGTGGGCGGGAAGCACATCAGCTTCTCCGACGCCAACCTCATCGGCAACATGCGCTACGCCGAGGGGCTGCTCGAGGCCGTGGCGGAGTTCGGCCGCGCCAAGGGCTACCCCATCAACTTCTCCGGGGAGATGACCATCAACGTGGCGGAGAAGCCCAGGCTGCTCCAGTTGCTGCACGACGCCAACTTCACCAGCATGTTCCTGGGCATCGAGTCGCCGCGGGTGGCGAGCCTGACGGAGACACAGAAGCGGCAGAACACCACCAGCCCCCTGCTGGACAGCATTCGCAAGATCCAGTCCCACAACATGGCGATCCTCGCGGGCATGATCGTCGGCTTCGACAACGACGACAAGGACATCTTCCGCGAGCAGTTCGACTTCCTGCAGGAGGCCGGCATCGCCTTCACCACCAGCGGCGTGCTCACGGCCATCGAGAAGACGCCCCTCTACGAGCGCATGGAGAAGGAAGGCCGGCTGATCCCCTACGACTCCGCGCAGATGATGGGGCACGGCTCCGCGGACCTGAACTTCGTCCCCAAGCTGATGAGCATCGAGGAGGTGCAGCAGGGCTACAACTGGCTGATCCGGAACCTCTACAAGTACGAGAACTACGGCGCGCGCCTGGTCAAGGGGATCGAGCACTTCCGGCCCGACTACACGCGCCACGGACGCGGCAACAAGCTGGACCGCGAAGTTTTCGGCATCCTCGCCAAGACGATCCGGCACTACGTGTTCACCACCGACCGCGCGCGGCGGCGCTTCTTCCTCAGGACCCTGCGCCGGATCATGTGGCCGCGTCCCAACTTGGAAAAGCTCGACTACGCCATCAGCTACATGATCTCCGAGAAGCACTTCCACGACTACGTCAACAACACCCATGGCGATCCCGAAGCGGTGGCGGCGACGCCCTTCGCCGAGACCGTGACCGCCGAGCACACCTGGGGCGAGCTGAGCAAGGACTACCTCCGCAAGCTGCGGCGCGAGTTGTACCCCGGCGCGCGCTGGCGCTGGATGCGGCGGGGGCTGCGCAACGCCGTGGCCGTGCCCGAGGCGTTCCTCAAGGACCAGGTGGGGCAGCGCCTCAGCAACTTCCTGTCGGACCTCGACATCGACGTCGTGCCCGTGGCGACCGCGGCCCTGTCACGCATCCAGGACAAGGCGGACGTGCTGGTGCTACCGATCCTCAACAAGGTTCTCGCGGGACGCGAGGAACTGCAGCAGGTGGTGGAGCACCTGAACGAGGAGTCCCGGAAGGAAGTCCGCCGCTTCCCCAAGGTCGTCCACTTCCCCATGGACCAGGGAGACGGCGCCGCCCTCGAAGCCTTCGCCCGCATCGGGCTGATGTACACGAACCGCGTGGAACGGCTCCAGCGGGCGTACGTCAAGGCCTTCCAGTAGACAGGGAAAGCGCGGGCGTTCCGGAGGGACCGCGCGCAACCGACGGGAATCGAGGCCGGACGGGACTGAGACCGCCCGGCCTCAGTGTTTCCGGATCCGCTCGATCTGCTCGCGGACGGTCGCCGCGCTGCCGGAATCCGGCGCCAGTTCCAGGAACCGCTCCAGGTCGGTCAGCGCACCGGCGCCGTCCCGCAGCCGGAGCCGCAGCAGGCCGCGGTCGCGCACCTGCTCGGCGTCGTCCGGGTTGAGGATCACCAGTTGCTCCACCACCCGGAGGCAACGCTTCAGGTCCTGGCGGTTGGCGTAGATCAACTTGATGTTGTTGAGCATTCTCTGGACGATCTGACGGGCGGAGACGGCTGAAAGGTATTCCGGCTGCACCTGCAGCCGGCCGCCGTAGAGCCTGTCCAGCAGGCCCTGGAGGTCGGCGGGCGAGAGGATATCGCCGCCGTGGAAGGGATCCACGAGGATCTCCTGGCCGTCGCACCGGGCCTTCACCAGGAAGTGTCCGGGGAAACCCACCCCGTCGACCTCCAGTCCGGAGCGCCGGGCCACTTCCATGTAGAGCACCGACAGCGTGATGGGGATGCCGCGCCTGCGCGCCATCACCCGGTTGAGGAAGCTGTTCTCCGGATCGTAGTAGTCGTCCTCGTTGCCCTTGAAGCCTTCCTGCTTGAACAGCACGTAATCGACGCACGCCAACCGGCGGTAGGCGCTGTCGTCCGTGCCGGCCGCTTCGCCGACCCTCTCCGCCAACCGGTCCAGGCGGTTCAGGTGCTCGGGGACGTCGAGGTCGGGATACTCGGCCAGGGCCATGGTCAGGGCCACGCGGGCCAGGTCCATGTCGAGTCCGGACACCGCCTCGGCGAAAGCCCGGTACTGCGCGCTCTCGTCCATTTGTCTCTCCGGCGTGAAACCGCGGCGGCCCCTCTCCGCCGCTCGGGGACACCGCCGCCCCGTCCGGGAGCGGGCCGGCGGTCCCCAGGACCGAACCCGGTCAGCGCGGCTCGGACACCACGTCCACCACGGCCGGGAGCCGCTGTTCCTTCACCACCTTGCAGGCCCGCTCCAGCGCGGGACCCAGCTCGGCGGGAGTGCGGATGGGGCCTTCGCCCCACACCCCGAAGCACTCGGCCATCTTGGAGTAGTCCACGAGAGGATCGCTCACGTGGGTGCCGATGCCGGCGTTCTCCACCGGGCGGTTGCGGAACTCCGCCAGCTTGATGCCGTGTTCTTCCGAGTTGTAGAAGGACTGGTTGTTGTGGATGACGATGAGCAGCGGGATCTTGTGGTGCGCCGCGGTCCACAACGCGCTCGACGTCATCAACAGGTCGCCGTCGGACTGGATGTCCACGCAGAACTTGTCCGTCTTCATGTGCCCCAGGGCCACGCCGATGGCCGCGCTCATGCCGTAGCCCACGCCGGCCCCGCCGCTCCGCCCCAGGTACTGGCCCGGCTTGGTCCAGTCCCACAGCTTCCGCGCCCACCCGTTGGCGCTGCCGTTGGCCAGCACCCAGTCCTCGCGCTTGATCGCCTCGCCCAGCTCGTAGCCGAGGCACGCGGTCGTGATCTCGTTCCGGGTCAGGGTCTGGCGCGCCTCCTCCTGCCAGCGGGCGCGTGCCGCGTCGTGCACGGCCTGGACCTCCCTGGCGCGGGTTTCGATGGCCGCCTTGTCCGAGCCCATCAAGTCGCGGCACAGGCGCGTCAGCTCGGGCAGGGCGATGGCGGTGTCGGCGCTGATGGGCACGTCCACGGGCTGGAGCGGCTGGACGTCGGTGGCCCAACTGTGCACCAGCATGTCGTTCAGGTTGATGTGGATGATCCGCGTGCCGGGCTGGATCACGTAACCCATCTCGCGCGTGGTGCGGTCCACGGTGGTGAGCGAGCCGTAGAGGTCCTGCACGTCCAGGGCCAGCACCACGTCGGCCTTCTTCAGAAAGTCGCCGGAGACGTTGGTCACGTCCAGCGGATGCGTGTTGGCGATGTTGTGGCGGTTGCCCTTGTCGATCACCGGGATCGCCAGAAGCTCCGCCAGCTCCGCCAGGGCCGCCACCGCCGCGGGCTTGCGTCCCATGAAATCGGCGATGATGAGCGGCGCCTTGGCGCCCACCAGGAGCTCCGCCGCCCGGCGCATGGCGTCCGGGTTCCCCTGCATCGGCGCCTGGGGCGCGAACCGGCTCACGTCCGGGATCTCGATCTGCTTGGACATGGCCATTTCCTGCAGGCCGGCGTCGTAGTTGATGTAGACCGGCGCGGTGGGCTCGGTGACCGCGAGGCGGTAACCGCGGATGAAGGACTCGGGAATGCTCTCCAGCGTGGCCGGCTGGTCGTCCCACTTGGTGTAGTCGCGCACCTGGTTGCCCTGGGTCAGGGCGGTGTGGATCCAGTCGATCCACGGGCGCCGGATGGTCGTGTCCACCGGTCCGGTGCCGCCCAGGCAGATCACCGGCACCCGGTCGCACCACGCGTTGAAGATCCCCATGCTGCCGTGCTGGAGTCCCACCACGTCATGCAGGATGGCCACCATGGGCTTGCCCGTGGCCTTGGCATAGCCGTGGGAGATGGCCACCGAGATCTCCTCGTGACAGCAGAAGATCACCTCCGGGTGGTGGTTGCCGCCATAGTTGACGATGGAGTCGTGGATGCCACGGAAGCTCGCCCCGGGGTTGAAGGCCGTGTACTCGAT
Organism: uncultured Syntrophobacterales bacterium; assembly: GCA_964519455.1. GTDB lineage: Bacteria > Desulfobacterota > Binatia > UBA9968 > JAJDTQ01 > JAJDTQ01. The sequence continues at coordinate 12,942 of CAZFIU010000040.1, forward strand.
GTCGAAGGCCTTGAGCATGTCGACGACCACGTCGGACCCGTACTCGGCCTGTTTCTTCTCCGTCCTGCCGGCCTGTGCCATGTCGATGTTCTCCCTCGGCGCCGCGTGCGCCGTGTTGTTGGTTTGAGTCTACCTGTCCTTCCCCTCGCCGCCGCCTTCGTCATCCGCGGCCAGCAGCCCGTGTTCCACGAACCCCGCCACGGTCTCCATCAGCGAGCCCACTTCGTCGCGGTCCGTGGGCCTGTGTGCTTGCTCCGCCGCCGCGACGGCCTTCAAGAGCCGCTCGATGGCCGGGGTCACCACCGGCTCCAGGCCCGCGTGCCGGAAGGTGTCCGCCAATTCCGCCATCTCCTCGCTGCGCCGCGCCGCGTGCAGCCGCAGCGACGTGACCGGGCCGCTGGTCTTGCCGGGCAGTCCCGGGAAGCTCTCCTCGTAGCGCTCGAGAATCTGCTCGAGCAGGCCCAGTTTGTGCGCTCCGGTCAAGAGCTCGGTGAAGAGCCCCGCGAGCCCCTTGGTGAAACCGGCGTAGACGACCTTGAAGGCCGACGCCTGGGTCGCGCCGTCCCCGAGGACGCGGACCGGCAGTCCCAGCTCCCGCAGCGGCACCAGCCGCGCCGCCTCCGGCCCGGAGACGTAGACCGCGGCCTTTTCCAGCCGCCGCGCGCTGCCGATGATGCAGCCGTCCACGTACACGCCGCCACCGCGTTCCAACTCGGCGCGGGCGGTCTCGGCGGTCATGGGCGAGATGGCGTTGGCTTCGAGGAACGGCAGCCCTTGGCGCTTCACCGCGGCGGCCGCGTCCGCCACCGACCGAGCCACCTCCAGGGCCGCCGACGGCACGACGATGGAGACCACCAGGTCGGCCTCCTCGACGAGCCGCTCCAGGCTCTCCACCTGCCGCACCGGGGCCTCGTCGCAGCGCTGCCGGGTGGCCTCGCTCCGGCCCGCGACGCAGGTCAGCGGCTCGGCCCCGCGCGCCGCCAAAAGGCGCGCCCAATGATACCCCATCTCGCCGATGTTCAGGATGCCGATGCGGTGGAATTCCACGGCGGACTCTCCCTCGCGAACCGTGCACGGCGTGGACGCTTCCAGTGCGTAACCCGCGCGCAACGTAGCCATAGCCCCTTTGCCCGGCCCTCGTCAACCAGAGGGGCCCAGAACGAATTTGACACCCCCGCGCCGTCCGGCTACTAAGGAAACTCCGATCGACGGCCAGCGCGATGGCGTCCTCGGGGAAGCGAAGTCGAAGGGCGCCGTCGCCATGGACCCGTTTCCCGAACACGCGCCGACCCACTTCACTGAAACGGAGCCGCACCACGAAGACCGGTGTATTCCTTCCCATCTCGGGTCGCGCCGCCACTCCCGAGACCCTGCGCCAGGCAGCCCGGAGCGCGGAAGCGTGGGGTTTCGACTCCATCTGGGCGGCGGACCGCATCATCATCCCCTGGCGCATCGACACGAACTATCCTTACGCCCGGGGCGGGACGTTCATCGTGCCGCCGGACCGGCCGTTCCTCGACTCCCTCACCTGCCTGACTTTCCTGGCCGCGTGCACCAGCCGGGTGGAGCTGGGCATCAGCGTGCTGGTGCTGCCCTACCGCCAACCCCTGGTGTGGTCCAAGATCGCCGTCACCCTGGACCACCTGTCCAACGGACGCTTCATCCTGGGCGTGGGCGTCGGCTGGATGGAAGAGGAGTTTCGCGCGCTCCAGGCGCCGTTCCGGGACCGCGGGCGCCGCACCGACGAGCAGCTCGAGATGCTCAAGGAACTCTGGAACGCCGAGCACGCGAGCTTCTCGGGCAAGTTCTACGAGTTCGAGGACATCGCCTTCCTGCCCAAGCCGTGCCGTCCCGGAGGCATCCCCATCTGGGTCGGCGGCGAGGGCGAGCACGCCCAGCGGCGCGCCGGCCGCCACGGCGACGCGTGGTTCCCCTACTTCGTGCGCATCCGCCCGGACGAGCTGGCTGCGCGTTTCGACAACGCCCGGCGCCACGCGGAGGCCGCCGGCCGCGCGCCGGAGAGCCTGCGGCTCAACTGCTGCCTCCCCGTCGAGGTCACGCGCGAGGCCGTGCCCCAGGAACCGGACCGCCTCGCCGGCACCCCGGCCCAGCTCGTCGAGGCCATCGCGGGCTACCGCGACGCCGGCGTGGAGCACCTGGCGCTCCAGTTCATGGTGCCGCGCTGGCCCGACCGGCTGGAGCAGATGCAGCACTTCGCCGAGGAAGCCCTGCCTCGCCTGTGAGCCCGGCCATGGCTCGCCGCCCCTTCTTCTACGGCTACGTCATCGTCGCCATCTGCTTCCTCAACATGGTGCTGATGCGCGGCATCCTGGCGTCGTTCAGCGTCTTCAACATCGCTTTTCTGGACACCTTCCCGTGGTCGCGCGCCGCCACCGCTACCATCGCCTCGGTCAACGGCCTGGTCTACAGCTTCGCCTCGCCGCTCGTGGGCTGGGCCTACGACCGCCTCGGGCCGCGAGTCCTCATGCCCTTGGGCTGCGCTTCCATCGGGGCGGGACTCATGCTCGCAGGCGCCAGCACGGCCTGGTGGCATTTGTGCGTCGCCTACGGCCTGTTCGTGGGACTGGGAGTGGGTTGCATCGGCTTCGTCAGCAACACCGCGCTGTTGTCCCAGTGGTTCCGACGGCGACGGGCCACCGCCATGGGCTTCGCCACCATGGGGCTGGGGGTGGGCATCCTGCTCGTGCCCGTCGTACAGGTGCTCATCGAGCGCTTCGGGTGGCGCGCGGCCATGGTGTTCCTGGGCGCGATCGTGCTGCTCTCGCTGGTGCCGCTGAACGCCGTTTTCCAAAGAGGCCGGCCCGAGGACATCGGACAGCTTCCGGACGGCGATACGGCAAGAACCGGGGATGGCGCGCCGGCCGCGGGGGAGGTTCGACGGGACAGGCCCCCTTCGCGGCGCGACTGGACCCTCAAGGAGGCCTTCGCGTCCTTCCCTTTCTGGGCCATCGCGGTGGGCCACCTGGCCCTGGGCATCGGCCTGTCGCTCATGTACACCCACGCGGTGGCGCACCTGGTGCACGTGGGGTTGGACGACCTGGCGGCGGCGTCCGCGTTCAGCATGGTGGGGCTGGCGCGCATTCCGGGCACGGCCGTCTGGGGGCTGGCCTCGGACCGCCTGGGCCGTGACCGGGCCTACGGCGTCGCCACCCTCGTCACCCTGGCGGGCCTCGGCGTGCTCATGGCCCTCAGCGCCGAGGCGCCGGCGTGGTGGTTCGTCGCCTTCGCCGTCCTCTACGGGGTCGGCCACAGCGGGGGCAACCCGACTTTCGGCTCCACCATCACGGACATCTTCGGCGGCAAGGACGTGGGCAAGATCCTCGGGTGGCTGGAAATCACCTTCGGCATCGGGGTGGCGTTCGGACCCTGGTTCGGAGGGTATGCCTACGACGTCGCGGGTTCCTACCGGACGGCCTGGATCGTGGGGATGGCGGCATTCGCCATGACCTACGTATGCATTCGGGCCAGCATGATGTGGCATCGTCGGAGTCTTCACGAGGCGCGCTGAAGCGCGCTGCCCCAAGAGACAGCGCCGATCGAACGGACCCATGCGCCGGCCCTTCTTCTACGGCTACGTCATCGTCGCCCTGTGCTTCCTGAACGTCATGCTCGTGGGCACGTGCATGGCCGCGTTCAGCGTGTTCAACGTCGCCCTGCTGGAAACGTTCCGCTGGTCGCGCGCCACCACCGCCACCATCGCCTCGGTGAACGGCATCACCTACAGCGCCATGGCGCCGGTGGCGGGATGGATCTACGACCGCGTCGGGCCGCGCATCCTCATGCCCCTGGGTTGCGGGCTCGTCGGCCTCGGGCTGGTGCTGTCGAGCCGCGGCTCCTCCCTGTGGCAGTTCTACCTCGGCTACGGCCTGCTGGCGGGTTTCGGCCTCGGCTGCATCGACTTCGTCGGCACCACCGCGGTGATCTCCCACTGGTTCCGCAGGCGGCGGGCCACCGCCATCGGCTTCGCCGGCATGGGTCTGGGTCTCGGCATCGTCATCGTCCCCCTGGTCCAGCTCCTCATCGCCGGCTACGGCTGGCGCACCGCCATGCTGCTGTTCGGAGCCGCCGTGCTGGGCTCGCTGGTGCCGCTCAACGCGCTGTTCCAGCGACGCCGGCCCGAGGATATCGGGCAGCTCCCGGACGGCGACCGCGTGGAAGAACCGGGGGCGCACGGCCGCGCCGCCGAGACCGCCCCCGAGCGCACGCTCTCCCACCGCGAGTGGACTTTCCGGGACGTGCTGTCCTCTTTTCCCTTCTGGGCCATCCTCGCGGGGCACCTGGGCGTCGGCACCGGCATTTCGCTCATGTATACCCATTCCGTCGCCCACCTGGTGCACACCGGCATGGGCAAGCTGGGCGCGGCCTCGGTCCTGAGCCTGGTGGGCATGGCGCGGATACCCGGCACGGCCATCTGGGGATTCGTCTCGGACCGCCTGGGCCGCGAACGCGCCTTCGGCATCTCCACCCTCATGATGCTGAGCGGCATCGGCATGTTCATGCTGCTGGGACCGGCGGCGCCCCGGTGGTGGTTCGCGGCCTTCGTGTTCCTCTACGGCCTGGGACACAGCGCCAGCCACCCCATCTACTCCGCCACCATCGCCGACATCTTCTGGGGCCCGAACATCGCCACCATCGTCGGCATGCTGGAGATCACCTTCGGCCTCGGCTTCGCCACCGGCACGTGGTTCGGCGGCTTCGCCTATGACGCCACCGGCTCGTACCGTTACGCGTGGCTCCTGGCGCTCTTGTGCGCCGGCCTGATCTACGCGTGCATCAGCGGCAGCCTGATCTGGCAAAGGCGGTTTCGGCCGGAGCCTGGGTGAAGCTCGGAAAAGCCTGAGCGGAAGGTTGACACCGTGTGTGCCTTTGGCTAACTTGTTGGGACTCCGCTCGCGAACGCAACGCCCCGTCCGACGAATTCCTTCATTCCTTGCCTTTGTCCCTTGCAGAGTTGAGGAAGGTTTCCGTCGCCGGCGAGTCCACATGACCCACCGGCGGCGTCACCCGAAGGGCGAGCCGTAAACGAGAGCGGATCCGTTCAACCGTACATCACACAAGAGGAGTGGGAAATGGCGAAACCAGCGAAGAAAACGGGGGCCGCGGCCGAGCAGATCCACGATCTGCGGAACGCGCTCGAGTGGCTCAAGTCCGAAGGCGACCTGATCGAGACGGACAAGGAGGTCGACCCCGACCTCGAAATCACCGCGATCCAGAAGAACCTGGACGGCGGCTGCCCGATCCTGTTCAACAACGTCAAGGACAAGCCCCACCACCGGGCGGTGACGAACCTGTTCGGCGACATGGGCGTCATCAACAAGATGTTCGGCTGGGACAGCCACACCGACCGCACGCGCAAGCTGGCCGACGCCATCAAGAACCAGATACCCCCCGTGGAGGTGAGCTCCGCGGAGGCGCCGGTCCACGAAGAGATCATCAAGGACCCCAAGGAAGTCAACGAGTACATGCTGCCGATTCGCCACACCGAGTACGAGCCGGAGCTGACCGTGGGCTCGGGCAACCGGCTCATCTCCGGCGAGCATTTCGACGGCGGCACCGACCTGGGCTACAACCGCATGAACTTCCGCTGGGGCAACGTCGCCACTTTCCAGATCTCGCCGGGGTCGCACATGTGGCAGGTGGTGTCCAAGTACTACAAGGCCGACAAGCCGGTGCCCATCACCATGTGCTTCGGCGTTCCGCCTTCATGCACGCTGCTGGCCGGGGCCGGCTTCGACTACGTCGTGCTGCCCCAGGGCTGCGACGAGCTGGGCGTGGCCGGCGCGGTGCAGGGCTCGCCGGTGCGGGTGGTGAAGGCCCAGACCGTGGACGCGCTGGCGCTGGCCGACTGCGAGGTGGTGCTGGAGGGCTACGTCGATCCGCGCGACCGGCGCTACGAGACCGAGGAGTCGGAGAAGGCGGACATCCAGGGCCGCTTCCACTTCCATCCCGAGTGGGCCGGCTACATGGGCAAGGCCTACAAGGCGCCCACCTTCCACGTCACCGCGGTGACCACGCGGGCGCGCGAGGGCAAGCCCATCATCTTCCCGCTGGGCGTGCACACCCTGGACGACCACAACATCGACACCACGGTGCGCGAGGCGTGCATGTACCTCCTGTGCGAGCGCATGCAGCCCGGCATCATCCAGGACGTCAACATCCCCTACTGCATGACCGACTGGGGCGGCGCCATCATCCAGGTGAAGAAGCGCAACCGCATCGAGGAAGGCTGGCAGCGGAACTTCATGTCCGCCATCCTGTCCACCTCCCAGGGCTCCCGCCTGGTGGTGGCCGCCAGCGAGGACACCGACATCTACGACATGGACGACATCATGTGGTGCCTCACCACACGGGTGAACCCCAAGACCGACATCCTGAACCCGATACCCGGCGGACGCGGCCAGACCTTCATGCCGGCCGAGCGCATGACCGCCGGCGACCAGCAGTGGACCGCCTCCAACACCGTGTTCGAGGGCGGCATGGGCATCGACGCCACCGTGCCGTTCGGCTACGAGAGCGACTTCCTGCGCCCCGTGTACGCGGTGGAGAAGGTGGACCTCAAGAACTTCTTCAGCGACAAGGACATCGCCAACGCCAAGTCCCGGATGCACGGCTGGGTGCACTCCCTGGCCCGGACCGGCCGGTAACTCGCACCGACCTGAAAGGGGCGGCCTCGATGAGCCCGCTACAGCCCGCATCGTCATTCCCGCGACGGCGGGAATCCAGGGGTGGAGGGGTGCGGCGTGCATCGCAGCAGCCCCACTCCACACTGCCTGGATTCCCGCTTGCGCGGGAATGACGATGCGTAGGGCGTGCTTCGGATCGCTCTCCACAAACATTTTTTGCAACATTGGGGTTAACACGGGCTCCAAGCGATGACCGGCCCCGCACGACTCGACCGGATGTGCAACCTGCTGGCGGCGCGTTACGGCACCACCGGCACCGAAGCCGCCGAACGCCTGCGCCGCTGGATCGGCGGTGAGATTCCCTACGCCGGGCCGGAGATTCTCGAGCGGCATCTCGACGAGCCTCACGCGGCCCTGGTGTTCGACGCCTTCCGCCAGGTGCTGCCCTTCGGCACCGGGGGGCGGCGCGGCCCCATGGGCTACGGCGCCAACCGTATGAATCCGTCGACGGTGGCCATGACGGCCCAGGGGCACGCGAACTACCTGCGGAAGCACTCCACCGACGCCACGCTCAGCGTGGTGGTGGCCAACGACGTGCGCGTCTTCGCCGACAACGCCGGGGTGTACGCGTTCCTGGGACCGGAGCACCCACTGCTGGGCGTATCCTCGCGCTCACTGGCCCGCCTGGCCTGCGAGATCTACGCCGCCAACGGCATCGTCGCCTGGCTGGCCGAGCCGGATGACGACCGCGCCGTCACCAGCACGCCGGAGCTTTCGTTCTACATCGTGCAACTGGCGGCCGGCGGCGGCGTGAACGTCTCCGCGTCCCACAATCCCCCGGACGACAACGGCATCAAGGTCTACGACTCCTACGGCAGCCAACCCGTCGCCCCCGAGGACCAGCGGTTGGTGGACACCATGGACCGGGCCACGACCGTGCGCACCGTGCCGTTCGCGGAGGGGCTCCGCACGGAGATGATCCGCCCCCTGCCCCCCGACCTGCGGACCGCCTACGTCGACACCTACGTGGACCTGTACGGGGACCTCTATCCCCCCCGGGCCGACGCGCCGGTGGTCTACACGCCCCTTTGCGGCTGCGGCGTCCACACGGTGAAACCGGTGCTGGAGCGACTGGGCTTTCCCGTGCTCATGCCGCCCGACCAGGGCCCGGACGGGAGCTTCGCCGCCATCCCCTTCAAGGCGCCCAACCCCGAGGTACCCCACGCCACCGTCCCGGCGCGGGAGTTCGCCGACCGCCACGGTGCCGGCATCGTCCTGTCCAGCGATCCCGACGCCGACCGCATCGGCATGGAGGCGCGCCTGGAGGACGGCTCCTGGTACCACTTCGACGGCAACCAGATCGCCGCCATCCTGTGCCACCATCTCATGCTCGACCCCCATGGGCCGCGCCGCCGGGGGCTCGTGATGGAGACCCTGGTGACCACCAAGCTGCTCGGCCGCGTCGTGGCCGAAGCCGGGGATTCGTGGCTCATCGACGACCTGCTGGTAGGCTTCAAGTACGTGGCCGACGTGCTCAAGACCCTGGAACGCACGGGCCGCTACAAACACGTCGCCTGTGCGCCGCGGGACCTCGTCCTCGCCGCGGAAGAGAGCCACGGCGTGGTCATGGCCCCGGGGATCCGCGACAAGGACGCCACCCCGGCGTGCATGGTGCTGGCGGGCCTGTACCAGCGCCTGCTGGACGAAGGCCGCACCATGCTGGACTACTACGTGGACATGCTGCGGGAGCTGGGCGGCTACGACAACGTCAACCGCGGCATCGTCCTGGCCGGCGCGGAAGGGACGCGCAGGAAGGACCGCATCATGGCGGCGCTGCGGGAGTCGCCGCCCCGGGAGCTTGGCGGGCGCCCGGTGCGAGGCTTCGTCGACTACTGGGACCCCGAGCGCTTCGGACCCATCGCCAGCGAAACCGACCGGCTGCCGCGGAACGTCCTCCAGGCCCACACCGACCGCTTCGTCATCACCGTGCGCCCCTCCGGCACCGAGCCCAAGCTCAAGCTCTACTGCCAGTTGCTGCCGGACGGGGACACACCGGACGGCGGCGGCACCGACCTGCTGCGGCAAGTGAGGGCCAAGGCGGACGCCGTCGTCCGAACCGTCTACAACGACCTGCTCTCACACATCGACGTCTCACTCGACGAAGCGGCGCTGCTGTTGCCCGACATCATCGACCTGGAAGGCAAGCAACGCTTCGGCCGCGAGACCGTGCCGCGCCTGTACGATGCGATGCGAGCTGGCCGCTTCGCCAAGCTGGACGAGTTGCTGGACTGGCTGCGCCGGGAGGCCGCATCAATGACACCCGCGGCCGATCCCCTGCCCGCCCTCAAGCCCGCTCTGGCGCACCTGTGCCGCCAGTGGCACCGCGAGCCGCGCATGACTCTCGTAGACAAACTTGCGGACTGGGCGGACCGATGAATCATGTGTACAACCCGTAGCAGACCGAGAAAATCCGGTTGGACGCGTGGGGGGATGAAAATGGGGCGCCGGCACCCCGTAACTACCAGAAATCATTGAAAGGAGAACCTGATGAAGGACAAGATCAACGTCGACGTAGAAATCGAGCGCGTGCAAAAGGAGTGGCTGGAGGCCATGAAGGCGAAATACCAGATCGCCGACGAGTCCAAGGCGCTGCGCATCGTGCTGGACCATGCGCGCACCGCCACCGACGAAAAGGCCCTCTTCGAGACGGTTCGTTGCCTGGGCTGCGATTAAGGGGGTGTTGAGGGGCTCGGGCTCGCCAGCGCCTCGCGCCGGATCGCCTCGATGGCGTCCACTTCCTTGGGAATCGCGGCGGACAGCACCTCGTGCCCGCCGTCGGTGACCAGGACATCGTCCTCGATGCGGACCCCGATCCCTCGGTAGTCGTCGCTCACCCCGTCCAGGTCTTCGGCGATGTAGAGCCCTGGCTCCACCGTGAGCACCATGCCGGGCTCCAGCGGACGCGCGGCGCCATCGATCCGGTACCGGCCCACGTCGTGCACGTCCAGCCCGAGCCAGTGACCGGTGCGGTGCATGTAGAACCTCGCGTGCTCGCCCTTCTCGATCAATTCATCGGCCTTGCCTGACAGAAGCCCGATGTCGAGCAGGCCCTCCACCAGCACTTCCGTGGCGCGCCGGTGGACGTCCTCCATGGACACGCCCGGCCGCACCAGCGCGATGCCCTCCTTCTGCGCCCGCAGCACGGTCTCGTAGATGCGCCGTTGCGGCGGCGAGTATCCCGCCGCCACCGGGAACGTGCGCGTCACGTCCGAGCAGTAGCCGTCGAACTCCGCGCCCGCGTCGATGAGCACCAGGTCGCCGTCGCGCATGCGGCGGTCGTTCTGCGTGTAGTGGAGGATGGTGGCGTTGGCCCCCGAAGCGACGATGGAGGGATACGCCATGCCCGACCCGCCCGCCGCGCGGAAGTGGTATTCCAGCAAGGCCTCCAGCTCGTACTCGCAAGCACCGTCGCGCGCCGCCCTCATGGCCGCGGCGTGGGCGCGCTCCGACGCCGCCACCGCCTTCCGCATGAGGTCCAGCTCGCCGGACGACTTGACCAGGCGCATTTCGTGCAGAATGGAGGCCGGGTCCACCAGCGACACGACCCCCCGCCCCGTGCGCGCGCGCCCGGACCGGCTGGCGTCGAGCAGCCCCTGGATGAGTGCGTTCATGCGCTCGTCCCGCCCCGGCGCGAAATACACGCTGTCCGCGCCGGCCAGAAGCCCGGGCAGGACCTCCTTCACCTGATCGATGGTGTAGGCCGCGTCCGCCCCGAACACCTCCCTCGCCCCCTCGGTGCCGTAGCGCTTCCCCGTCCAGGTCTCCTTCTCCCGGTCGCGCGACTGCACGAAGAGGACGAAACGCTCCGACTCGTGCCGCGGCGACAGCACGCAAAGGCTGTTGGGTTCCGTAAACCCGGTCAGATAGAGCAGGTCATTGTCCTGGCGGTAGCGGTATTCCACGTCATTGGACCGAGTCGACTGCGGCGCCGCCGGAATGATCGCCACACCCTCGCCCATGCGCTCCATGAAGGCCGCGCGCCGCCCTGTACAGGTGTCTACATCCATACCGATTCCTTACGGAAAGTCCGGTGCCTTGACAAGTCCCCCACCAACGAACAGCCCCCGAGCCGGTCACGTACGGAGGCATTCTCCATCAATAGATATTGGCAAAAGCAACAAATTACTCCATCCCGACCCGCGCTTCTCTTCGACCAGTTCGGCCAACGGCTTTGCCTGAGCCCGACATCCTTTTACTCGCTTCACGCGGCCCGATCTGGTACACAATCCGGGAGTCGGCCGTCTCTCCCCTCATCATTCCGGGCACTCGTCAAAGGGGCTCGCGGGTTTGCAAGTCCGCGCCGGGACAGGCCAAGGAGGAAAGCGCATGGCGGACACGGTTTACAAGGACTTTCGCCGCGAGGAAATGGAATACCAGTTCAACCCTCGCTTCACGGTCACCGAATACGCGCGGTTGCAGGAGGAACGGGAGCGGGCCAGCGAGGCCGCCCGGGCGCGGTTCAAGCACCACCGCGACGTGCGCTACGGCGACCGCCCGAGGATGACGCTCGACATCTTCCCGGCGGAGCGGGCCGACGCTCCGGTGCAGGTGTACATCCACGGTGGGTACTGGCGGGGCGGCAACAAGGACCAGTACAGCTTCTTCGCCGGTCCATTCGTCGAGGCCGGGGTCACGCTCGTGTTACTGGAATACGACCTTTGCCCGCAGGTCACCGTGCCCGACATCATGCGCGAAACTCGTGAGGGCATCGCGTGGGTCTACCGCAACATCGCGGAGTACGGCGGCGACCCGGAGCGGCTGTACCTCTCCGGGTCCTCGGCCGGCGGGCACCTGACGGCCATGGCACTGAACCATCGCTGGGAAGAAGACGGTCTCCCCGAGGATATCATCAAGGCCGCCGTGGCCATCACCGGAGTGTATGACCCAGACCCGGTCTTCTACGTCTCGTCCAACGAGGACATTCGCCTGACCCCTGACATCGCTCGGGAGATCAGCGCCATGCTGCACCCGCCCCTGGACCGGACCCCGTTCGTGGTGGCGGTGGGCGGGGCGGAAACCCGCGGGTGGATCGGCATGTCCAGGGACTTCTTCGCGCTTTGTCAGGACCGGGGCCTCGATTGCAGCTTCCTGGAAGTCCCGGGCACACACCACTTCTCCGTCTCGGGACAACTGGGCGAACGGGGCAGCCTCATGTCGCGCACGGTGTTGGGTCAAATGGGTTGTCTCTGATGACGAAGGTGCCAGTGACCGTTCGCCGGCTGGGGCTCGCGGCCCTGGGGATGCTCGCTTTCAGCGCGGTGTGCCACGCACAACCGGCGTACATCAGCGGCTATCGCGAGGTCATGCTGCGCACGGGACCGAGCGTGGAGCACCGTATACTGGCGGTGTTGCGCACGGGCAACGAGTTGGAGATCCTCGGAGAGGACGGCGACTACAACCTCGTCTCCCTTCCGGACGGGCGCCAGGGCTACGTGCTCAAGAGCTTTCTCACGAACGAGGCCCCGCCGGAACGGCGCCTCGAAGAGCTGGCCGAGATGGTCGAAACCCAGGCGGCGGAGCTGGAGCAGTTGCGCAACGAGAACCGCAACATCATGGCGCGCAACGAAAAGCTCGCAAAGGACAACGATGGCGACCGCCGGCTGCTGCAACGCCTGCAGCAGGAAAGCGCCAACCTCGAACGCGACGAGCGCATGTGGTGGTTCGTGAGCGGTGCCGGCGTGCTTCTGGTCGGCTGGCTCATGGGCATGACCCGGGTGCGCCTGAGGAGGAAGGCGCGCGCCCGGAGCTTTACGTGACGAACTGACGGTCCGGCTTGGGAGGAAACATGCATCCGGTACAACTGTTCTGCTGGCACTTCATGGCCTACCCGCATCTGCCCGAGGACTTCGACGAGAAGTACGACACGGGCTGGGTGACGGTCCCCAACAGCCTGTGGGACTCGGAGAAGTCCCGCGGCCTGTTCCAGGAATACATCGACCAACTCGCCTACGCCGACGAACTGGGCTTCGACGGGCTGGTGCTGAACGAGCACCACCAGAACATCTACGGTCTGATGCCCTCGCCCAACCTGATCGCGGCGGCGCTGACGCAGCGTTCCAGCAAGGCCAGGATCTGCGTTCTGGGGAACCTGCTGCCGCTGCACATCAACCCGCTTCGGGTGGCCGAAGAGTACGCCATGCTCGACAACATGAGCAACGGGCGCATCATCGCGGGCTTCGCCCCCGGCGGCGGTCCGGAGAACTACAACTACGACATCCCCTCGGTGACATCGCGGGAACGGTTCTGGGAAGCCGTGGACCTGGTGGTGCGCGCGTGGACCGATGACGGCCCGTTCAACCACGAGGGCCATTATTATCCGCTGCGCTACGTCAACCCGTGGCCCAAGCCGACCCAGAAGCCTCATCCGCCTATCTGGGTGCCCGGCTCCCGCAGCGCGTCCACGCTGACCGAGGTCGCCAAGCGCGGCTACTGCTACTTCCTGTCGTCCCGGAGCCACGGCGGCGAGACCTACAAGGCCCGGGAACAGTTCTCCAAGGTGCTGGAGGAGCACGGCGACAGCTACCAGCCGTACCGCATGGGCATCCTGATGTCGGCGTACGTGAGCGAGACCGACGCCCAGGCCAAGGAAGAGTGCGAAGAGGGCGTGTGGTACTTCCTGCGCAACTGCCTCAAGGGCCACCTGCGCAAGGAAGGGCGCCAACTCACCTTCGGCGCCGGCGTGCCCTACATCCCGGCGCCCGCCTGGAAGGAGTTCCTGAAGCACTCCGATCCCAACCGCCCCATGCTCGGCGACGTCAAGGACTGGGACGAGCTCGACAAGGCCCAGTCCATCGTGGTGGGCAGTCCCGAGACCGTGCACCGGAAGATCCTGGACCTCATCGAGAAGTCGCAGGTGGGGAACCTGCTGATCCAGTTCCATCTCGGCAACATGCCGGGCGAGCTGGCGCTCAAGAGCCAGCGGCTGTTCGCCACCGAGGTGGCCCCGGCATTGCGCGAAGACTCCGCGCGCGTGTTCGCCAAGGCCTATCCGAGGATGGAAGAGACCCTTGCCGCGGGAGCGTTGGCATGAGCCGGCACACCCTCGACGTCAACGGCCGCAAGGTCTCGGTGCTGGAGGACGGCGCCGGCGAGCCCACGCTCTACCTCCACGGCTTCGCCGACGTGCACGCGGTCACGGAAAGCTGGCTGCCGTTCCACGAAAGACTCATGGAGAGCTGCCGGCTCTACGCCCCGGCGCATCCCGGGTGCGCCGAGTCGGACGAGATCGAGCACCTGGAGTCCGCTGAAGACCTGGTCTTCCACTACCTGGAGGTCATCGACGCCCTGGGACTCGACCGCTTCCACTTGGTGGGCAACTGCGTCGGCGGCTGGATCGCCGCCGAGCTGGCGGCGCGCCACCCCGAGAAGGTCCGCCGCCTCGTGCTCATCGACGCCTCGGGCCTGTTCGTGCCTGGAGCGCCCATCGGCGACATCTTCATGATGTCCCACCCGGTGCGCGGCACCGAGTACTCGGAGCTGCGGGAGATGCTGTTCGAGAGCGACCGCACGCCGGTCGGGCACGCGCTGTTCCCCGACGGCCGGGCCGAGAACATCGAGGACGAGCTGCGGCGTTACCAGATGATACGCTTCACCAACCGGTTCGGCTTCAACCCGCCCTACTTCTACAACCGATCGCTGCGGAGTCGCCTGCGCCGCATCTCGGCGCCGACGCTGGTGGTGTGGGGGGAGGAGGACCACATGGTGCCCCTGGCCCACGGCGAGGCCTACGCCGCCGGCATCCCCGGTTCCAACGGCGTCGAGCTCGTGAAAGGCGCCGGCCACAGCCCCCAGGCGGAAGACCCGGAGGCCACGGCGGCGCTGGTGACGGGGTTCCTGGCGGGTTGACCGAAAGCGCTACGACACCACAGAACGTCATTCCCGCGCAAGCGGGAATCCAGGCGGGGTGAGGCGGGGTAATGGAGCCGCCACACCACCCCTGGATTCCCGCTTGCGCGGGAATGACGACTCGGGGTGATGGTGCCGTTTCGTAGCAGAGACAGGGTGGTCATCCCTTCCCCGGATCGTACCCCAACACGGGACCCAGCCACCGTTCCACTTCCGCTACCGTCATTGACTTGCGCACGGCGTACGCTTGCACCTGGTCCCGGCCCACGGCGCTCACCGCGAAGTAGCGCGCCGCGGGATGGGCGATGTACAGGCCGCAGATCGACGCCGCCGGCCACATGGCGAAGCTCTCCGTCAGCTCGATGCCGGTGGCCTCGCGCGCGCCGAGCAGGTCGAACAGGATGGGCTTCTCGGTGTGGTCGGGAGTTGCGGGGTAGCCCGGCGCGGGGCGGATGCCGCGGTAGCGTTCGCGTATCAGGTCCTCGTTGCTCAACTGCTCATCCCTGCCGTAGCCCCACTCCCGCCGGACCCGGGCGTGAAGGCACTCGGCGAAGGCCTCGGCAAGACGGTCGGCCAGGGCCTTGGTCATGATGGCGTTGTACTCGTCGTGCTCGGCCTCGAAGCCCTTGGCCAACTCGTCCGAGCGGTGCCCGGCGGTAACCGCGAACGCGCCGATGTAGTCCTCGCGGCCGGAGTCCCGCGGCGCCACGAAGTCCGCCAGGGCGTACTGGGGAGTGCCCTTGCGCGCCTCCTTCTGCTGGCGCAGGGTGTGGAAGCGGGTCAACTCGGCGCTCCGCGTCTCGTCCGTGAACAGCACGAGGTCGTCGCCGTCGGCGTTGGCGGGATAGAAGCCGTAGACGCCGTGGGCCATCAGGAGGCCCTCCTCGACGATGCGGTCCAGCAACTCGCGGGCGTTGGCGAAGAGCTCGCGCGCGGCCGGCCCGCGCACGGGGTCGTCCAGCAGGTCGGGATAGCGCCCGCGGATCTCCCAGGTGTGGAAGAACGGCGACCAGTCGATGTAGGGCACCAGCTCGGCCAGCGGGAACTCCCGGAGCACCCGGCTGCCGGTGAACTCGGGGACGTCGGGCTCGCAGTTCTCCCAGTCGATCGGGCAGCGCCGCTCCAGGGCGTCGGCGTAGCTCAGGAGCCGCGTGCCCGCGCGGGTCTCGTACTCTTCCCGCATACGTTCCTGGTCGGCGCGGTTGGTGGCGTCCAGGGCGGCGCGGGCATCGGGGTCCATGAGTTCCTGGACCACGGGCACGGCGCGGGACGCGTCGAGCACGTGCACGGTCTCGCGGCCGTAGGCGGGGGCGATCTTCACCGCGGTGTGGCGCTTGCTGGTTGTGGCGCCGCCGATGAGCAGCGGCAGCTTCAACCCACGCCGCTCCATCTCCCCGGCCACGTGCACCATCTCGTCCAGGGACGGCGTGATGAGGCCGCTCAAGCCGATGACGTCGGCGTCCTCCGCCACCGCGGTGTCGAGGATCCGGTCCGCCGGCACCATGACGCCCAGGTCGATGACCTCGTAGTTGTTGCAGCGCAGCACCACGCCGACGATGTTCTTGCCGATGTCGTGGACGTCGCCCTTGACGGTGGCGAACACGAGCTTGGCGCGCTTCATGCCGCCGCCCGACGCGGCGCTCTCGGCCTCCATGAGCGGGGTCAGGCGCGCCACCGCGCGCTTCATCACCCGGGCACTCTTCACCACCTGGGGCAGGAACATCTTGCCCGACCCGAACAGGTCGCCGACCACGTTCATGCCGTCCATGAGCGGCCCCTCGATGATGTGGAGCGGGCGCTCGTACTGTTCCAGTGCCTCGTCCACGTCCTCGTCGATGTAGTCCGCGATTCCACGTACCAGCGCGTGGGAGAGCCGGCTCTCCACCGGTTCCTCGCGCCAGGCCTCTTCCTCCACCGCGGCGGGGCCCGCGTCCTTGACCTGTTCCGCGAAGGTCACCAGCCGCTCCGTGGCGTCCGGCCGCCGGTTGAAGAGCACGTCTTCCACCAGCTCCCGCAGGTCCGCGGGGATCTCCTCGTACACCGCGAGCTGGCCGGCGTTGACAATGCCCATGTCCATGCCCGCCTGGATGGCGTGATAGAGGAACGCCGCGTGCATGGCCTCGCGCACCCGGTCGTTGCCGCGGAAGGAGAACGAGATGTTGCTCACGCCGCCGGAGATGTGACAGCGCGGAAACAGCGCCTTGAGCTGCCGCGCCGCCTCGATGAAGTTGATGGCGTACTCGGCGTGCTCCTCGATACCCGTGGCCACGGTGAGGATGTTGGTGTCGAAGATGATGTCGGCCTCGTCGAAGCCCACTTCCTCGGTGAGGATGCGGTGCGCGCGGCTGCACACCCGCACCCGCTCCTCCACCGTCGTGGCCTGCTTCTCCTCGTCGAAGGCCATGACGATGACCGCGGCGCCGTAGCCTTTCACCAGCCGCGCCTGCCGCCGGAAGGCCTCCTCCCCTTCCTTGAGGGAGATGGAGTTCACCACTCCCTTGCCCTGGACGCACTTGAGGCCGGCCTCGATGACCGAGAAGTCGGAGCTGTCGAGCATCACCGGCACGCGCACGATCTCGGGCTCCGCGGCCACGTGGTTCAGGAACGCGGTCATGGCCTCGGGTGAGTCGAGCATGCCCTCGTCCATGTTGACGTCGATGATGTTGGCCCCGCCCTCCACCTGCTCTCGCGCGACCACCACCGCCTCTTCGTACTCTTCTTCACGGATCAGCCGGGCGAACTTCCGGGAGCCGGCGACGTTGGTGCGCTCGCCCACCATGATGAAGTTCGTGTCCGGCCGGATCACCAGCCGCTCCAGCCCGCTGAGGTGGGTGAAGCCGTCGGGCTCGGGAGCCCTTCGCCGGCTCAGTCCCTCGATCCCTTCCCGGAGCGCCGCGATGTGCTCCGGCGTGGTGCCGCAGCACCCGCCCACGAGGTTGAGCCAGCCCTCCCGCGCCCACTCGGTCAGCGCGCGGGCCATCTCGTCCGGCCCCATGTCGTAGCCGCCGAACTCGTTGGGCAGACCCGCGTTGGGATAGGCGAACACCGGCAGGTGCGACAGCCGCGACAGCTCCTCCACGAAAGGGCTCATCTGGTGCGGCCCGAAGGCGCAGTTGATGCCCACGGCGGCAAGGTCGGCGTGGCCGATGGAGGTCAGGAACGCCTCCAGGGTCTGGCCGGAGAGGGTGCGCCCGCTCCGGTCGGTGATGGTCACCGAGGCCAGCACCGGCACCCGCAGGCCCCGCTCCTCCCGGAGCCGCGCGATGGCGAACAGGCAGGCCTTGAGGTTCAGGGTGTCGAAGGTGGTTTCCGCCAGCAGCAGGTCGACTCCCCCGTCCACGAGGCCGCGGGCCTGGTCGTAGTAGGCCGCCGCCAGTTGGTCGAAGGAGACGGCGCGGAAGCCCGGGTCGTTCACGTCCGGGGACATGGAAGCCGTGCGGTTGGTGGGCCCCAGGGAGCCGGCCACCAGCCGGGAGCCGTCGTCACGTGCGTTGGACCGGTCCACGGCCGTACGCGCCGCCGCGGCGGCGGCCGCGTTGATCTCGTAGGCCAGGTCTTCGATGCCGTAGTCGAGCAGCGAGATGGCGTTGGCGTTGAAGGTGTTGGTCTCGACGATGTCGGCCCCCGCCTCCAGGTATTCCTCGTGGATCTTTTCGATGGCCTGGGGCTGGGTCAGGCACAGGATGTCGTTGCAGCCCTTGAGCGGTTTCGCATGCTCGGCGAAGCGCGCGCCGCGGAACTCCGCCTCGCCCAGGCCGAGGGCCTGAATGCGCGTGCCCATGGCCCCGTCGAACAGCAGTATCCGGTCCGTCAGTAGATCTCCCAGCGGCTGTGCCGACATGCCCTCGCTGACTCCTTTCCTTAGTGTGCTGCGTCACCAGCAGGCTCGAATGTGCTCGCAGACTCACAAGCCTGTTTGTGACACGGTACACTAACGCGGCCGCGCCGCTTCCGGCGTGACGTAGGCCGCGGTAATGCCGCCGTCCACCACGAACTCCGTGCCCGTGACGAAGGACGACTCGTCGCTTGCCAGATACAGCGCGGCACGGGCGATCTCCCGCGCCTCGCCGAAACGTCCCATGGGGATGTGCACCAGGCGCCGCTGTTGCTTGCGCGCGGTGTCGAGCACCTTCATGAGCAACTCCGTGCGCAGCGGCCCGGGGCACAACGCGTTCACGCGGATGTTCTCGCGCGCGTGGATCACTGCCAGCTCCCGCGTCATGGCCACCACGCCCCCCTTGCTGGCGGTGTAGGCAAGCTGCGGCGTGGCCGCGCCCATGAGGGCCACGAACGAGGCCGTGTTGATGACCGACCCGCCGCCCGCCCGGCGCAACGCCGGGATGCCGTGCTTGCAGCCCAGGAACACCCCCTTGAGGTTCACCGCCAGGGTCCGGTCCCACACCTCCTCCGACGTCGCCACCGCGTCCGCGTCCTCGGCCAGCATGATGCCGGCGTTGTTGAAGAGGACGTGGAGCGCGCCGAACTCGGTTTCCGCCGCGGCCACCATGCCCGCGCAATCGCCGTCCCGGGAAACGTCCGCGTGGCAGTACGCCGCAGCGCCGCCGGCGCGCTTGATGCGCCCGGCCAGACGCTTGCCGCTCCGGTCATCGACGTCGGCGATGACCACACGCGCACCCTCCCGTGCGAACAGCAGCGCGGTCTCCCGGCCGATGCCGCTGGCGCCGCCGGTGATGAGGGCGACCTTGTCCTTCAAACGCATGGCGTGCCTCGAACCGAATCCATCATCCCCCCCAATACGTCATTCCCGCGGAAGTTCAGCCCCGATCGGGGGCGGGAATCCAGGGGCGGTGGTGTGGCGCCCCCATTGCCCCAGGCCCACCCCGCCTGGATTCCCGCTTCCGCGGGAATGACGTTCCGGGGGGCCGAAGTCTACTTTCATCCTCCTGCGTGTCGGCCGAAAGCCGACATGGGTGATTCCCGCGAAAGTTCACCCTCGACCCCGATCGGGGGGCGGGAATCCAGGGGCGGAGAGGGGCCGAACGGCGTATTCCCCGCCTCACCCCACCTGGATTCCCGCTTCCGCGGGAATGACGATCGCTTCCGCGGGAATGACGATTCGGGGGGTGAGTGCCCCGCGAAGTTCGACGCAGCCTGTTCCGCGGGAATGACGGTTCGGGCGGCGGGTGCCGTTTCCTCTCCGAGCCGAGTTCTGACACGACCGCTTCGCGGGTATCACGGTATGGCAACGTCTCCCGGACACCTGTTCGGCGGCCTGGGCTCAGCGTGTTCCCGCGGCCTCCACCAAGGCGTCGAACAGGCGTTGCTGGATGGGGTCTTCCGCGGCCGTCAACTCCGGATGCCATTGCACCGCCACGAGCCAGGGGTGCGCGGGCGCCTCCAGCCCCTCGATGGTGCCGTCCGGGGCGTGCGCCACCACCTCGAATCCCGGCGCGACCTGGCGAACGGCCTGGTGGTGCCACGACATGCACGAGAAGTCCGTGGCGCCCAAAAGGCCGGCCAGGCGGGACGCCGGCTCCACCCTTATCGCGTGGGGCGTGGGCTCCCGCGGCGGCACGCGGTGGTTCACCGTCTCGCCCACTTCGTCGGGCAAGTGCTCGATCAGGGTGCCGCCCTTGGCGACGTTCAGGATCTGGCTGCCGCGGCAGATGGCCAGGGTCGGGACCTCCAGGTCGAGCACGCGCCGGGCGAGATCGATCTCGGAACGGTCCCGTTCCGGCTCCACCATGTAGATGGTCTCGTGTTGGTTGCCGCCGTAGAGGTCGGGGTCGAGGTCGCCGCCGCCGCTGAACACCACCGCCTTGAGGAGCGGCAGGACCGCCTCCATGCGCTCTTCCCCGGGCGGCAACAGCAACGGGATACCACCCGCGCGGCGCACCGCGTCAACGTATTCCGCCGGCAGGATGAACCGGTTGTGCGGGCCGCGCCCGTAGGTGGTGATGCCGATGAGCGGCGCGTTTCCCTCGCCGTCACCGCTCACGCGCACACTCCCGCCCGGCGGCCGGAACACCGCCGCGCGTGTCTTTCAGATCCTCTCGAAATAGCGTTTCCTTTCCCAGTCGGTCACCGCCTCCCGGTACTTCCGCACTTCGGTGCGAAAGAAATGGGCGTAGTGCTCCACCACGTCGGCGCCGAAGCTCTCGCGGCAGAACTCGCTGGCCTCGAACAGGTTGACCGCATCGGCCAAGGCCCCCGGCACCTCCAGCAGGTCGGCGGCGGCGTAAAGGTTGCCATCGAACGCGGGCGGCGGCTCGATCCGGCGCCGGATGCCGTCCATGCCCGAGGCCAGGGCCGCGGCATAGGCGAGGTAGGGGTTGCAGTCCGCGCCCGGCACGCGGCATTCGATGCGGCAGCCGTTGCCTTGCCCCACCACCCGGAACCCGGCGGTGCGATTGTCGTGACCCCAGGCGATGCCGGTGGGCGCCCAGGACTCCGCCCGGTAGCGCTTGTAGGCGTTGATGGTAGGCGCGTAGAACACCATGGTCTCGGCCATGTGGGTCAGCCAACCCCCGAGGAACCAGCGGAACACGTCGGAGAACCCGTCCTGGCCGTTGTTCCCGGCGAAGGCATTGGCGCCGTCGCGCCACAGGCTCAGGTGCATGTGGCAACTCGATCCCGCCAGCCCCGACGCGTACTTGGCCATAAAAGTGACGCTCAGACCCATCTGCTCCGCCACCTCCTTGAGGCACTCCTTGTACACGCAGTGACGGTCGGCCATGGCGAGGATATCGCTGTAACGTACGTTGAGCTCGTGCTGGCCCGGCCCCCACTCGCCCTTGGAACCCTCCACCGGCACGCCCGAGTCCCGGAGATGGCGTCGCACCGCGCCGTGGAACCCCTCCTCCCGGAAAGCCTGGAGCACGTGGTAGTCCTCGATGTAGCCACCCGCCGGGACCAGGTCCTGGTAGTGCTTGTCCGCCGCCTGCCGGTACGTGTCCTCGAACAGATAGTACTCCAACTCGGACGCAGCGATGGCGTCGAACCCCAGGGCGCGGGCTCGTCGCAGTTGCCCTTGGAGCACCGAGCGGGGCGCTTCCGCCACGAGCTCATGGGAGACGTTCTCCTCGACGTCGCACAGCACCATCGCGGTCTTGTCCTGCCAGCTCAGGCGCCGCAGGGTGCCCAGGTCGGGCACCAGGTGGAAATCGCCGTAGCCCCGCTTCCAGTTGGCCAGCCGGTATCCCTGCACCGGCTCCATCTCCATGTCCGCGGTCAGGAGGTAGTCGCAGGCATGGGTGCCCTCGGAAGCCACCGTGTCCAGGAAATAACCGGAATCCAGCCGTTTGCCCATGAGCCGGCCATAGAGGTCGGTGAAGGCCACCAACACCGTGTCGACCCGGCCGCCGGCCACGGCTTCTTGGAGCTGTTCCACGCTGAGCATGCCCGTGACTTCAGCCACTACGTCTTCCTTGCTCAAAATGTCCATGGACGTTGCTACGGTGAAATATCCCTGGGCGGGTTGCCCAACCCATGGGGGCTCCCTAGTGTACTATCGCAGGATGCCGGAAATATCCACCAACCCGCCGACCGGGCCCTTTTCGTTAAACAACCGTTATAAGTATCCTGTTGCATTGCCGGACCCGTTGTGGCATGGACAACGGCTGTTGGCTCAAGAACGGTCTAACGACCGGAAACATAAACTGAAGGAGGACACTATGAAACGCTTGCTCACCGTTATGATCGGTCTCGCGCTGTGCGGCACCATGACCATGGCGGCCAAGGATGCGGCGGCACAGAACTTCCTCGTAGTCGGCGGCGGCTCCACGACCGGCGTCTACTACCAGGTGGCTCTCAACGTCTGCAAGATCATCAACGACAAGCTGGGCAGCAAGGGCTACAACTGCATCGGCCGGCCGGCCCTCGGATCGGTCTTCAACATCAACGCCATCAAGAGAGGCCTCTTGAACTACGGCGTGGCCCAATCCGACCGGGTCTGGCAGGCCGCCAACGGCAAGAGGGACTGGGACGGCAAGCCGCAGAAAGGACTGCGTACGGTCTTCAGCGCCCATCCCGAGACCGTGATGCTGGTCACCCGCAAGGACACGGGGATCACCTCGGTCGCCGGCCTCAAGGGCAAGCGCGTCAACATCGGCAACCCCGGGTCCGGACAACGGGGTAACGCGGAGGAGGTGCTGCGCCTCGCGGGCATCGACAAGGACAAGGACATCAAGGCCGAGGGTCTGCAACAGAACGAGGCCAACCGCGCGCTGGTCGACAAGAAAATCGATGCGTTCTTCTACACCGTGGGCAACCCCTGGGGCGGCGGCCTGGAAATCGCCAACAGCACCGCCATCACCATGATCCCCTTGAACTCGAAGGGGATACAGAAGCTGGCAACGGACAAGCCCTACTACGCCATGACGGCGATTCCGGGCGGAATCTACAAGGGTGTGGACAAGGCCGTTCCGACCTACGCCGTGAAGGCGACCTTCGTGACCGGCGAGAAAGAGCCCGCGGACCAGGTTTATACCGTGGTCAAGACCGTGTTCGAGAACCTCGACACGCTCCGCAACCTGCACCCCGCGTTCAAGATTCTGACCCCGAAGGGAATGCTGGATGGCCTCGCGGCTCCGATGCATCCGGGGGCTACGAAGTACTACAAGGAAAAGGGCTTGATGTAACCAGTCGTACCCCTTGTAGCCACATGAGAATCGGCTCGGAGCCGGCTGGGCGAAGTCCGGCCCCGAGCCGATTCATCCCATGGAGATTCGCATGGTACAGCCCATCAGGCAGGCGCGCCCGTGAATTCCTCCTCTGATCGTGACGAGACAGCCAGCGAATCCGTTGACCTCGAAGCGTTGGCCGAACTCGGCGAGGGCGAAGGCAAGACCCGGTCCCCCGGCGGCCCGATCGGCGGCTTTCTCTGGCTCCTGGCGCTTGCCTGGTCCCTCTTTCAGCTCAACATCGCCTACCATCCCATCAACTCCATCATCGCCCGCAGCATCCATCTGACCTTCGCCGTACTGCTGGTCTATCTCTCCTTCCCGGCCATACGGCGGGCGGCGACGCTGGAGCGCTTCAATGCGCTGATGCAGCAGTTGTTCCCGGGACGGCGCAAGCGGGATCCGGTCAAGATACCTTGGTACGACTTCATCATTGCCGCCCTTGCCGCTTGCGGTACGGGCTACCTGGCATGGGACTACGTGGGGATCATACAGCGTTCCGGCCTCCCCTTGGCCCGGGATGTATACATCGGCGCGGCGTTCATCCTTCTGCTGCTGGAGTCGGCGCGCCGCTCCCTGGGACTGGCGCTCCCGGCGCTGGCCACGGTCTTTCTGCTGTACTGCTTCGTTGGCCCGTACCTGCCCAGGTTCCTGGCACACCCCGGCATCCCCCTCGATTTCATCGTGGACCACATGTACCTGTCCGACAGCGGCATCTGGGGCGTGCCGCTGGGGGTGTCGACGGACTTCGTCTTTCTGTTCGTCCTGTTCGGCGCGTTGCTGGACCGGGCCGGGGCGGCGGAGTACTTCGTGCAGGTGGCCTACGCGATGCTGGGCCGTTTTCGCGGCGGCCCCGCCAAGGCCGCGGTGCTGGCGTCCGGACTGACCGGCATGGTGTCCGGCTCGTCCATCGCCAACGTCGCCACCACCGGGACCTTCACCATCCCGCTCATGAAGCGGGTGGGGCTCCCGGCATACAAGGCCGGGGCGGTGGAGGTGGGCGCCAGCACCAACGGGCAGCTCCTGCCGCCCGTCATGGGGGCGGCCGCCTTCATCATGGCCGAGTTTCTCGGGCTTCCGTACATCGATGTCGTGACCGCGGCGGCCATTCCGGCGGTGCTTTCGTATATCGCCCTGCTCTACGTCGTGCACCTGGAAGCGCTCAAACTGGACCTGATCGCGATACCGGATGAAGAGCTGCCGCGGTTCTGGCCCACGTTCCTCAAGGGCGTTCACTTCCTGATCCCGATTCTGGCGCTGCTCTACACGCTGGTCATTCTGCGATTCTCCGCGATCTCGGCGGCCTTCAACGCCATTCTGCTGACCCTGGCCATCATGGTCATCCAGCGGGTCGGGCAGAGCTGCGCGGCGGTGCTTCGACCCTCGCCGGACAACCCGGCGCCCGGCTCGCTCGGGCAGGCGGTCTTGCAGGGTCTGGTCCTGAGCATCCGCGAGATCCTGCAAGGCTGCGTGTCCGGCGCCCGGAACATGGCGCCCATCGCGGTGGCCACCGCAGCCGCCGGCATCATCGTGGGCACGGTCACCCTGACCGGCCTCAGCAGCCGGTTCATCGAGGCCATCGAGATCATCTCGCTGGGCAACGTGGTGCTCATGCTGCTGCTGACCGCCGTCACCAGCCTGGTCCTGGGCATGGGCCTCCCCACAACCGCCAACTACATCGTCATGGCCACCCTGACCGCGCCGGTGATCGTCACCCTGGGCGCGGAGGCGGGACTCGTGATCCCGGTGCTGGCGGCCCACCTGTTCGTCTTCTACTTCGGGATTCTGGCCGACGACACGCCGCCGGTGGGCCTGGCTGCCTTCGCGGCGGCCGCCATCGCGGGATCGGACCCCATCAAGACCGGCATCCAGGGGTTTACGTACGACCTGCGCACCGCGATCCTGCCCTTCGTGTTCATCTTCAACCTGGAGTTGCTGCTGATCGCCGGCGTGGCGCCCGACAAGTCCATCATTTGGCTGGACGACATGTTCTCGGTTGTGTGGGTGATACTGAACGGCCTGGTGGCGATGATGGCCTTTGCCGCCGCCATGCAGGGATTCTTCGCCGACCGCTGCGGCTGGCCCGAACGGATACTGCTGGCAGCCATCTGCATCTCGGCCTTCCGCCCCGCCCTTCTGGTGGGCGACACCGATTCCCTGCGCATGACCGTCCAGTTCGGCGCTTGGGTCGTATTCGCCGGACTGTACCTGCTGCAGCGGAGAAGGCGGGGAGCGAGGCTCGCGAAGGCGTCACCGAACGAGTAGCCGCATGCCGGTTCGAGAGCCGGCTTAACTTTACGAGGGAGGAAAGTCGAATATGGCCGATACCATACCCTATCTCGTCGACGAGAATGACCCCGATCTCGAATCGGGGACGGTGGAATACGGAAGCTGCACGGGCTACCTGTCGCGCCCGAAGGGCGGCGCGAGCCTGGGCTCGGTCATCGTGATTCACGAGAACGTAGGCCTCGTGGACCATATCAAGGACGTGGCACGGCACTTCGCCAAGGAGGGTTTCGCCGCGCTGGCCCCGGACCTGCTGCAACGCACGGGCGGCACCGCGCAGTACACGACCTCGCAGGACGCCATCGCCGCCATCCGCGGCCTCGACCCGGCGGGTTGCGTGGAGGACTTGACCAGCACCCTCGAGTATCTCAAGAGCCAGGGCTTCGCCAACGGCAAGGTCGGGGTGGTGGGCTACTGCTGGGGCGGCGGCCAGTCCCTCAACTTCGCCACCAAGTGCAACCAGCTCAACGCCGCCGTGGTGTACTACGGCCGCAACCCCGATCCGCTGGACCAGGTGGCCAACATCACCTGCCCGCTCATGGGCAACTACGCCGAGGACGACCCCAACATCATGCCCGGCATCGAGCCCCTCAAGGCGGAACTGGCCAAGCACGGCAAGAGCATCGACCTCAAGATCCACGGCGACGGCGCCAGGCACGCCTTCAACAACAACACCAACGCCGACCGCTGGCACCCGGACGCCGCAGCCGACGCATGGCAGCGGACGACGGATTTCTTCAAGGCCAACCTGTAGGGCTGACCGACCGCTCAAGAGCCGGGGCTTGGCAAGCACCGTGGAGCTTGCCAAGTCCGCCTTCCTCCACACGCTCAGTCACCGATCCACCCTCGATCGGATGTGATCCGTACTTTACATTGAGACGGCTATATGTAAACTACGGCTATGATTGAACGCGCACTTTGGTTGGACAGCGTCCGCCGGGCGTGGTCGCGTCGGTCCGTGGTCTGGTTATCGGGTGTCCGTCGGGTGGGCAAGACGACGTTGGCGCGGATGCTGCCGGATGAGAACTTCGTTCATCTGAACTGTGACTTGGCCTCCTCGCTTCGAGCTCTGGAGGACCCGGAGTTGTTCCTGGACGGCCAGACGCCGGGGGCGGTCGTAGTGTTGGACGAGGTGCACCGTCTGCCCGATCCCAGCCGCCTATTGAAGATCGCAGCCGACGAGTATCCGCACATCAGGGTGTTGGCCACGGGTTCGTCGACATTGGCAGCCACCGGCAAGTTTCGCGACTCGCTCACCGGGCGCAAGACGGAAGTGCACCTTTGCCCGGTGTTGTGGGAGGAATGCTCCGGTCCGTTTGGAATCGGCAGTCTTGATCGCCGGCTGCTGCACGGTGGGCTGCCGGAGCCGCTGTTGGCGGACCACAAGGACCCCGAGTTCTTCAGCGAATGGATCGACGGCTTCTACGCCCGCGATATCCTGGAACTGTTCGCGATCCGCAACCGGCAGGGCTTTCTGTCGCTCTTCCGGCTGCTGCTGCGCCAGAGCGGCGGCCAACTCGACTACGGCAAACTGGCCAGTCTCAGCGAACTGAGCCGTCCGTCCGTCAAGGCGTACATCGAGGCCATGCAAATCGCTCACGCGGTGCATCTGGTGCGCCCCTTCCATGGCGGCGGCAGGCGCGAAATCGTCAGCCGTCCCAAGTGCTACGCCTTCGATACGGGTTTCGTCACGCTGGAAAGGGGTTGGGACAGTATCAGGGACGACGACCGCGGGCTGCTGTGGGAGCATCTCGTTCTGGACGCCCTGCGCTTCAGGCACCGGGATGAGGACATCTTCTACTGGCTGGACAAGTCGCGCCGCGAGGTGGACTTCGTGGTCCGCCGGGGCCGCGACCAGTTGGACCTTTTCGAGTGCAGGATCGATCCGGACAGGCTGAACGCCGCCGCGGTCCAGGCGTTCCGCGACATCTATCCGTTGGGCGACAACTACATTGTCAGTCCCGCGGCCAAGCGACCATACCGCGTGCGCCGGGGTGGCTGGGTGTTCAACGTGTGCACGACCGGGGGATTGCCGGCGACAACCGACCTGTCTTGACGAGACCGGTAGATCTTCATGGACGAGACGCCCTTCAGGCTGGTGCCCATCATGTACATGGCGAGCACCCATTTCCGGAGCGGGAGCTTGCTGGACTGCATCGGGGTCTCGACCTTCACGGAGAAGTATTTGCGGCAATCCGTGCACCAGTAGGGCATGAGCTTCTCGCGGGGCACCTATATCCGTGTCAGCGGTTGGAGTGATCAGCAGTCGTCGGCGTCGAGATACTCCAGGAGTTGGCGGCGGATGTTGTCGCGGCCGGGGTCGTCGTAGTGGCGGATGCCGAAGTAGTAGCAGCATCCCTCGTTGTCGAGGTCGTTGTGGAAGACGCGCAGGCGGCCGTCCTGGAAGCGGATGCGCGCGAGGCAGGTGCCGCCCGGGACGCTGGAGGTCATCACCTCTTCTACGATGCCGACGCCCCACTGGAGGTTGCGGTTGTGCTTGACCTGCTCTCCCGCCCGCAGGAATAGTCTCACGTCGTTCCGCACGATCCGTCTCCCTGGCTCGCACGGTAGCAGCATCGTATGGGCATTTCAAACCTGGGACCGGCCGCCACGGGGCGTGCTTTGAGGCTTCAACGGCGCGGCACGCTCCGCATCGGGATCTCCACGAAATCACCGGCATCGGCGTCCCACGCGTAGGCTGCCATGCGGGCCACCTTGCCGCCCATGACGGAGATGACGATCTGCGCCGTGTCCGGATAGGTGGGCTCGCCGAAGGGCGTGGCGCAGGCCTTGTCCTCCGCCGAGAAGTAGGCATCGTGGTCGGGATGGGAATGGTACAGGGCCTTGAATGTCAGACCCCGACGCTCCGCCTGCTCCAGGACAGCCTCCAACTCTCTGGGGTCGAGGGTGTAAGCCGTCCGCGCGTCCCTGGGAAACGTCTCCGGGTCGGTGGCGTGCAGCCGGTTCTGGATGTTCTCGAGCCGATGGACCTCGTCGCCGCCGTCACTCCCGAGGATCACCCCGCAGCACTCCTCCGGGTAGGTCTCCAAGGCGTGTTCAGCGATGGTTGCAGAGACTGTTTCGCTCAGCACAAACACCGGACCCTTCCCACCACTCCTGGATTCCCGCTTCCCAGGCTGTGTCAAGACTCGCGCGGGGCACTCACATCACAGAACGTCATTCCCGCGAAAGCGGGAATCCAGGGGCGGGGGCGTGGGGGATACGGCCGTTTGCCCCCTCCCATCCCCCGGATTCCCGCTTCCCAGGCTGTGTCAAAACACTGCTTCCTGGCGACTAAACACCAATCCGTCATTCCCGCGAAAGCGGGAATCCAG
>CAZFIU010000041.1:0-38677 GCA_964519455.1 uncultured Syntrophobacterales bacterium
ATTTTCATTCCCCTTTGTGTCGGCTGCAAGCCGACATCGGTGATTCCCGCGAAAGCTTGCCCTCGACCCCGATCGGGGGCGGGAATCCAGGCGGGGCGAGGCGGGGAACCACGGTCGTCCCCCCCCCACCCCTGGATTCCCGCCCCCGATCGGGGTCGAGGGCAAGCTTGCGCGGGAATGACGATTCGGGGCGTATCGACGGCGCCGAAAGAGCGGTAAGTACTCCGTCTGCTCCATGAGCGTGGCGTCTGTCAAGCCCTTGATGGTTCCACGAGCGCCCGTCGTGGTCTTGAAGGTGACCCCGGCCTGCGCTCTAATACGTGTGCCCGCGTGCCGGAGCACAGAGACACGCCCCGCGGGCAGATAAGGATTCCGGGGCGGCGCCCGGTCGCGAACCACGCGGGCCATCCGCGCTTTCACGCGCGTTGCCGCCCGAGGCAGTTCAACAGCGGAAACACGTTCAACCACGGAGACACGAACATGCTACCCATCACCGCCTATTCCGACCGCTACTCGGTGGCGCCCGGCGAGACCATCGCGTTCAAGGTAAGTTCGGCCGCGTCCGAGGACTACGAGGCGCGTCTGGTGCGGGTCATCAGCGGCGACCCCAACCCGGACGGTCCGGGCATGCGGGAGCAGCCCGTGGACGCCGCCTTTGCCGGACGCTACCCGTCGCGGGCGCAGCCGATCCACAGCGGCTCCTGTGCACGGGTCGCCGGCACCGCGCCGCTGGACGCGCTCCGGAGCTTCACGGTGACCGCGGTCATCTGGCCCACCCTGCCGGTGCTCCCGCGCCGGCAGGTCCTCGTGTCCAGGGTCGACGCCGCCACCGGCGCGGGCTTCACCCTGGAGGTCGACGAGGAAGGCTCCCTCGCGGCCACCTTGAGCGACGGCACCGGGACCCGTGGCGCCAGCGTCGGCAAGGCCCTGCGCGCCCGCGCCTGGTACCGGGTGTTCGTGAGCTACGACGCGGACAAAGGCGCGGTTGCGGTAGGGCAGCAGCCGCTGGCGCCCGCGATGATGGTCGACGACTCGGGCGTGGCCACCACCGCCGCCGCGTTCGCCGGAAGCTGCTCCGGTAGCGGCGATCTCCTGTTGGCGGCGCGCGCGGGCGCGACGCCCAGCGACCACTACAACGGCAAGCTCGAAGCACCGAAGGTGCTGGCGGCGGCGCTGGACCCGGACGCGGCGTTCCGCGCCGCGGGGGAGCTGCCCGGCTCCGGCGAGGGAGTCGGCCCGGACGACGCTTCCGGTCTTGGCGAGGAAGTGGTGGCGGCGTGGGACTTCTCCCGGGAGATGGCGTCGGCGCGCATCGTCGACACCGGCCCCCACGCCATGCACGGCGAGACCGTCAACCTGCCGACCCGGGCCATGAAGGGCTCGCGCTGGACGGGCGAGGAGATGTGCTGGCGCCACGCCCCGGAGCACTACGGCGCCATCCACTTCCACGACGACGACCTCTACGACTGCGGCTGGGAGACCGACTTCAGCTTCGAGGTGCCGGAGGGCTTCAAGAGCGGCGTCTACGCGGTGCGCCTGCGCGCGGGCGAGGACGAGGACATGGTGCCCTTTTTCGTGCGCGCCGCTCCGGGACGGCCCCAGTCCAGCGCCTGCGTGCTCATCCCCACCTTCACCTACATCGTCTATGCCAACTCCGTCCGCGACCGGGCCAACGACGCCTACCGCGAGCACGTGGCGCGCTGGGGGGCGCGCCCCTGGACCCCGGACGAGCATCCCGAGTACGGCATCTCCACCTACAACCACCACCCCGACGGGAGCGGGGTGAGCTATTCGTCGCGGCTCCGTCCCATCCTGAACCAGCGCTCCGGCTACTTGTCCTACGCGGACCCCGAAGCCGGTTCCGGCCTGCGCCATTTCCCCGCCGACACGCACCTGCTGGCGTGGCTGGAGGCGCTGGGCCACGATTTCGACGTCATCACCGACGAGGACCTCGACGCCGACGGCGTGGACGCCATCGCGCCGTACAAGGTGGTGATGACGACCACGCACCCGGAGTACCAGACCCCGCGCTCGCTCGACGCCCTCACCGGCTACACCGGGCAGGGCGGGCGCCTGATGTACCTGGGCGGCAACGGCTTCTACTGGCGCGTCGCGGTCAGTCCGGAGTTCCCCGGCGCGGTGGAGATCCGCCGGGGCGAGACCGGGATCCGCGCCTGGGCGGCGGAGCCCGGGGAGTACTACAACGCCTTCGACGGCTGCTACGGCGGGCTGTGGCGGAGCAGCGGCCGCGCTCCCCAGCGTCTGGCGGGGGTGGGGTTCATATCACAGGGTGACTTTCGCGGCACCGGTTACCGGCGCCTGCCCGCTTCCCACGACTCCCGCGCGGCCTGGATCTTCGAGGGCATCGGGGACGAGGTCCTGGGCGACTTCGGACTGAGCGGCGGGGGCGCGGCCGGCTTCGAGCTCGACCGGCTGGACACGAACCTGGGTTCTCCGCCCCACGCCCTGGTGCTCGCCCGCTCGGCGGAGCCGGACGACAGCTTCACCCTGGTCCCGGAGGAGATCGTGGCCCTTTACCGCAGACGTCCCCACCTCGTGCGGGATCTCCTCCGCTCCGAGATCGTGTTCTTCGAGACCCCCAACGGCGGCGCGGTGTTCTCGGTGGGCTCCATCACGTTCTGCGGCAGCCTCCCCCACAACGACTTCGACAACAACGTCTCGCGCATGGTCGACAACGTGCTGCGGCGGTTTCGGAGGGAAGTGTCATGCTCAAACGGAAATCGGCGGCGCTCTTCGCCGCGGCTGTCCTGATGTCGATATCGGTGGTGTTCTCCGCCGTCCCGTCCGCAACCGCCCAGAGCGGCAAGACGGTCGACTTTTTCCTGGCCACCTCTGGCCAGGGCAGTTCATTCTATCCCCTTTCGGTGGCTCTCGCCGAGGTGTGGAAGAAGAACATTCCCGGACTCAATGTCAGCCTGGCGCCGGGCGGTGGTGTCGGATCGGTCATCGCGACGGGCACGGGCAAGGCTCAGGTGGGGATGACGCTCTCCAGCGCCGCCGTGGACGGCATCAAGGGCAGGCCTCCCTTCCCCGGGCCGCATCCGGATGTGCGTGCCCTGGCATCGCTCGATCCGCAAGCCTTCCAGTACCTTGCCTACAAGCGATCAGGGCTCACCAAGATCGAGGAGCTGCGCGGCAAGCGCGTCTATGTCAAGCCGAAGAGGTTTGCCGCCCATGCCATCAATCTGTTGGTGCTGAAGGTTCACGGAATGACGCTCAAGGACCTCTCGAAGGCCGAGACGGTGTCCAAACCCGACGCGATCAACCTGTTCAAGGACGGTCACGTCGATGCCATGCTGTGGATGGGGCCGGTGCCGGACTCACTGGTCATGAACGCCTCGCTCAACCGTCCCATCAATCTTCTGCGGATAACCGACGCGAAGAAGCAGGAGATTCGAAAGATCAACCCGGGCATCGTTCCGCACGTACTGTCCAAGGGACTCTACCCCGGCGTGGATGAGGATTTCCAAACCCTTTCCGTGCCGCGGGTACTGGTCATGAGCAAGGATGTTTCGGATGACAAGGCCTACAGCTTGGCGAAGACCTTGGTCGAGAAATGGGAAGACCTGAAGCTGGCGGACCCGGGCCTCAAGCTGGTGAAGGTCAGCAGCACCGCCACCGACTTCGGTGTCGCTTATCATCCGGGCGCCGCCAGGTACTACAAGGAACGGGGTTGGATGAAGTAGGACCATCGGGGTGTTGTGTTGCGCGTCACGGGGATGTACCGCCAGGCAAGGTGCGACTGCCCGTGTCATCAAGGCGTTCATGCGGCATGCGTGAGGGCGCCGGTTCGGACCTTGTAGTGGCGGTGGACGAAGAGAGCGATCCCCTATCGCCGGGTCACGGGCGCCGGCGCGCGAGCGACGACGCCCCGCCCGGCGGGGTCGGTTTCCGCGCCGTCCACGCCGTCAATTCGAAAGGGAGGGAGTAGATTGTCAGCACTCGAGTCCATGAAGGACAGCTTCGAACGAATGCTCCTGATCAGGCGTTTCGAGGAAGGCATGCTGCGCCTGCACCGGCGGGGCATCCTGCCGTGCCACTTTCACGTCTCCATCGGGCAGGAAGCCACGGCGGTTGCGGTCTGCCGCGCCGCCGAGGAGCATGATGTGCTTTTTACCAATCACCGCAGCAACGGCCACCTGATCGCCCGCGGGGCGGATCCGGGATGGATGTTCGCGGAACAGTTGGGCCGCGTCGGCGGCAACACCAACGGCAAGGGCGGAACGCTGCATATGATCGCTCCCGAGCTGGGGATGCCCTGGACGACGTCGCTCGTCGGGTGCGTCGTCCCGATGGCGGTAGGCGCGGCCTTGGTCCACAAGCAACAGCGCCGGCCCGGCGTCGTCATTGCCTTCTTCGGTGACGGCGTCATGGAGGAGGGCGCATTCTACGAGGGGGTCAACCTGGCCGCTCTGTGGCAGGTGCCGCTTGTCTGTGTTTGCGAGAACAATGGCGTGCCGGCCGAGCTGCGTGGGCTCGACACCACGCAGCCGTCCACGTTTCGGGCCACACGCCTCGCCGACATCCCGTCCGCCTTCGGCATCCCCTGCGCCACGATCGACGGTGCGGACGTGGAGGGGCTGTTCGACCTGATGACGGACGTGGTCGGCACGGTGCGGCGCAACGTCGCCCCGTACTTCGTCGAGGTCCGCACCACGCGCTACCCGGGCAACCGGGCCCTGTGGCCGGAGCTGGCCGGGGCGGAAACCGACCTGGGCTGGGCCCGGGACGATGGTGAACCGCCGGAAGAGTTGGCCGCATGGAGCCGGCACAGCGACCCGCTGATGGGTTATTTGCGCGGGCTCCTGGCCCGGGGCTCGATCGCCTTCGATGAGGTGACCCGGATCGATGCCGCGATCGCCGCGCGGATCGATCAGGCGATGGAGGCCGCGATCGGCAGCCCGCATCCGTCGCTCGAAAGCGCGTACCGGGATGTCTGGGCCGCACAGGAGACCCCATCATGAAGATGTCCTACCTGCAGGGCCTGGCATTGGCCATTGACGAGGCCATGGCCGCCCATCCCGGAGTCATTCTGATGGGCTCTCGCATGGGAGGCCACTTCACGGCGCAGGATAACGAGGCATTCGCCGGCCTGCGGGAACGCCATGCGGACCGGATCGTCATGAACGTGCCCATCGCGGAATTCGGCCTCGCCGGCGCCGCGGTCGGCGCCGCCCTGGCAGGAGGCCGGCCGCTCCTGAGTTTCAACGTCGGCAGTTTCATGCTGCACGGCTTCCCCCCGATCGTGAACGAAGCGCCCAACGTCCACTACACCACCGGAGGACGGTGCATCGCACCGGTGACCTGTTACGCGCTGGGCGGCATCCGCGGGGGCGGTTCGTCCCAGCATTCGCACCGGTTGCAGGCGATGCTGGGCAACGTTCCGGGGCTGCAGATCTTTGCGCCGGCGACCGCCGGCGACGCCTATGGGCTGCTCAAGTGGTGCCTGCTCGAGAGCCGGAACCCGACGGTCTTCTTCGCACACTCCGCTTTGCTCCTGTCCGAGGACGAAACCGATCGGGAGGCGCCGATGCTGCCCGTGGGGTCCGCCCGCGTCAGCAGGACGGGACACGACGTCTCCCTGATCGCGCATTCCGTGACCGTGCCGATGGCCCTTGAGGCGGCGGACGCCCTGGCGACGGATCACGGCGTTTCCGCCGAAGTGATCGACCTGCGGACGCTGGCGCCTCTCGACGCAGCGACCGTGGTCGAATCCATAAGAAGGACCGGACATGCCGTGGTCGCCGACGAGTGCCACAAGAGCTTCGGCGTCAACGCCGAAATCGCGGCCAAGCTGGGCGAAGCGGCCTTCTCGTATCTGAAGGCGCCCATTGGCCGTGTGGCCACGGCCGATGTACCCATCCCCTACAACCTGAACCTGGAGCGGGAGGTGGGCGTGACCCCGGACGGGATCGTCCAGGGGACGATGTCGACGCTGAAGGGGTGAACGTCGTATTGACGGGAAGACGAGACACTCGTGGAGAGGCTTCGCCGAATGTGGCGGAGCCTGCCCGTGGAAGAGCAGGTGCCGGACATGAAAGCGATGGTCGTTGTCGAGAAGGACGGACGTGGAGAACTGGTGCAAGAAGACGTTCCCGATCCCGTTGCGGGTGAAGGCCAGGTGGCGATCCGCATGGAGGGGACCGCCGTCAGTTTCGGCGACCTCGAGATGCGCCGGGGGAACTACCATACACCTCGCAAGCCGCCCGTCATTCCGGGACACGACGTCGTCGGCAGTCTGGTCGCCCTGGGCCCCGGCACGACCGGGTTCCGCATCGGCGAAAGGGTAGCGGCGATCTCGCTCACCGGCACCTACGCCGAAACCGTCGTGGCGCCCGCTGCCGTGACCTGGTCGCTGCCGGACGAGATCGACCTCATTTCGGCCGCGGCCTTCCCGACCAATGGCGTCACATCCTACAACCTGCTCACGCTGGCCGGACGCTTGGCCGCGGGCGAATCGGTGCTGATTCACGCGGCGGCGGGTGGCGTGGGGACCACCACCTGCCAGTTGGCCAAGCTGCTCGGCGCGGGCACGGTGATCGGTACGGTGGGTGACGAATCCAAGGCTGATCTGGCCCGCAGCCTCGGCTGCGACCACGTCATCCTGTACCGGACGGAGGACCTTGCATCACGGGTCATGTCCATCACGGGAGGTAAGGGCGCCGATGTGATTCTCGATTCGATAGGAGGTTCGTCCACGGAGGAAAGCCTTGCTTGCCTGGCCCCCTGGGGGCGCATCGTCGCCTTCGGCAGGTCGAGTGGGATCGCGGGTCGGATTCCCACCGATGTCCTGCACGCCGGCAACAAGTCCGCCATCGGGTACAGTACGGGCGGACATCGCTACGACAGGCCGGAAGTGTTGCGGCCGGCCGGCGATGCGGTGCTCGGTTACTTGCGTTCGAAGCGGCTGAAAATCGTGGTGTGCGCCCAGTTCCCCCTCAGCGAGGCCAACGCGGCCTTGGACCTGGTGGCAAGCCGAAAGAGTACCGGGAGGGTCGTACTGACCAACTCCTGGCGTCGTGTCCCACTTCCCTCGGGCCGGCACCCTGGCCCCGCGCGCCAAGACGGCTAGCGCTAATAACGCCCGGCTTCGTGGATCGCGCGCACGGTGTCGATGGTGTCCGCCTGCCCGGCGCGCTTGTCGGGCCGGTACCGCTTGACGCGGGCGAAGCGCAGCGCGAGCCCCGCGGGATACTGCGGGCTCGCCTGGATGTCGTTGAAGGCCACCTCCACCACCGCCTCCGGCCGTACGTACACGGTGTGGCCGTCCCGCGCGGTCTCCAGCCGCTGCAGGAATTCCGTCTGTTCCCTCAGCATGGCGTCGGTCAGGCCCTTGAACGTCTTGCCGAGCATGACGAACGAGCCGCCGGCCGGATCGCGCGCGCCCAGGTGCAGGTTGCTGAGCCGGCCCCGGCGGCGGCCGTGGCCCCACTCCGCGGCCAGCACCACGAGGTCCAGCGTGTGCACGCGCTTGACCTTGAGCCAGTGGCGGCTGCGCTCCCCCGTCTCGTAGACGCCATCGAGGGTCTTGGCCATGACGCCCTCGTGGCCGGCCGCCATGGCGGCGGCGAAGAAGTCTCCGGCCGCGGTCGCGCTGTCGGTGACCATTCGCGGCATGCGCAGGGCCTCCGGGACGGTGGCGGCCAAGGCGCGGCTTCGCTCATGGGCGGGCGCGTCGATCAGGGTCTCTCCGTCCAGGTAGAGGCAGTCGAAGAAGTACGGGGACAGCGGCAGCTCACGGCGCAGTTCCGCCGCGTCGAGCTTGCGGCCGAAGCGCCGCATGGTGGTCTGGAACGGGTGCGGCTTGCCGTCGGGGCGAAGGGCCAGCACCTCGCCGTCCAGGATCACGTCGAGACTCCCCAGGGAGCGCACCCCCTCCACCAACTCCGGAACGGCTGCGGCCACGTCCCGGAGCCCGCGGGTGAACACCGCCACCTCCGATCCGATCTTGTGGACCTGCACGCGCGCCCCGTCCATCTTGTATTCGAGGGCCGCCGTGCCGAGCAGACGCAGGGCGTCGCCGACGTCGTCGCTCGGTTGCGCCAGGGCCGGCAGGATCGGGCGCCCGGGCGTGAGTTGGAAGCCGCTCAAGCCCGGCGCGCCTTGCTTGAGGGCAGCGGCGGCCACGCGCCCCAGGGACCCCGT
Organism: uncultured Syntrophobacterales bacterium; assembly: GCA_964519455.1. Lineage (GTDB taxonomy): Bacteria > Desulfobacterota > Binatia > UBA9968 > JAJDTQ01 > JAJDTQ01. The sequence goes on from CAZFIU010000041.1 coordinate 8,167, forward strand.
GACGAAGTAGGCCCGGCGCACGGCCCGCGACGGCACCGCGGCCGCCTTGGCCACCGCCTCCATCATCACGCCTTCGAGCGCGCCGTGGCGCATCTCGCCGAGGACCAGGCGTTTGAGAAAGTCCCGCTCCGGCTCCGAGGCCCGCGCCGTCAACCCGGCGAAAATCTCCGTGCGCCGGCGGCCCGATCCCGAACCGATGGTCTGCCGAATGGTTTCGAAGCTCGCGTCGGTGTCGGCGAGGGTGAGGGAAGGTGAATGGCTTGGCGGCCCTGCGGCGGCTTCCCTCAGCATCGACCAACCGATACCGATCTTGCCTTGGGGAAGCTCACCGCACAGGTAGCTCACCGCGATGAGAATCTCCGCCGGCTCCAGGCGGCGCAGGCACTCCGCCAGATGGCCGATCTTGGCGAGCCGGCCGGCCTCGCGGGTGACTCGGGCGGAAAGTGTCGCGAGTTCGAATAGTTGCATAACCTCTGCTTCTGCCCGTGGATTCCCGCCTTCCAGGCTGTGGCGAAACTCGTGCGGCACAGATCCCTCGAATCGTCATTCCCGTGGAAGCGGGAATCCAGGCGGAGTGAGGCGGGGGGAATAGGCCGTTTCGCCCCTCTCCACCCCTGGATTCCCGCTTCCGCGGGAATGACGATTCCGTGGGTTGGTACCGATTCTCATCCACGCGGAGTCTTGACACAGCCTGTTCGCCGGGAACGACGATTCGGTTCGCGGGATTGACATGATGGCTCGAAAACGTACCCGAATGCGGCTTGCTTCACAGCCGCAGGGCGTAGAGCGGCACATACATCTCAGCGGATGACAGGCCGCCGTGATTGCCCTTGTGTATCCGGGCCTTGGTGTGGGGCGGGGTTACACGGAAGGCGTAGTCGTCGCGGGCGAGAAGGACGTAATCGCCGACGCGGTTACGTAGCGAGGCATGCGGGTCGCCCGGCCCCAGGAGTCCGCTTTCCAGGAGTTCCTCGCCGGTGATGCACACGGCCGCCTCCGCCAAGTGACGCGCCACCACCTCGCGGAAGCGCGTCTCCCGTGCCGGACGGACGAAGCAGGAGACCTGCCGCGCGTCACCCGCCGGCAGCAGGGCGAGGCAGTCGAGCAGCCCCGGTACGGCGGTCAGTTCGACCCGCCGGGGCGAGGGCGCGTCCACCACTCCGTGGTCCGCGGTGACCAGGAGCAGGGTCCCGGTGCCGGAGAGTCCGCGCACCAGGCGTCCCAGGGTCTTGTCGATCTCGGCGAGATGGAGCCTCGTCTTGCGGGCCTGGACGCCTTCGTGGTGACAGAGCGTGTCGTACATCGGCCAGTAGACGTAGGCCACGCCCCGGCCGCCCTCGCGAGCGAAGCGCACGGTCTGCCGTTCCATGCCCGCCAGCGTCCGGTAGGCGCCGTACCCGTTCCAGCGGGTGCCGGCGTTGGAATAGGCGCTCCGGCCCAAGGTCCCGAAGGACAGGAGCCGCTTGTGCCGGCGCACCGACGACAGATACGACGGCAGCCCGAGATAGCGCCCGAGGTTGAAGTCCTTCCGCGCCAGCGGGCTCCCCGTAAGCGTCGTCCCGGGCAGCACCGCGCCCACGAGGCCCAGGTCGTGGAGGTGCAGGTGCCAGCTCAGCACCCCGTGCTCCGCCGGGGTGGTGCCGGTGGAGAGCGTCGTCACCGCCGCGGCCGTGGTGCTGGGGAACACGGTGGTGATACGTTGGCGCGGATGCCGGGAGAAGAAATGACCGCCGCCGCCCGTGGCCAGGAACCGATCCAGTTGTGGGGACCCCACGCCGTCGAGTACAAGATAGGCGATGCGCCGTATGCCCTTGGAGGTGGATTCATCCAGGGCCTGGAGCCGCGGGTGGGGGGAGGTCCCGCCCAACGCCCCAATGATGGACGAGAGCAGGTTCACGAGGGAGCCGCCGCGGTAGTCCGGGAAATGGAAGCCCCCGGCCGCCCGCAGGCGGTCGAGGATGCGGGCACTCCGGTCGGCGCTTGTGTCCACGGCGGTTCGCACGATCCGACGATAGAACAGGGACACCCGCCGGGCAACCGGCCGTCGCCTTGGACGGCCAGGGACCTTGACTCCCCCGAAGAGAATTTGAGATGAGGAATACAGTCCGCGGTCAAAGGAGGACCGGCCATGGTCATACGTGAAGTCGCTGATGGTTCCACCTACGTGAGCACCCAGGAAGAGCACGCCGAGCTCTCGGCGCAGTTCGCGGCTCACTGGGGCAACGACCGGTTCGAGCGGCTGCGGCCCTACGACACCATGGTCTTCGCCACCAATTACCACGACAGCGGGTACCGGGAGTGGGAAGGCGTGCCGCGGATGGACGCGGCCAAGGGGCGGCCGTACGGGCATCGCGAGCGGATACCGGACTTCGAGGCCACCGAGTTGACCGCGTACCGGCGCAACGTGGAGTGGGTTCGCGGCCACGACCTCTACGCCGGCGTCCTGGTCTCCATGCACCGCACCGGCCTGTGGCGCGGCCGCTACGACGTGCTGACCAGTCCCAAGCCGAGGGTCCGAGAGCTGAGCGCCCCGGTGCAAGCCGCGCTGGACGAGCTCGAAGCGCAGCAACTACAGGACAAGGCCGCTCTCGCCGCCAGCAACGCCGCACTCGAAGCGGAGCTGTGGATCAACTACCGCATGCTGCAGCTCTTCGACCTGCTGTCCCTCTACTTCTGCTGCGACGGTTACCGCGACAACGGCTTCAAGGAAGAGCGCCTCGCGCCCATCCCCGCCGGTTACGCACCCGACAACAGCGTCGAGCTGAGCATCACCCCGAACCCGGACGGCTCCGTGCGGATGGATCCCTACCCCTTCGACATCTCCCCGCTCCAGATCACGGTGCGCGCGCGGCGGATGCCGCCCGGCCGGTATGACTCGGAGGCGGACGCCCGCGCGGCGTACTACAAGACGCCCGCCAGCCTGTTGCCGTTCCAGATCAGCGACTGACGCCGCCTCGCTCGCGGCAAAAAACTCTTGACAGAACGCTCCGCGTGTGGTTAGTCACGAGCAATGCCGTACCAAGTGGTACGGTTACAGTCTCGAAGAAGGGAGCCGGTCCCCGGACCTTCAAGCCATGGATGCAGAAGCCCAGCCTTTGGACCGCATCCAGGTCTACTACGCGACCAATCGACGTCACCGCGGACTCGACCGCTGGCAGCCGACCGGATACGGCACTGAACCCAGCAAAGACGGCATAGAGAACCTGCGATTCGGCATGGTGACGCTCTCCTGTGACGGCGGGAAGGTGGCCGAGTACCTCGAAGCAGACTGCGGATTCGGCACGGGCGATGGCGTTCGGCTGGCGAAATACTTCTTCGAACGACGGCGCACCGCCACCATCGAAGCGTTTCGCGAAGATCTTCGGAAGGAACAGAACGAGTCTACCCAGCCGCGAATGAACCTCGGCTCCACCCGCGCCTTTTCCGAGCTGCGCGACAAGATGGTGGCCGGCGACCATGTCCTCGTCTTTGTCCACGGTTTCAACGTGACTTGGTGGGAGGCCGTTGCATCCGCTGCCAGCCTGCAATGCATGCTCAATCGCCATTGCAGCCGTGACCCCGCCGACGACTCGACGCCGGTACATGTCGTCCTCTTCAGTTGGCCCTCCGACGGCCGCGCCATCCCCTACTGGTCCTACTTCTCCGATCGCAGCGAAGCCGAGGTTTCCGGCTACGCGTTCGGTCGCGGACTCCTCAAGCTCAGAGATTATCTCATCGAGACGCGTCGCCTCTCCCGCGAAAGGCGCGAACCGCCTTGCCGCCGCTCCGTGTACCTCTTGTGCCATTCCATGGGCAACTACGTTCTGCAAAACGCCCTGGAACGCATCGCCGACTTCTCGATCGGCGGTCGCTTGCCTCAAGTTTTCGAACGTGTCTTCCTCTGCGCCGCCGATGTCGCCGCCGACGTGTTCCAGCCCGGAGAGCCCCTCCACCACCTTCCGCAAATGGCAAGGGCGGTCACCGTCTACCACAACCGCGGCGACCTCACCATGCCGATATCCGACTACACGAAAGGAAACACCGACCGGCTCGGTTGGGACGGCGCCGAATGGCCCGCCTACCTCCCCGACCGCGTACACCAAGTCGATTGCAGCCGCCTCGTCAGCGGAATCGTCGAGCACAGCTACTACCACTGCGGAGCTGTGAACGACGACATACGTCACTGTATCGACGGCCTGCCGCCGGATTCCCGGGATAGGACTCGCGAGCCGGTACGGCACGGTTGGCCGAATGTTTGGCGGCTCATCGGAGACTAGTGTGGGGCTCGTTAATTCGCGGCACGTTATGCGGAGTTTTTTGTGGTCGGCGAGGCGCGATGGCGCGCAGTCGCGGGTACCACGTGAGGAAGAGCAACGCAACCATCCTCATACCGCTCCCGTTTGCCCAACCGCCACCGTCGTCTACATAAATCGATCGTTTGCCCGTACTGCGCGCCTTCTAATCGGCCATTGCGCCCTTTAAGTCCATCGAAAGGTAGTCACTCCCATGGAATGGTTCGCTATCGTCGTCATCGGTACAATGCTCGGGCACCACTTGGAGATTCAGCGCCGCACGGAAAGCCCGAGCAATTGGGAAAAGACCCTTCAGCATTACCGTCGGACCCTTCTCTGCGTCCTCGTTCTGTGCGCTTCCTTCGTCTTCGGCAGCGTAATCACCTTCCTCCTCGACCTCTTCATGGGCGCCAATATCGGCATTATCAACCTCACACGAAATTTTCTCCAGGGCGACAAGCCGGTTTCGGTACTCGTCATAGCGTTCTTCGTCGGCATAGCCAGGCTCGTCGCCGAACGTGCGTTGGATACGAAGGACAACCTGTTCGCCGGTTTCAAGGAATTCATGCAATCCTTCTTCGCCTCCAATGCCTTGAAGCGCCAATCCAGCATCGGAAACCTGTCAAATGTCAACTCCGGCCCTCAGGGCGACGCTTGGTTCTACTGGCTTTGCTTTTCCCTCGTCATCAGCATCCTTGATGCTTCGATCGCTGCCGTTCCTCCCGACACCGCCGTGGCTGCCGAGCCCGGAACATCCGACTCCCCCGTCGCGGTCGTTGCGTGGTTTTTTGCCGGAATCGGGGCTTGCCTCTACGTCGCCCTCGGTTACTTCGTTTGGGTCTACATGACCCTGTACCTCAAGCTTGTGCAACATCACCACTTCACGGGACGCGCCGCGCGTTTGTTTCTCGGCCGGATAGGCGGCGACCAGCTTCCCCGACAATGCACGATCATCGGACCGTCCTATTCCGGTAAAACGGAATTTGCGCGACAAGGCGGCCACCCTGCGCAAGCTGGCGCAGCGGCAGGGCGCCGTTCCGTGGAACCGACGTCCCAGGTCGACATCCGCACCGCGCCAGCCACCAGCGACCACGGGGTGACTCTGAACGTGACTACGCTGGACACGCCCGGTGAAAACATGGGCGATCATGTCCTCCTGGCCTCAACCTTCCGATCAGACGTTCTCCTTCTCGTCCTGGATCTCGGCATGTTCGATCCGAAGGCAATGGCCGATGCCAGTAACTACACGTTGGCGAACTGGCACCACCTGATTCGTCAGGACGACACCGCGGAGGCTGTGAAGCGCGCCGTAAACTACATGCAGGGATTTCATTTGGCCACCACGCGTAGCGACGGCGCGCAGTTTGTTTCCGCGTCGGAACTCTTCAAGGTTCGCGCTTTTACATTGTTCTTGAACCGGAAAGAGCCGGAAGTGCTGGAGAACCTCCTTGCCGTTCTCGATGAGAACACCGAGCAACTTCAACGATTGGCACGAGACATCGGCCAACGGTTCGGGGTACCCGAGCAAGAATGTTGCTGTATTGCCGGCAACGCGCAAAATGCCAACGAGGCTTTCCACTTGATCGCGAAGTCCACGAGTGTGCGGTTGAAAGACTCCTTTTGGCCGGGCTCCTCCGGCAAGGCACCGGTGGAATGAGACTACGGGTGGAAACGTCGGTGGTCAGCGCCCACCGGGTCAGGTCTGGAATGGGACTGTTCCGCTTGACGCGGGCATTACGGATGACTCGTCCGACGCACAGCCTCGCCTGTCATGAAGACGGGAGCGGGGTGCTACCCGCTCTCGGCGCAGATGTTTAGATTGCTGGTGAATATCGGCGGCGTATTCGATGTTTACGTGTCGAAGAAGGCGCCGGGGTCGCTTCGAACCGCGGTATTGCCAACTTTGACCACGACCGGGCCTGTAGGCAGCATTTTCGTAGAGCGGCTACGTTTCGGGGAGCGAATCGACTACGGGCGGAACCGTTATCTGCTGCTCCTGACCACCGCCGCGATGACGGAACTCGAGAGAAGGCACTTGGTCGGTTCGCTGGAGGAGGCGGTCGGTGCTGAATTCGACAGGCTCATTGAGGCGGTCAACAGGGACGAGATAGCGGAAGATCTACGGCGGATTTACGCGGCTTGCGCGGGTCTGGACGAGCAGGACGACGCATGGGTGGACCTGTCGAAGAGCCCGCAGTATGGCGAAGCCTCGAAGGCCGCAGTCACGTCGCCGTCCGCGGGCGCGGCCGACACGGATCGAGCGGAGCTACCGAGAGAGCCTCGCGCGCAAGACGATTCGAGGGACAGGCAAGGGCCGGAAGACACCACGGTCAAGATTGGCGGTGGTAACGGTAGAGGACGTTGGCCATGGCGACCGGTCTCGCTGGGAACGGTAGTCGCCATCAATCTGGTGTTTGCGGGAATGGTGTTCGGATCAATGGCTTGGTATCTGGATCGAAACATTGGGCGCGTAGCTTCTGCGGGGGGTCTCGATGTCTTGCTGGGGAAAGTTGCGGATCTCTCGACCAAGCTCGCAGCCGTGCAGAGTTCGGTAAACAAGCTGGACCAGACGGTGAAAGCTGCGCTGGCCAAAGTCGCGGAGCCCTCGCCCAAGCTCGAAAACGTGGAGGGTACCGTGGAGAGAGGTGGTGCAAACGCAGTAGACCTGCCCGTCAAAGGGTCGGGGAAGGATCGGAACGGCGTCCACGGCCCTCCTGAACCGGGTGAAGACAAGGTGGACGAACAAACATGCACCGAGAGACAGGTGGAAGGTCTGCATAAGGAGAAAAGCGAATGGAAATACACGAAGGAGGAAGTGAAACAAGTCCAACGCATATTGCAGGAACATGGTCACTATCAGGATAAAATTGACGGTGACAAGGGACGCAAGACGACAAAGGCGATAGCGAAATGGCAAGAGGAAAAAGGCAAGTGTCCCACCGGCGCCCTGGATCGGCAGACATTCAACGAAATCGTTGGCAACGAACCCAGTTCCGCGAGTAATGCCGAGGATCGCCAAGGTGATGCGGAACCGTAACGACCGCGGTTTCGGTCGAGAAACGATCAATGTAGCCTTCAAGGAAAAGGTGTGTGGAGCCTGAGGAAGTTCTTCGCCGCCCGTGTCGCCCTACCCTCGATGTCCGCCTCGCACGGCGCGTCGACAAAACCCAATAGCCTCCGAGTCTGGAGATCCCCCAACAACAGCCCAACAAAGGAATCAACCGCCTCATCGGTGTCTTCGACATCGAGCAAGCCGCGCGCGTGGCACTGTTCGAGGTAATGGACGAAGGCGCGGCGAATTGGATCCCGCCCCACCCTGGCCAAACTGTTGGCCAGGGCAGGGCCCGAACGCGCTTCCGCGATGGCGGCGCGGTTGATGGAAACCGCGTTGTCGCAGAGGAGGTGAGTCGCAAGTGCCCGGCCGAAATCCGTGAGCGCGACTTCCACCGAGGTGTCGCAATCCAGGTGCCCGTTCAGGGCGACGCGGACCCGGACGGCGTTTCGGCGGATGACCGCCTCGAAGAGTCCCAGTTTGTCCCCGAACCAGGCATACAGGGTTTCCTTGGATGCCGAAGCGCGTTTGGCCACCTCGAGCATGGTGGTGTCGCGATATCCGCGCTCGGCCAACACCTTGGCCGCGACGTCCAGGATATGACCGCGACGGGGTGTGCGGGATGAGCTTTTCACTCGCGCCTTTCCTCCGACAAGGCATCCAGCCCTCTCCGACCACAACCAGGGGGCCTGTACGTGTGTCAATATAGCCGTACGCACAGGTACCCGTAAAGCAGTTCTCCGGTGCTGGAATCCCGCGAGAAATTTCAGGCTGGAGTCCGGACGCGACCTTGACGTGATTCGTGTCATTTCAGGTAGGGTTTCCCCAATGCACTCGGCGGCACCGCCCGCCCGAAGAACCCAGCGAGCAGCACCACGGTCAGGACGTAGGGCAGCATCGGGATGAGGGCGGTCGGCAGGCTGAGCCCTCCCTGGTCGCAAGCGCCGCCGAGGAAGGTGATCAGGAACTCCATCGCGTTGCCGTCACCGCAGGACACGGCCACGCCCTCCAGCCTCGGCGTGAAAGTGTCGAGGAATCCGAAGAGGAGGCAGGCCAGCAGGGCCGGACCGGGGCGCCACTTCCCGAAGATCATCGCGGCGAGGGCGATGTAGCCCTTGCCGGCGGACATCTCGCGCACGAAGCCGGCGCCGTGGGCGATGGAGAGGTAGGCTCCCGCGATGCCGCAGAGGACACCGGCCAGGAGGACGGCGCGGTAGCGCAGCCGGGTGACCGAAACGCCGGCGGTCTCCACGGCCTCCGGCACCTCGCCGACGGCGCGCAACCGCAACCCGAAAGCCGTGCGGTAGAGCAGCCACCAGACCGCCAGGACCACGGCCAGGCCGACGTAGACCAGCACGTTGTGGCCCGAGATCAGTTCGGCGTAGAGCGGACCCGCCACGGGCACTCGGGCCACGGCGTCCACGCCGGGCAGGCGGATGGCGCCGAACCGCTCCGCCGGCCCGAGAGCCGGCGTCTGTCCGCCCTGCTGGAACAGAGCGATCCCCACCACGACGGTCAGGCCGGACGCCAGGATGTTCATGGCGAGTCCGGAGATGATCTGCTCGCCGTGCTGGGTGATGCAGGCGAACCCGTGAGCGGCCGCGAACAAGACCGCGACGCCGATGGCAGCCGTCACGCCGATCCAGGGAGAGCCGGAAAGGCTCGCGGCGGCCGCGGCGGCGAAGGCGCCCGCCAGGAGCTTGCTTTCGAGCCCGATGTCGATGATCCCCGATCGTTCGGAGAGGACACCCGCCATGGCGCAGAGGATCAGCGGAGTCGCGAGCCGGAGGGTCCCGTCGAGAAGCCGCAGGATGTCGACCCAGGCCTCAGTCATGGGCGGGCCTCCACCGGGACACCAGCCGGACGAGCCAGGGCACCGGCATGTACGCGAGCGCGCCGGAAAAGAGGATGATCAGGCCCTGGATGACCAGGACCATCTCCCGGGTGACGGTCTTGAACTCGAAGTCGAGCTCCGCGCCGCCCTGGTAAAGGGCTCCGAACAGGAGCGACGCCATGACGATGCCCACGGGATGGTTGCGCCCCATCAGCGCCACCGCGATGCCGGTGAAGCCGTAGCCGGCGGTGAAGTTGAGGACGAGCTTGTGCTGCACGCCCAGGATCTCGTTCAGCGCCATGCAGCCGGCCAGCGCGCCGGAGATCGCCATGGCCGTCACGATCAGCCGGCGTACCGGGACCCCCGCGTACACCGCCGCCGGTTCGGAATGGCCCATGACGCGCAGGGCGTAGCCGAGCTTGGTGCGCCAGATCAACAGCCAGACGCCGACGCAGGCCGCGAGCGCGATGACGAACGAGAGGTTGAACGGCGAGTGCTCCGCCTCCATCCCGAGCGCCCGCAGCAGGTCATGGACGAAGGGGAGCCAGACGGCCGCGTCCAGGCTCCGTGTCTGGGGCGAACCCTGCCCCGACATCATCAACATGCCCGAGAGCAGCCAGACGAGCAGCCCCGAGGCAATGAAGTTGAACATGATGGTGGTGATCACGATGTTGCTGCCGCGCCGGGCCTGGAGCCAACCGGGAATGAGTGCCCAGGCCGCTCCGAATGCCGCGGCGCCGCCCACGGCCAGCAGGATCACCACGACACCGGGCAGGTACGGATCGAGCGCGATGCAGACCAGCGCGACGCCGAGACCGCCCATCATGGCCTGCCCCTCGCCGCCGATGTTGAACAGCATGGCGTGGAAGGCCACCGCCACGGCGAGGCCGGTGAAGATGAAGTTGGTGGCGTAGTAGAGCGTGTAGCCGAGGGAGCCGGGATGGATGAAGGCGCCCGTGGCCATCACGGCAAGGGCGCGCAGGGGATCCTCGCCGATGGTGGCGAAGACCAGCGCCACCACGACCAGCGCCAGCATCAGGTTGATGGCGGGGACGACGAAAATATCAATCCAGCGGGGAAGCGGCATGCTGGTGTCCTGTGCCAGTTGGGGTTTGTGGCGTGCTTCGACAAGGCTCAGGACAGGCGTAGCGAGGTCCGCGAGCGAACTCGAAGGACGCCGTCATCCCGGCGCCTCCCCCGCCATCATCAGTCCCAGTCGCCGGCGCGTGGCAGCGCCGTGGTCGACCGTGCCGACGACGCGCCCGGCGTGCATCACCATGATCCGGTCCGAGAGTGCGAGGATTTCGTCCAGGTCCGCCGAGACCAGGAGGATCGCGCAGCCGCGCCGCTTGAGGGAAAGGATCTTCGCGTGGATGAACTCGATGGCGCCGATGTCCACTCCCCGGGTCGGCTGGGCCAGGAGCAGGATTTCCGGACCCTCCGCGAACTCCCGGGCGATGACGAGCTTCTGCTGGTTGCCGCCGGAGAAGCCGCCGGCCGGGAGCCGGGTCTCCAGGGGGCGCACGTCGAAGTCGTTCATGATCGGGAACGCCCGGGACTGCATGGCGGAGGGCCATGCCCACATTGCGTCGCCGAAATGCTCGGGATAGCCGAGCATGGCGTTCTCGCGGGCCTCGAACGGCAACACCAGTCCGCGGCGCTGCCTGTCTTCGGGCACGTGGGCCACGCGCAGCCGGCGCATGCGCGCACTGTCCGCCGGGTGCGCGCGTTCGACGGAGCCCCCGGCGAGCGCCAGCCGTCCTTCCTGAATGGGGGCTATGCCCGCCAATACGTCGAGAAGCACCGACTGGCCGTTGCCGGAAACACCCGCGACCCCGAGCACCTCGCCCGCGCGCACCTCGAACGAAACCCGGTGGAGGCGCACGGTGCCGGCGGCGTCGGTCCAGGTGACGTCATCGACCCGCAGCGCCACAGCGCCCGGCGCCCCGGGCTCATGCGCGCGATCGAGCGCGACCTTGCGCCCCACCATCAACTCCGCGAGTTCCGCCGGCGTAGTCCGGGCCGGGACCCGGTGGCCGACGATCCGGCCCCCTCGCATCACCGAAACGGCGTCACACACGGCCATGATCTCCGGCAGCTTGTGGGTGATCAGCAGGATGGTCACGCCGCTGTCGCGCAGCGCCCGCAGGATCTCGAAGAGCCGTTCCGTGTCGGCCGGGGTGAGCACGCTGGTGGGCTCGTCCAGGATAAGGATGCGCGCGCCGCGGCGCAGCGCCTTCAGGATCTCGACCCGCTGCTGCAGGCCCACCGGCAGGTCCTCCACGACGGCGTCGGGATCGACCCCAAGCCCGATGTCCTGCTCCAGCTCCAGCAATCCCGCGCGTGCCTCCGCGGCGGCCGGCTTCAGCAGCGCGTGCGTCTCCGCGCCGAGCATGACGTTCTCGAGCACCGTAAAGGTGGGCACCAGCATGAAGTGCTGATGGACCATGCCGATGCCGTGGGCGATGGCATCGGCCGGGGAGCCGATGTCCACGGAGCGGCCCTCGATCTCGATGTCGCCCTCGTCGGGTGTGTAGAAACCGTACAGGATCGAGACCAGCGTGGTCTTGCCGGCCCCATTCTCGCCGATGATTCCGTGGATGGTCCCGGCCGCGACCTCGAGGTCGACGGCATCGTTGGCGCGCACGGTCCCGAAGCGCTTGGATATCTTCCTGAGGCGGATCGCCGGCGGTTTGTTCCCACTCGCGCGGGATGTCGCCGCTGTGCCGGCGGCGGCAGCCGCCCCGGTGACGGGTGCCCTGCTCCCGCTCGCGCGGGATGCCGCCTCGGCGGGCTTGGCGGAGGCGGCCGCTTCGGGTTTTCCCGCGGGCATCAGAACGGACAGTTGGAGTCGCTCCCGTAGTCCAGCACGGTGATCCGGCCCGCGATGATGTCCGCCTTGGCGCGTTCGACGGCGGCGCGCACCTCGCCGGAGACCAGCGCGGCGTTGTGTTCGTCCTGTGCCCAGTCCACGCCGCCCTCGGCGAGGCCCAGGGTCACCACACCGGCCGTGAACTTGCCTCCCATCGCGTCCTTCAGCGTCTGGTAGGCGGCCACGTCCACGCGCTTCAGCATCGAGGTCAGCACGCGGCCCGGCGCCAGCCCGTTCTGGTTCGAGTCCACTCCGATGGCGAGCCTGCCGGCATCCGCCACCGCCCGGATGACGCCCAGGCCCGTGGCGCCGGCCGCATGGTAGACGACGTCCGCGCCGCGGTCCATCTGGCCGCGGGCCAACTCGGCCCCTTTCGCCGGGTCGTTCCACGCCGCGGGCGTGGTCCCGGTCATGTTACGGAGCACGTCGATCCCGGGCCGGGCTTCCTTCGCGCCCTGCACGTAGCCGCAGGCGAACTTGCGGATCAACGGCACATCCATGCCGCCGACGAAGCCGATCCTGCCGGTCTTGGAGGTCAGCGCGGCGGCGACGCCGACAAGGTAGGAGCCCTCGTGTTCCTTGAAGGCATACTGGCGCAGGTTCGGCCGGTTCAGCCAGAAGACGTCGATGATCGCGAACTGCCGGTCCGGATGGTCGGCCGCCACCGCGTCGATGGCATCCGCCTGCGCGAACCCCACCGCCAGCAACACCGTCGCGCCCCGCCGCAGAAGCCGGCGCATGACCTGTTCGCGCTGGGTCTCGTTGGTCACCTGGAACTCCAGGACCTCGACGCCGGTCTCCTCCACGAACTTCGTGACGCCCCTCCACACGCCCTCGTTGAAGCTCTTGTCGAACTTGCCGCCCTTGTCGAAAACCACCGCCGGCTTGAAGTCCGCGGCCGAGGATACGGAAACGATGAGGGCCGCCGCTACCGCGGCGAGTAACGTACGGATCATGTCGTTCTCCTTGTGGTCCCGGTTCCCTATATGGCGCCCCCCGCCCCCGATCGGGGTCGGGGGTGAACTTTCGCGGGAATGACGTTCCGGGCTGTAGCGGGCTTCTGTGACTAGCTGAATTCATTGGACAAGATTTTATCTTCGTATCAATGACGATTCGAGGCGTCTCTACCCCCGCAACCGCTCCGCCTTCACGGTCTCCTTCCGCCGCGGCTCGGGGAATACGTCCGCGCTGCACAGCACGTCCACCAGGACCGGCTGGGTCTTGCCCAGGCGCAGGGCCTCGGCGAAGGCGTCCTCCAGCTCGCCGGGCTCGGTGACCCGCAGGCCGGCGGCGCCGAAGACGCGCGCGTACTCGTCGAAGGGCGGGTTGCCGATGGTGTCGCCGATGTAGCGTTCGTCGTAATAGAACTTCTGGTAGGCGCGTTCCGAGCCGTAGTTGAAGTTGTTGAGGATGATGCAGGTCGTCGGGATGTTCTCGCGCACGGCGGTTTCCAGCTCGGCGCCGTTGTAGAGGAAGGAGCCGTCGCCGCTCAGGGTGACCACGGGGCGGTCCGGGGCGGCGAGCTTGGCGCCGAGTCCCACGGGGTAGCCGATGCCGATGGCGGCGAGTCCCTGGGGCGCCAGCAGACTCCGGGGGCGCTCGAAGGTCTGGTACTCGTAGACGTAGCCGGGGCCGACGCCGGCGTCGATGGAGATGACGGCGTCCTTGGGCAGGACCTTGCGCAGGGCGGCGTGGGCCCGGCGCGGGTCGATGGGGCGGCCGTCGTAACGGGCCGCCAGGTTCCTGTGCTTGTCCTGCGCGGCGCGGACCGCGGCGGCCTTCCTGAGCCAGCCCACCCGCCCCGAGCCGTTCCGCTTCACGGCCCGCAGCAGTGCCTTGACGGCGACCCGGGCGTCGGCCTGGATGCCCACGTCCGCGGGGTAGACCCGGCCGATGTTGTTCCGGTCCTGGGCCACGTGGATGAGCCCGGTTCCGGGGGCGAAGAAGTCCGGGCGCCAGAAGGTGGTGAGGTGGCCCAGGCTCGTACCCACGGCCAGCACCAGGTCGGCCTGCTTGAAAAAGGCCTGGGCCTCGGGCAGCGCCCCCCGGCCGACGGTGCCGAGGTATAGCGGGTAGGATTGGGGCAGGACGTCGTCACGCCCGGTGGAGGACATGACCGGCGCACTCAGGCGCTTGGACAGCGCAACGACTTCATCGCCGGCCTCCGACCAGAGGACGCCGCCGCCGGCCAACAGCACCGGCCGGCGCGCCTTCTCGAGCAGCCTCGCGGCCGCGGTCACGGCTTCGGCGCCGGGGGCCGGGACCGCCACGTCGCCCCGGAAGAGCCGGCTCATGTCCGGCATCTCCACGTTCTCGTTCAGGACGTCGCGCGGCAGGTCCAGGTGCACCGGGCCGGGCACTCCCGTCATGGTGCGCTGGTAGGCCTCCCAGGTGAGGGCCGCGGCCAGCTCGGGCTTGCGCACCTGCGCGGACCACTTGACCACCGGCCGGAAGATGGCCTGCTGGTCGATCTCCTGGGCCGAATCCCGGAACATGTCCTTGAGCATGGGCGCGCCGGTAATGACCAGCACGGGGCTCTGGGCGTGGAAGGCGTTGGCCACCCCGGTCAGGAGGTTGGTGGCGCCGGGGCCGTTGGTGGCGATGCACACGCCGGGCCGGCCGGCGATGCGCGCAAACCCGTCGGCCATGAGGGCGGCGGCCTGCTCGTGGCGCGTGGAGAGAAACTGGATGTCGTCCCGGCCGTACATGCCGTCGAGTATCTCGAGCATGCACGAGCCCACGACGCCGATCACCTTGCGCACGCCGAGCTGCGCCAACACTTCGGCGACCGCATGTCCCGCGGTCATTTGCATGATGTGGTTCCTCCAGAGGGTCCGGTGCGCAAGGCGCCAGGTTCGATGCCTTTGAGGCTATCTCCGAACCGTAAATATTCTCTTCATCGACGAATAATTCAAACACTCGCAACGGGGCCGAACGGTCAGGGGACAAACAAACATGGAATCAACGGGGCACCTCTGGTAAGAGTGAACCGGAAGGAGGTCCCGCGGGGCTTCGGCCTCCGCGAGGATCCGTGACGAGAGGAGCAACGCATGGAACCCAGCGGAATCATATTCACGGAACGCCGGGAGCAGCCCATCAAGCAGTGGCCTTTCCCAAACAAGAAGGTGGGCGCCACCACCAAGGCGAAACGCCATCCGCAGACCCGGCGGTTCATGTTCATGCGGGAGGACCACGACCGCCGCAACCTGCACGACGGTCCGGTCAATCCCGACCGCCTGGAGACCAAGGACTGGGCGGGGGTAACCCGCACGATGAAGAAGGTGGCGCTGGACATGGGAGCCGAGATCGTCGGCGTCGCGCCCATCGACGAGTTCGACTACGTGCGCGGCACCAAGCCGCCGGAAGGGCACAAGGTCGCCATCTCCTTCGCCATCCACATGGACTTCGAGGAGATGAAGCGGCTGGGGCCCTTGGCGCAGATGGAGGTGCACAAGGTCTACTACCTGCTGTCGGACGTCTCCGTCCGGCTGGCCCAGTACATCCGCTCCTACGGCTACCACGCGGTGGGATACCCCAACGAGGGCGACATCCTCTTCATTCCGGTGGCGTGGAAGGCCGGCCTCGGCGAGCTCGGGCGTCACGGCTCCCTCATCACCAAGAAATACGGCCCGAGCGTGCGGCTGGGAGCGGTGACCACCGAGATGCCGCTGATTCCCGAGGCACAGCCGGCCAACTACGGCTTCGACGACTTTTGCCTGCGCTGCAACGCGTGCACGAACCTGTGTCCCGGCGATGCCATCGTGCCCGAGAAGCAGGACATCTTCGGCATCCTGCGCTGGCACGTGGACACGCCGCAATGCCGGCCCTTCTTCGAGCAGTACGAGGGCTGCAAGATCTGCCTGACGGTCTGCCCCATCAACGCCCAGACGCATGTGGCGCCCATGTACAAGGACCTGATGAAGGGACTCATGCGGCGCAAGATCCCCATCCGGCAACTCATCGACGAGTGGCGGACGGAAGGCTTCAAGGAGTCCGAGGAGTTCGGCGAAGGCTGGGTTCCGGAGTTCGAGGACGACGGATCGGACAACGGCAAGGAGTAGCGCTGGCCGGACCCGGCGCCGCCGCCGCAAAAGGAGATTTCATGTTTTTTGAACTGCGCCAGTACAAGACCAAGCCCGGCCAACGCGACGCCTGGGTCAAGACCATGGAAGAGAAGATCCTTCCGTTCCACGCCGCTAATGGCGTCGTGGTTTCCGGCAGCTTCACCGGCCGGGACGACGGTGACACCTACGTCTGGCTGCGCCGCTTCGACAGCCAGGAGCAGAAGGAAAACTTCGCAAAGACCATCGCGGAGAGCGACTACTGGAAGAACGAAGTGGTCCCCGACATCCAGGCCATGCTGGACCGGGAAGCCATGGTGGTCACGGCGCTCGAAGCGACCGCGCTGTCGGTCATCAACTGAGAAATTCCCGGCCGGTCACTTCGACCCGCCCAGAAGTTCGCAGAGTTCGCGGATGTTCTCCACGCCCTCCAGGGCGTCGATGAGGTCGGCGACTTGCCCGACCCGCTCCGGGTCCAGCGCCCTGCTCGCGCAGGTATCGAACTTGTCCCGCAGTTCCGCCGCGGTCAGAGGCCTTTCGGGCCTGCCCCGTGAGTGGTCCACCCGCCGGCGCAACTCGCCGCCATCCTTGAGACGGACCGTGACATCGGCGGGACGGGCGCCGTCCGCGGTTTCCACGAGGCCGTTGTCCAGCTCCATGACGATGCTTGCCGCGATGTCCCGGATGGCGGGGTCCGCCGCAGCCTCGTCCGTAAAGGTATCCAGCACGAGCGCCCCGTCGGCGAGGGCCCGCGCCAGGATGTAGGGCATGCTGAACTTGGATTGGATGCCGTTGGCCGGCAGCGCGTTCATGATCCGGTCGAAGACCTGGGAGGTCACGCCCACCCGCATGGAATCCACTTGATCCGGCCGAAGGCCCTCTTGACGCAGTTCCAGCACCGCGTCCACCGCCGCGTGGGTCAGGCCGCCGCAGGGATACGGCTTGATGCTGACGCCCATGCCGGTGAGGTCGAAGCCGCGTCCGAGGGTCTCGAACGGGCTCGCGTCGCACTCGAGCCCGCGGCCGAAGCAGTCGAACAGCCCCTTCCCTTCCTCCAGCGTCGCCGGACTGGAGGTGAACCCCTGCGCGGCCAGGCGCACCGCCAGCACGCCGTTCTGGGCCGCCAAGCCGGAGTGCAGCGGCTTGGTCATGGTGGCGAAGTTCCACACCATTCCCGACGCCATGGAAGCGGCGATGCCAAGCGCATTGCGGGTGGCGCCGGCGTCCAGACCCGCGAGCCTGGCACAGCAGGCCGCCGCGCCCACGGTTCCGAAGCTCGATGTCGCGTGCCAGTGGCCGTGAGTGGAGAGCTGCGGCATGGAGTGCGCCAGCCGCGACACCACCTCGAAGCCCGCGACATAGGCCGCGAGGACATCCCTGCCGCTTGCTCCCGACGCTTCGCCCATGGTCAGCACCGCCGGGATCAGACCGGCGGTGGGTTGCCCCATGAGATAGCTGTGGTCGTAGTCCAGGGCATGGGCCGAGGTGCCGTTGCACAGCGCCGCCAGCGTGGCCGAGGTCCTGAACCCCTGGCCGATGGCCGTGGCCTCGGCGACCCGGGATTCCTGCTGCGCCAGCGCGCCGCAGATACGCGCGCTCTCCTCCTCCGAGCCCGCCAACGCCACTCCGACGCAGTCCAGGAACGCCGCCTTGGCGGCAGCGACCACCTCCGGCGGCAGCCCGTCGAAGTCGCTGCCGGCGACGAATGCCGAGACCTTGTCTGCAAGCCCATCCATGGTGTGTTCCTTTCAAACGGAGCGAACGCCGTCACAACCAACCGAGAAACCGGAACAGCCCCGGCCGGTCGGTGAATTCGTCGATGGGGAGGCGCTCCAGAAACAGAATCCCCTTGGGTGTCACGGGCGGCACCTGCGAACGCACCGCGTAGGACCCACCGGTTTCGTTCAGGTAAAAACCGTCGTTGGAGAGGTCCACCAGGCCCTCGCCGGAAAGCAGGTCAAGGATCGTACGCTCCGTTCCATCAAAACGCATCTCGATGTCCCCCGCCCGGAACGCGCGCACCAACCCCGCCAGCAATGCTACGGCCTTCGGATCTTCCATCGACGTCAAGCGTTCACGCTCGCGCGTTGGACACCGGCACCTTCCGCTATCAAGGCTTTTTTTGGAAACGTTCGTACACATCGAGATCAAACAACCGCGCCGACACGATTTCCGACATGGGGACAACGATCCTAAAGTCGTTCAAATCATCAAGTCGTTCCCCCGACACTTCCGGCTCCTCGTTCCATTCCGTAGGCTCGTCCAACTCATCAAGCCATTCCTCAATGACCTCGGAATAGTAGGTCGTAATTCTCAGTTCTTGAGTTTCAGGTTCTCGATATCCACTGGCCAGCGGGACAAGGGCGACGTCAGATTCGCCGTGGGCCTGGAGTCCGCTATTGAGCGCCAATCCGATGTAGGACTTCCCGCTCCGTAGCGAAAGCTCGACGAACAGTTGCCGTTCCGTCGACTCCGCCAGGAGTAGTTCTATCAGGTCGCCTTTGTCCCGTGCGGCCTGTCGGGTGGCCGTTCCTTTGCCGTGGAAGCGGTTCAAGACCAGTGGCGACGCGACCCCCAACATCGCGCTCAATGCGGCGGTGCCCGAGTACGAGAAAGGTACGATGGACTTCCACAATGCACCGCCATACGGGCACACATAGAATCCAAGTGAAGCGATGACGTAGGCAACCACAACCAGGACCGCGCCGGCGATAGCAGCCTGAAAGAAGAGGTGATAACCGGACGCACGTGTTGCGTTGAAACGCGTCCAGTTGCAATGCGTGAGGAACCAATAGCCCCCGAGAGCGGGAATCAGCAGCCAACCCAGTGCCAAGGTGGTTACTCGTTGGAGGAGCTATATCGCGCACGAGATTACGTGCGGCAAGGCTAGTCTGAGGTACTCTCCGAAGCCTTCCGTTCACGCTGCCTGTTGGCAAAGTCCGCCATTCTCTTGACGGCGTCCCGCCCGCGTGTACTCCGCAGTAGTTCGTCAGCCTTGACGTAACGCTCGCCCCGAGATGTGTAGTAGACTGTCGGACGGTCTACCTCTGGCTCCTTTTTCCCCATGGTCGGAATCCTCCGTACACCACCGTCTATATACTCATCCCCACGGCTTATCAATCAGCCCTCAGAAGCCGATTTCCACCTACGCGTTCTGACCCGGAGTCTGGTTGCCTCCCCTCGAGGTGTGGCCGAGGACCGTGGTGGCGGCGCTGATCATGGAGGTGATGTCGCTCAGATTAGCCGGAACGATGAGCGTGTTGCCCTCCTTGGCGAGGTTGCCGAAACGTTCCAGGTAGTTCTCCGCCACCCGGAGCTGCATGGCCTTGTCGCCGCCCTCCGAGCCGAGGGCTTCCGCGACCTTCTTGAGCCCTTCGGCGGTGGCGCCGGCCACCGCCAGAATCGCCGCGGCCTCGCCTTCGGCTTCGTTGATCTGCCGCTGCTTGGCCGCTTCCGAAGCCTTGATGACCTGCTGCTTCTCGCCTTCGGCCTCGTTGATCTTGGCGTCCCGTTCGCCCTCGGACGACAGCACGGTGGCGCGCTTCTCGCGTTCCGCGCGCATCTGCTTCTCCATGGCGGAGAGCACGTCCGACGGCGGGTTGATGTTCTTGATCTCGTAACGGAGGACTTTCACGCCCCAGGGATCCGACGCCTTGTCGAGTTCCTCGACCACCCTCAGGTTGATGTGGCCCCGCTCCTCGAAGGTCTTGTCCAGCTCGATCTTGCCGATCTCGCTGCGGAGCGTGGTCTGGGCGAGCTGGGAGATGGCGAAGATGTAGTTGCCGATGCCGTAGGACGCTCTTGCCGGGTCCACCACCTGCATGTAGAGAACGCCGTCCACCCCCACCTGGACGTTGTCCGAGGTGATGCAGACCTGCTCCTCGATATCCAGCGCGTGCTCCTTGAGGCTGTGGCGGTAAGCGACACGCTCCAGGAACGGCACGAGAATGTTGAACCCCGGGTTGAGTGTTCGCGAGAACTTGCCGAGATTTTCGACGACGTAGGCGTTCTGCTGCGGCACCACCACCGCCGTCTTGATCAGCACCACCAGCACCACGAGGGCGATAACGCCCGTCGTGATCAAAAAACCGAGATTGGCTTCCATTTACTTTCCTTCCTCGGGTTCGTTCACCCTGTCGCCCGCCAGCCCCTCGATGGACAGATTCAGGCTGTCTCTCCCCACCACCCGCGCCTGGGCGCCCGCCAGGATCGGCGCCGGGCCCACGTTGACCGCGGTCCACTGCGTGCCTTGGAAGCTGACCCGGGTCTGCGCGCCGAGAGGCACGTCTTCACCCACCGATACGATCCGGCCCGCCACCGTGTACTCGAAACCCGGCAGCCCGCCGCGGATCCGGTCGTAGAGCTTCCCCCGGAACCACACCATGGACACCACCGCCAGGACCGCGAATGCCAACAACTGACCCCAAACCGGCAGTTCCACTCCCGCCAGGCCGACGATCCCCACCAGGACCGCGGCGGCCCCGACGAAGATGAGGTAGAACGCCGCGTCGACGGCCGTCAACTCCACACCCATCAAAATGATCCCAAGACTCAACCAGCCCCACCAAGGCATGTCCCTGCTCCTGCTCGTTGGGCCGTCTTCGCTTCTTCGGCAGCTACGATCCTCCGTCCACGGTGCCCGTTGCTGCCGGCATTGGATTGGCCCCCTGTTACGAGTATGCTCGTTTGCATGGGTCGGATCAATCCCGCCGAGGAGGTGTCGCCATGACGTCGGCCGATCGGTTCATCGACGAGATGTGGGAATACGCAAACCAGGTGCCAATGGTGGAGCACCCCTGGTTCAAGGGCATCGTCGACCACCGCTGGACGCGCGAGCAGATCGTCCTGGGGGAGGTGCAGCACTATCTGCGCGTGCGCACCAACCCCATCTACTTCGGGTACATGGCGGTGAACGCGGTGGCGAACCGGGAACAGGGGCTGGCGGACGTGGTGCTGGAGAACTTCCTGGAAGAGTTGTCGGGTGAGCGCAGCCACGTGGACATCATGTACCAGTTCCTGGAGGAAGCCGGCATCTCGCGCGAGGAAGCCGACAACGCCGAGCCCACGCCGGGCACCCTGGCGGCCATCGAAATGATCATCGGCTGCTGCCAGCGCAGGTCCGCGCTGGAGGGCGTCGCCATGCTCGCATTCGTGGAGAGCCAGCACGGCGGGCCTGACGGCGCCGCCGCCCGGGCCTACAAGGAACTGGTGGGATACTACGGCTTCTCCGAACGGCAGGTGGAAACGTACCGCATCCACGCCGAGCAGGACGTGGGGCACGGCTCCCGGCAGATCGACACCCTCCGGCGCGCCGCAACCGATCCGGAAGTGCGCGAGAAGATCCGGCGCGCGGTGAAACTCGGCATCACCGCGTTTACGCTGGAGTGGGACGGCCACGTCCAGGCCATGACCGGCAGGCGGGACTTCTGGCCGGGTGTCCGGCCCCTGGACCCGGGCAAGGACGAGGCCGCGATGCCGAGGATGCGGCAGGCGTAGGCTACGCATCCGCCCCTCGCCCCTGTGTCAACCGCGGCTCGGGTACGAAACGGCTCCCGACACCCCAATGAGTCATTCCCGCGGAAGCGGGAATCCAGGGGTGGAGAGGGGCCAAATTCCGGGGTGTCGGGAGCAACGTCCGCAGCCCTTCAGATCGGCCAGTCGTCCGGCAGCGGTGCGCGCAGTTCCTGGTACTCGGGCTCGTCGCCGGAAGTTTCCCGGACGCGCTTCAGCGTCGCGACGAGGTCGTCGAGTTCCATGTCAAGCGTGTTGGAGACCATACCCGCGGTCTCTTCGAAGCCGAGGCCTCAATTGCGGTATCAGCCGTTCATGCGCTTGAAGATGTATTTCTCGCGTTCGGTCATGCTTTCCCTTCGGAGACGGCGCATCGCCTCGCCGTGTTTGACCGCGAACCGTAAGCTTGAACCCGGTTGGCACGGGGAGCCGCGTTGCTCATCCGTAAGTGCCATTCCCTTGGCATTCCGTCAAACTGCTGACGTGGGAACTTGACGTTCGGGGTTCGAGAACCCGACCCGCTGAACCGTCACAAGCTCCGTCGTCGTCACGGGTGAGCCATCCTCCGCAAAGCGCACGGTGAAGCGCGCGAGGATGCGCCACCGCACGTTCCGCCATTCCACCGTGGTGATCAGGAAGGCGTTCTCGACCATGTCGTCGGGCCCGCCTTGGCAGGCCAAGACCGCCTCCACGCCGGCACTGCCCCGAGGCTCGACCGCCAGTTCCGCCAACTCCATGAGGTCGCCGCGGAATTGCCCGTGCGGGAAGCGTACATCCAACAACCGCAACTCCGACGCGGTGAGGTTCGTGATGCGCCAAGCGATGCGCCAAGTCCCGTCGCTCCCGGCACACGATGCCTGCTCGACCCGGACCCGCGGCTCCCCCGCGGTCCGTGCTGACGGATGTCCCGCGTTGACCATGGCGTTCACCGCGTCTGCGCACACGCCGGCGACGCGAGGGCGAGCATCGCGACGAGACCCTTCCGTCGGCGTTTCCTCGTGTGGCTGGGTCCACTCACTCCTTCGATCCCTTCGGCCGGTACGGAGCCGCCGCGATGCGTTCCGGGAATACGATCTCCTCGTTGCGGCAGGCGTCGACGATGAGCTTCGAGCCCCAGTCCTTGCCCGGATGCACGGGGTCCAGACGGCTGCCCTTCACCCGGTCGATGATGGAGATGTCCGTGGCGGCGTCCACTCGGGTGGCCACCGCCCACAGCACCTCCTCCTCGTCGTACACGTCGATGTCGGCGTCCACCACCACCACGTGCTTGATGAGTTCCGAGGCCGTGAACGCGGCCATGGCGGCCAGCTTGGCCTCGCCCTCGCAGCGCTTGTCGATGCTGATGTAGCAGTGGAACCGGCCGGCGCCGCTCAGGGGCAGGCACACGGACTGGACCGTGGGCACCACCGCGCGCACGTTGCGGTAGATGCTGCCTTCCTTGGGCACCGCCCCCAGCAGGCGGTGGTCGCGGTGCCCCGCCAGGATGTCCATGCACATGGCATCCCGGCGGTGCGTGATGGCGGTGACTTCCACCACCGGCGATTCGCCCGCGGGGCCGTACAGGCCGGTGAAGTCTCCGAAGGGGCCCTCCACTTCCCGCTGGTGCGGCAGCACTCGGCCTTCGATGACCATCTCCGCGTCCGCGGGCACCAGCAGCTCGTCGCCGAAGGTCTCCGACGGCACCAGCCGCAAGGGTTCGCCCATGAGTCCGCCGATGCTCTCGTATTCGTCCGCGGCGATGCCGTTGAGGATGCAGTTTCCCAGGTAGTAGGCCGGGTGGTGGCCGATGACGCAGGCCACCGGCAGCGCCTCGCCGCGCGCCTCCGCGCGCACGTAGTAGTCCCACAGGTGCCGGCGCTCGAAGAACATGATCAGGTGGTTGGGGTCGCGCACGTAGCACCGGTGGAACGAGGAGTTGTAGATGCCCGTGTCCGGGTCGCGGGCGGCCCAGGTCATGGTGAGGTAGGGACCGAGATCGGCCGTGTGGTGCGTCAGCACCGGCAGGAAGTGCAGGTTGGGGTCCATGCTCACCTGCTTCACCGGCGCGTCCGCGGCGTTCACCACCACGGGCTTCTCGCGCCGCGCCTCGCGCGCCTGGAACTCCAGCATCAGTTCGCGGCCCGCCTGCTCCGGCGCCAGCCCCAGCGCCACCGCGCAGGCCGCGCGCGACGCGAACGTGTTCATCAGCAGCGGGAACTCCGACGGCTCGCCGCTCAGATTGTCGATGTTGGAGAAGAGCAGCAGCGGCTCGCGTTTTTGCTTCTCCAGGTCGGCGATCATGGCGCAGACTTCCAGGTTGATGTCGTGCTTGTCCGTGACCTCCAGCAGGCGTTCGGGGGCGAGGCGTTTGACCGAATCGATGTAGGTTCGCAGGTCCATCGCCCGAGTCTACGACCCGGCAGTGCGGGCGTCAACGTCGGTCGCCGCGTGCCAGGCCCTCGTGCGACCCATCCGCCGTCTCTCTGTCGTCCACGCGAGACAGGCTGTGTCCGAACTCCACCCAAGCCGGAAACGGCACCGCCACCCCAAACCGCCATTCCCGCGGAACAGGCTGTATCAAAACTCCGCTGGGTTGAGAATCGGCACTGCCACGCCGGATCGTCATTCCCGCGAAAGCGGGAATCCAGGGGTGGAGAGGGGCCAAAGGGGCGTGTTCCCCGCCTCACCCCGCCTGAATTCCCGCTTTCGCGGGAATGACGGTACGGGGCGGCAGTGCCATCCAGTGTCCGAGGGGAGTATCGACACAGCCCGGACAGTCGGAATCCGGTCGGTTCGGTCGGCCTTGAGAAAGTGCGTTGCAATCACCGGACGAAAGGAACAAGCTCTGACTGGGTCCGCACGAATCCGCCGGTCCCTTTCGTCTCGATGAGCACGCTGACTCAAGCCCCCGCGCCGGAGATACGCCTGACCGTTCCCCAGACCCTCCACGGCAAACGCCTGGACGCGGCGCTGGCGGCGCTCCTGCCGGACCACTCGCGCTCTCGCCTCCAGCGGCTTGTGCGCGACGGACATGTCCGCCTCAACGGCGCCATCCCCGAGTGTTCGGACAAGGTCGCGGCGGGTGCCCGCATCGAGATGGCCGTGCCGCCGCCCGCGGAGGTCTCCTGGAAGGCGCAGCCCATCCCGCTGGAAATCGTTCACGAAGACGAAGCCCTGCTGGTGATCGACAAGCCGCCGGGAATGGTAGTGCACCCGGGGGCGGGCAACCCCGAGGGCACTCTGCTGAACGCCGTCATGCACCACGCCCCCTCGCTCGAGACCGTACCGCGCGCCGGCATCGTCCACCGGCTGGACAAGGACACTTCCGGCCTCCTGGTCGTAGCCAAGACCGACGCAGTGCGCCTGCGGCTGGTCCGGGAGCTGCAGGCGCGGCGCATCAAGCGGGAATACCTGGCCCTCGTGCGCGGCGTGGTGCACGCGGGCGGTTCCGTCGCCGCGCCCATCGGCCGGCACCCGGTCCACCGCACGCGTATGTCGGTGCAACAACGTGGCAAGGAGGCCACCAGTCACTACAGCGTGAAAGGAACGTACCGCGACCACACGCTGCTCCGGGTCAGGCTGGAATCCGGCCGCACCCACCAGATCCGCGTGCACATGGCCCACATCGGACATCCGGTGGTCGGCGATCCGGTCTACGGCGGGCGCGGAGGACCCGCCACCAAGGATCGGAAGTCCGGCGCCACGGAACTGTTGCGCGGCTTTCGGCGGCAGGCCCTGCACGCGGAGCGGCTCGGGCTGATCCATCCGGGAACGGGTGAACCCGTCGAATGGACCGCGCCGATTCCCGCGGACATGCGGGCACTCGTGGAGGCGCTGGCGGAAGACGCCCGTTCCTGAGACCGCGCAACGGACGCCGCCGCGGGGAGGCGGCTGCCGCATGGGACACGACGCGGGTCACAAGACGCACGGTTCCGTTGACGCAACGTTTGGTAGTAGAATCGCGGAACTCGGAGGGGCTGGCAAACAGCCTTCAAAAGAACAAAGGAGTCCACAGATGGGTCAATCAGACGGCGCCTACAACTACGAAACCTTCAACCGGTCGGAAAGCTCGGCCAAGGCCGGCGAGTTCGCCGCGCGCCTGCGCGCCGGGGAGGAGGCTCCGGACTTCACCCTTCCGACCTTGGAAAACGAACAGGTCCGGCTCTCCGACTTCAAGGATAGCAAGCACGTACTGCTGGAGTTCGGCAGCATCACCTGACCGCCCTTCGTGGGCGAGGTCTCGCCCCTCAACGAAATGTACCGGAACTATCGCGACAAAGGTTTCGAGTTCCTCACCATCTACGTGCGCGAGCCCCATCCCGGAGAGAACTACGGTCCCCACAAGGACCTGGAGCAGAAGCTGGAATACGCGCGCCACTGCCGGGACCAGGACGGCATCGAAAACCCGCTCCTGGTGGACGACCTGGAAGGCACCGTGCACCAGCTCTACGGCGTCCTCCCCAACATGGTCTACATCGTCAGCAAGGAAGGCCGCATCGTCTACAAGGCCATGTGGACCGACCACGACGAGATCCAGGTAGTGCTGGACAACCTGGTCATGGCCGACGAGATGCGCGCCCAGGGCGTGCGCCTGAAGCCCTCCCTCACCGAGAAGATCAACTTCATCCCCGCCCAGTACGCCGGCGGCCTCCGCGAAAAGGTCTTCGACCGGGCGGGTCCGAAGGCGTGGCAGGACTACCAGTCGACGTTCCGGGGGTAGCGCCGCCGGGGATTCAGGACGCCTGGGGGCAGGCGGCGACGGCATGGCGCTCGAAGAGTTTCTGTCGGTTCCGGCAGATGACTGGTTCAAGACGTGATGGGCAAACCGGTTGAACGCACCTGCACGGAAGTCCTCGACGGCAAGGGAGAAGCCCGTGACGCCGAATCGCAGACCTTGGCTGCGTTCCGTGATTGTGGGGCTTACGTGCTGCTGGGCTCACCCGGCGCCGGCAAGACGGTATCC
The DNA here is from genome assembly GCA_964519455.1 of uncultured Syntrophobacterales bacterium. GTDB lineage: Bacteria > Desulfobacterota > Binatia > UBA9968 > JAJDTQ01 > JAJDTQ01. The sequence continues at coordinate 34,710 of CAZFIU010000041.1, forward strand.
TTCAAACAGGAGGCTACCGAGGGGGGCTATTGCGATATTCGCGACTTCACCTCCCTCAACAAAAACCGCTGGGACCACGTCGAGAGACTGTTTATCGACGGGCTTGACGAGATGCGGGTTACAGCGCCGGACCCGCACACGCCACTCGACGCGATCAGAGGGAGACTCGACGCGCTGGGACGTCCACGGTTTCGGCTCTCGTGTCGTGAAGCGGACTGGTTCGGCGCACCGGACCGGAAGCGGCTTGAATCGGTGTCTCCGGACGGGGCTGTGAGAGTCCTCCGTTTGGACCCTCTTTCAGAGGGAAACGTCCGCGACATCCTGAACGACGAAGGTGTGGAAGAGATCGACCAATTCGTTGACGAGGCGAGGGCCCGCGGGCTTGGAACGCTGCTCTCGAACCCTCAAACCCTGAAACTGTTGGCGGTCGCCGTGGAGGGCGGCAACTGGCCGGGAGGAACTGGAAAAGACCCACCTCGCCGCACCCGTGTCCTACTGGTTGAAGACGATCCCGGCCAAAATCCTGGCCGCGTATCTGAAGCGTGCGTCCACGGTTGACCACGACAGGCTGTTTGTCTGGCTTGGCCTTGCGGCCAAGCAAGCAAGCCACGACGCTGGAGCCACCATTCGTGCATGGCTGAGCCAGCATCCATCGTCCTACAAGGCTGTGGTCCGCTTTGCGGCGGACCGTTTGGCGAACTCGTCGGACCTGCACCTCGAGGTGGATAGACGCCTGTTTGCCGCTACGGAGCCGCTGGACTTCGATGCATGGTGTCTGCGTGAAGCGGCCAAGAAGGGAACCTACGACCCGGACTTGTTGGCCAGCTACCGCAAGCGACAGCAACAGAAGGCACAGAACATTGCGGAGTTCACGTCCCGGTCGGCCGAGCGGAAAAGGCAACGTGAGGCCGAAGCCCGCCAGCGACGGACAGAATGGCGCCGACTGATCAACGATCAGCAGCCGGCGCTACGTGAGAACCGAGCGACCCCCGCCATCCTGCACCAGTTGGCGGCTACATACCTCGGCTGGTTCGTCGATGTAGAAGGAACGGACGGGCACTCCCGGCTCCGAAACCTGCTGGGTGACGACGCCTTGGTGGACACTGTTGTGAACGCTTTGCGGGCTTCGACAACAAGAGCGGATTTGCCGGACATGGCTGCGATCTTTCGTCTCGGAGATGAAGGCAGACAACATTCGCTGATGTTGCCGGTTCTGGTGGGCCTCATCGAGAGTTCCTCGCTTCGTCCCGGCAAGGCACCGCTCGATGAACAGGGAATGCGGCGGGCGCTGGCTTTTCGATTCAATGCCCCGGACTTCTGGAACCAGACACCGAAATGGTTCCACGCGGTGTACAGGCTCACCCCGAGTTGGTAGCGGATGTCTTGATCCGTTCCGTGCGCGCCGATCTGCGACGGAATTCAAGTTCGGCACTGGGTCTCTACGAACTGACCCACGACCAAGATTATCAACGGGTTGCCGACCTTGCCGTTGTACCCCTGCTCAAATCGTTCCCGACCCGTCACAAGATCGAGCAACTGCACGTGCTGAAAATGTTGCTGCATGCAGCCCGGCGTCATGTCGACCCGCACGAGTTACTGCGAATCGTTGAGGACAAGCTGGACCTTCGTAGCATGGACTCGGCGCAACAGATGTACTGGATTTGTGCCGGCCTGCTGACGAATCCGGCTCTGTTCACTGACCGGTTGCGCGAAAAGCTCACCGCGCGTGGCCACGAACGTCGCGTAAGGCGCGTTGCGGAGTTTCTTTAGGGAATTATATACCAACACCCCGAACCTAGCACTTCAATCCCATAATTCTATATAAACCCTCCCCGGAACAAACCACACCGGCCCTACTTCGGAATAATCGAAATTCGAATCACCGTCATTTTTGGCACGTCCGTTCCCTCCTTAGTACAAAGAAGCACTCCAAAAACTATCTCCTTCCTCATCTTTAGTTACAGAAAACATAAAATGACGTATCCCCTCCGACATTCTCATGCGCCCGACACAAAGCAGCACAACCTCACTCGACTTATCCATCATATCTTCATAAGCCAACTTCGCCATCTGCAACAAAAATTTTTTTTCCACAACCGAAGCTGCCCTCATAGCCGCAAGATTCCTCTCCACATTACTATCATCTCTCATTCTTTCCCTATACATTTCCGTCCTATTCTCTACCTTCTTATATACCTTCAGTGCATCAAAGTGTGTCTTAATTTTTGAGCTTTGGGATAAGATCAATTTGCCACACGACCTGTCGTCGCCATATATAGAACTAACCCCCAAGAACAAAAACAACCCGAGAGATACTAATACCTTCATCGCTAATCCTCCCTTCGATTTCTCCCATAAGATGTGAAACTGAATCAATCACCAAGCGCCGAGAGATTGCCGGAACTTTGACGGACAGGCTAGGATCAGACAAAGAGAAAGTCAATAGACAAACTGAACCGAACGGAGCGTCACGCTTATATATGAAAAAAGGGTTCCCGCAGAATCGGGAACCCTTTTAGGCGTGGCTCCGTAGCTCAAATGGACAGAGCGGCCTCTTCCAAAGGCAAGGTTGTGGGTTCGAGTCCCACCGGAGCAACAAACCCACTATCCTAAAACATGTCACTTCCCTGAACCTCTGGCTTCCCGGAAGCAATCAATTCCTGATATCTCAACCGCCTTCCGCCAACCTCCTGAACCATATGCCGCATCTGATCGATGGTGTCCGAACTCCGGTCATTGTGCCTTCCGGCGAACTCCCCGACATAGCGCCCAAGGTGCTTCACGCTCATCTTGTGGTAGGTTCCCTCATATCCGCGCTTCAGCATGGCCCAAAAGCTCTCAATCCCATTGGTGTGAGCCTGATCCCTGACGTATTCACCAACGGAGTGCTTGACGCTCTCATGATCGAATCCGGGCATTCCGCGATATCCAGCGTGATCGTGCGTGTAGACGGTAGCGCCCTCTTTGGCAGTCTCCACAACAAAGCCCTTCAGGGTTTCTCCGTCCGTCTCCTCAATAACATCCGCGCTCACTCGGTTTGACTTCCGGTCTTTGGCTCCGATCACCGCCGTCTTGCCAACCGGCCCGCGTCCAGCCTTCATCTTCTTGCTGGCGTGTTTGTTCCGTTCCTTGCCGCCCATGAACGTCTCGTCTACCTCGACCGGCCCGACAAAGGGGTCTGACTTCTCTTGCCAGACTTCCCGGATTCTATGTGCCAAATGCCAAGCCGTCTTCTGCGTCACTCCAAGATCCCGATGGAGCTTCATGCTGGAAACTCCCTTCAGATGTGTGGTGAACAGGAAGTAGGCAACCGCCCACGTTCCCAGGCTCAACTTGGAACCATGCATCAAGGTTCCCGTCTTGACCGAGAAATCCTTGCGACACGTCCGGCAACGATAGGGCTGAGGCTTGCGGTTCTTCCGCTCCATCACTCCGTCCTTGGAGTCGCAGAACGGGCAAATAGGTCCATCGTGCCATCTGGTGTCCGTGAACCATTGTTCGGCTTGTTGTTCGTCCGAGAACTGCTGAACTACCTCCACCAAACTCAAGCCGTTCCGATAGCTCTTTCCAGGTGCTTTCTGTGCCATATCTTATATTCGATTTGAACACGAGAATCCCTACTTTTAAATGCTGGTTGTGTCAGATTAAAACGGACCACAGCGTCACTCCTGTCAACCCAACGCCTAAATGTCCCCTTTGAGCAAAGCTAAAATGTCCCCTTGGGGAGGGACGTGGGAGGGATGTGAGGGGGGGTACGCCACGGGAGACATCGGGTCAAACCGCTACGCGGCTCCTTCGCTTCGCTGCGGCCCTACGGGTGCCCCGATGTCACCCGTGGCGTAAGAGGCATCTATGGCGGTAAGCAAGCTTCCGGCCCTGGCGGACCGGGAGGGATGAAGGCAGGCGGGTCCGGGGGGGCAGGCAGGGTGCACGGGAGCGGCAGCGATTACGGGGAAGCACCGGGCTGG
>CAZFIU010000042.1:0-38024 GCA_964519455.1 uncultured Syntrophobacterales bacterium
AAGCGGGAATCCAGGGGTGGGGGGTGTGGCGGCCTCATTGCCCGGCCCCACCCCTGGATTCCCGCTTCCGCGGGAATGACTCATCGGGGGGCCGGCACCTGGTTTCATCCCCCTTGTGTCGGCTGCCAGCCGACACGGATTCCCGCTTTCGCGGGAATGACTCATCGGGGGGTTGTTGCCTCGCCAAGATGGTGTTTGCCACAGCCTGTTCCGCGGGAATGACGACTCGGGAGGTTGACGCCCATAATTATACAAATGGGGATTCCACTGGCTGTTTCGCGGGAAGCCGATCCGGGGTGCCGGTGCCTTCCCTACCTGAAGTGCGGCATGATGTGCTCGCTGCACACGTCCAGGTGCTGGAACTGGTCCTTGGCGGCGAAGCGGACGATGAAGGTCTGGATGCCGGCTTCGGCGTATTCATTGATGAAGTCCACGACCTCGTTGGTGCCGCCGGCCTTGACCACGAGCTGCGCGGCCACCTGTTCGTAGGTCTTGTGGTAGTAGGCTTCCAGGAAGGCGCCGCCTTCGCGCCGGGCCTTTTCGGCGTCGGGGTCGATGTGGATGGTGAGGTAGAGGCAGCGGTGGATGTCGTCGGGGTTGCGTCCGGCGGCGCTGGCGAAGTCTTCCATCTTCTTTCGCGATTCCTTGAAGACCTGGAGCGACGGGATGTTGGTGATCCATGCGTCGCCGTAGAGGCCGACGCGCTTGAGTCCGCTGTCCACGTCGTTGCTGGACACCCACAGGGGGATGCCGGGGCGCTGCACGGGCTTGGGCAGGAGCGAGATGTTCTCGATGGTGTAGTACTTGTTCTCGTGGGTGACGTCGTCCCCGGCCCACAGCATCTTCATGATCTTGAGCACCTGGCTCAGGCGGCCGGCCTTCTGGTTGAAGGGCACGCCGCACGCCGTGTATTCCTCCTCGAACATCTTGTCGTTGCGCGACACGCCCACGCCGCAGATCAGGCGCCCGGCGCACAGCACGTCGACGCTGGCCAGGGCCTGCGCCAGCACCACCGGGTTGCGCATGGCCGCCAGCAGCACCGCGGTGCCGATCTTGACCCGTTGGGTCTTGACCGACAGCGCCCCCAGCGTGCTGATGACCTCCAGCCGCGACTTGGCCGTGACGCTGTCGCCGATCCACACCGAGTCGTAGCCGGCCTGCTCCACCGCGTCGGCGAGGTTGAAGACCGGGCTCAAGTCCGGGACCGCGGTCTTGGCGAGGATGACGCCACGGGTCGGTAGCAGGATGCCGAAGCTCAGGTTCTTGCTCATGGGGTTCTCCGATGTGTTGTCAATGGTCCGCGCGCGCCGGAGCGGCGGGTGTCAGATGCGCAGGAACAGGTCGCGGGTGCCTTCGCTGGTGAGCTGGCTGATGGTGGTGATCCGGTCGCTGAATTCCTTGAGGGTCCCCAACGAACTGCTGCCCACGTCGATGAGGATGGAGAAGAGCGAGAAGCTCAGCCGGTCCTTCTCCTTGAGGAACCGCTCCGACCATTCCTCCGACACGCGGCACTCTCCATCCGTGATGAAAACGATGTCCCCCTTCTTATAGCGGGATTTCTTGAGGCACTCCAGGGCGGCGTCCAGCGGCGTTTCGAAATCCGTGCCGCCGCCGGGGAAGTGCTCGGCGAGGTCCATGAGCTTGTCCGGCTCCACGTCACCGCCGCGCCGGGTGTTCAGGTCCAGGACGTGCAGGGCCGTGTCCCGGGAGGAGAAGCAGATGGAGCGGAACGGCCGGCGCTGGCGCCGGGTCAGCTCCAGCAGGGTGAGGGTCACCGCCTTGGACCACAGCTCCTTGTCCCCGGCCATCGAGGAGCTGCCGTCGAGGCACACCACCACCGGCCCCTTGCGCTTCTCCTCCATGCCGCGGAGCGAGTACTGCAGCAGCTCGTTCTCCAGGAGCCGGCGCTGGAAGTCCCGGTGCAGCAGCGGCTGGCGCAGCGTCACCAGTTCCTGGGGCAGCAGGCGCTCCAGGGAGCCTCCCTGCTCCACCGTGTACAGTTCCTCGTTGGCGCGCTCGAAGGTGCGCTTGCGCAGCGCCAGCGCGTGGGACTTCATCCGCCCCACCATGCGGATGAGTTTCTTGAGCTTCTCGTTGCCCGCGAGCCGGCGCCCCAGCTCGAGCCGCCGGTCCGCCGGGAGGCGTCCCCCGGAGCCCAGGGCCGAGCCCCAGGCTTCCGCTTCCTCCGCGGCTTCCTCGAGCTGCTGGGCGGCGCGAATGGCCGACGCCTGCACCCGCGCCCGCGCTTCGTTCTCGACCCGGTCCAGGTCCTCGGTCAACTGCCGCCGCTTCTGCCGGATGGAGGCCGCTTCGCCCCGGAGGCGGCTCTTGAGCCGTTCCTGGAGCTTCGCCAGCGCGTCTTCCTTGCCCGCGCCGTCCTCCTGCTCGGCCAGCTCGCCCGCGTGCTCCAGCATTTCCCCGACCTTCTGGAAGTCCTCCTCCTGCTGCCGCAGCTTCCAGGTGTCCATCATGTCGTGGCGCGTCCACGGTTTCTCCGACTTGAGCATGGCCAGGAGCCCTTCGCCCACGAGCAGGGTGCACAGGCCGGCCTTGGCCTCGTCGAGCAGCGTCATCTCCCGCAGGATGCGGCTCACTTCGCCGCCGTGGAGCGCGTCCAGGAGCGCCCGGTTGACCGACGCGCTGGGGAGCACGTCCGCTTCCGCGGCGAAGACGATGTTGTACTTGAACAGCAGGCAGAAGACGTCCCGCAGGAGCGAGGGGAAGTGGGGCAGGAGGGCCTCCCCGGCGCGCTCCAGTTCCCGCAGCGAAGCGGCATCGCGGCGGAGGAGCCCGTAGGCGTGCCGGTCGTAGCGGTCGCTCTCGATCCAGTTGGCGTTGTCGGGCAGGCCGGGCACGGGCGCGGCCTGCTTCCCGGGCTTCCGGCGCGCCACTACAGGTCCTCCAGCAGGCGCTTCTGCAGAGTCCGGATCTCGTCGCGCATGCCTTCCACGCGCTCCACGGGGCGGTCCGAATCGGCTGCCTTCTCGATGAGCTGCTCGAAACGGGCGAGGATGTTGCGCAGCTTGGTGTGGCCTTCGATGAGGGCGTTGGAGCGCAGGTCCTCGGTCTCCCACGGGCGCTGGACGTACTCCTGGATCTCCCGCGCCTGAAACAGGAGTTCCTGCGCCTCCTTCTCGTATCCGAGCACGATCTCCCGGATCGTGCCGCTCACGTCGGCCCGCTCCGACGGTTCCCGCCACAGCACGTGCTCCAGGAACAGCAGGCTCTCGTCCGAGACCTGTGCCTCGCCCGCGAGATAGGAGTGGGCCTTCATGAGCGCCAGGGACTGGCGGTAGCGCCGGTCCGAGGCGACGATCTGCTTCCGGCCGAGCTGCCGGCGGACCTCGGCCATGGCGCGGTGCACGTGGCCGGGGACGGGTTGTGCGTCCGCCTCGCGCTGCATCCCGTTCAACTCTTCGAGGCTGATGCGCACCCCGGCCTCCCGCGGCGGCGCCTCCAGCATCCGCAGGAAGTGGTAGTCCTCCGCGATGTAGTCCACCAGGAACCGGAGCAGGAACCGGTCGTACAGGGCGGTCAGCTCGTCGTCCTCGGGCAGCTCGTTGCTGGCGCCGAACAGGGTGATGAGCGGCACGTCGCGCACCTGCCGGCCGTTGTGGAAGCGGCGCTCGTTGATGATGGTGAGGATGGAGTTGAGGATCGAGGAGTTGGCCTTGAAGACCTCGTCGAGAAACGCGATGTGGGCCTCCGGCAGCTTGCGGGTGGTGACGCGCCGGTAGTCGTCCTGCTCCAGGCCCTTGAGGCTCACCGCGCCGAACAGCTCCTCGGGGGCGGTGAAGCGGGTCAGCAGCCACTGGAAGTAGCCGGCGCCCTCGATGCGGCGGCACAACTCGTCGGCGAGCATCGACTTGGCCGTCCCCGGCGGGCCGATGATGAGCAGGTTCTGAGCCGACAAGAGGGCGGCGAGAGCGCCGTCGATGAGCTCGCCGCGCTCCAGGAACGTCTGTCGCAGTTCCTCGCGCAACGCCAGCAGTTTTTCCCTGGGGGTCATGGTGAAGGCCTGACAAACGTGTAACAAAAGCGGGTTGCCCGTACAAATATCTTGCAACCCTTCAAGGGACGTTTTACCTTAGCAGAAGGAAGGGATGGGCGGCGGCCGCGCGGCCGTTGCTCGCAACCGAGCCGAAAGGAGGAACCCCATGCCGATTATCACGATCATTCGTGGCGCGTTTGGCGCGGGTCCGGAGGTTGCCGAGCGGGTGGCGCAGGATCTGGGCTGTCCGTGCGTGGACCGGGAAGTGCTCATGGAAGCGAGCAACCGGTACGGCATTCCCGAGGCCAAGTACGAAGAGGTGCTGGAGTCGGGGCCGCACTGGTGGGAGCGCTGGCGCGAGAGCCTGCGGCTGTATCGCATCACCCTCCAGGCGGCCATGTGCGAGATGGCGCGTGACGGCCAGATCGTCTACCACGGCCACATGGGCCAGGAACTGCTGCCCGGCATCAGCCACGTGCTCAAGGTGCTCCTGACCGCGCCGCTGGAATACCAGGTGGACAAGGTGCGGGAACGGGAAGGGCTCGACGAGGCGGGCGGCCGCCGTTACGTGGAGAGCGTCAACAAGGCGCGCTCCCGGCGCATGGAAGCCGTCTTCGGCGCGGACTGGCGCGACGCGTCGCGCTACGACCTCGTGCTCAACGCCGGGCAGATGACGGTGGACACCCTGGCGCGGCTGATCGAGGACGCGGCCGGACGCCCGGAGTACCAGAAGACCGAGGAGTCCGAACAGGCCTTCGCCGACCTGTCCCTCACGTCGCGGGTCCAGGCGGCACTGATCGTGTCGCCCAAGACCCGCAACCTGAACGTGCGCGTGCGCGCCAGCGGCGGCGTCGTCCACGTCTCCGGCATATTGACCCAGCCTGCCTTGCAGGAAGAGATTGTCGGGGTGGCCAAGGAAGTGCCTGGAACCACGGAAGTGGAGACGGACTTCGAATCGCCGCCGGTGGAATACATGTTCCCCTAGCGGGGAGAGAGGTAGCGAATGGCACAAAAGAGCATTCTCGTGACCGGGGGCACCGGTCTGGTGGGCGCGTACGTGGTGGGCATGCTGCAGGAGCGGGGCGAACGTCCCGTGATCTTCGACGTGGCGGTCAACGAGCGCTTGCTCAGGGCCGTGGGCGTCGACCCCGCGTCCGTGGAAACCGTGCGCGGCGACATCCTGGACCTGCCGCAGCTCGTGAGCGCGGTGCGCGACTACGACGTCGGCCAGATCATCCACCTGGCGGCGTTTCTCGGCGAGGAGGTGCAGCGGCGCCCGTACACCGGCGTGCGCCTGAACCTCATGGGCACCGTGAACGTGCTCGAGGCGGTGCGGCTGGAGAACGTGCCGCGCATCACCTTCCCGAGCTCCGGGACCGTTTACCTGGGTTCCATGGGGGAGGGAGTTCACACCGTCGACGAGACCATTCCCATCAACCCGCCGTCGGTCTATGCCGCCACCAAGGGCGGCTGCGAGTACCTCGGCAATGCCTACGCCAGGATGTACGGCTTCGAGTTCGTGTGCATCCGTTACGTGGGAGGCCTGTACGGGCCGTCGCCCACGACCATGAAGGCGACCCGCGAGCAGGCGATCCAGGACATGATCCGCGCGGCGTTGAAGCGCGAGGAAGCGGTCATCAACTGGCCCTACGGACCCACGGAGATCCTCTACGGCAAGGACGCGGCCACCGCCACGGTCCTTGCCGCGTTGAAGCCGGAGCACCAGGACCGGCTCTTCCACATCGGTTGCAGCGGCATGGTCACGGGCGACGACATCCTCGCGGCGGTGAAGAAGCAGTTCCCGGAGTCCCGTGTCACGCTGCAGAGGGGCAGCGATCCCATGTCCTATCCGGCGAACCGGGCCTTGACCGACCTGTCCCGCGCGTCGGAGCAACTGGGCTTCGATGCCGAGTACACTCTCGACAAGGCCATCGGGGACTATGCCGAGACCATGAGGAAACTTGAGGGGCTTTAACGGCACGCATTTGACGGACCCGCCTGCGCGCGCGGGCGGCGCGATGCCGGCCGCCGGTACGGTCCATCCTTCCGCGTCATGATCGTCGCCGTCGTCCTTTCCGCGGGCGCCTCCAGCCGCATGGGGAGGCCCAAGGCGCTCCTGCCGGTGGACGGGGTGCCGTTCATCGAGCGCATCGTGCGCGCGCTGGAGCGTACGGAAGTGGACCGCACCCTGGTGGTGCTGGGCCACAACGCCGAGGCCATGCGTGAGGCCATCGCCTATCTCGGCGTGGACACCGTGGTGAATCCCGACTACGCGCGCGGACAGCTCTCCTCGTTGCACACCGCCATCCGGGCATTGGAGGGCGAGCCGGTGGAAGCGATCCTGGTGCACCTGGTGGACCACCCGTTCATCGAGAGTCGCCTGGTGGACCGCATGATCGAACGCTTCCGCGCCGAAGAGATGCTGATCGTGGTGCCGCGCTTCAACGGCCGGCGCGGCCATCCGGTGCTCTTCTCCGCCAAGCTGTTTCCCGAGTTCATGGCGGCCTCGCTCGACATCGGCGCCAAGCCGGTGGTGCGCGGCCACCCCGAGGAGACTCTCGAACTGGACACCGACGAGTCCGGGATCCTCGTGGACATCGACACGCCCGAGGAGTACCGGAAGCACGTCAAGGAGGAGCGGTGAATGTCCCGGTTGAAGCTGAATTTCGCTTGCGGCAGCTATGATCTCCTGCGTCCCCTGTGGGAGAGGGTGGTGGAGCCCGCGGGCATCGACCTCAACGTCATGACCATGCCGTCGCCCGAACGGCACGGGCGCATGCTGCGCCACGAGGAGTTCGACGCGTGCGAGCTGTCACTGGTGGGGTATCTCGTGGCCCACGACCAGGGGCGCGACTTCACCGCCATTCCCGCGTTTCCGCACCGGCGTTTCCGCCACAGCTACATGGTCAAGCGCACCGGCTGCGGCATAGAGAAACCCGCCGACCTGAACGGCAAGCGGGTGGGCCTGGACACGCTGCAGAACTCCGCCGGCCTGTGGATGCGCGGCATCCTGCAGGACTATTACGGCCTAGACCTCCGCACCGTGGAGTGGTGGTGCCAGGAGGAGGAAGACGTCCCCCTGGAACCGGCTTCGTGGATGAAGATCCACCGCGTGCCGGAAGGCCGCGACATCGACGAGATGCTGTGCGCCGGCGAGTTGGAAGGGTCGCTCTACCCCGAGGTGCTGCCGTCCATCCGCGCGGGTTCGGACAAGGTGGCGCTGCTCTTCCCGGACCCCAGGCAGGCCGAAGCGGACTACTACCGCAAGAGCGGCATCTTTCCGATCATGCACACGGTGGTGGTCAAGGACGAGATCCTGGAGCACAACCCATGGGTGGCGGTGAGCCTGCTCCAGGCCCTGCAGCGCGCCAAGCAGGTGTGTTACGAGCGCATGCGCGACCCCCGGAGCCTGGCGCTGGTATGGGCCAAGGAAGAGCTTCAGCAGCAGCATGAGATCTTCGGTCCCGACCCCTGGCCCTACAACCTGGAAGACAACCGGCCGGCCCTGGAAGCCGCGGTCCGCTACGAGTTCGAGCAGGGCATGATCAAGAGCAAGCCCGCCATCGAGGACCTGTTCTTTCCCCCCTCCCTGCAGGAGATCCAGCACTACGTCTGATCCCGGCTCGCGCGCCACGCTTTCCCCGATCCTCCACCATGCCTTGTCCTCGGCCTCCCTTCGGGGGTTCCGGGTGCGGCCCGAACGATTCGAACCGGACCGACGACCCATTGACACCATCCACCGCGTCTGTGGATAACCTGTTCACAGACGCGGGTGTGGATGGGTCTCCGGCCTTGTGAGAAGGCGGTTTCACCAAGCTGCACAAACAGTAGTCACGGTTTTTGCCGAGTTTTCCGGTCCTTACGGACGAGTGGACTCCCGGCAACGAGACCGGATACGGTTCGAGGGCGCCCGGTTCAGATCCGGAAGGTCCGGTGCGTGCTTGGGGCGAACAGCTCCCCGATGGGCATCGGGTGCTCGATCATGCCCTGCTCGTGCATGTAACGCACGAATGTTTCGAGGGTTTTGCGGTTGGACTCCAATCCGTAGGGCCAGAAGTCCTCGCCCATGGTCTCCACCGTCCGGTGGGCATGCTCGGTCAGGAACGGCAGCGTCAGCGGCAGGGCGCTGGTCTGGGTCAGGTCCGCCACGGCCAGGTCCTTGGCTTCGGAGAAGGCCTTCATGAGGGTGGCCGCGACCCAGGGATGCTCGTCGAGGATCTCGCGCCGGATGGACACTGTGTGCATGATAGGGAAGATGCCGGTGCGATCGAAGTAGTCGCGCTCCACCTTCCACGGTTCCGGGAACAGGCGCCGCACCCGGCCGTCGGCGGGGTCGAAGGTGGACGGGGTGCGGGCGGTGATCAGCGCCTGGATGTCGCCGTCGGCCAGCATTCGCGCGAGCGAGCGGTCGGACGGCGCGAAGTCCAGCCGGATGCCCGCGGGCTCCACGGGCTCGAAGGGGAGGCGGCCCGGGTCTTCGAGCCCCCCCTGGACCCACGCCACGTCCTCCGCGCGCACGCCGTAGTCGTCCGCGAGGACGCCCCGGGCCCATACCGCGGCGGTCATCTGGTACTCGGGGACACCGATGCGCGTGCCCTTGAGGTCCTGCGGCGCGTCGATGCCGGAGCCGCCGTGCACGAAGATGCAGGACTGGCGAAAGAACCGCGACGGGAACACGGGAATGGCCACGAGGTCGTCGAGTCCGCGCCCGCGCCGCACCACGTAGCCTCCGAGGGAGGTCTCGGCGACGTCGAACTCCCGGTACTGCATCATGCGCCAGAAGGTCTCTTCCACCTTGAGCGTGAGACAGTTGAGGCGGATGCCGTCGGGTTGCACGCGCCCGTCCCGCAACGCCTCGGTCCGGTCATAGTGGCCGCACGCCAGAGTCAGGTTCAGCATGATGTCTCCCGGTTGACAGGTTTCCGGCAGATTAGCTAAAGCTGGAGCAGTTTTCCAGCAGCGATGGGTGACAGAGCGCCACGGTGTCTTGTCTCGCCGGTCGGGTGAATCGACGAGTCAGGATACCGGGACAGGGGGGTCGCCAACTCAGGAGGGTTGCCATGAGTGATGCGCCGACGCCGGTCAAGAAGTGCCTGATGCGGACCATGTCCGACACCATCGAGACGGACATCCACCGGGTCCACCTCATCGCCAACGAGATTCTCCCGCGCTACGACAAACCCGAGCTGTCCTTCGAAGAGCTGCGCAAGGTGGCGGACGGGCCGTTCGACTTCTTCCTCGCCCCCATCCTGTTCGCGGAAGACTACGCGCGCGATCCGAACATCATCTACAACGAGGGAGTGCGGCGCGAGATCCGCGGCCACGCCCTGGAGATAGCCCGGCGCCACGGCTTCGACGTGAATCCGCCGGATTTCATGCCGGGCGTCGAAACGTCGTTGCGGCAGACCCGGGACGCGGGCCTGAACAACATGGTCCTCACCACCAGCGGCCGGCGCTACAAGCACCGGGTCATGGAGGAGGCCGGCATCAGCGAGTATTTCGACGAGATCATCGACCGCGACGAGACCTACTTCCGCAAGGAGCAGGGCATCTACCACCTGTTCCGCAGGCTGAACCGGGACCTCGAAGTGATCCTCCTGTCCGGGACCGCGACCTACATCCGGGCGGGCAACAACCTGGAGTTCGCACAGGTGGCCGGCAACGACCTCTCCGTGTTCACCGTGGCCCTGGCCACCGAGTACTCCTACAACGACGAAGAAACCCTGGCCGCGGCCAAGCCCAAGCTGCTCATCCGGAGCCTCGACGAGCTGTTGCCCAAGTTGCGGGAGGCCGGTGCGCTGTCCGTAGCCTCGACCGCGGCGTAGGCCTGAATCTGTCAATCCCGCTTCCGGGAATCACCGATGTCGGCTCTCGGGAGACACACAGGGAGATGAAAAGGAGACTTCGGCCCCCCGATACGTCATTCCCGCGGAAGCGGGAATGACGTATCGGGGGGGCGGGAATGACGACGACGGACGTCTGTAACCAGGCCACACCCGGTCCGAAGCCGTCAGCTCCGCGACCACTTGGTGCGGGGAATCTCCAGCCGCTCGCCGTCCACGTGGATGGCGTCCACGCGCTCGTTGAAGAAGCACATGAGGTCCTTGATCCTGGGGCATTCGGGGATGGTGTCCTCGTAGCTCCAGACGGTGTCCTTGAAGACCTCGTCCCCCACGCGAACCGACCAGTAGCGGGCGTTGCCCTTGTAGGGGCATTGGGAACGGGTGTCGCTGGGCTCCAGCAGGTCCGCGCGCACGTCCTCCCGCGGCAGGTAGTAGCGGATCAGGTGCCCGGTCTCCAGGACGATCCGGGGGCTCGTGGAATCGGCCACCACCTCGCCGCCCACCGTCACCCGGACGTGGCGCGAGCTCCGGAGCACGTCCACCCGCTTGTACGGGTCCCGGGCGTGGACGAAGATCTCGTCCTCCTCCTCGTACCAGCCGTCCATCCGGTTCCAGTAGAAGGACAGGTACCCGGCGATGTTTCGGGACTCGGGCTTGGGGTCCGGGTAGCTCCAGGCCGCGGACTCGACCGTCTTGCCGCCCGCGCTGACGTCCCAATAGGAAGCCTCGCCTTTCACGGAGCAGTGGCTGTGGTGGTCGTTGGGCGCGAGGAACTCCATGCGCACGTCTTCCCGCGGGAAGTAGTAGACCGGCACGTGGCCCGCCTCCCGCAGCAGCATGGCGCGCCTGGTGTCCGCCAGGGTCTCGCCGCCGAACTTGACGCGCACCCGCCGGGGGCTTTCCTCGAAATCGAGCCAGTGATCGGTGTGTTCGCCGTAGCTCCGCGGCTTGTGTACGATTTCCATGGGCTCCTCCTCAGTGTCGCGTCCCGCAAATAAGTGGCATAATTTGCTGGTCTTTTTCGCCGTCGGCTGCGTTACGTCACCCCGGGCCTGACCCGGGGTCTTCCTCGCGTGGTACCCGCCACAAGGGGCGACCGCGGGTCGCCCCTACGGGTCATCGCGCCTTGCCGACGACGAAAAATCCTGCGCAACTTATGCCACTTAACTTATGCCACTTATTTGCGGGACAGGACACTAGGCATGTTTCCATCGAGTTGGGACATGCGGATTCTGCTACCGCGGAAGCCGGCGTGTCAAGGCGGGCCGGTGCGTGGGGCCGGCTTGGCACCGGGCACCGCGCGTTGTAGAAACATCGGCAACATCCGACGGGAGGAATCTCATCCATGAAGCACAAGCCTGGTGACACCGCGCCGGATTTCCGGTTGCCCGACCAGGAAGGCAACCTCCGCGGGCTCTCCGACTACAGGGGCAGGTGGGTGTTGCTGTTCTTCTACCCCAAGGACGCCACCCCCGGCTGAACGACGGAGGCCCGTAGTATACGGGACCATATCGAGGCGTTCGATAGTGTCAAGGCGGCGGTGTTGGGGATCAGCGTGGATCCGGTCAAGAGTCATGCCAGGTTCGCCGCGAAGCATGAGCTCCCTTACGCGTTGCTGGCGGACGAAGAGAAGGAAGTCGTCCGGCTGTACGACGTCTGGGGCAGGAAGAAGTTCATGGGAAGGGAGTATGACGGCACCTACCGGATGTCGTTCCTCATCGATCCCGACGGCCGCATCGCCAGGATCTACGAGAAGGTGAAGCCCGCGCGGCACGCCCGGGAAGTGCTCGATGACCTGGCGGAGCTGGCGTAGGCGGAGGTTTTTGTTGCGTACGCGGTGCCCCGGAGGCCATCGCGGCGGGTGACCCTCTCATGGAGAATCCGGTAGCGCGCGAGGCGGCGCGGAAGGCCGACGAAGCGTTCATGGCGCTCGCCCTCGCCGAGGCCGAGGCGGCGCGCCGGGAGGCGGAAGTGCCCGTGGGGGCGGTGGTGGTGCATGACGGCTCCGTGATCGGGCGGGGACACAACCGCCGCGAGTCCCGGGCGGACCCCACGAGCCATGCGGAGATCACGGCGATGCGGGCGGCGGCGCGCGAACGGGCGTCCTGGAGGCTCGACGACTGCACCCTCTACGTCACTCTGGAGCCCTGTGTCATGTGCGCCGGCGCCATCGTACAGGCGCGGGTCCGTCGGCTCGTGTTCGGCTGCCTCGACCCCAAGGGCGGTGCCGTGAGGTCGCTCTACCAGGTCTGCGACGATCCGCGTCTCAACCACCAGGTCGCCGTCACGGAAGGGGTGCTCGCGGCAAGATGCGGCTCGTTGCTCAAGGATTTCTTTCTCGCGTTGCGGCGCGCCACCTGATTCCATGGATGACACCACGAGATTCCTGAGTGCCTATGCCGCGTCCCTCACCTTCGAGGATATTCCGGCCGACACCGTCCACGAAGCCCGCCGCCGGATCCTCGACTCCGTGGGCTGCGCGCTGGGCGCCTTTGATGCGGCGCCGTGCCGCATCGCCCGGGAACTGGCGCCCGAGGTGCACGGCGGCGGCGCGGCGCGGATTCTGGGAAATGCTCGGACCACCTCGCCGGAATCGGCCGCCTTCGCCAACACGGCCATGATCCGCTACCTGGATTGCAACGACAGCTTCGTCTCGCCGGGCGGCGGCCATCCCAGCGACATGCTGCCGGCCGTGCTGGCCGCGGCCGAGATGGCAGGCGCGCCGGGCCGCGCCGTGGTCACCGCGCTGGTGCTTGCCTACGAGATCTACGGACAGTTCGCCGAACGCTTCGCCACCCGCGAGAAGGGCTGGGACCAGGGGCTCTTCATCGGCCTGGCCGGCGCTTGCGCCGCGGGGAAGGTGCTGGGACTCCCGGAAGACCGGCTAGCGCACGCCATCTCCATGACCGCCGTGTCCCAGGTGCCGCTGGGACAGACCCGCGTGGGCGAGCTGTCCACGTGGAAAGGCTGCGCCACGGCCATGGCCGTGCGCAACGGGGTGTTCGCCGCGCTGCTGGCCCGCGGCGGCATGGACGGGCCGCCCGAGCCCTTCGAAGGCCGCTCGGGTCTGTTCGAGCAGGTGACCGGCCCCCTCCGACTCGACGGGTTCGGCGACGCCCGCGCCGGCGTGCCCTTCAAGCTCACCGACACCAGCATCAAGTACTTTCCGGCGCAGATACACACCCAGGCCGGCGCCGCCATGGCGCTGGACCTGAGGGAGGAGGTGGATCCCGACGACATCGAGCGCATCCGCATCGCCACCTACCGCGTGGCCGTGCGGAACGCCGCCGGCGAGCCCGAGAAATGGGACCCTCGGACCCGCGAGACCGCGGACCACAGTCTCCCTTACGTCGTCGCCGTCGCCCTGACCGACGGCGCACTCACGGCGGCCAGCTTCGCCGGGGAGCGCATCGCCGACCCGCGGCTCCGTCCCCTCATGCGCAAGGTCGAGGTGAGCGAGGACCCCGAAGCCACCCAGCGATACCCGGCGCAGCAACGCGCCCGAGTGGAAGTCGTGCTGCGTTCCGGGCGCCGGCTGACCCGTGCCGCGGACTATCCCAAGGGCCACAGCCGAAACCCGCTGTCGGACGGAGAGCTGGAACGGAAATTCCAGGGACTCACCACCGGCGTGTTGCCCGAGCCCCGGCGGGCGGCGCTACTGGATGTCTTGTGGCGATTCGACGAGCTTGAAAATTGCGACGCGTTGTTCGAAGCTGCGCGCGTAGACTGAAACCCTGCTTTGTCGATCTGTGTCAAGACTCGGGAGGCGACCGTGTAACGAAATGCCATTCCCGTGGAACAGGCTGTGTCAAAACCCTACTCGGACACGAAAATGGCACCAACGCACCGAAACGTCATTTCCGCGGAAGCGGGAATCCAGGGGTTGGGAGGGGGCAAACAGACGTATTCCCCACACCACCGCCCCTGGATTCCCGCTTCCGCGGGAATGACGTTTCATAGGGTCCCCGCCTCGTGAGTAGCGGTACGGTTTGCCTCTCCGGGAACACCCCTGTTCTTCCGGAAGAGTGAAGGGTGCGTGGAGCGCTCGCAACCAAATGGAGGTTGGCCATGTCTGAGTTGACGCAATTTCGTTCGTGGAACTTCAACGCCGACGACCTGGACAAGACCGTGAGTTTCTACCAGGACGTACTGGGCGCCACCGTGCGCAAGAAACACAAGGTCGCCGGCGTCGACGTTGTGCGCCTCAATCTCGGCGGCGCCGTCCTGGGCGTCTTCGACGCCTCCAAGGACCGCCACCCGCGCGTGCCGCATCACACCTTCGAGATCGATGCGCGCGGCGAGCCCGAGGACTTCGTAAAGGAGATCGAAGCGCGGGGCGCCAAGGTGAGCGAGGTCCGCCGCCACGACGACGGCAAGGGCTACTCCGTCTACGTCGTCGACCCGAGCGGGAACCGCTTGGAGCTGTCCACCTCCTCGGGCTGACGAAACTATCCCGGCGCCTCCCCGTCAACGTGTCTCGCCACCGCTCCTATGGGCGGACGAGCGGCACGAGGGCATCGCCGGCAGGATTTCGTTTCGGGCCGGGGTTAGTGAAATAAATTCTTGACTTCTTTCGTCAAGCATCGGTACTTTCCAGCAGGAAACCGATCTGTGACGCGTCCCACGGAACCCCACCGCGTTTCACCAGGGTGTTCCGATGGGACGCTTGGGAGACGAAAGGAGTCACGCATGCGAACTCGCACAAACCCGCGGGAATTCCCAAGGTTCTTCTCGATGTGGGCGTTGCTTGCGACGTGTGGGCTGGTTGCCGGCCTGGCAAGCGCGAGCGCGTGGGCCGCGACCGTCGAGGCGACCTTGGCGAGCGCCCCCAACGTGCCCCCGCCCATCACCCGCACCGAGCCGGCGCACGTGATCGTGAACCTGGAGACCGAGGAGAAGGTCGGCGAGCTCTCCGAAGGGGTCCGGTACGAGTTCTGGACCTACAACGGGAAGGTTCCCGGCCCGTTCATACGGCTGCGCCAGGGCGACACGTTCGAGGTTCGGCTGGACAACTCCAAGGGCAAGCTGACGCATACCGTGGACTTCCACGCCGTCACCGGCCCCGGCGGAGGGGCCAACGCGTTGATGGTGGACCCGGGCAAGAAGGCGGTGGCGGTGTTCAAGGCCATCAACGCGGGTTTCTTCGTGTACCACTGCGCGGCGCCCCCGATTCCGGCGCACATCTCCAACGGCCTCTACGGCGTGATCCTCGTGGAGCCCGCGGGCGGCATGCCGAAAGTGGATCGCGAGTACTACGTCATGCAGAGCGAGTTCTACACCGAGGGCGAGGTGGGCGATGAAGGCCTGCAGACCTTTCCTCGGCCAAGGGTACCGCCGAGACCCCGGAATACGTGGTCTTCAACGGCCACACGCAGTCACTGATGGGCGACGGCGCGCTCAAGGCGAACGTGGGCGAGACCGTCCGCATCTACGTGGGCAACATCGGACCCAACAAGATCTCGTCGTTCCACGTGATCGGCGAGATCTTCGACGCGGTGTACCGGGAAGGGTCGGTGAGCGGCCCTGACAAGGACGTCCAGACGACCCTGATCCCCAGCGGCTCCGCTTCCATCGTCGAGTTCAAGGTGGACGTTCCCGGCAACTACCTGCTGGTGGACCACGCCATCTTCCGCATCCTCCGGGGCGCCGTGGGCGTGCTGGCGGTGGCCGGGGCCGAGCAGCCCGACATCTACGCCGTCAAGCAGAAGGGCTCGGAGGCGGCCAGCGGCCACTGAATACGGTCTGTGCGCGTTGATGACAGCGGCGTTGCCCGAGTGAAAGGCGCCGGCGGTTCGAAGCCGCCGGCGCCTTTTTTCGTGGGCGGGTTTGTACGCCGATCCGTTCACGGTCTATATCATTGGCGGCTGTTCCAAAGACCAACCGGATGCCGCATCCATGAGACGACACCTTGGCACATTCTGCGCCGCGCTGGCACTGTTCCTCTCGGTGGAAGCACGACCCGCGCCGGCGGACCCGCTCCTCATCGCCAAGCGCGAGTCCGTGTACAACAACATCTACATCTTCAAGGAAGGGCCGATCGTCACCATGACCTTCGGGCACAACAGGGCGCTCTACACCGAGACCGTGTACGACACGCGCGACGAGCTGGCGCTCCCTTCGCGGTACACGCGGTACATGACCGCGGTCCTTGCCTACGCGGGGGAGGTGGACCGCGTCCTCGAAATAGGCTTCGGTGGGGGTCGGACCGCGTGGTACCTGCACAAGACCATGCCCGACCTTCAGGTCACCTCGGTGGAACTCGACCCTGAGGTTTTCGAGCTGGCAAAGCGTTACTTCGGGGTCCGGCTCGAAGACAACTTCAATGTCTCCATCGAGGACGGCCGCCGGTATGTCCTGCGGCATCGGACACAGTGGCCGGTGATCCTGATCGACGCTTACCGGAGCGCTTTCGTGCCCTTTCACCTG
Organism: uncultured Syntrophobacterales bacterium; assembly: GCA_964519455.1. Taxonomy (GTDB): domain Bacteria; phylum Desulfobacterota; class Binatia; order UBA9968; family JAJDTQ01; genus JAJDTQ01. Next base: position 16,261 of record CAZFIU010000042.1, read on the forward strand.
CTTACGACGGAGTTCTACAAGCTCGTCAAGACCCGCGTCCGGCCGGGCGGAGCCGTGGCCCAGAACGTCGAGCCCAACACGATGATGTTCGACGCGGCGCTGGTCACCATCGGCAAGGTGTTCGAGCACGTGGACCTGTACGACGCGGGAGGGAACGTGGTCATGATTGCCTATGACGGGCCCCGGCGTGAACAGGCCAGGTTGGCGTCAACCGCGGCCAGGCTCGACGGCCGGTTCGGGTTCAAGTACCCGTTGAGCGAAATGGTCGCCCAGCGGCGCAGCGTTCAGCGCATGCCGGACACCGACGTGCTCACGGACGACTTCGCGCCGGTGGAAGCGCTGCGTGCCATCGAGAGGCACAACCGCAAGCTGGACGAGTTCCTGAAAGGGAAGTGGTGATGGGACGTGCGATCGGTTCGGTGTGGCTTTTTCTGCTGATCTTTCTCTCCGGCTTCGCCCTCATGGGTTTCGAGATGCTGGGGAGCCGCTACCTCAACCCCTACTTCGGCAGCGGCATCACGACCTGGGCCTGCCTGATCGCCGTCGTGCTCTTCGCCATGATGGTCGGCTACACCACGGGCGGCATCATCGCCGACCGTTCCCGGGAAATCTGGATCGTAACGACCGTGCTCTCCGTAGTCGGCGTGTACCTGATTCTCGTGGCGTTCCTCGCGAATAGGGTCATGGAAGCCATCATGCTGTCCGTCGGCTACGATTTCTGGGGCATCATGCTCGCCTCGGTCGTTCTGACGTTCCTCCCCGTGGCGTTTCTGGCAGCCCTCTCTCCTTTCTTCGTGCGCCTGCTGCTCAAGGAACTGTCCTACGGCGGCCGCATCACCGGAGCCGTCTACGGCGTCTCCACCATGGGAAACGTGCTCGGCACCCTGGTAACCGTCTTCGTCTTCATCCCCAACGTGGGAACCAGCAAGATCACCGTCGTGTTCGGATGCGTCCTGATCGCGTGCGGCGCGGCATCCCTCATGCTCAGCGTTTACGGCCGTTTGCGGGGCGTGTAATGAGGCGGCTGATGGTGATGTCTTTCGTAGATGCCGTCCACGGCCCGGTAGTCGAACCGTTTGAAACTCGGCGCACCGTCCCTTGTGTTCCAAGGGGCCATGCTCGGTTTGTCGGGCCGAAGGCTTGCCGAGCGGTCCATTTGAGGTCTATATTCAGTCTGACGATGGAGGGCGTGTCATGAAGCTATCTGATCAGATAAAACCGATCAGTTACCTTAAGTCCCACGCAGCCGAGATCATGCGAACGCTCGGCGACCAGGGGGAGCCTTTGATCATCACCCAAAACGGCGAGGCCAAGGCGGTTCTTCAGGGTATCGACAGTTACGAACAGATGCAGGAGACGATTGCTCTGCTGAAGATTCTGGCGCTGGGCACCAGCCAGATCGAGGCAGGTCAGGTGCAGCCCGCCACGGAAGTCATCGCGCGACTCCGAGAGCGGCGGCGAACCACCTGATGCGCTTCAAGGTCCACCTCACCCGTGGTGCGGAGCGCGATCTGGAGGAGATCGACGACTACATCGGGCGGCACGACGGGCCGCGGCGCGCAGACGACGTTCTGGACCGTATCGAGAAGGCGTTTGCCAGTCTGGTTGACTATCCCTATCGCGGACGCTTCCCCAAGGAATTGGTCGAGATCGGGATCAGGGAGTATCGCGAGATCGTCTTCAAGCCCTACCGTATCATCTACCGGGTGATGGGAGACAACGTCTACGTGGACCTGATCGCCGACGGGCGCCGTGACATGCAGGCGCTGTTGCAGCGGCGGTTATTGCAGGCATGACTCTGCCGAGTTGTAATTCTACCTGCTTTCGGTTCGATTGTGGTCTGCCGGTCTGGTACAATATGTGGTGCACTAGAGAATGAACCGCCACAAGGAGTGTGACATGGCGCAAAGAGTGACCCCTACCCAGTTGCGTAGCATGGTACGGCAGGCCCAGACGAAGCAGAGGCAGGCCATTGACAAGATCAACCGTGAAATTCGGGCACACAACCAGAAGGTCAAGGCCACGCTCAGCAAATACAACCAGGAAGTCAACCGCTACAATGCGCGAGTTCGTGCTAACCGAGACCGACTTCGGCGGGAACTGACGAAGCTGGCACAGACAGCCTCTCAGCCACGTTATTCAACTCTCAGATTCTCGGTTGAAAGCATGCAACGTTCATATGGTCGGCTGGAAGCGAAGGCCGAGTCGTCACACTACGATGATCACTACAATGAAGTTCTTGACCTGTCGGAGCGGGAAGCTGCGAATAGTGCAGGCGTGCTGAACGCACTTTTAGGAAACCCTGAGGGCTCGGGCCGTGAGGAGGAAATACGTTCCAGCAAACTCGACCACGTCCTCTCGGTGATCTCCGGGGACCTGTGTGATCGCTGGCAGGGCGCATTGTTTTCGCTTGATCCTCGGAACCCAGATGCAGCGCGGCATTTTTGTACTAGCTCGCGCGAAATTCTAACGCAGATTCTCGACACCAGAGCACCTGATACCCTAGTCCTACAAGAAATGCCGGAGTGCGAGACAACGCCTAACGGTACACCAACAAGGCGCTCGAAAATCCATTACTTCCTTCTGCTAAACGGTATGTCCGACAGTAGTTTGGAAGACTTCGTTGAGAAGGACATGAATAATGTCGTACAACTGTTTAGGGAGTTCAACGACGGCACCCATGGCTCCTCCGGGCACTTCACGTACCAGCAGTTGGTGGCCATCAAGAGGCGGGTCGAGGACGCTGTAGTGTTCTTGTGGAGCATCATCCCCGATTATGTGCGCCAGCCGGTTTAGCACTGGTCACCGAACCGACGACTTGGATCCCTGCGTGGCCCCGTGCAAATCGACGCCCTGACTGTCGTGCATGGAGTATCTTTGTCGCCGTCGGAGTTCTCAGTGGGTCAGGGACGCGCCAAGCGACCAGGGAAGCCGTAAACCGGCCTCGAAATCTTCACCCCTCCCGCGCAGCCTGAATCGTCCGCTCCACGTACACCCGCGCCAGATGGGCGCGGTAGGTCGGGGTTGCGTTGACGTCCTCGATGGGGTCGACGCCGTCGGTGACCAGCGCGGCGGCGCTGGCGATGGCGTTGTCGTCGAGCTTTTGGCCGCGCAGGGCCGCTTCCACGTTTTCCGCACGGTAGGCGACGTCGCCCACGCCGGTGACGCCGATGGCGATGTCCTCGCAGGTGCCGTCGGCGGATTCCTTGAGGCACGTGGCCACGCCGACGATGGCGAAGCCGGCGGCCTGGCGGGAGGCCTTCCGGTAGGAGGACTTGTAGCCGTCCCGGGCGGGGACGCGGATCTCGGTGAGCAATTCCTCGGGCATGAGGCTCGTGGTGAGCATGGTGATGAAGAACTCGCTGGCGGGGATCCAGCGCTCGCCGTCGGGTCCGGCGGCCTTGAGTTCGGCGTCCAGGGCCAGGACGGCGGCCGGCAAGTCCTCGGCGGGGTCGGCGTGGGCCAGTCCGCCGCCGACGGTGCCGCGGTTCCGCACCTGCACGTCGCCCACCACCACGGAGGCCTGGGCCAGCAGCGGGCAGCGGTTCAGGATCAGCTCGGACTCGGCCAGGTCGGTGTAGGTGGCCAGGGCGCCGATGGAGATGTGGTCGCCGTCCTCGCGGATGAAGTTCAGCTCGGCCAGACCGCCGATGTCGATGATGACCTCGGGCTTGGCGAGGCGGAGCTTCATGAGCGGCAGCAGGCTCTGGCCGCCGGCCAGGACCTTGGCGTCGTCCAGGTTGGCGGACAGGAGCGACAGCGCCTCCTCCAGGGAAGCGGGTGCGTGGTAGTCGAACGCGCCGGGGATCATGCCTGGGCCTCCTGAATCAATTGCCATACCCGCTCGGGGGTGAGCGGCAGATGCCGGACCTTGACGCCGAAGGGCTCCAGGGCGTTTTCCACCGCGCTGGCGATGGCGGCGGGGGAGGGGATGGCGGCCCCTTCGCCGGCGGCCTTCTGCCCCAGCGGCGTGAACTTCGACGGCGAGGGCGCGTGCTCCACCTCGACGTTGGGGGTCTCGGCGGTGGAGCACTTGCCGTAGTCGGTCAGCGTGATGGTGAGGAGCTGTCCCTCGTCGTCGTAGACGAAGCCCTCGCCCAGGGCCACGGCGATGCCGTGGGCGGCGGAGCCGTAGATCTGTCCGTCCACCACGCCGGGGTTGATGATGGTGCCGTTGTCGCCCACGATGAGGTAGCGCAGCACCTCGACCTTGCCGGTACGCGGGTCCACCTCCACGATGGCCACGTGGGCGCCGGCGCCGAAGGTGAACTGGGCGCGGACGCGGCGGTCCTGGCCCGGCACCATGTTGGGCTGGGCATGGGGGAACGTGTAGTAGAACGTGGTCTGGAGGCCCGCGTCGATGCCCTCGGGCAGCAGCGACTGGTTGTTGTAGGCCGCCTTGCCCAGTTCGGCGAAGGTGAGCTTGCGGCGCGGGAAGCCGGGAACGGTCACGACTCCGTCGGCGATCTCCAGGTCGGCCGGCTTGGCGTCGAGGATGTGCCCGGCCACCTTGAGGACCTTCTCCCGGAGCTGGGTGGCCGCGCCGATGATGGAGCCGATGTCGTAGAGGTGGAAGTTGTTGCCGCTGTTGGCCGCGGCCACGCCCCAGGGTGCCACGTCGCTGTCGAAAGGCGTGGTGGTGCTGATGACGTCGGGGCTGACGCCGAGGATTCCCGCGGCCACCTGGGCGGTGGTGGTTTCGTGGGCCTGTCCGCAGTTGGGGGAGCCCAGGTACAGGGCGATGGTGCCGTTCTTCTCGAGCTTGATGGTGGCGCCGTTGATGCCGCCGGACCCGGGCGTTTCCTTCATCTCGGGGAAGATGGCCATGTCTCGGGCGGCGTTGCGGCCGCCGGGCTCCACCCCGATGACCACGCCGATGCCGAGGTAGCGGCCCTTCTCGCGCTCCCGCGCCTGCTCCTCCTTGAGTGCCGGGTAGTCCACCTTCTCCAGCGCCCGCTTGAGCAGGCCGGGATAGTCGCCGCTGTCGTAGATGTTGCCGTTGGGGGTGGGGTAGGGCATCTGCTCCGGCTGCACCAGGTTCTTGAAGCGCACTTCGGAAGGATCCATCTCCAGGTCCTGGGCCACCCGGTCGATGATGCGCTCCCAGATGTAGCACATGGCGGGCTTGCCGATGCCGCGGTTGGGGATCACGGGGCACCGGTTGGTGACCACGGAGTAGCCGTCGGCGCGGATGTTCTGGACCTTGTAGGTGTTGCTCAGGTTGTTGAGCTTGTTGGTGAAGTGGATGGTGAGCGTGCTGATGGAGCCGCCCACGTCGTCGATCTCCTTGAAGCGCAGGCCGTCGACCGTGCCGTCGTTCTTCACCGCGGCCTCGACGTCGAAGTGCTGCTCGCACGCGTGGCCCGCGGCCATCATGTGCTCGTTACGGTCCTCGATCCACTTCACGGGGCGACCCGACTTGATGGCCAGCAGCGCCACGATGACCACGTACTTCCGGATCAGGTGGATCTTCTGGCCGAAGCCGCCGCCGATGTCCGGGATGATGACCCGGATGTCGTCGATCTGGAGGGCGTCCCGCAGCGCGTCGTAGATGTTCTCCGGCACCTGGGTGTTGGTGCGCACCGTGAGCTTGCGGCTGAAGCGGTCGTAGGAGGCGATGCATGCCAGCGGCTCCAGCGGCGTCGAGCTGTAGCGGTGGATCTTGAGGTTCTCCCGCACCACCCGGTCGGCCTCCCGGAACGCCTTCTCGGTGTCGCCGTACTCCAGCGTGCCCTGCCATGCCAGGTTGGCGCCCAGTTCGTCGTAGATGACCGATGCGTCCTCGCCGGCCATGGCCTTGTGGACGTCGGTGTTGGCCGGGAGGATCTCGTAGTCCACGGCGATGGATTCCAGAACGTCTTCCGCGGTGCTCCGGTCCCTGGCCGCCACCGCGCCCACGGGCTCGCCCACGTAGCGCACCTTGTCCACCGCGCCGGCGTATTCCGCGATGGGCTTCTTGAGCCCGGCGGCGTAGCGGCCGGGACGGAAGGGCTTGGTGTCCCGCTTGATGTCCTCCGGGGTGACCACCGCGAACACGTCCGGGCGGCTCAGGGCGGCTTGGGCGTCCACCCCGACGATGCGCGCGTGCGCGTGGGGGCTCCGCAGGAACACCGCCTGCAACATGCCGGGCTCGGTGAAGTCGTCGGTGTACCGGCCCTTCCCGGTGACGAGCCTCGGCCCTTCCTTGCTCCGGGCGGCAAGGCCCACGTACTGATTCGGATCCGCCTTAGCCATTGTCCACCTGTCCCGCGGCTTCCTTCACGGCCGCCACGATCTGCACGTAACCCGTGCACATGCACAGATTGCCCGCCAGACCCTCGCGAATCTCCTCTTCGCTGGGGTCCGGGTTCTTCTTGAGCAGAGAGTCCGCCGCCATGATCATTCCCGGCGTGCAGTAGCCGCACTGGAAGCCGTAGTTGTTGATGAAGGCTTCCTGCACCGGGTGGAGCGCGTCGCCTTCGGCGAGCCCCTCGATGGTCGTGATCTCCTTGCCGTTGGCCTGCACCGCGAACATCAGGCAGGACTTCACCAGCGTCCCGTTCACCTGTACCGTGCACGCGCCGCACTCGCCGATGATGCAGCCGATGTGCGTGCCGGTGAGACCGATGGTTTCCCGCAGGAAATAGGAGAGGAGCTGGCGCGGCTCCACTTCCTCTTCGTACAACCGTCCGTTGACGGTTACCCGAACCGTCTTTTTCATGGCGTGATCGACGCTCCCAATGTGTTCGGATCGAGTTCCCGGCGCGTTGCGGGATGCTGATCGCTGGCCATAATCGAAGGCGCGGCCGAAGTTCCGGCCGCGCCCGGGAACTGCACAAACGACGGTTTATAACGGGGCGCCCGCGGGCGTGTCAAATCACGAGCGGGCCGCGCGTTTCTTCGCCCACGGCGCGTTGCGCCACACCGCGATGCGGTAGCCCAGCAGCACCGCGAGCACGCTCGCGTAGATCAGCGGTTCCCGCAGGTCGGCCTTCACGAGCCACAGGAAGTGGACGACACCGGCCGCGGCGGAGAAGTAGACGAGGCGGTGAAGCTGCTGCCAGCGGCGCCCGCCGAGCCTGCGGATCCAACCGGCGGTGGAGGTGAGGGCCAGCGGGACCATGAGCAGGAAGCCCACGGAACCCGCGGTGATGTACGGTCTCTTGAACACGTCCTGCAGGATCGCCGCGGGGTCGAAGAAGTGGTCCAGCACCACGAAGGTGGAAAGGTGCAGGCACGTGTAGAAGAAGGCGAAGAGCCCGAGCATGCGCCGCAGCCGGATGAGGCTGGCGTACCCGGTGAGGCGCCGCAGCGGCGTCACCGCCAGCGTCAGCATCAGGAATACCAGCGCGAAGGTGCCGGTGGTGTGGGTGATGAATTCCACCGGGTTGGCGCCGAGTCCGCCGGTGAAGAGCCCCACCACCAGCCGCACCGCCGGGATCAGCGACGCGGCAAACACGAGAGCCTTGAACCAGGTGAAGGGTTTGCCCCAGGTGGATGCCTTCATGGTTAGTTCGCCACGCGGTGATATCCCTCTCCGTGGACCAAGCCGCGACTCTCCGGCCGGGCCGGTCCACGGGACGGCTCGCGGCTCAGTAGAGCTTCTTCAGGTCCATACCCTTGTAGAGGCTCGCCACCTGCTCTTCGTAGCCGTTGAACATGAGCGTCTTGCGCCGGAAGAAGTCGCCGATGCGGCGCTCGCTCGCCTGGCTCCAACGGGGATGGTTCACCGTGGGATTCACGTTGGAGTAGAAGCCGTACTCCTGGGGGGCGGCGACGTTCCACGAGGTGGGTGGCTCCTCCTCCACGAAGCGGATCTTGACGATGGACTTGGCGCTCTTGAAGCCGTACTTCCAGGGCACCACCAGGCGGATGGGCGCGCCGTTCTGGTTGGGCATCACCTCGCCGTAGAGTCCCACCCCCATGATCGTGAGCGGGTTCATGGCCTCGTCCATGCGCAGTCCCTCGACGTAGGGCCAGTCGAGGATTTCCCGGCGCTGTCCCGGCATCTGCTCGGGATCGAAGAGCGTAACGAACTGGATGTACTTGGCGTTGTTGGTGGGCTCCACCGCCTTGATCAGGTGGCTCAGCTCGAACCCGATCCACGGGATCACCATGGACCACGCCTCCACGCAGCGCATCCGGTACACCCGTTCCTCCAGCGGCATCTTCAACAGCTCCTCGATGTCGAAGGTCCTGGGCTTGTGTACCTCGCCTTCCACCTCCACGGTCCACGGCCGGGTCTTGAGGCTCCCGGAATGCCGCTTGGGATCGCCCTTGTCCGTGCCGAACTCGTAGAAGTTGTTGTAGCTCGTGATGTCCTTGAGTGGCGTCTGCGGCTCGTCGGTACCGAACTTGCCCTTGGCGACGTTCTCGAGCTTGGTGGCGCCCCAGGCCGTGCCCACGGGGCCGAGCAGCCCGGGGGCCAGGAGGCCCGCGCCCAAGGCCGCCGCGCCCACTGACGCGGTTTGAATGAACCGGCGCCGGTTGAGATACAGCTCCTTGTCCGTGATCTCACTGCTCTTGATGTCCGCGGGCCTCTTGATCAGCATGAGTGATTCCTTTCCTTGTCAGCGCACGGTGACCGGCGTCGTGTAACGCTTACTTCAATGTGGCACGAGAACCCCTTATGTCAAACCGGCAAATGGACCATGCGGCCGTTTCGTAGTAGATTGCGCCATTCCCCTTTTATTCCTGAACGGAGGCAACGCGATGCATGAGAAGATCGTCTATCTGAACGGCAGCTTCGTGCCCGAGAGCGAGGCCAAGGTGTCGGTCCTCGACATGGGCTTCCACGCCGGTGACGGCGTCTACGACGTGACCCGCACGTTCCGGCACCAGCCGTTCAAGCTGAAGGAGCACAACGACCGGCTGTTCCGCTCGTTGAAATACACGCGCATCGACTGCGGCATGACCCAGGACGAGATGGAAGCGGCGGCGCTGGAAGTGATCGAGCGCAACAAGGACCTGCTCGGTCCCGACGACGACTATGCCGTGTGGCAGGTGGTGAGCAGGGGCGAGCGGTCTTCGCGGGGTGGACGGGCCAAGGGGAAGGCCACCGTGGCGATCTACTGCCACGACGTGGACTTCACCGGGTTCTGCCGCCACTACGTCGAGGGCGTTCCCATCATCGTGCCCGCCACCCGGCGCATTCCGCCCCAGTGCCTGGAGTCCAAGGCCAAGATCACCAACAAGATGAACCACATCATCGCCACCTTCGAGGCCCGGCAAGCGGACCCCAAGGCGATCCCGCTGATGCTCGACCTCGACGGCAACATCGCCGAGAGCAACGCCCACAACTTTTTCGCGGTCATCGACGGGAAGGTCTACACGCCGGGCTCCAAGAACGTGCTCGGCGGCATCACCCGCGCGGTGCTCGGAGAGCTGTCCGACCCACTGGGCCTGGAGGTGGAGGAAACCAACCTGACGCCCTACGACTGCCTCAACGCCGACGAGGCTTTCCTCACCAGCACCAGCCCCACCATCGTGCCCATCAAGAGCATCAACGGCGTGGGCTTTCCCTGCGACGCCCCCGGCCCCGTGACCCTGCGGCTGCTCAAGGGCTGGTCCGAGCTCGTGGGCGTGGACATCGTCGCCCAGGCCATCGACCACATGGAAGGGGCGGAGAGGGAAGAACTGCGGGCCAAGTGGAACGAGAAGCAGGCAGGCCTGGGGATGTAGCGCCCCGGTGGCCGCCACCAAGCGCCCGGCCGACGGGCTGAAACACTATCTCTACGTCGCCTTCTCCGGCCTGACCATGGGCGCCGCCGACGTCGTCCCGGGCGTCTCCGGCGGCACCATGGCGTTCATCATGGGCGTCTACGAAGAACTCGTGGACGCCCTCAAGTCCTTCAACTGGCGGCTCCTGCTCATGCTGGTGCGCCTGCGCTTCGGCGATGCGGTGGCCGCTGTTCCGTGGCGCTTCCTGGCCGTTCTCGGCGCCGGCATCGCCGTGGCCGTCCTGGCGCTGGCCGGCCCCGTCGGTTGGCTGCTGGACCACCACCCGGTGCCGCTGTTCGCGTTCTTTTTCGGACTGGTGCTGGCCAGCATCGTGACCGTGGCCGGGCGTATCCGTTGGTCCGCGAGCGCGGTGCTGTGCCTGCTGTCGGGCGCGGTCTCCGCCTGGTGGCTGGTGGGGCTGGTCCCCATGGTGATGCCCCACGATGCCGTCACGCTCTTCCTGAGCGGCGCCGCCGCCGTCACCGCCATGATCCTCCCCGGCATCTCCGGCTCCTTCATCCTCCTGGTCCTCGGGCAGTACGAGTTCGTCATCGACGCCGTCCGGGACCGGGACTTCCTCGCCATCCTTCCCTTGGCCAAGGGCGCCATCTGCGGCATCCTGCCGTTCGTTCGCATCCTGAGCTGGCTGCTGCGCCGGCACCACCGGATCACTATCGCGCTCCTCGTCGGCTTCATGGCCGGCTCTCTGAGAAAGATCTGGCCCTTCAAGACGACGGTGCCGGGGCAGGATGAACCGCTCCTGCGTGAGGTCAATGTATTGCCGGAGATCGACGGCACCCTCTGGCCGGCGCTCGGCTTGTGCGTTGTGGGATTCCTGCTCGTGCTTTGCCTCGACCGGATCGCCTCCGCAGGAACCAGGGGAAATGACTGGAGTGAGTAGTGCGTTCCTGCGTATGGGATCGTTGGCCAAGCGCGACGAAGGAGTCGCCGTTTAAGAGTTGTCGATTGACAACTTTCATTGAAAGGACTATGTGTTGTCAAGGAAGGGGCATCCGAACAAGGAGGTCGAGGCCGCACTTTCGGCACTGGAGGGTGTGGAGTTCGAGTTCGATCTGGTTTACTCGTTGCCGGAAGAGGCGGACGAGGGGGGCATTCTTGATGCCCTCTACGAGGCCGAGTGCGACGACGCGGCGGTCGGTCTCGGTGGGTCGGGGCTTGTCGGTTTGGGGTTCACGCGTACCGGACGGGATCCGGAGGCTGTGATCTCCGCGACGGTGAAGCAAGTCATGGCGGCCCTTCCGGACGGGGCGAAGCTTCGGGAGGTGAGGCCTGACCTCGTCAGCTTGGCGGAGGTCGCGGCCCGACTGAAGGTGACGCGGCAAGCCCTTCAAAAGAGGCAGATGCCGCCGCCGTCTCTGGGCGGATTGTACCGGGCATCGGAGATGCCTCCATACCTGGATGCTGTCCCGGGGAAGCTCAGAGACGGTTTCCGCGCGGCGCAGGCTTGGTTCGCCGCCGCTCCGGGAGCGCAACGAGTCAACGCCAGGATCAGTTCCGGGGGTACCGTACTCGGCGCTGAACCGTAGGGCGCCAGATCGGGGAAGTTAATCTGGCCGTCGAACAAGCCCTCGCAGGTACGTAGCGGCATACCGTTCCCCGAAGATGCGTAACGACCGTGCGTCGTAGTGCAGGCTGTCTCCCTTGTCGGTGAGGCCCTCGGCGTTGACGAAGGCGCTGTGGGGGACCGTGTCGGGGACCTTGCGCAGTTCCGCGTTCACGATCCGGTAGTGCGGGAAGTCGGTACGTTTCGAAAGATAGCCTCCTAGCTCCCCCACGATAACCGGCAGGGAGGGGGCGTTGAGTTGTGCTCTCAACGTGGCCACCATGGCGCTGAACCGCTGGGTATAGCTGAGGGCTTCGGTTTCGGATTTGGAGTCGTGCTCTCCCTGGTGCCACAGGACGGCCTTGATGGTGCCGTCCCGGGCGGCCTCGTGGGCGGCGGTCACGGCGTCTTCGTAGAGGTCGGCCCCCGGCGTCCAGCGTGAGAGAGGGGTGGAGCCTACGGCGCGTGGTACAAGGCCGATGTCCGTACCGGGGTTGGCGTCCAGCACCGTGCGGGCGAAGCTCATGGCGAGACCGATGCCGGCGGTGGGGCGGTCATGGTGGAGAGGCTCTTCGGCCGTGGACCAGCGGCCGTCCTGGTACACGCGGATGCGCTCGTCGCGGATCGGCTCCACGTCTTCCAGGAGGCCGCGGCCCGCCATGTTGGACTGGCCCATGAGCAGAAAGATGTCCATGGTTCAATAAGGCAGCCGCGTCCCGGCGCCTTCCTCCAGGGCCTTCCGGTAGAGCCACGCGGCCAACGAGATGTCCTGGTTCACCAGGCCGATGGCGCGCATGAAGATGCGTTCCTCGTCGTTTTCCCGGCCGGCGACCTTGCCCGACAGGACGTCCGGGATCTCGGCGTAGACGTCGTCGTCGGTGAGGAAGCCTTCCCGCAGCATCCTGTCGATATCGGACTTCTTCTTGCACTGGGCCCAACTGTCCACCACGAACTTGCCCATGTCCTTGTAGGCGGCGTTCTCCAGTTCCTGGTGCTTGCCGATGGAGTAAACGAAGGCGCCGGGGCTGATCCATTCCTGCTTGACGAAGGGTTCGGAGGTGGTGGTGGCGGAGACCACCAGGTCCGCGCCGTCCAGCGCTTGGGGGACGGTGTCGCAGGGGACGACGTTCAGGTCGAGTTCCTGGCCCACTTCCCGGGCGAATGCCTCGCGGGTCTCCGGCCGGCGGGACAGCACCCGTACTTCCTTGAGGTCGAAGGCGCGCGCCATGACCGGAACCGTGGCGCTGGCGGTGTCGCCGACGCCGAGCATCGCCATCACCGACGAGCCCTGGCGTGACAGGGCCTGACAGGCCACGGTCGCGGCGGCGCCGGTCCGCACCGAGTGGCACCAGTCCTCGTCCATGATGGCGGTGACCTCGCCGCCCTGGCGGTCGCTCAGGATCAGGATGCGCCGGGGCCCCTGTGGCGGCCGCGACGGGTCGCGGCTTCCGCCCGCGGCCTTGATGGCGCGGAAGCGGAAGCCGGCCGCGGTTTCCAGCGAGCAGCCGGTGACCCAGTACTGCCAGCCCTGCTCGGGCTTCACGGCCAGGTCCTCGGGCACGGACCAGCCCACGCGGCCGGCGCTGTGGTCCTGGAGGGCCGATTTCACGATGTCGATGGCCTCGCCCAGGTCGAGCAGGCGCTTGACGTCGTCGTTGGACAGGTAAAGGATTCCGTTGGCCATGACTTTTCCCGGCTATCGTCGCATGGGTCGGGCGCCGCGGTCCGGCCGCCTCATTGTTCGATGACGTAAAGCCGTTCGGCGCCCGCGGTGAGCGGCTCGGCGCCGTCGGCCGTGATGAACACGTCCTCCTCCAGGTGGATGGAGGCCCCCGGGATGCGCACCTTGGGCTCGATGGCGAGGACCATGCCCACCTCCACGTTGCGCACCTCGGCTTCGCTGATGGACGGGGGTTCGGCCCGGGCCATGCCGATGCCGTGTCCGATGCGTTTGGGGCTGTCCACCTCGGGGTATCCGTTCTTCCTGAGCTCGGCGTTGGCCGTCCGCGGGATCTCGGCGATGGGAGTCCCGGGCTTCATCACCTTCTTGCATTCCTGGATCAGGTGCAGCGCCAGCGCGTGCTCCTTGACTTGGTCCGCGCTGGGCGCGCCGAAGACCGCTTGGCGGGTGATGTCGCCGTAGTAGCCCTCGTAGCAGGCGCCGAAGTCGGCGATCAGGCGGTCGCCCTTCTCATAGCGCCGCTCGTCGTACTTGGTGGAGGCGTTCAGCATGAGGAAGCCGGGATGGCGCGGATGAGCGCCTTCCTCGATCATGGCGATGTAGAGGCGCTCGGCTACCTCCCGGCGCGTGACCCCGGCCTTCAGGTCCGGCAGAATACGGTCGAAGGCGCTGACCGAGATGTCGCAGGCCTTGCGCATGTTCTCCATCTCCCGAGGGCTCTTGTAGAGCCGCTGGTCGGTGAGGGCCGCGGAGCCGTCCTCGATCTTGGCCTTGGGAAGCGCCTCGGTGAGCTGGGTGAGGTAGTTGACCGGGAAGCCCAGCCGCTGGTCGTCGTCCAGCTCGAATCCCAGCTTGGCGGAACCGTAGCCCATGTCGTTCAGGATTTCGCTCAGCATCTCCCGTGGAAACGGTACGTCCACGTAGCTCCGCACCTCCCCGAACCAGGGCAGCGCCTCGGCCTTGGTCTTGTTGTTGCCGTACACCAGCGCGAAGGGTTTGCCCTCCCTGGGAATGAAGCAGATCTCGGGCCGCATCAGGTGGTCGAACTGGTAGCTGACGAGGCCGGTGAAGTACCAGAAGTTGTCGCGGCCCGAGGCCACGACAAGGTCCAGCTCGTCGCGCTCCATGAGCCTTTGCAACTGCTGGTGGCGTGTTTCGTACTCTTCCTGGGGAAAGGGTGCTTCGATCATGCACATGCCTCCGGGTGGGTGTTGTGATGGAAAACGTGGAGCATATCAAGGGGCCGTGAGGGTCGCAAATCTGCCACAGGGATGAGACCAAGCGCCGCCACCCGAAAACGTCATTCCCGCGAAAGCGGGAATCCAGGGGCAGTGGCGGGGCACTACAGCGGCGTTTCCCCGCTCCACCCCACCTGGATTCCCGCTTTCGCGGGAATGACGATTCAGGGTTTGTTGCGTCTCTTGAGTGGAGTTTTGACACAGCCTGGAAAGCGGGAATGACGTTTTCGGATGGCGGCGTCAACTGAGTATTCGCTGTCACTTGTAGCGCCCGCTCAGAACTCCGCGAATCCCGGGACACGGGGGAAGGGGATGACGTCGCGGATGTTGCCCATGCCGGTCATGAACTGGACCAGGCGCTCGAAGCCCAGGCCGAAGCCGGCGTGGGGCGCGGAGCCGTAGCGCCGCAGCTCCAGGTACCACCAGTACTCCTCTTCGGGCAGGCCGCATTCGCGGATGCGTTGCTGGAGCTGCGCCAGTCGGTGCTCCCGTTGCGAGCCGCCGATGATCTCGCCGATCTTGGGCACCAGCACGTCCATGGCCGCCACGGTACGCTCGTCGTCGTTGAGGTACATGTAGAACGCCTTGATCTCCTTGGGATAGTCGATGACGATCACCGGCCGGCCCACGTGCTCTTCCACGATGTAGCGCTCGTGCTCGCTCTGGAGGTTCACGCCCCAGGACACCGGGTACTCGAAGTCACGCCCGGAACGCTGGAGGATGTCCACCGCTTCGGTGTAGGTCATGCGCTCGAAGGGCTGCTCCACGATGTGGGCGAGGGTCTCCAACACCGTCTGGTCGATGCGCTCGTTGAAGAATGCCATGTCGTCGGGACAGCTCTCCAGCACGTCCCTGGTAACGTCCTTCAGGAACGCCTCGGCCAGGTCCATGTTCCCCTGGATGTCGCAGAAGGCCATCTCCGGTTCCACCATCCAGAACTCCGCCAGGTGCCGGCTGGTGTTGGAGTTCTCCGAGCGGAAGGTGGGGCCGAAGGTGTAGACGTCGGTGAGGGCCAGGGCGGCGATCTCGGCCTCGAGCTGGCCGGACACCGTGAGCCGGGCCTCCTTGCCGAAGAAGTCCTGGGAGTAGTCCACGGCGCCGGATTCCGTGCGCGGCGTCCGGTCCGGGTCCAGCGCGGACACCCGGAACATCTCACCGGCGCCCTCGCAGTCGGAGAGCGTGATGATGGGGGCGTGGAGGTGGATGAAGCCGCGCCGCTGGAAGAACTCGTGGATGGCCCGGGCGGCGGCGTTGCGCACCCGCATCACCGCGCCGAAGGTGTTGGTGCGCATGCGCAGGTGCCCGAGGGTGCGCAGGAACTCGAAGCTGTGGCGCTTCTTCTGCAGCGGATAGTCCTCGTCCGAGTGGCCCACCACCTCCACCTGCCGCGCCTGGATCTCGTAGCGCTGCCCCTTGCCCGGCGAC
The DNA here is from genome assembly GCA_964519455.1 of uncultured Syntrophobacterales bacterium. Taxonomy (GTDB): domain Bacteria; phylum Desulfobacterota; class Binatia; order UBA9968; family JAJDTQ01; genus JAJDTQ01. The sequence goes on from CAZFIU010000042.1 coordinate 31,868, forward strand.
TCCACCAGCCGGCCGGCCACGCGCACGCAGCAGCCGGTGGTGAGCTTGCGGATCTCGGCTTCGTAGTTGGCCAGCTCCGGGGCGGCCACCGCCTGGATGCCGGACATGCACGAGCCGTCCGAGACGTCGAGGAAGGACACGTTCTTGCTGTGGCGCACGGTGCGCAGCCATCCCTCCACGGTCGCCTCCGCGCCCTCGGTGCCGCCGTCGATCAGGTCCTTGATGCGTTCCTTTGCCATGGCTCTCCACCGCCTCCTTTCCGTGCGCGGCCGCGCCCGTGTCCCGTTCTACAGCCCCACGCCCACGATCATCCGCAACGCCAGCAGCGTCACGACCCACTTGAGGATCTTGCGGAACAGGGCCTCGGGGACCCGGGCGCGCCAGCGGGTGCCGACCCAGGAACCCAGGGTCGCGCTCAGGATCATGCCCCCGATCAGGTAAAGGTACGGCGCAAAGGCGAATCCAAGCAAGAAGAAAGTCGACACCTTGATGACGTGCACCGCCGTCATCTGGGTGGAGTGCGTGATCACCAGGCGGTCCCGCGACAGTCCCTCACGGATCAGGAAGGGCATGTTCAGCGGCCCCACCACGCCCACGAACAGCGACAGGAAGGTCTGCACCGCGCCGATGATGCCGAACTTGCCGGGTATTTGCGGCACGCTCCGGATGGCCGGGGCCCACGTAATCAAAAGGATGAAGCAGCCGATGATCACCGGCAGGTAGTCGGAGCCGATGTCCACCACCAGCATCGACCCCGCGGCCGCACCCAATACCGCGCCCGCCACGAAGGGCGCGAAAAGCGGCCACACCACGTGGCGCAGGCCGAAAAGCGTGCGCGTGAGGTTGCTGAAGATCTGCACCATCCCGTGCACCGGGATGATGGCGACGGTCGGGATCAGCCCCGGCATGACCGAGATGAGCAGGATGCCGCCGCCGAGGCCCACCACCGCGGCGGTGGTGGAGGCGACGAAGGTCACGAGGATGAGGAAGAGCTCCGGCATGGCTTCCTTCGACTTCGCTCCGCTCGCGCTTCGCTACGGCCAGAATCCCCGACCTTCACTCCGCATCGGACTCCCGAACCACCGGATTGCGCAGCGTGCCGATGTGGCTGATGTCGACGGCCACCACGTCGCCGTCCTTCATGTTCTCCGTGGCGCCGTCCGTGCCCATCCACAACACGTCCCCGGGCACCAGGGTCAGGTAGCGGCTCATGGCGCTGATGTAGCGGGCGACGCTGAAGATGGCGTCCTTCACGTCGTACTCGCCCACCACCCGGTCGTTCAGGGTGACGGTGACGTGCAGGTCGTTTGGGTCGAGATCGGTGACGATCCACGGTCCCATGGGCTTGAAGGTATCGGTGTTCTTGGCGCGCCACAGAGTGCGGTCGGACCGCTGCCACGTGCGTTCGCTCACGTCGTTGCCGATGGTGTAACCGAACACGTAGTCGAGCGCCTCGTCCTCCGGCACGTTGCGGCAGGTGCGGCCGATGACCGCCACCAACTCGCCCTCGTACTGCACCAGTTCGGTGGCGTCATGGGGAATGACGATGGGGCTTTCGTGCGCCGTCAGCGCGTTGACCGCCCGGTAGCCCACGTCGGGCTTGGGCGGAAACACCGGCTCTTCGCCGCGCACCTGGGCGGCGAAGGTCACGTGTTCGCGGTAGTTCACGCCCGCGGCGTAGAAGGTCGGCGGCACCACCGGCGCCAACAACTTGACGCCTGCCAGGGCATGGGTCTCGCCTGTCACCCTGTAGTTTTCGAAGGGGCTGCCACCGATGGCGGTGACGTTGTCCGCGTCGTCGATGAACCCGAACCGCGTCTCGTTGTCGCTCCGGAACCTGCACCATCTCATTAGAAGTTCTCCCACGCGCAATCGTCATGCGCGTCTGATGCCGTCCTGCCTGCCTGATGCCGTCATGTCATGTCTACCTGATGCCGTCCTGCCTGCCTGATGCCGTCATTCACGCTTCCCAGGCTGTGTCAAAACTCTGCTCGGAAACGAAACGGAACCAGCCCCCCGAATCGTCATTCCCGCGGAACAGGCCGTGTCAAGACTCTGCGCGGACACGAAATGGCACCAACCCCCCGAAACGTCATTCCCGCGAAAGCGGGAATACATGGGTTGGGAGGGGGCAAACGGCCATATTCCCCACGCCACCGCCCCTGGATTCCCGCTTCCGCGGGAATGACGTTTCTAGGGGTCGGTGCCTCTCCAGTCGGTGCCTCTCCATTATGGTGTTTTGTTTTGACACAGCCTGTTTCCGCGGGAATGATGATTCGGGGGGTTGGTGCCATTCCCTGTTCGTGTGGGGTTTCGACAGAGCCAGCTTCGCGGGAATGACGATTGCGAGTCTCGGTAGCCGATATCCCGAGAATGAACTTCCCGGTCAGTTTTCGTGCTCCGCCACCCAATGGTCCATGAAGTCGCGCACCCGCATGGGTTCCAGCGAGTCGCGGGAAGCGCACGCCCCGAGGATCGCGTCGCATTGGGTCTTCGGGAGGCGGGCCGCCAGATGGTGTTCGAACTTCTCCTCAAGGAGCGGCACGCCCTCGTCCCTCCGCCGCCGGTGGCCGATAGGGTAGGGCACCTCCACCCGTTCCGTGGCGGTGCCGTCCTTGAAGCGCACCTGCACCGCGTTGCCGATGGCGCGCTTGTCCGGGTCCATGTAGTCGACGGTGAATCGCGGGTTCTCCCGCACCTCCATCTTGTCGCGCAGGGCGTCGATGCGCGGGTCCCGGGCCACCTCGTCCTCGTAGTCCTGCGCGGTGAGGCGTCCGTGAATCAGCGGCACCGCCACCATGTACTGCAGGCAGTGGTCGCGGTCCGCGGGGTTGTCCAGCGGACCGGTCTTGTCGATGATGCGCGAGCCGGCTTCCTGGGTCTCGATGACGACGCGCTCCACGTCGTCGAGGCGGTCCTTGACCGCGCCGTGCAGCTCCAGCGCCGCCTCCACCGCGGTCTGGGCGTGGAACTCCGCGGGGAACGAGATCTTGAAGAGCACGTTCTCCATGACGTAACTGCCGTAGGGTTGGCTGAACGTGAAGGGCCGGCCCTTGAACAGCACGTCGTAGTAGCCCCAGCCCTTGGCCGAGAGCGCCGAGGGATAGCCCATCTCTCCCTGGAGCGCCATGAGCGCGAGCCGCACGGCGCGGGCGGCGGCGTCGCCCGCGGCCCAGCTCTTGCGCGAGCCGGTGTTGGGCGCGTGGCGGTAGGTGCGGAGCGCCCCGCCGTCGATCCAGGCATTGGACAGGGCGTTCACCACCTGTTCCTGGTCGCCGCCGAGCATGGCCGCGGCCACCGCCGTGCCGGCCACCCGCACCAAGAGCACGTGGTCCAGCCCCACGCGGTTGAAGCTGTTCTCCAGCGCCATGACGCCCTGGATCTCGTGAGCCTTGATCATGCATGTCAGCACGTCGCCCATGGTGACGCCGTCGCCGCCGTCGCCCGCGCGGCGGTCGAGGTAGTCCGCCACCGCCAGGATGGCGCCCAGGTTGTCCGACGGGTGTCCCCATTCCGCCGCCAGGAAGGTGTCGTTGAAGTCGAGCCAGCGTATCATGGCACCTATGTTGAAGGCGGCCTGCACGGGGTCGAGCTCCCAGGCGGTGCCGGGCACGCGCGCGCCTCCGGGCATGACAGCGCCGGGCACCAGCGGCCCCAGCAGCCTGGTGCACGCCGGGAACTCCAGCGCGGCCAGGGCGCAGCCCAGGCTGTCCATGAGACACAGACGCGCGGTTTCCCGCGCCTCATCGGAGAACGGTCCGCCGGAGAGGGCGTAGGCGGCCATGTCGGAGAGCACCGCGTCGGGCCGGGGCCGTTGGGCGTCGCGCACGGAAACGTCGGTCATGGTTAAAAGGTCTTGGGGTTGCTTGAGGTCATTCCTTGCTGAACAGAGCGTCCAGCTTCTGCTCGTAGGCGTGGTAGCCGAGCACCTCGTAGAGCTGTTCGCGGGTCTGCATCCGCTCCGTCATCCCGCTCTGGGTGCCGTCCTCGCGAATCGTGCGGTAAACATCCATGGCGGTCCGGCTCATGGCGCGGAACGCGGACAGGGGATAGAGCACGAGCCCGACCCCGGCCTCCCTGAGCTCGTCGACACCGAACAGCGGCGTCTTGCCGAACTCGGTCAGGTTGGCGAGCACGGGCACATGCGCGTTCTCACAGAAGGCGCGGTAGTCCTCCAGCGTGTACACGGCTTCCGGGAAGATCATGTCCGCGCCTGCGTCTACGTAGCGCCGCACCCGCTCCAGCGCCGCGTCCAGTCCCTCGCTGGCGAAGGCATCGGTGCGCGCCATGATCACGAACTGGTCGTCGGTACGGCCGTCGGCCGCCGCCTTGATGCGGTCCACCATCTCGTCGGTGGAGACGATCTGCTTGTTGGGCCGGTGGCCGCAGCGCTTGGCCGCGACCTGGTCTTCCATGTGCACGGCGGCGGCCTGGGCGCGGACCATCTCGCGGATGGTGCGGGAGATGTTGAAGGCCGTGCCCCAGCCCGTGTCGATGTCCACGAGCAGGGGCAGCGGGCTGGCTGCCGTGATGCGGCGCACGTCCTCGAGCACGTCGTTCAGGGTGGTGATGCCCAGGTCCGGCTGGGCGAAGGAGGCGTTGGCCACCCCCGCGCCGGAAAGGTAGAGCGCGCGAAAACCCTGGCGTTCGGCCAGCAGCGCGCAGTAGGCGTTGATGGCGCCCACCACCTGGAGCGGGCGTTCTTCCTCCACGGCGCGGCGGAACCTGGCGCCCGGTGATCTCTCGTGTTCCATGTCGTCCATTTCCCCGCTCATCGCGCGCGGCTCAGAAGTAGGACAGGTCCAGGGCGCCCACGCGCTGCAGGTGGGTCACGTCGCCCCAGGTCTCCAGCCCCCAGGTGCCGTCCTGGAACTTGAAGAGGTTGACGCTGGCGTTCTTGAACGAGAAACGCCGGGGCGCGTCCAGGGAGATGTCCAGGGTGTGCCGGAACAGGGCGCTCAGGACGCCGCCGTGGGTGACCACCATGATGATCTCTCCGGCGTGGCGCGCCGCCAGCTCCTCCAGGCACCGCATGTTCCGTTCGGTCTGCTGCCGGAAGCTCTCGCCCATGGGCACCGCGTGGTCGGCCCCGCCGTTGCGGTGCTCCTCGTACTCGGTGGGGTAGCGCTTGCGGATCTCGTCGCCGTCGAGTCCCTGGAAGATGCCGAGGTTGCGCTCGCGCAGGCGCTCGTCGGAGACCACCTCGTGGCCGGTCTTCTCCGCGATGGTCCTGGCGGTCTCGTATGCGCGCCCCAGGTCGCTGCTGTAGATGGCGTCGCAGCTCTCCGGTGTGAATCGTTGCGCCAGCGCTTCCGCCTGCGCACGCCCCTTGGCCGTCAGCGTGCTGTCGAGGTGCCCCTGGCGCCGGCCCTCGGTGTTCCACTCGGTCTCTCCGTGCCGCACGACGATGACGTAGGTGGCGTCCATGCGGGACATCCTAGCCAATGGACCTTGAAATTTCTATCGTAATGGGGGATAGGCCACTATGGAGCCCATCGCGGCGCCACATCACCGGACATTCCCAAGGAGGAGAACCATGGAAGCCCAGACCTTTTCGGTAAAGACCCCCTGCATCACCGGCGGCCGCAGCCACATGCCCCTGGTGCGGACCGACGTCCTGATGAGCGGCCTCAACTACTACGCCCCCGGCCGGAAGAACAAGCTCCACACCCACCCCGGCGAGGACCACATGTTCGTCGTGCTCGACGGCGAGGCCACGTTCTTCGACAAGGACGAGAAGGCTACCGTGCTGGGAAAGGGTGAGGGCATCCTTCTCCCGGAAGGGGTCTACTACCAGTTCGAGAGCACCGGCGACACGGCCCTGGCGTTGCTGCGCTTCGCCGCCTACAAACCGGACCGCAAAGAGGTCCGTCGAGTCGACGCCACCGGAGAGAACCCCCGGACGGAGGACGAGATGGGCTACGTCTGCGTCGACGGCGAGGTCGTCGAAGGGGAGGAGTGGACGCTGGGCTGAAGCCCCTGAGCCAGAGACCCCTCGAATCGTCATCCCCGCGAACAGGCGGTGTCACTACAACAGGCTGTGTCAATACTCGTGAGACACGGACCTTTCGCAACGTCATTGAGGTAGTTACGGAATCCCGGTACACCCCAATGAGTCATTCCCGCGAAAGCTTGCCCTCGACCCCGATCGGGGGCG
>CAZFIU010000043.1:0-37493 GCA_964519455.1 uncultured Syntrophobacterales bacterium
CCGGAATACACCTTAACTCCGCCGCCTGCCTGTCCTACAAACCAGGACCACCTCAGCCGTACCGCCTTCGGACGGTAGCTCTCCGCCTTCAGGTCCCTCGCCAATTCCCCAAGCCATCGGTCCACCCCATACGCTTCGATGTCTCTCACCGTCTGTCCGTCCACCCCAGCCGCCCCGCCCTTGCCGCGCACATCCTGCCACGCTACCCACAACACATCCGTTCGCCACACCTTGTCGCTCAGAGTGTAAAACCGAAAACCTGGAGATCCCTTCGCTTTCGCATGTAGCGCCTTCTGGAGTCCCTGAACCCTTCTCGGAGCTGGTAGGCTCGCGCCAGTCCCCATGTCCCCTCCTCCTTCTTGCGCCCCTCTCGAACTGAGGCCCCTTCCCTCCACCGGCATTACCGGGCTTCCTCGGTACTACTGGCCTCTCCGCCACCCCATCGGCCCGGCCTGCCCCTCGCGGGGTCCCAGTCGCGCGTGCCACGCTGCCGATAGGGCTTCCCGTGTTGCCTCCATTCCCCTCTTGCATGCGTGCCGTCGCCAATACCCCGGCGGAACCGTCCGGTGCTCTCGTCGCTCGCTTCCCGTCCGATGCCAGCCTTCCCCGTATTAACGGCGGGTCGGCTTCCGCATTCACCGTTTCGGGGCCTGCTTAGCGTTCACTCCTCGTTACCGCCCGCATGCTCGCTGAACCGCCCTGCCGGCGGCCCTTCTCATCGAAGTGCTTCAGACGACATCGTTACCTCCTTCGTCCGCTCCGACTGCTACCGGCTGGAGCGACAGTTGCCCGACGGGTTTCGCACCCGCTAGGGAATGGCGCCTTCGCACGGCGCACGTTAAACTTGGGCTAACATCCCTTGACAAAGAGAGGAAAAGTCACATAGAGGGGGCCATGACACCGGCGCCACAGGGTGGCGTCCGTGGGGTACAGGACGTTCGTATCCAGTCCGGCCGGTTGGACTGAACGGACACCAGACGCACCGGAAGGAGGCGACGCATGGTTGTTATTCGCACTATCCTTGGAGCCCTGATCGTACTCGGCTTCCTCGTCCAGGCCGCGGCCGCGGACGAGTCCGCCTACAAGGGAAAGCAGGTGACGATCGTCGTGTCCGCGGACGCGGCCACGTCCTACGACCTCTACCCGCGCACCGCCGCGCGGCACCTCTCGAAGTACATCCCCGGAAACCCGAAGATCGTGGTGAAGAACATGCCCGGCGCCTCGGGGATCGTGGCCGCCAACTGGCTCTACAACATCGCCAAGAAGGACGGCCTGACCCTCGGCGCCATTCACCGGACGCTGCCGCTGACGCGGGCCCTGGGCGTCAAGCAGGCGCGCTTCGACCCGGTGAAGTTCAACTGGGTCGGCACGCCGGTGCAGGAGACCGCGTCCTGCTTCGTGCGCTCCGACAGCCCGTACAAGAACGCCGAAGACCTGGTCAACGCAAAGAAGCCGGTGAAGATGGCGGCCACCCAGCCGCGCTCCGACATCTACATCGTGCCGCTGATGCTCAACCGGGTCATGGGCGCCAACATGGAGGTGACCTCCGGATACCGGGGCATCATGGCCACCGCCCTGGCGGTGGACAAGGGAGAGGTGGACGGCATCTGCGGCTGGGGCTACGCCTCCCTCAGAGCGCTCAAGAAGGACTGGTTCGAGAAGAAGGCCATCCGGATCCTGGTGCAGGTCGGACGCGAGAAGCACCCCGGACTCAAGGACGTGCCGCTGGCGTCCGACCTCGCCAAGGGCGATCAGAAGGCCATCCTGGAGGTCTACAACAAGCAGCTCTCCGTGGGACGCCCCTGGGTCATGCCGCCGGGAGTCGCCCCGGAACGCGTGGAGACCATGCGCCAGGCGTTCGCCCAGACGATGAAGGACCCGGCATTCCTCAAGGACGCCGCCAAGGTGCGTATCCAGATCAACCCGCTCCACGGCAAGGACCTGCAGACGCTCGTGGCGCAGATGGTGGACATCCCGGACGCGAACAAGCCGGTACTGAAAAAGACCTTCAACTACTGAGTCAGCTACCGAGGTGCTTCCCGTCACCGGCCCTCGGGTCCGCCGCCGGGACATGACGGTCCCGAGGGTCGGGGGGGCGCCCGGAGAATCCCGCCGACGGGAGTCCGTGCCTCGACGGTAGGCGAGGATGTCATTCGGTGGTGACAACTTGCAGGAGGCCACGCTCATGGCACCTACCCTTTCGTCCCTTGCGGCGCCACTCGCGTGCGCCCTTGTCGTCGCCCTGTCCGGCACTCCGGCCGCCGCCGAGGGCAAGCATGCGGGCATGGCGCTCATCCCCGCGGGGGAGTTCACCATGGGGCGCGACGGCGGTCCTTCCGGCGAAGGCCCGGCCCACAAGCTCTTCCTGCCGGCGTTCTTCATCGACAGGAACCTCGTCACCATGAAGGAGTACGCGCGCTTCATCTCGGCCAAGGGGCCGGTGGGACCGAAGGGCGAGATGTACCTCGACGTGCTGGACGACGACAACCGCATCCACCCGGTGGGCGACACCTGGCAGGTGGAGAAGGGTTGGGAGGACTACCCGGCCTCCGAGATGGCGTGGCACGGGGCGGTGGCGTACTGCAAGTGGCTCGAGAAGAAGCTCCCGAGCGAGGCGGAATGGGAGAAGGCCGCGCGCGGCACCGACGCGCGGCTGTACCCGTGGGGCAACGACCCGCCCACCGCGGAACTGGCCTTCTTCGGCGGCTGGCGCGGCGAATCGGTGCCGGTGGGGCGGTATCCCAAGGGGCGGAGTCCCTACGGCGTCATGGACATGGCCGGACAGGTGTGGGAGTGGACCCGCTCCACCGCGACATCCTACCCTTACGACCCCAAGGACGGGCGTGAGGACCAGTCGGTACCGTACCCGAGGGTGACCCGGGGCGGCAACGCATCCAGCGACCTCGAAGGACTCACCGCCACCTCGCGGCACATCGTGGACCCCGGCCGGCAGGCGCGCGGACACGCCTACTACGGGTTCCGCTGCGCCTCCAGGGTGGAAATGGTGTTCTGACCGCGCCGCCGATCCTTCGTTTTCGCTCCTTCGTCCGTTCGTTTTTTCGGGTTCCCCGCCGGGCCCGGCCCTCGCCTCCACCGTCACCTTGCGTTTCCGCCGCCGCCGGGCTATCTGATTAGCCTGGACCCGGCAGAGTAGGCGGTGAGGCGTTCGTTTCCCCGCTCACCTCGCACGCCCGTGCGATCCTGCCCCGGCAGATTCGCGATTCGCCCCCGGAGGTATTCATGGCCCTGTTTTTCCATTCTCAGGACGTGGACGAGTTGGTCCCCTTTCCGGAAGCCGTCTCCATCACCGAGAACGCGCTCAGGAAGATCGGCACGCCCGAGGGCGTCAACGCGCCGCGCAAGCGCCTGAACCTGCACCGCACCGTGGCCGAAGCGCCGTTCGACACCGTGCTCAACATCTACGCCGGCGGCTCCTCGAGCTACGGCGCGGTGGGCGCGCAAGTGGCGCTGCACCGGAAGGCCATCGTGGGCGACCAACAGCGGCGGCCGCCCTACAATCCCGACCAGACCGAGCTGGCGCTGGTCTACGACGCGGACACGGGGACCCTCCTGGGGATCATGGCGCACCGGCCCAAGCACGCGGCCGGGGTCGCCGACCTGCGCACGCCCGCCACGAGCCTCGCAGGCCTCGACCGGTTGGCCAAGGACGGCGCGCGCACGGTGGGCATCTACGGCTCCGGCAACCAGGCCTACTCCACCTTCGTGGGCCTGACCGAGCTGCGGACCATCGACAGCGCCAAGGTGTACAGCCCCACGCAAGCGCACCGGGAAGCCTTCGCCCGGAAGATGACCGAGATCACCCGGGTACCGGTGGAGCCGGTGGCGGAAGCACCGCGCGCGGCGCAGGACGTGGACATCATCCTGTGCATGACCAACACCAACGTGCCGGTCATCGACGGCTCCTGGCTGGAGCCGGGCCAGTACATCATCTCGGTCATCGGCAGCAACATCGAGCTGGTGAAGAGCGGCAACCTGGACAAGCCGCGGCGGGAGATCGACGACGGCACCCTGCAACGCTGCGACTTCATCGTCGCCCTCTCCCGCGAGCAGGCGGTGGACTCCCAGCAGGGCGACATCTACTGGCCGGTCCACGACGGCATCATCACCTGGGACAAGGTGGTGGACCTCGCCGACATCCTCACCGGGAAGGCGCCGGGACGCACCAGCGACGACCAGGTCATCCTGTACAAGAACCAGGGAGGCCAGGGCATCGTGGACATCGCCCTGGCCAAGAAGCTGTACGAGCTGGCGCGGGAGCACGGCAAGGGGTTCGATCTGGACATCAAGGCGCGGGAGAACTGGTGGGTTCAGGGAGGGCGTGAAGACTACTGGTGCTGAGTCCGTACGGCCGGCCGCAAGCGACTCCCGCGCGGTCACGGCGGGGGACGATGCCGCGTCATGTGCCCGTAGTGCCCTGCATAATTTGTATGTAACAATTCACTAGGCTATACAGGGGAACCCGGAGGCGTGCACCGGGTTCACAAGCCTTCTGGGAGTTCGGATGGCCAAGACGGAAGTAACCGAGACGGTAGTCTGCCCGAACTGCAGCCACAAGGTCGTCATCAAGCTCTACAAGGTCGACGTCAGCATCAACAGCGCCCAGGGCCACTTCCACACAGTCTACCACCGCCGGGAGCCGGCCTACACGGTCTATTGCATCAACTGCGGGCACTTCATCACCAACGACCCCAAGGGCACGCCCCCCAAGAACGACGAGCCGGACAAGCCCGCGACCAAGACACCGTCGCGGCGGGCGCCGTCGAAACGGAAAGGCACCAAGTAGAGGGAACGCATGGATGTGAACGAGGCTGTTCGGAAGTTCGTGAAGGAAGCGGCGGCGATGTGCCGCCCGGACGACGTCGTCTGGTGCGACGGTTCGGAGGAAGAGCGGGAACGGCTGACCCAACTGGCGATCCGCGAGGGCGACCTGATCCCGCTGGACCAGAAGAGCCTGCCGGGCTGCTACCTCCACCGCAGCGCCTCCAACGACGTGGCGCGCACGGAGCACCTGACCTTCGTTTGTTCCTCCGAGCGTGAGGACGCCGGCCCCTCCAACAACTGGATGGCGCCGGACGAGGCCTACCACAAGCTCGGGATGATCTTCGACGGCTCCATGGCCGGGCGCACCATGTACGTGGTTCCCTTCCTCATGGGGCCGGCGGGCTCCTCCTTCAGCAAGGTCGGCATCGAGCTTACCGACAGCGTCTACGTGGCCCTCAGCATGGGCTCCATGACGCGCATGGGCAAGGTCGCCCTCGACCACCTCGGCGATTCCGACGACTTCACCCGCGGACTCCACTCCAAGGCGGACCTGAACATCGACCGGCGCTTCATCTGCCATTTCCCGCAGGACAACACCATCTGGAGCGTGGGCTCCGGCTATGGCGGCAACGCGCTGCTGGCCAAGAAGTGCATGGCGCTGCGGCTCGCCAGCGTCCTCGGCGCACGGGAAGGCTGGCTCGCCGAGCACATGATGATCGTCGGCATCGAGAGCCCCGAGGGGGAGACCACCTACGTGTGCGGCGCGTTGCCGAGCGCCTGCGGCAAGACCAACCTCGCCATGCTGGTGCCGCCCGAGTCCATGAAGGGGTGGCGCGTGTTCACCGTCGGCGACGACATCGCGTGGCTGCGGGTGGGCGACGACGGGCGCCTGTGGGCGGTGAACCCCGAAGCCGGGTTCTTCGGGGTGGTCCCGGGGACCAACTCCAGGACCAACCCCAACGCCATGGACACGATCCGGAAGAACACCATCTTCACCAACGTGGGGCTCAAGCCCGACGGCGGCGTGTGGTGGGAGGGGCACGACGATCCGGTGCCCGAGCGCGTCACCGACTGGCGCGGGCGTCCGTGGCATCTCACCAGGGAAGGCCCCGTGGCCCATCCCAACAGCCGCTTCACCGTCCCTGCCGGCGAATGCCCGTCCATCTCGCCGGAGCGCGAAAACCCCGAGGGCGTTCCCATAAGCGCCATCCTCTTCGGCGCCCGGCGCCAGAAGCTGGTCCCGCTGGTCTACCAGTCCTTCGACTGGGCCCACGGCACCTTCCTCGGCGCCACCCTGGCGTCGGAGACCACCGCGGCCGCCACCGGCGCCGTCGGCGTGGTGCGGCGCGACCCCATGGCCATGCTGCCGTTCTGCGGCTACAACATGGGCGACTACTGGAACCACTGGCTCTCCATGGGCAAGCGGCTGACCCGTCCGCCCAAGATCTTCCGCGTGAACTGGTTCCAGCGGGACGAGCGCGGCGGATTCCTGTGGCCGGGGTTCGGCGAGAACCTGCGCGTGCTGCAGTGGATCATCGAGCGCTCCCGCGACGGCGGCAGCGCCGACGAGACCCCCATCGGCTACCTGCCCAAGCCTTCGAGCATCGACTGCGCCGGGGCCGACGTCGCCGGCGGCGCCCTGAACCGGCTGCTCCACGTGGACCGGGAAGGCTGGCGCGCGAACCTGCGCAGCCAGTCCGAGTTCTTCGAGAAGTTCGAGGACCGGCTCCCGGCCGGGATCACGGAACAGCACGCGAACCTCCGGCGGAGACTCCGCGCCGGGTAGACGGATCGCCGGTCTCCGCCTGCCTGCTCGTTACGCATCTGCCTGTTTGTTGAGCAGGCGCGGAGATGACCATTCGCTCGCCCGGCGCCCCTCCCAGCCCCTGGATTCCCGCTTTCGCGGGAATCACCGATGTCGGCCTCCAGCCGACACAAAGGCGAATGAAAATGGGGCGTCCGCCCCCCCAATGAGTCATTCCCGCGGAAGCGGGATTCCAGGAGTGGGGGGTGTGGCGGCCTCATTGCCCTGCCCCACTGCCTTGGCACCAGTTTTGCGTTCTTCTTCGGCATCCACCCCGCGGCTCGAACCGCGAGGCAGGAAATCACTTCGAACGGGGGACGAACTCGTGCAAATCAACAGCGGTGACACCGCCTGGATACTCACCTGCTCGGCGCTGGTGCTGATGATGTCCATTCCGGGACTGTTCCTGTTCTACGGCGGGCTGGTCCGGACCAAGAACGTCCTGGGCACCATCATGCAGACCTTCGTCGTGGTCGGCCTCATCAGCATCACATGGGTGCTGTGGGGCTACACGCTGGCGTTCGGCCCGGACGTGGGCGGGATCGTGGGCAACCTCAAGTGGTTCGCCCTGAACGGCGTGGGCGCGGAGCCCAACCCCGACATCGTGGAGGGCATCCCGCACCTGGCCTTCATGGTGTTTCAGATGATGTTCGCCATCATCACGGTGGCCCTGATCACCGGCGCGTTCGCGGAACGGGCGAAGTTCAGCACCTTCATCGTCTTCGCGGTCCTGTGGAGCACGTTCATCTACTCGCCGCTGGCGCACTGGGCCTGGGGCGGCGGCTGGATGGGCTCCATGGGCGCGCTGGACTTCGCCGGCGGCACCGTGGTGCACATCAGCTCCGGCGTCTCCGCGCTGGCCGCGGCCCTGCTCTACGGCAAGCGGCGCGGCTACGGGCGCGACGCCATGATGCCCCACAACCTCCCGTTCAGCGTCATCGGCGCCGCCCTCCTCTGGGTCGGCTGGTTCGGCTTCAACGCGGGCAGCGCGCTGGCGGCGGACGGGCTGGCGGCGGTGGCCTTCGTCACCACCAACACCGCGGCCGCGGCCGCGGCCCTGGCGTGGATGTTCACCGAGTGGGCCACCGGCGGCAAGCCCACCCTCCTCGGGGCGGCCACCGGCGCGGTTGCCGGCCTGGTCTCCATCACGCCGGCGGCGGGCTTCGTGAGTCCGGGTTCCGCCATCATCATCGGCGCGGGCGGCGGCATCCTGTGCTACGCCGCGTGCAACCTCAAGGCGCGCATGGGCTACGACGACTCGCTGGACGTGGTGGGCGTGCATGGCGTCGGCGGCGTGTGGGGCGCCCTGGCCACCGGCCTGTTCGCCTCCACCGTGGTGAACTCCGGCGGCGCCGACGGCCTGTTCTTCGGCAACCCCGCGCAGCTGTGGATACAATTCGTCAGCGTGGTCGCCACCATGGTGTTCGCGTTCGTGGGCACGCTGGTGATCCTCGGCGTTCTCAACGCGACCATGGGCCTGCGCCTGTCCGACGACGACGAGCAGATGGGCCTGGATTTGAGTCAACACGAGGAACGGGGTTATAGCTGGTAGACATTCCCGCTTCATCGCGCAGGAGGAACTTCATGAAAAAGATAGAAGCCATCATCAAGCCCTTTCGGCTGGATGAAGTGAAGGAGGCGCTGACCGCCGTCGGCGTCTCGGGCATGACGGTCAGCGAGGTCAAGGGGTTCGGGCGGCAGAAGGGCCACACCGAGCTCTACCGCGGCGCCGAGTACACCGTGGACTTCCTGCCCAAGGTCAAGATCGAGGTGCTGCTGTCCGAGGAGTTGCTGGCCAGCGCCGTGGAAGCGATCCTCATCTCGGCCCAGACCGGCAAGATCGGCGACGGCAAGATATTCGTCACCACGGTGGACGAGGTGATCCGCATCCGCACCAACGAACGCGGCGACGAAGCCCTGCGATAATTCCCCTATCCAAGGGGGGGCGGGCCGCGCGCCCGCCCCCCCTTCCCGAGCGGGCCGACGCGCCTGGAGCGCTGGCGGTTCCCCGTGTGTTCGTGTACGAACACGCCATTGAACCGTCCGACACCCTGGAGGCCCGCATGCTCATTCAGTTCATCACCTTCGGAGAAAACCCCGCGGTCGTCATCGCGCGCGAACGCGGCCTCTTCGCCGCCCACGGCCTGGAGGTGGAGACCATCGTCACCCGCAGCTCGACGCAGCAGATGCGCGGACTGAGCGACGGCACCTACGACGTCGCCTCCACCGCTTTCGACAACGTGCTCGCGTGGTCCGGGCGCGAGGGCGCCGAGATCCACGCGGTGGCGCAGGCCTCCGAACGCATGGGGCTGCCGGTGTACGTGCGCCCCGAGATCCGCGACTGGGAGGACCTGCGCGGGCGCCTGCTCGCGGTGGACGCCGTGGACACGGCCTACGCGCTCGTGCTCCGGAGGATCCTGCTCGCCCACGGACTGGACATGAAGCGCGGCGACTACGAGCTGGACCCGGTGGGCGCCACCGGGCCGCGCTTCGAATCCATGAACGGCGGCAAGACCTTCGCCGGCATCCTGAACCCGCCCTGGGACAAGCGGGCGGAGGCGGCGGGCATGCGCCGCATCGCGGACTACCGCGAAGTGCTGCCGAACTACCCGGGCGGAGTCTTCGCGGTCGCCACCGCGTGGGCGGCGGCGCACCGGCGTGAGCTGGTGGATTTCCTCGAGTGCCTCGCCGAAGCCACCGTGTGGGGCAACGATCCCGCCAACCGGGGGGAGGCGCTCGGGGTGCTGCGGAACGCCCTGGAACTCGACGAGGCAGGCGCGGCCAAGGAACTGTCCTCCCTGCCCGTCACCACGGAGCTCAACGTCGACGGGTTGCAGGTGCCGCTGGACCTCCGGGTCTCGTTCGAGCTGCCTCCCGGCAAGGGCACCGACCTCGCCGCCTACTACGACGTCCGCTATCACGCCGAAG
The DNA here is from genome assembly GCA_964519455.1 of uncultured Syntrophobacterales bacterium. Classification (GTDB taxonomy): domain Bacteria; phylum Desulfobacterota; class Binatia; order UBA9968; family JAJDTQ01; genus JAJDTQ01. The sequence continues at coordinate 9,515 of CAZFIU010000043.1, forward strand.
CGGTCGGACAGGGTTGAGACGGAGGCCTTCGAAGGACGCCCCATCCGATTAACCGAAAAGCAATTGATCGGAGCCTCTCGCTGTAGTAATTCTTGATGGTCAAGTCACCATGCCCAAGCGGAAAACAAACGCGACGCTGCCGCTGCGGAACAAGGAGATCAGTTGGCTGGCGTTCAACGGCCGCGTCCTCCAGGAAGCGTCGGACCCGTCGGTGCCGCTGCTGGAGCGTCTGACCTTTCTCGGCATCTTTTCGTCCAACCAGGACGAGTTCTTTCGCGTGCGCGTGGCGCTGCTGCGGCGCCTGGAGCAGATCGGCGCCGGCGCCCGGCGCCTCATCGGCGACGACCCCGGGCAGATCCTCCAGGAGATCCATGCCGTCGTGCTGAAGCAGCAGGCCGACTTCGAGAGCATCTACCGGAACATCCTCGAGGAGTTGCGCCGCCACGGCATCTCCATCGTCACGGAAAAGGACCTGAACCGCGATCAGCAGGCGTTTATCGAGGAGTTCTATCGACAGAAGCTGCGCCCGACCCTGATTCCCTTGATGATCAACCACCTGACGGCGTTCCCGCAGCTCAAGGACCAGGCCATCTATCTGGCCATATGGCTCTACAGCAGCGGCTCCCGGCGGTCGGAATACGCGCTGATCGAGATGCCCACCGACGTGTTGTCGCGCTTCGTCATCCTGCCGCAGGCGGGCGACCGGCACTACGTCATCCTGCTGGACGACGTCATCCGCTATTGCCTCAAGGACATCTTCTCGATCTTCCCCTTCGACCACTTCGAGGCCTACACCATCAAGCTGACGCGCGACGCCCAGCTCGACCTCGACGACGACCTCTACGAGAGCTACATCGAGAAGATCTCCAAGGGACTCAAGCAGCGCCGCTCCGGTGCCCCGGTGCGCTTCATCTACGACAACCAGATCCCCCGGGCCCTGCTCAAGCTGCTGAAGGACAAGATGGGGCTGGATGACCAGTCCGGCCCGTTCATCCCCGGCGGGCGCTACCACAACTTCAAGGACTTCATGGGTTTCCCGCGCATCGGCCCGCGGAAGCTGTCGGCGGTCCCGCTGCCGCCGCTGCCCCACAGGCACATCGACGCGGAGACGACGTTCTTCAAGGCCATCCGGCGCCGTGACATCCTGGTGCACTACCCGTACCAGACCTTCGACCACCTGATCGAGTTCCTGCGGCAGGCGGCCATCGATCCCAAGGTGCGCTCCATCAAGATGACGCTGTACCGGGTGGCGCGGAACTCGAAGATCGTCAACGCGCTGATCAACGCCAGCCGCAACGGCAAGAAGGTCACCGTGGCGATGGAGCTGCAGGCGCGCTTCGACGAGGCCGACAACGTCTACTGGTCCGAGCGGCTGCAGGAGGAAGGCGTACGGGTCATCCACGGCGTGCCGGGACTCAAGGTCCACGCCAAGCTGATCCTCATCACCCGGGTGTCGCACCGCAAGACCGTGCTCTACGCCAACGTCAGCAGCGGCAACTTCAACGAGACCACCGCGCGGATATACACCGATGACAGCCTGTTCACCGCCGACGAACGCATCACCGGCGAGGTCAAGCGGGTCTTCAGCTTCCTCGAGTCCAATTACCGGCGGACCACCTTCAAGCACCTGCTGGTCTCCCCCTACGACACCCGGCGCAAGCTCACGCGGCTCATCGACACCGAGATCAAGAACGCCGCCAAGGGCGTACCCGCCTGGATCATCCTCAAGGTCAACAACCTCGAGGACCGCGGCCTGATCCGGAAGCTCTACGAGGCGAGCGAGGCCGGCGTCGACGTGCGGCTCATGGTGCGGGGGATGTTCTCGCTGGTTCCGGGTGTCAAGGGCGTGAGCGAGCGCATCCAGGCCACGGCCATTCTCGACCGCTTCCTGGAACACTCGCGGGTCATGGCTTTCGCCAACGGGGGCGACGAGAAGTACTTCCTGTCCTCCGGCGACTGGATGGAGCGCAACGTCGACCACCGGGTCGAGGTGGCCTGTCCCATCTACGAGCCCTCCCTCAAGAAGCGGTTCAAGGACCTGCTCGAAATCCTGTGGGACGACAACGTCAAGGCGCGGGTGCTGGACAAGGACCTGCGCAACCGCTACCGGCCCGCGGCCGGAGGCAGGCGAACGCACGCCCAGGAAGCCATCTACGCCTACCTGGCCGAAGAGCACGCCCCCAAGCCGGAAACGGACGTGCGCCTGCACCTGGCGCGCTGACTCCTCCCTCACCCGCGAGCAACCGGAAACTGTGGTATAATCGTCACCGCCCCGCTTGAGTCATTCCCGCCTTCTCACGTCATTCCCGCGAAAGCGGGAATCCAGGCGGGGCAGGGGGTCACGGCCGGCCCCCTCACCACCCCTGGATTCCCGCTTTCGCGGGAATGACGTGAGAAGGGGCGGGAATGAGTGAGAAGGGGCGGGAATAAGTGAGAAGGGGCGGGAATGACGTAGAGGGGGCGGGAATGACGTAGAGGGGGCGGGAATGACGCGGGCGGCTCGGGACAGGGCTTCGACGCGGATGGAGCATCCGCCGGAAAAAGACAAGGAGGGTACCACGGGACGATGAAAAGGCTGTCATTGGGAGCCGATGACCCGTTTGCACACTGGCGTTCCTGGGGCGAAGGCTTCGTGAACGTCAGCGACGCGGGCCACCTGGAGGTCATCACCAATCCGGCCGCCGCCGGCAAGGTCGACCTGCACGAACTCGTGACCCGCTTGCAGCGGCAAGGGGTCCGGCCGCCGGTGCTGGTGCGCTTCCCGCAGCTCATCGACCGCCAGATGGGAATTCTCCAGCGGGCGTTCAAGACGGCCACCAGGACCTTCGACTTCCACGGCTCGTACACCTCCGTGTATCCGCTCAAGGTGAACAGCCGCAAGGCCACGGTGGCGCGCATCTGCGCGGCCGGGCGGCCCTACGGCGCCGGCCTCGAGGTCGGCACCAAGGCCGAGCTGTGCATCGCCCTGTCCATGCTGCGCGACAGCAACGGTCCGATCATCTGCAACGGCTACAAGGACTCGGCGTATCTCGAGCTGGCGGCCGCGGCCGGGGCGGCCGGCTACAACGTCGTGGTGGTGTTCGAGCGGCCGCGCGAGTACGAGCTCATCGCCGGACTGCGCGCCAAGGGGCTGCCGTGCCCGCGCCTGGGCGCACGGGTCAAGCTCAACGCGAGCGGCATGGGCCGCTGGGAGGAATCGTCCGGCGACCTCTCCAAGTTCGGCCTGACCGCGTCCGACCTGCTGGACTGCACCCGCTTGCTCAAGGAATGCAAGCTGCTGGACCGCCTGCGGCTGCTGCACTTCCACCTGGGTTCGCAGATCACCAACATCCGCAACTTCAAGCAGGCGCTCCAGGAGGCGCTGCGGTTCTACGTGGAGTTGAAGGAGCTGGGAGTCCCCCTGGACACCCTGGACGTGGGCGGCGGGCTCGGGGTGGACTACGACGGCAGCAACAGCTCGGCGGATTCCAGCGTCAACTACAACGTCCAGGAATACGCCAACGACATCATCTACACCACCAAGGAAGTGCTCGACCGGGCGCGCATCGCGGAACCGTGCATCATCACCGAGGCCGGACGGTTCCTGGTGACGCACCACGCGGCGCTGCTGGTGGATCCGCTCGAACAGCCCGAGACGAGCCCGAAGCCCGGCCGCGCCCGGGCGCGCGCATCCAACGTGGACGCCGTCAACGAGCTCAACGACATGGTGGTGGAGATCAACAGCAAGAACTGGCGCGAGTATCTGCACGACGCCTACCAGAAGAAGGACGAGATGCTTTCGGCCTTCTCTCTGGGCTTTCTCTCGCTCAAGCAGCGCGCCCAGGCGGAGTCCGCCTTCTCACGCATCGTCGAGATGGCGAGCCGTTACGCGCGCCACGGACGCTTCGACGGCGAGGACAAGGCGGCCCTCGAACGCATCGCCGCGCGGCTGCACGCGTTCAACTTCTCGATCTTCAAGTCGCTGCCGGATAGCTGGATCCTGGACATGCTGTTCCCCATCATGCCCACCAGCCGGCTCAAGGAGAAGCCGTCCCTCAAGGCGGTGCTGGCGGACCTGACCTGCGACTCCGACGGCGTCATCAACAAGTTCTCGCATCCCCAGGAACCGCGCTCGACCTTCGAGCTCCACGCGATGCCCTGGGACGACGCGTACGCCCTGGCGGTGCTGTTCGTGGGCGCCTACCAGGAAGCTCTCAGCAGCGACCACAACCTCTTCGGGCGACCGGCGGAGGTCACGGTGGAAACGGACGCCGCGGGCGCTCCGGCAATCCTCGACGTGCGCGAACCCGACACCTGCGCCGACATGCTCGGCCGCTGGGGCTACGAGGAGCTCGCCCGCGAGCAGGACCCGAGGGAGCTCCACGCCGTACCCGACCCGGCCCAGGTCGAAGCCCCTTCGGCGCGCCTGGAGCGCCTCCTGGCGCAGGTCCTGGCAGCCGGCACGTACCTGGACCGGGGTGTCGCGGCGACGGGGAATACCGCTGCCGGGGAAGCCGCGACCACGCTGAAAGGGACGGGCCTACCGGCGGCCAGCGAGCCGAAACAGGTACGTTCGGCGACGGGGTCCTGAAAAGTTCCACCACTCGAATATCAAGGGTTTGAGTCACAAGAAATCCTGTGCTAGTTTCCGGCATCTGACACAGGGCGGGCCTCGGGCGCGCCCTCGGTGGCACCGCGCGAGGGCGTCACGCCGGGCGCGGCCCGAGCAGCCAGCAGATGCAGGACACCCGGATCCCCCCCGCCGTCGCGGCCACGGCCGCGTTGCAGTTTCCCGATCAGCGCGCCCGCCCGCGCTTGCCCCGGCTTGACGGCTGGACCCTCGGAATCCTCGCCCTGGCGGCGTTGTTCACCAGCCCGCTGCTGGCCGTGCTGGGCATCGCCCTGGACAACAGCGGGGACGCGTGGGCGCACCTTGCCTCCACGGTCCTGGGCACGTACATCGGCCAGACCCTGCTCCTCATCGCCGGCGTGGGCACCGGCGTGCTGGTCATCGGCGTGAGCACCGCCTGGCTGGTCACGCTGTTCGAGTTTCCCGGCCGGCGCGTCCTCCAGTGGGCGCTGCTGCTGCCGCTGGCCATGCCCTCGTACATCGTGGCGTACGCGTACACCGACCTGCTGGAATTCGCCGGTCCGGTGCAGACCGGCCTGCGCCAGCTATTCGGCTGGCATGGCCCCGGCGATTACTGGTTTCCCGAGATCCGCTCCCTGGGCGGCGCCGCCACGTTCATGTCGCTGGTCCTGTACCCCTACGTCTACCTGCTGGCGCGGGCCGCCTTCGTCGAGCAGTCACAGAACCTGTGGGACGCCGCCCGCGGCCTCGGGCACGGGACCTGGAGCTGCTTCATGCGCGTGGCCCTGCCGCTGGCGCGACCGGCCATCGCGGTGGGCGTGCTCTTGGCCCTGATGGAGACCCTCAACGACTTCGGCACCGTGGACTACTTCGCGGTGCAGACGTTGACGATCGGCGTCTACCGCGTGTGGTTCGGCATGAACAACGCGCCGGCCGCGGCGCAGTTGGCCTCCATGGTGCTGGTTCTCGTGCTGGCGATGGCCGCCCTGGAGCACATCGCCAGGGGGCGGCGGCGTTTCCAGTTCAGCCAGTCCGCACCCCGGCGCGATTCCATCGCGCGCCTCAACGGCACGCGCGGGGCGCTCGCGTTCCTCGCCTGCGCCACGCCCGTGGCCCTGGGCTTCGCGGTGCCCGCCGCGCTGCTGGGCTTTTCCGCCATCGGGAGCGAACCCGCGGTGGACGTGAGCACCCTGGGCCTCGCCCTCAACAGCGTGGCGGTGGCGGGCGTGGCGGCGGTAACGTGCCTGTGCGGCGGCCTCTTCCTGGCCTACGGAGCACGCCTGTCCGGAACCCGCCTGGTGCGCACCGCCACGCGCCTGGCGAGCATCGGCTACGCGGTCCCCGGCGTCATACTCGCGGTGGGAGTGCTGATCCCGGCGGCCGCCCTGGACAACCTCGTCGACGGGTTCACGCGCCAGTACTTCGGGACCGCCACCGGGCTGGTCTTCAGCGGCACGCTGTACGCCCTGGTCTTCGCCTGCACCGTGCGCTTCCTCGCCCTGTCCTTCGGTTCGGTGGAAGCGGGGCTCGCCAAGATCACGCCCAACATGGACGCGGCGGCCCGCTCCCTGGGACACCGTCCGGGAGGGGTACTCGCCCGCATCCATTTTCCGCTGCTGCGCGGCAGCCTCATGACCGGCGCCATGCTGGTCTTCGTGGATGCCATGAAGGAGCTGCCCATGACCCTGATCCTGCGGCCCTTCAACTTCAACACCCTGGCAACCCACGTCTACGAGTATGCCTCCTACGAGGCGTTCGAGCAGGCGGCACTTCCCGCCCTCGCCATCGTCGCCGCGGGCCTCGCTCCGGTGATCACCCTCAGCCTCGGCTTCGCCGGCTCACGGAGATCCTCTCAGACGGCCGAATAGCCGGCGTGCTCAATCGTTGGGCACCTGCTGAACAGAATATGTGCAATCCGTGCAAACGGGCCACGCGGCTCCTGCCGGTGGGGACAGGCGAGCGCCGCGCCGGCCGCGTGGGGAACGGCGATTCGGCGCTCACGGCCCGAACGGCGCTTTGGCATGGAGGTTGCTTCTTGTTGCGGTGACTCAGGACACCAAGTCTCGGACAAAACACGCAGCTTGAAAGGAAGAACGCCATGACAGCGAAACAAGTGCTCGATTTTGCCAAGAAGAACGGCGCGGAAATCGTCGACCTGCGCTTCTGCGACCTGCCCGGACTGTGGCAGCACTTCTCGATCTCCACCAACGAGTTCGACACCGGTCTGTTCGAGAACGGGATCGGCTTCGACGGTTCCAGCATCCGCGGGTTCCAGACCATCGACGAATCCGACATGCTGCTGTTCCCGGACCCCAACACCGCCTTCATGGACCCGTTCACGGCGCTGCCCACCCTGAACCTGGTGTGCAACATCAAGGACCCGCTCACCGGCCAGCCCTACAGCCGCGACCCACGCTACGTCGCGCAGAAGGCCGAGGCGCACCTCAAGTCCACCGGCATCGCGGACACGAGCTTCTGGGGCCCGGAGATCGAGTTCTACATTCTCGACAACGTCCGCTTCGACCAGAGCTACAACTACGGCTTCTACTACATCGACTCCGAGGAAGGGTACTGGAACTCGGGCAACGGCGACAAGCCGAACCTGGGCTACAAGCCGCGCTACAAGGAAGGCTACTTTCCGGTGCCGCCCATGGACAGCCTGCAGGACGTCCGTTCCGAGATGGTCAAGACGCTGGAGTCCTGCGGCATCGTGTGCGAGGTCCATCACCACGAGGTGGGGACCGCCGGACAGTCCGAGATCGACATGCGCTTCGGCACGCTGACGGCCATGGCCGACCAGGTGCTGAAGTACAAGTACATCGTCAAGAACGTCGGCCTGCGCAACGGCAAGACCGTGACCATGATGCCGAAGCCCATCTTCCAGGACAACGGCTCGGGCATGCACACCCACCAGAGCCTGTGGAAGAACAACAAGAACGTGTTCTACGACGCCAAGAACTACGCCCTGCTGAGCGACACCGCGCGCTACTACATCGGCGGGCTGCTGAAGCACGCCGCCGCCCTGTGCGCGTTCATCGCCCCCACCACCAACTCCTACCGGCGGCTGGTGCCGGGCTACGAAGCGCCCATCAACCTGATGTATTCGCAGCGCAACCGCAGCGCCGCCGTGCGCATCCCCACCTACTCCACCAGCGAGAAGGCCCGGCGCCTGGAGTTCCGCAGCCCGGACCCGAGCTGCAACCCCTACTACGCCTTCTCGGCCATGCTCATGGCCGGGCTCGACGGCGTCGCCAACAAGATCGAGCCGCCCAAGCCGCTGGACAAGAACCTGTACGACCTGGCACCGGAGGAGGCCGCCAAGGTCGAGTCCCTGCCCGGCAGCCTCGACGAGTCGCTCGACGCCCTAGAGAAGGACCATGCCTTCCTGCTGAAGGGCGACGTCTTCACCCCGGACGTGGTCGCCACGTGGATCGACTACAAGCGCACGAACGAGGTAGACCCCATGCGGCTCCGGCCGCACCCCTACGAGTTCGCCCTGTACTACGACATCTAGCTGGGAATCCGCACCGGGAACGTAGACGGACGAACTCGGGTTGGGGCGGCCGGAAGGCTGCCCCAACCACCCTCCAGGGCCGCCCCTTCGTGCATTGTCGTCGCGGGCGCGCGCGGGCCGTCACGCTTCCGGGGGCCCGTCTTCCCGCGCCGCCGTCAGCAGTTGCACGGCATGGTCGAGGTCCGCATGGCTCCCCAGCAGCACCAGGACGTCGCCGGGCCGCAGGCCGTGGTCCATGTCGGGGCTCTCCACCGAGACGCCGTCCCGCACCAGGGCCAGGACGTTGGTGCGCCCCTCGAAGTGTCCCTTCAGTTCCCCGATGGTCATGGAGGCTCCCGGCGCCTCCTCCTGCACCAGGAACGTGTCGGCGGTGGCGCCGGTGAGGAACTGGCTGAACCGGGCCAGGCTCTTGCCCTCCAGGCGCAGCCCCCGCAGCATTCCGTAACCTTCCCGCCGCACCATCTCCACCTGCAGGGTGATGACGTTGCGCGGCACGTGGTACTCCTGGAGGACCCGGGCGAAGATCTCCACGGAGGTCTCGAACTCCTCCGGAATGACCTCGTTGGCGCCCAGCCGCATGAGGCGCGGGATCTCCGCCACGTAGCGCGTCCGCACGATGACGTAGAGGTCGGGATTCAACCGCCGCGCGTTGGCGACGACGCGCGACGTCGCCGAGGGGTCGCTGATGGCTACCACCAGGACGCGCGCCCGCTCCACGCCCATGCCGCTCAGCACCGCCGGGCGCGTGGCGTCGCCGAAGTCGACGCTCTCGCCCTCGGCGCGCGCCGTTCGCGCCACCTGGGGGTTCAACTCCAGGATCCTGTGGGGGATGTCGACCTCGCGCAGGACCCGCGCCAGGTTCCGGCCGTTGAGTCCGTAGCCCACGATGATGACGTGCCCGCCCACGGCGTCTTCGGGCGGCTTCTCGCGCCCCCCGGGGCCGCCGTGCAGCGCCATCCCCAAGCGGCTCCCGGCAAGGATCAACAGCGGGGTCGCCAGCATGCTGAGGATCGCCACGGCCAGGAACATCTGCTCCTGGGCCGGCGAGAGAAGCTCGAAAGCGCCGCCCATGCGCGCCAGGATGAGCGAGAACTCGCCCACCTGGGCCAGCGACAGCCCCAACAGCAGGCCGAGACGGAACGACCGCTGCAGCGACGCGAAGATGGCGGTGATGAGCCCGCCCTTGATGAACACCAGCAGCAGCAAGGCGCCGGCGATAACGGCGAATTCCTCGCTCACGAAGTGGAAGTCCACCTGCATGCCGATGGAGATGAAGAAGATGCCGGCGAAGGTGTCGCGCAGCGGGTGGATGTCGGCGATCACCTGGTGGCTGTATTCCGAGTCGGAGATCAGGAGACCGGCGATGAACGCCCCCAGGGCGAGGGAAATGCCGGTCTGGAACGCCGCCCACGCGGTGCCGAGACAGATGAGCAGCACGAACAGGACGAAGACCTCCTGGTTGCGCAAGCGCGCCACCTGGTGCAGGAACCACGGCACCACGAAGCGCGACGCCGTGAAGATCAGGAACACGGCCAGGAGCGCCTTTCCCAGGGTGAGGGCCACCACCTGGAAGGAAAACGCGTCGGTCTCCCCCAGCACCGGCACCGACAGCATCATGGGCACGGCGATGATGTCCTGGAGCAGGAGGGTGCCGATGGCGAGCCGGCCGTGAAGGGCCGACAACTCGTCGCGGTCGCTCAGGATCTTGAGCACGATGGCGGTGCTGCTGAGGGACGCCAGCATGCCGAAGAAGATGCTGATGCGCACGGGATAGCCCAGGTGGACGCCCACCGCGGTCACGGCCAGGACGGTGAGGGCCACCTGCAGCAGGCCGCCCGTGATGATGGGCCCCTTGACGGCGAGAAACCGCTCGAAGGAGAACTCCAGGCCGATGGAGAAAAGCAGCAGGACGATGCCGATCTCGGCGAGGAGCTCGAGCTCCGCCCCGTGGCCGATGACGCTCAAGCCGTGGGGGCCCATGACCACGCCCACCGCGAGATAGCCGATGACCGCGGGGAGCCTCAGCTTGTGGAACACGGAGACCGTGGCCACCGTCAGGGCCAGGACGGCCACCAGGCTGGTGAGAACGTGGAGCATGAGGATGGTTCGTTACAGAGTCCGGGGACCAATATGCGCAGGATTTGCCGCTTCCGGCAAGGTGACGCCGCGACCGGGTGTTGAATTGTGGCGGGGGTTCCGTGATGATGAAGCCGCAGACTTCACGTGCGCGGCAACGAGGAGACGATGAGCGAAGCAGACAAGGTCATGGGCATCGACATCGGCGGCACCGGGGTCAAGGCGGCGCTGGTGGATACCGCGAGCGGAGAGCTGGCGACGGAGCGCGTGCGGCAACCCACGCCGCAACCGGCGACGCCGGCGGCGGTGATGGAGACCATCAAGGAGTTGCGGCGGCAACTGCAATGGCGCGGCGCGGTGGGCTGCGGCTTCCCCGGCCTGGTCAAGAGCGGCCGGGTCCAGCGGGCGCCCAACCTCGACCCATCCTGGATCGGCTATGACCTGGCCGGACGGCTCGAGACCGAGCTGAACGCTCCGGGCGTGGCCATCGGCAACGACGCCGACGCCGCCGGGCTGGCGGAGTTCCGGTTCGGCGCGGGCAAGGGCGTGGGCGGCACCGTGCTCGTGGTCACCCTGGGGACCGGCATCGGCTCCGCCGTGTTCCGCGACGGCGTCCTGCTGCCCGACACGGAGTTGGGCCACCTGGAGATGCGCGGCAAGCCCGCCGAGAAACGCGCGGCGGCGAGCATCCGCACGGCCAGGGGCCTGAGCTGGAAGAAGTGGGGCAAGCGGCTCAACGACTACCTGGTCCACGTCGAGTACCTGCTGGGAGTCGATCTGTTCATCCTGGGCGGTGGCGTCAGCAAGCGGCCCGAGAGGTTCTTCCCCTACCTCAAGGACGTGGGCTGCCGCGTGGAGGCCGCGCGCCTCGGCAACCAGGCCGGCATCATCGGCGCGGCGATGTTCCCTTCGCGGCACCCAACGCGGCCATAGGCCGCGGGGTCCACCGGCGGGCGCCTCCGGAGCGTGCGGCGCCATCCGAACGGGCGGCTACAACAGCCGCAACCAGGGCAGCAGCAGGGAATACGGCGGCTCGGTCTCACGCAGGACGCGGCTGAACTTGACGAACAGCCCCCGGACCCTGGCGCACTCCCGGTCCCTTTCCGCGCGCATGCGCGACACCAACACCTCCACCGCCGGCAGCGTCGCGTCGGCTCCCGCCCCGGACAGGGCGCGGGCAAAGTCCCGTGTCCGGGCCTCGTGAACGGTCAGGTCCTGAATCCTGCCGAGGGCGTCCTGAAGCTTCTTGAGCCGCGGCACGACGCTACGGACCTCCGGCGACAGCTCGGCGAGGATCTCGGTAAGGTAACGGAGCTGCTTGCATTCGATGCGCAGGGAATGCAGCGCCTCCGGATCGGCGTTTCCGGGTATGGCGTAGCCCTGCTCCAGGACGGTGCGGCATTTCCGCGCCACGCGCGCGCCGACTACCCGCGCGAGGGGCTCCGAGCCGAGCCGGCCCGCGGGAAGTCCCGCCTCCTCCTCGACGCTCGTCCGCCAGCCCTCCAGCGCATCCCGACAAGCGGCCGAGCGCATCACGGCCGTGACTTCCCGCTGGGCCGCGTCCCGTGCCCGCGCGACATGATCGAACAGCGGCACGAGATCGCCGGCCAGGGGATCGCTGAGCAGGGCCTGGTATTCCTCCCGGTGTTCCAGGTACACGTCCAGGTCGCGCAGGGCATTGGTGGACCGGCCCAGCCGTGACAGGCCTTTCCTCAACTCGGCCGCGGGAGCGGGCTTGAAGACATCGCGAAGCTGGCCCAGAAAGGACCGGGCACGCCGGACGGCCACCCGGAAGTCGTGCAGGAACTCGGTGTCGGTGTCGTTGCGGATGCCCTCCACGTTGGCGTGCGCCACCCGATACTGCGCGTGCAGCACGGCCCGGATCGCGCTGCTCGCGGGCATGGAGGGGTTGAGCGGGGTCCGGGACAGCGACGCCGAGCGCATCGGGTCCAGGTCCAACGCCTTGAGTGCCTCACCGAAGCGGGAGTGGCCCTCGGCCCCGACGCCCTGCCGGGCCCACCACTCGCACACCTCGCGAAAGGCCTTCCTGTAACCGCGTACCCGACGAACCACCACCCGCCGTCCCAGCCGCTCGGAGCGCTCGCCGGCCGCCGCCTGCTCGTCGAGGAACGCCAGGCGCGCCACCGTCTTCTGTTCGCGATTCGTCAAGCGGAACGCACGAACCTCCGAACGGATCGAGAAGAGCGGCAACAACGCGCGATTCCCCGCGAGCGGGCGCAGCGCGTCCCGCAGCGGACCCGGAGGAAGACTGTCGGCGAACTCCGGCGAGCCCTCGAAGGCCACGTGAGCCACTTCGCGAGCCGTGTCGAGACACTCGAGCGTCAACTGACCCCGGGCGAGGCGCAGAGCGCGGGAGCGGGAAAAGAGGCGTCCGTCGAACGTGTCGTGGTATTGCGTTTCCACCCTGCCGCGTCCGTCCTCGCTCAAGGGAAAGGTCCGCTGCAAGTCGCGCAACACGCCCCGCCCCGCCTCGCCGGACGGGACGGGGAAGGACTGCTCGGAGGATTCGGGGATGGCCGATGACTTCATTCCGGATTTTCGCGTCCCGGAACCGGCCCCGCCCAAGGGTCCGTTTCCGAACCACGGCCATCCATGCGTCCGGCCACGTGTTCCCACAATTCCTGGAAACGCCGGGTCGCGACGGCTCGCGGGGACTGGACCGGAAGCGGTGCCCGGCCGAGCCCCATGCTCTCGACGTGGACGGTATAGGGGATCGTCGCCGGCAACCATTGCGGGAACTGTTCCCGCATGGCCTGCATCGTGGCGCGGTGCATCTTCTTGCGGGCCTCCACCATGGAGAAGAAGGCCCATATCCTGGCTTCATCATATCCCTTGCGCCGCAGGAAGCGGCGCAGGTTCACGTAGGCGCGGGCCGCGAGGGTGGACGGGACCACCGGGACCAGCAGCATGTCGGCGGCCGCGAAGATGCACTCGGCGAGCAGGGTCGCGGTCGCCGGGCTGTCCAGGACGATCAGGTCGTACTCGCCGCGGAAGGGATCGAGTGTGTCCCGCAGCCGCCTCTTGGACCGCTTGACACTACCCAACCAGGAGGGCAGGTGCCGGTTGGACCAATCCGCCGGCAAGAGATCCAGATTTTCGTAGTCGGTTCCCTTGATGTTGTCCGCGACTCTCGTGCCGCCCTTGAGGAGTACCTTCCGGGGGTGTCTGAGCCTCGGCTTGACGCGGAAGAAATAGGTCGCCGAGCTTTGCGGGTCGAGATCGCAAATCAGCGTCTTGAGACCCGAAGCAGCACTCAGATATGCAAGATTGACCGCGACGGTAGTCTTGCCGACTCCGCCCTTCAAGTGGTAGACGGCCAGAACCCTGCCCTGTCCGGACTCCCGCGCCATGGTTCAACGTCCACCGAGTCCATCAGGACACCGCGCCGTGTGGAGGCCATCCTCCCATGACCTCCAACCTGGGGCGGATCAGCTCCGCGGTTTTTTCGGCGGAACGATGGCGTCCTTGCAAGCCTTCGCGACGCGAAACTTGACCACCCTCTTGGCGGGAATCTTGATCGTCTCGCCGGTGGCGGGATTGCGTCCCAAACGGGCCTTGCGGCTGTCCTTCACGAGGCGCCCGATACCCGGAACGATGAAGACCCCGTTCTTCTTGACCTCCTTGACCGCCAATATCGCCAGGTTGTCCAGAAACTCCTTGGCTACCGTCTTGCTGAGATCGCTTTTGGCCGCCAGATCGGACACGATCTGTGCTTGGGTCATCCTCGTCGCTGTCTTGGCCGCCGTCTTCCGGGCGGCCTTCGCCGGTGTCTTTGTCGCTGCCATAACCCTCCCTTCCGCACCCCGGTGACCGGGATGCCGAACGAATTGAACCAAAAATACTAGTAATAATATGTTGCTTTCACGAGCTTGTAAAGAAGAAGTTGGACAATGACGACGCTCAGGTCACGCGGACGGGTGTGCACGAGCGGCCACGCCGTCGGCGAGGTCGCGGTACATGAACGGCGGAAGGTCCGCGGTGATACCCAGGTAGTGCCTCATGAGGATCAGGTAACGCTTCACCAGCTCCGGAAGCAGGAAGTTGTCGCGCACGTGCTCCCGTCCCCGCCGCCCCAGCGCGGACGCGGCCTCTCCGTCGTCCAGAACCGCCGCCATACGCGCGGCGATCGCGCGGGCATCGCGGGGCTCCACGAGATGGCCGGTGACCCTGTCGATGATCTGGCGCCTGATGCCGCCCACGCGGGAGCCGATGACCGGCGCCCCCTGCCACAAGGCCTCCGCCACCACCAGCCCGAAACCTTCGCGGGTCGAAACGTGCACGAACGCCCGTGCGACGCTCATCAAGGCCCCCACAACCCGGTCGTTGTCCTCCACGTTGACCCAGAACCGGACGTCCGCGCGGTCGCCGGCGAGCCGCCGCAGTTCGTTCAGCACCGCCTCGCCTTCCGGGTCGTCGGTGGCGGTGTTGCCGATGAAGAGCAGGTAGGGCCTCGGGCCCCGCGGCCGTTCCTCCACCAGCCGCGAGAACGCCTCGAGTATGGTCTCTTGATTCTTGTGGCGGTCGTAGCGGGAGATGGCCGCGAAGATGGGGCGCTCGGGGTCCACGTCGTCGGCCGTGAACAGCGGCTGGAGGATGTCCAGCGCCTCGTTCCGGGTGTAGTGCCGGTTCTTCGGCGCCAGTGGGTCGATGCACGGCATGATCTCGTACACGGGGACCTTGAGCCCCGGCCCCACGAACTCGCGCGTGGTGAAGATGGCGCCGTCGTACTGGTTGATGTACGGGAGAAGAAAGCGCCACACCGCCTTGTTGGGCATCGAGGTATCGATGTGGCAACGCCAGAGCGTCTTGCCCAGAATCGGCGCGTTCATGATCATGGCCGCCGGCTGCGGGTCGTGCAGTACGGTGAGGTCCGCGGCGATGAAGGCGTCGCGCGCGTTCTCCTCGATGGTGTCGAGGTAGGCGCCGAAGACTTCGTCCAGGGTGATCGGCCCGTCCGCTCCCTGGAGCAGGTTGTGGAACTTCTTGGTGACCTGGAAGAACGCGTCGTTGCCGCGAATGGTGCACCAGCGGGCGCTCAGGCCCAGCGCCTCAGCGAAGGGAACCGCGCTGCGCAGCATCTCGGCGACGCCGCCACCCACGGAGGTGGAGTTGACGTTGACCCAGGTCCGTCCGGTCAACGGTTCCGCCAGCCGCTTGATCTCGTCCATGCGCTCCGCGCCGATGACATCCTCGTAATCGGACAGGTCGAAGGAGCCCTCGGGCCGCTGTTCTTCAAGGCCGGCGACGATGTCGCCGCGCCCGTTTCCGCCGAGGGGGCCGGACGAAGGATGCTCCAAGGGGTCGGTGGCGTCGTTCAGAAACGTCAAGTTCGTACTCCTGTGCTGCGAAAACGGGCAGGGATTCCGCCGACTCTATAACGACTTAGGCGAAATTGTCAATGCCGGGGGAAGGACGTTCCGGACGCCCTTGCCAGGGCAGGGGGCTTCACGTATTCTTTCCGTCTGTCTAACCCATCGAACGAGCAGTCATGCAAGCGAGAAAACCTCATTTTCTACGAAACGCCATGATCACGGGGGTGCTGATCCTGATCCCCCTCTTCGTGACGTACCTTCTCATCGCGTTCCTGTTCAACCTGCTGAGCAACTCGGGTACGCCGATACTGCGATGGATGCTGTCGGTGTTGGGGCTGGACGGCCTCTACTGGCTGACACCGCTGGTCCCGTTCATCAACCTGCTCATCGTCCTGGTATTGATCTTCCTCGTCGGGGTGTTCGGCACCAACATCGTCGGCCGCCGCGTCCTGGCCGCGGTCAACCAGTTGGTCATGCGCCTGCCGCTGGTCAGCACCATCTACGGCGCCGTCAAACAGTTGGTCGAGACGCTCCACGGCCCGCGCCGGAGCTTCCAACGGGTGGTGTTGCTCGAGTATCCCAGAAAAGGGGTGTGGATGATGGGACTGGTGGCCACGCCCCGGCCCGACACGTTCAAGCTCTCCTCCGGCAACACCCTGCTGGCCGTCTTCATCCCCACCACCCCCAACCCGACATCGGGCTTCCTCGTGCTGGTGCCCGAGAACGAGGTCGTGGACACCGACTACAACATCGAGGAGGCGTTCAAGTTCATCGTCTCCTCCGGGATCGTCGGCAGGGACTTCGCTCCTGCGAACGAACCCGGCCTGCCCGCGCAGCCGCCGCTGGCGGCCGCCTCCGACAAATCCTAGCCCGGCTACCCGGACGCCTCGGCCGGAGGGTCCGCCGCGGGTCCCGGCGGGGCCGGATCGGTCCGGCCTCCGGGGTTGGTGAACTGGTCGTTGAGGGTCTGCACGTAGCCGTTGGCTTCGGCGATCACTTGGGAGAGTTGCTGCCGGGTGGCGTCGTTCCAGCCGGCCGGACGCGCCGAGAACACGTTGCGCCACAGGCGCGTGTTGCCGTTGAAGGCCGCGGTGAGGGCGTCGAGCACCTCGGTGTCGCGGTCGGCGCCCAGCGAGCGCCGGAGCGCCCGCAAGACCCGTCCGGCGGCCAGTCGCCGGACCGTATGGTGGACATAGCCGGCCACCAGGGCGGCCACCGCCAGCACGCCGTAGGTCCATGCCGACGCGCCGGTCAACACCGCCCGGTACTGACTCCATTCGCCCCGCCAGACCGCCCACCCCAGCACCGCGGCCAGGAGCACGGCGAAGGCGATGCCGTCCCACCGCCGCACCTGTCGGCGCCAGTCGGCGATCATGTCCTGGAGCCGCGGCACCAGGCGCAGCTCGATGTCGCGCGCGGTGTGCTCGAGAACGCCCATGATGCGGTAGCAGCGGTCCACGCCCACCTGCCGCACGCGCCCGTGGATCTCCGCGAGGTCCGCGTCGCGCTTCTGCTCGAAACTCCCCCGCAGACCGCCGTCCTCGATGACCACCGCGGCGCTGGGGCTGTAGATGCAATAGAAGCGCCCCGCGGTGAGCCCTTTCTGCGACAGCGCGCGCTGCCACGACCCGACGATGTCCTCGGGGTTGTTCTCGCGGGCCGTGTGGTCCATCTGGTTCAGGATATACAGGAACTTGCTCGAGTCCGTCCGGTGAATGGTCTCCGCCACCAGGTGCTGCAACGTGTCCTGCATGGCGCCGGGCTCGGGATGGCGCGCGTCGAAGAACACCAGCACCAGGTCCGCCAGGTCGATGATGCGGTCGGTGATCCGCAGGGTGGCGGTACGCTGCTGGTCCGCGTCGAAGCCCGGCGAGTCGATGAGGATCCTGCCGCGCAGCACCTCGCCGGGACAGGTCTTGAGCTGGAGGTAGGCGTCGATGCGGCTGCCCTCCCCCGGACTGATCTCCTCGATGGCCCGGCTCATCTTGTAGAACGGGAAGCGCGGGTCGGCGTCCAGCGCCACTCCGGGCAGCACCCGTACGTCGGGTTCGGTGCCGAAGCACAGCACCGAGAAACGATCGTCCACCGCCTGGTTGCCCGTCACCTGCACGCGCCGGCCGAGGAAGTCGTTGATGAAGGTGGACTTCCCGGACGAAAAGGTGCCCAACACGGCGACCAGCGGCCACCAGGGGATGCGCGTGGCGTAGGAATCCTTCTCGCCCAGCAGCCCCAGGCCGCGGGCGATGCCGTCGAGCCGCCGGAAGCTCTGCACCGCCCCCAGCAACACGGGGTTCTCCGCGCGCAGGTGGTCCTCCAGGCTTCGCAGCCGTGCTTCCAGTTCAGCGGGTATCGCCATGGCTTCCCTTTCCGGCCCGGTCAGACGGGGGCCGCATCCGGGCCGGCGGTCGTCGCGCCGGCCTCCGCGAGTTGCCGCAGCGCGCGCGTCACGTACACGCGGGTCATGCGCTTGCGATACCAGTAATCCATGTCCGCGTTGTCCAGCGGATGGGACACGCGCATGGCCAGCTCCGCGACTTCCTCGATGGCGGCGGCATCCACGGGCTTGCCGCACAGCACCCGGGGCGCATCCTCCACGACCTTGGGCGCGGACGCCACCGCGGTCAGCACGATCCTGGCCGCCTCACAGGTGCCCGCTGCCCCCACCCGCAAGGCCGCGGCCACCCCCAGTACGGGGAAGTCGAAGGAGCCCCGGCGGCGCAGCTTGAGGTAGACGTTGCGCCACCCGAACGACGCCTCCGGGATCCACACCCCTTGCAGCAGCTCGTCGGGCCGCTTGGCGAGGTAGTCGATGCCGTCGTCGCGGTACAGGGTTTCCAGCGGGACCTGGCGTGTGCCTTGGGCGCTCACCAGCACCGCCTCCGCGTCCAGGCTGCTCAGCACCGGCGCGGTGTCCGAGGAACAGATGGCGAGGCACACCCGGCTCTTGGGCGCCACCAGGCAGATGTCGCCGTCCTTCTTGAGACAGAAACCCACCGCCTGGCGCCAGAAGAACGACTGGTCGTAGTAGTTGCAGCGGGTGTCCACGAACAGGTTGCCGCCGATGGTGCCGGCGTTGCGGAGTTGCAGCGTCGACACCAGGCCGGCGGCGTCGGCCAGCGCGGGAAACTCCCGGCGCACGGTGGCGTGTCCGGCGACCGCGGTCAGGGTCTCGCCCGCGCCGATCCACAAACCGCGCCCCTCTTCCCGGCGGATGCCCCGGTGCTCTTCGACCTGGCTCAGCGACACCAGGTAGCGCGGCGTGAACTGCCCCCGCTTCATCTTGGGATAGACGTCGGTACCGCCGGCCACGGCCATGGCCTCCGCCCCCAGCTCGCGGAGCGCGCCGGCCGCTTCCGCCAGGGTGCGGGGCCGGATGTAGGTGAAGTCGGGAAGTCGCAGCATCGACGCGGTCTCGACTCTCTCAGCTCTTCTGGGGCACTTCGACCCCCTGCCCCGGCGTCCAGCGAATGGGCGTGGGGAACGCGAAGTCCGGCACCGCGGGGTCCTTGAGGCGCTGGTCCAGCGCGCGCAGGATCTTGTCCGGCGTGATGGGGATCTCGTGAATGCGCACGCCCACCGCGTCGAACACCGCGTTGGAAACCGCCGGGATCACCGGCAGCAGCGGCCCCTGCCCCGCCTCCTTGGCGCCGAAGGGCCCCTCGGGGTCGTCGGTCTCCACCAGGATGGTCTCGATGGGCGGGGTCTCCAGCGTCGTGGGGCTCTTGTACTCGAGGATGGAGGGTATCTTGTGCACTCCCGACTTGCGGAAGACCTGCTCCTCCATCAGCACCTCGCCCAACGCCATGTACACGCTGCCCTCCACCTGCCCCTCCACCCACAGGGGGTTGAAGGCGCGGCCGCAGTCGTGGGCGATCCACACCTTGTCGATGCGGACCTCGCCGGTGTCGCCGTCGCAGTGGAGCTCCACCACCGCGGCGGAGTAGCTGTACGAAGGCGTGGGGCCGACACCGGCGCCCTTGTAGTCGCCCGGGTGGCGCGGCGGCCGGTAGCTGCCGGTGGCGCCCAGGGTGCCGAAGCGGGTCTCCGCCCGTTCCACGCACTCGGCAAAGGCCAGACCCCGGTCCTGCAGGCTGCGGCTGCGCACCTGCCCTTCCTCCATCTCCAGGTCGTCGGCGGGCACCTCCAGCACCTCGGACGCCACCTCGAACAGGCGCTCCTTGAGGTTGCCGCAGGCCTGGATGGCGGCGTTGCCGGTCATCACCGTGACCCGGCTGGAATAGCTGCCCAGGTCCACCGGCGTGAGGTCGGTGTCCGCGGTCACCACGCGCACGTCCTCGGGCTGAAGCCCTAGTTCCTCGGCCACGGCGAAGGCGAGGATGGAATCGGAGCCCTGGCCGATGTCCGTGGAACCGCAGAAGACGGTGACGCCGCCGCCCCGGTCCGCCCGGAGCTGCACTCCGGAGTGGGGCATGTCGTTCCAGTAGATGGGCAGGCCGGCGCCGCTGATGTAGGAGCTGGCGGCGAAGCCGATGCCGTGGCCGTAAGGGAGCGCACCGTGCTTGTCCTTCCAGCCCGAGCGCTCGGCCACCTTCTCGATGCATTCCCGCAGCCCGATGGTCGAGACCCGCAAGCCGTTCACGGTGACGCTGTCAGGCGCCACCACCTGCTTGAGGCGCATCTCCACCGGGTCCAGTCCGAGCTTCTCGGCGATCTCGTCGAGCTGCACCTCCATGGCGAAGCGCGGCTGGGGCGTGCCGTGGCCACGCTTGGGACCGCACGGCGGCTTGTTGGTGAACACGCGCACGCCCTCGAACTTGTAGGCCGGCAGCTCATACGTCACGGTCTGCAGCGCGCCCGTGTAGTAGACCGTGGCCAGGCCGTAGCTGCTGTAGCCGCCGCCGTCCAGGAACGAGCGGAACCACATGCCCGTGAGCGTGCCGTCGCGCTTGACCCCGGTGCGCATCCACATCTTCACGGGATGGCGCCCCCGGTGCACGTAGAACGACTCTTCCCGATTGAGCGTGATCTTCACCGGCCGCCCGGTGATCATGGCCAGCTTGGCCACGGCGATCTCGTGGGAGAACGGGTCGCTCTTGCCGCCGAAGCCGCCGCCCACCGGCGTGGCCACGACCCGGATGCGCCCCATGGGCAGGCCCAGGACCCGTGACAGGGCGCGGTGCACGTAGTGCGGCGTCTGGGTGGAGGACCACAGCGTGAGCTTGCCGTCGGGAGTATAGCTGGCCAGCGCGCAGTACTGCTCCATGGGCAGGTGCGTGTTGCCCTGGAAGAAGTAGGTGCCCTCGAAGACCTCGTCCGCCTCCGCGAAGCCGCCGTCCACGTCCCCGAACTCGAAGGACACCGCCTTCTGGATGTTGGCGCGCCGGTTCCAGGTGTGGATGCGGTGGTCCTCGGCCGCCAGCGCTCCCTCGATGGACAGGATGGGGTCGAGCACCTGGTAGTCCACGTCGATGAGCCCCAGCGCCTCCTCCGCCACGTCCTCGCTCACCGCCGCCACCGCCGCCACCGGGTCGCCGACGTAGCGCACCTTGTCCACCGCCAGCGCCTCCTCGTCCTGGGTGGATGGCATGATGCCGAACTTGGTGGGGACGTCCGCGCCGGTGATGACCGCGTGCACGCCCGGCAGTGCCAGCGCGCGCTTCGCCGAGACGCCGTGCACCAGGGCGTGGGGGTGCGGGCTCCGCAGCAGCCGTGAGAACAGCATGCGCGGCAGCACCATGTCGTCGGCGTAGCGCGTGTCGCCGGCGCACTTGGCCGGACCGTCGATGCGCGGCAACGGCTTGCCGATGACCGAAAACCCGTTCTTCTTCATGCCCGCGTGCCTTCGCCCCGGCTCCCCCCGGTTCGTTCTATGAGCACTTCCAGCGCGCGCATCGCTTCGCGGTGACGCGCATCCTCGCGCTTCTCGCGCTGGTCGCCGGCCCTGCGCATCTGCTGGAGACCCTGCCACACGAGGATGAACCCGACCGCGCCTACGGCCAGTTGCCCGGCGCCGACGGCCAGTTGCCCGGCCGCAATCCATTCTATGGGTGTCATGTCGATCTCCCTTCCGCGGCCCTCGTTCATCAACCCCGCATTCCCCCTACGGCCTGCTCCACCGCCTCGATGATCTTCGTATAGCCGGTGCAGCGGCACAGGTTGCCCGACAACGCCGCCTCGATGTCGGCGCGCGCCGGATTCGGCTGCTTGTCCAGCAGCGCCTTGGCCGCCAGCAGAATGCCGGGAATGCAGTAGCCGCACTGGGCCGCGCCCAGGTCCGAGAACGCCCGCTGCAAGGGATGCGGCCGGCCTTGCAGGGCGAGACCCTCGACGGTAGTGACCTCCCGTCCCTCGGCCTCCACCGCCAGCATCAGGCACGAATAGATGGGCTCGCCGTCCACCAGCACCGTGCAGGTGCCGCACTCGCCCAGCTCGCACCCGTGCTTGGTGCCGGTGAGGCCCATCTCCTCCCGGAGCACCTCCAGCAGGCTGTGGGTGACGTGGCCCGCCACCTCGTGCGCCTCGCCGTTGACGCGCAGGCGCATCAGGCGCTTGCCGGTGATGGTCTCGCTGTCGGACATCGCGCTGCTCAACTTCGAAAGAACCTCCTGGCCTTCAACTCGAAACGGGGCAGGGTCCCCGGCGCCACCACCGCCACCTCCGGGCGCACATGCAGATTGTCCCGGATCGCTTCGATGACGCGTTCCCCGAGCCCCGCGGGGCTCCCGGCCGCAACCGGCTCCAGCGTGATCCTCAACTCGGCCAACCCGTCGGTCCGCGCCACGTCCACGCGGAACTCCTCCACCTCGGGGAATTGCCGGACGATACCTTCCACCGCGCTGGGGAACACGTTCACTCCCCGCACCACCACCATATCATCCACGCGCCCGAGAACACCCCCCTCCAACACCAGGGAATCGCGCCCGCACGCGCAGGCCCCGCTCCGCGGCTCCACCAGGTCGCCGGTGCGATAGCGGATGACCGGGCTCCCCACCCGCCCCAGGTTGGTCAGCACCAACTCGCCCCGGGCGCCCTCCGGCAGCGGCGCGCCGCTCTCCGGGTCCACCACCTCGGCGATGAACTCGTCCTCGTTGACGTGCACCCCCTCCGCCGGGGCCTCGCACGCGAAACCGAAGGCGCCCACTTCGGTGGCGCCGGTGTGGTCGAAGCAGCGGGCGCCCCACGCCTCCTCGATACGCTGCCTGGTCGACGCGATGCTCGCGCCGGGCTCGCCCGCGTGCACCGTGACCCGCACGGCCGAATCGCGCGCCAGGTCCATGCCGGCACGGCGCGCCTCCGCCGCCATGTGAAGCGCGTAGGTGGGGGTGCACACCACCACGGTGGCACCGTAGTCCACGAGGCTCTTGAGCCGCTGCTGCGTGGACTGTCCGCCGCCGGAGACGGCCAGCGCGCCCACCTTGCGGGCGCCTTCCCAGCCGCTCCAGAACCCCACGAACGGCCCGAAGGAGAACGGGAAGAAGATGCGGTCCCCGGAGCCCACCCCGGCCGCCTCCAGCACCACCTTCCAGCACTCGCCCCACCAGTCCCAGGAAGCCTCGGTGTCCAGCCAGTACATGGGCCGCCCCGTGGTGCCCGAGGTCTGGTGCACGCGTACGTAGCGCTCCAACGGATAGGTCAGGTCGCTGCCGAAGGGCGGGTGTCCGAGCTGGTCGTCCACCAGCTCCTGCTTGGTGGTAAACGGCAGCTCCGCGAACTGTCGCAACCCCTCCAGAGGCCGTTGGACGCACCCTTGGAGCTTGCGGCGATAGAACTCGTTGGTCCGCAGCACCTCGTCGAGCATGCCGTTGAGCCTGTCCAACCGGGCGCGTTCCATGATCCCGTCAACTTTGACACGGAACGCGGACAGTGCTCAAGCATTTCATCCGGACCGCTCGGTCTCGAGCAGCCCGCGCGGGCGCGATTCAACTCAGGCGCAGTCCGGCCGAGAGACCGGCCCCGCTCGCGTATTCGGCGGCGGCGACCTTGGTCCCGGAGTCCGCCGCCCTCACGCGCCGCACCACGACGCTTCCCCCTCCGGCGGCCACGGTCATGCCGTCCTCGGACAGGTCGAGGATCTCGCCCGGCGCGCCGGAGCCCTCCCCCATACGACTGCCGAAGAGCTTCAGCTTGTTGCCGCCGACGGTGCTCCACGCACCGGGCTGGGGGTCGGTCCCGCAAATCAGGCGGTGCACTTCCCGTGCCGGCCGGGCCCAATCCACCTCCGCGTCCTCCTCGCCGCACCAACTCTCGTAAGTCGCCCGGCCGTGGTCCTGCTCGATGCGCGGGGCCGTGCCCGCGCGCACCAACTCCACCGCCTCGGCCACGGCGTCGACGCCCATGGGGAACAGCTTGCCGAAGTAGAGGCTGCCCACGGTGTCGTCCTCGGCGATCTCCACCTCCTTCTGCAGGAGGATGGGGCCTTCGTCGAGTCCCGCGTCGGGCCAGAAAATGGTCAGCCCGGTTTTGGCATCCCCCTGTATCCGGGCCCAGTTGATGGAGCTGGGTCCCCGATGCAGCGGCAACAGCGAGGGGTGGTACTGGATGGTGCCCAATCGCGGCGTGTCCAGGACCGGCCGCGGCACCAGCAGGGTCACGTAGGCCATGACGCACAAGTCGGACTCGAAGCTTCTCAGGAGTTCCAGCGCCTCGTCCGTCTTCCAGCTCCCGGGCTGGTGAACCGGCAACCCCCGCTCCAGGGCCGCCTCCTTGAGCGGATCCGGCGGCCGCCCCTCATGGTCCGGCGGGCAGAGGACGCCCACCACGTCGTCGGGGCCCGCTGCGAGCCGTTCCAGCACGGCCTTTCCGAACGCCTGCTGTCCGTGAATCAGAATGCGCATGGGAGTTCCTGTCGTATGGCGTCGATCGTTTCAGGACGGCCCTGGCCCGCGGCAGCCCGCGGGGCACCCCGTCGGGGTACTTGCCACCATATTACCAGGAACTCGAAACCACAAATTCGAGGCAGGCCCCAACAAATTCGTCCGTGGCTTTCTCAAGGACCCCAAGGTCAAGTCCCGCATGACCATGAAATCCTTCAGGGAGAAGGACCGGCGCAACGTCATCGAGTACATGAAGTCGCTCGACGAATGAACCGTGACCGGATCCGTGCCTCGTTGACACGGGAAGCCCGGTTTGGTATCGGCGTCTCATGGCCCGCAAAGGGTCCGTGGCCGAGGATTTCCCGGCCTGCCGGCCGAAGGGAGGCACGCAATGACAAGACAAGAACCGCGCGGGGTCGTGCATTGGATCGATCACTTCATCGTGGGCACCAACGACATGGTGAACTGGGTCGACTGGGCGGTGAACGCCACCGGCATCACCCGCCGGCCCATCGTCGGCATCACCACCAAGGCGCGACAGAAGGACGTGCCGATCATGTGCTTCCTGTGGTGGGAAGGCGAGTCGTGCCGCATCGGCGCGTTCCTCCAACCCGAGGTCTATCCGCAGGCCAAGCCACTGGGCGAGGAGTTGCCGCGGTGCGGCTTCTACATCCGCCCCGAGGACGTGGACCGGCACCTCGCGCGGCTCGACCGTCACGACATCCCCCACACCGACCCGGTGCGCATGGCGGACGGCGGCGACGAGGGCACGGTGATCTACTTCGCCGACCCGGACGGCAACCAGTTCGAGTTCTGGGCGCCGGAGCACATGCCGGAAGGCGCCATGGAGATCTGCACCACCGAGGGCGTCGGCCGCATCAGCCACGCCGTGTACGGCTCCCGGGACCTGGGCCGCACCGCCGACTTCTTCGGCAAGTACTGCGCCCTGGAACCGGAAGTGAACCCCAACGTGGCCGAGGGCAACATGGTCCTGCGGCTGCAAGCCGGCGGCCGGCTCATCTACAAGCTCACGGACGAGGTCGACGAGCGCGTGGCCGGGCACGGACCGTGGTGGGACATGCACACGGCGCTCACCGTGCGGGCCGAGGAGTTCATGCCCAACTACCGGCGCATGTGGGAGACCCTGCCCGAGGAAGCCATGGCCAAGGAGGACGACACCCTCACCCTGGAGCAGGAGGACGCGCTGCCCGCGCGCACCGGCCTCCACCGCAGTCCGGTGGGCTACCGCTGGAAGGCCATCTTCGAGCGCGGCGACGAGTTCTACGACTGGGACGGCCACGCCTTCCACTTCTTCGGCGGCCGGCCGGTGAAGGACGACGGCTCACTCGCCTTCTACACCATCGTGGAGCAGGAAGAGTACCTCACCGACGTCGCCCTCGAGGCCGAAAAGACCCGCGCCGCGCAAGGCTGACGGCTGGTTGCCCGCGGCATTGGTTCGGGCTGCCTGCCGCCGGTTGCTCGATCTGTCGCCGAGCGCCGTCAGCGCAACGGAATGCGGATCACGATGCCGCCCATGACGTCTCCGAGCTTGAAGTCCTTCCGCGGACTTTGCCCGTGCGTGTTGTGGCACGTCACGCACGCGGGCGAAACGGCGACGTCGGCATACACCGCGGTGAAATACTCCACGTCGGCGCGGGTTTCCCGTTCATAGAAGGGTCTTGACGGATTGTCGGCGACACTGTCCAGGCCGGCACGTTCGACCTCGCTCCGGGGTGCGTTCTGCTTGTTGATGGGCCACTTGGACAGCAACGCGTAGCTGAACGCATCCGTCGACTTGGCCGCCAGTCCCGCGCCCATTCGGAACATTTGAGCCGGCAGCGGCAACGCCTTCCGGCTCTCCCAGTGCTCGCTTGCCTTGAGCACCTCCTCCACGTCCTGCAGGCGATAGACCACTTCGTTCGCGTAGACGTTACGGTCCGCCGACATGACGGCGAACAGCGCATCGGCCATGATCCTCGGAGAAACTCCCTTTGCCTGGTTGGGCTGGTCCGGGGGCTTGCTGTCACAGGCGGTCACCCCCGCGACGAGAACAGCGACAGCGAGGTGGAGGAGACTCCGTCCGGTCCGCAAGTACTTCATGGATCACTACCCCCTTTGCTTCGGACTACCCTCTCGATGACCGCGCCAACTCCGCGACGCCGAATTCCGGATACGCGTCGTTGCCGTGCTCCGCGGCGTCCAGGCCGGCGATCTCCGCCTCGGGCGATACACGCAGGCCCACCAAGGCCTTGATGACGTTGAACATCGCGAGACCGCATACCGTGCAGAAGACGAACACGGCTACCACGCCCGCAAACTGGGCCATGAGCAGACTGATTCCGCCGCCGTAGAGCAGGCCGGATTCCGCGTGAAACAGACCCAACAGGATGGTCCCGGTTGCGCCGCACACCCCATGCACGGAAATCGCGCCCACCGGGTCGTCGATCCGCAACCGATCGAACATCAGCACGGAAAAGACCACCACGACTCCCGGAAGGAAGCCGAAGAAGAGGACGGCGGCCCAGGGCTCGACGTAGGCGCACGCGCCGGTGACCGCCACCAGACCGGCGAGGGCGCCGTTGAGCGCCATGGTGACGTCGGGCTTGCCGAACATCAGCCACGCCGACAAGGTAGCGCCGATGGCGGCCGCGGCAGCCGCAAGACCGGTGTTCGCGGCGATGACCGCTATCCCGGCTGCCTTCGCGGCCATGAGGCTCCCCGTGTTGAAGCCGAACCAGCCGAACCACAAGATGAACACCCCGAGCGTGGCGAACATCAGGTTGTGACCCGGTAGGGCCAGCGGCATCCCCTGTTCGGAGTACTTGCCGAGCCTTGGCCCGAGCACGATCACGCCCGCCAGGGCGAACCACGCACCGGTGGAGTGCACCACCGTGGAGCCGGCGAAGTCCAGCATTCCCAGACTCGCCAGCCATCCGCCGCCCCAGATCCAGTGCCCCACGATGGGATAGAAGAACAGCGAGATGGCGAAGCTGAATATCAGGTAGCTCAGGTACCGGGTGCGCTCGGCCATGGCGCCGGCGACGATGGTGGCGGAGGTGGCACAGAACATCAGGTGAAAGAACCACGCCGTCAAGGTCGGAACGGCGGTCCAGCCCAGCGATCGATAGAGGTCGCCCGTGTCCGGGGAAACGAAGAAGCCGGTGGTCCCCAGGAAGGCGTTGCCGTTGCCGAACATGATGCCGAAACCCAATATCCAGAAGCCGAGGGCGGCCATGGAGAAGTCTCCGACGTTCTTCATCATGATGTTGACCGCGTTCTTGGCGCGGGTGAATCCACCCTCGACCATGGCGAAGCCCGCCTGCATGAGGAACACCAGGATACCGGCGACGCAGGTCCACAAGGTGTCCAGCGTTACCTGGAGATCCGGCACCGGCTTCCCGTCGATCATGCCGTCGAGGCCATACGCGACGCCCGGCAAGAGTATCGATGCGAGCCCGACGGCGGTCAGACTGCATAGCCGTCTCGGCATAAAACTCATCCTCCTGTCTCACCCCGGATGCTGCGGTCACGGCTCTGAAGGCGGCAGAACCGGTCCATCCGCACGAAACATGGCTAAGCATTTCTCGTTGAAAAAGAAAAGCGGTATTGAATAGAAATGGAACAACTTGAAAATAATGGATGATTTGATATACAGATGCACTATTGTCCGGTTAAGTGACTTGGGAATCGACGTAAGTGTTTGAATCGGCTA
>CAZFIU010000044.1:0-3258 GCA_964519455.1 uncultured Syntrophobacterales bacterium
CTTGGCGAGGCAACAACCCCCAGAAACGTCATTCCCGCGAAAGCGGGAATCCAGGCAGGGTGGAGCGGAGAAACGCCGCCGGAGCGCACCGCCACCACCCCTGGATTCCCGCTTTCGCGGGAATGACGACGCGGAGGAGATGACTCTCATAGACAGACCGCCTCTTGAATGGCCTTGGTGCCCCTCGGCCTCGCGTTGACAGCAGAAAGGGGCTTGTGATAGGCATGCGGCCCCAATACCCCGATACACGCAACGAGGCGGGTAGGGCGCCGACGGCGCCGGGGGGTTAACGGGCAATGCCACAGGCAAGGAGGTTTTTCATGTTGCGCAAACTCATCGGATGGGCCCTGCTGTGTTCCGTCTTGTGGATGGCAGCGGCGGCCAGTGTTGCATCGGCGGCGGACAAGTACCCGAGCAGAACCATCACCTGGCTGATACCGTATGGTCCCGCCGGAGGATTCGATCTTCACAGCCGGGCCATGATCCTGGGCATGAAGAAGGCGCTTGGCGTCAACGTCATCATCCGCAACCGGCCGGGAGCGGGCGGCAACATTGCCTGGAACCTGACCTGGGCGGCCAAGCCCGACGGTTACACCATCTCGACCGTCAACATTCCGGGAGCCATCGTCTCCGAGTTGTTCGACAAACCCAAGCCGCACTATCGGTTGAAGGAGTTCTCCTGGATCGGACAGATTTCCTCGGGGCCGTATGTGTGGGCCGTGGGCGCCAACACCCCGTTCAAGAGTCTGCAGGACCTGCAGGCGGCCGACGAGGTGCTGCTCACCGGTGTGGGGGTCGGCGGCACGGCGTGGGTCACGGCGGCCCTGACCGCTTCGGTCCTGAGGTTCAAGCACCGGTTCGTTCTGGGCTATCCGAGCGCGCCTGCCGCCAACATGGGCATCGTGCGCGGAGAAGGGCACGCGAGGGGCCTGGGCCTGGATTCCCCGGGGCAGATGCAGTTCGTTCATGACGGCCACCTGCGGCCCCTGTGGGTGTACCTGGAAGAACGCTCGCCGGAGTTCCCCGACGTCCCGACCATCGGAGAGCTGGGGCATCCGGAGTTGACCGTGCTGGCTTCCCACCGCGTGGTGACGGCTCCGCCGGGCATGCCCAAGGACCGGCTGGAGATCCTCCAGAAGGCGTTCAACGCGGCCACCAAGGACCCCGACGTCCTGGCGCGGTTCAAGCAGATGAAGGCCAAGATCGAGCCCGTGGTGGGTCAGGATTGGACGGACATGCTCAATGGCTTCTACGGCCTCATCGAGGACAACGGCGAAGTCTTCAAGAAGTCCTTGGGCAAGTAATCGTCAGGGCGCAAGAAGGCCCGTGCAAGATCGGAAAGGGGAGCCGGCATGCAGGCAGTGAGACTCTACACCGGGGACGACGGCGAATCCCATTTCGAGGACATCGACCTCAAGTTCGAGCCGGATCGTCAGATGGAAAACGTAGCCTTGGGGGCCGCCAAGAGCGTCAACGTGCGCAGGGTCCCTCCCGGCGTGCTGCTCGAGTGGCATCCGGCGCCCCGGCGGCAATACCTGTTCACTCTTTCGGGAGCGTGGGACATCGAATGCGGCGGGGGAGAGGTGCGGCGCTTCCAGGCCGGGGACATCATGCTCGCTGACGACCTTACCGGTCGAGGTCACCAGAGCCGCGTCATCGGCGACGAGCCCCACGTGTTCGCCGTGGTGCCGCTGGCCGATTGACCGCGACCGGCCGACTTTCAGGCAACACGGATCGACGGCGTAAGCCGACTTGGGCTTCGGTGCCCGGTCGGCTTACGCGTCGCCTTCCAATTCGATCCAACCGCAGAGTGACGGGCTAAGCGCTGGCGGCGGACGCGCCGCCGTCCACCACAAGCGTGGTCCCGGTGACGAATGACGATTCGTCCGAGGCGAGAAAGAGGATCGTGCACGCCACTTCCCGCGGCTCACCCCACCGTTTCATTAGCGTGTGCTGCGCGCCCGTTCGGCGCAGCTCATCCTCGTCGACGCCCCGGGCCGCGGCGCGCGCGATGTGAAAGGGCGTGATGGTGGGGCCGGGACACACGGCGTTCACGCGAATGCCGTGGCCCACTTCCTCGATGGCCAGGGTGCGGCTCAGGCTCACCACCGCCGCCTTGGTGACGTCGTACTGTCCCATTCCGGCACGGCCGGTCACGCCGAATACCGAAGAGACGTTGACGATGCTGCCGCCGTTCCGGGCGCGCAGCAGAGGCACGGCCGCCTTGCAGCAGTGGACCGTGGCCATGAGATTGACCGCCAGGATGGAGTCCCAGGTGTTCGGCTCGGCATCGGCCAAGGCGCCGTATACGCGGATGCCGGCGACGTTGACGAGGACGTCCAGTCCGCCGAAGTGCGCGCCGGCGGCGGCGACCGTCCGGCGCGCCTCGGCCTCGTCGCTCAAGTCGGCCGCCAGAGGCAGTACGTCCGTCGAGGGAACCCGCTCGCGAATGGCCGCGGCCGTGGCCCGGGCGGCGGCCCCGTCGCGGTCGACGACGGCCAGTCCGGCGCCTTCCTCGGCGAAGAGCATGGCGGTGGCGCCGCCGATGCCGCCGCCGCCGCCCGTGATGAAAGCGACCTTGTCCCGAAGGCGGCCCACGGGGCTACCGTGAGTGGCCCAGGGCCGAACGCATGGCCACGTCGGCGGCCGGGAACGAGAAGCCTTCCGCCTCAAGTGCCGCGGCGGCTACTTCCTCGTCTTCGTGCGGGGCGGCGCCGCTCACGCCGATGCCGCCCACCACCTCGTCGCCCAACCAGATGGGCAGGCCGCCCTGGCCAATGGCCATGCGGCCGTCGTGTATGATCTGGACGCCGGCGTAGAACACCGGTTTGGGGTTGGCTTTCTCCTCCAGACCCCCGGTGCTCTGGCGGAAGGCCGCGGCGGCGAAGGCCTTGCCTCGGGCGATTTCCGGTGCCACGAACTTGGTCCCGTCCATGCGCCCGGCCCACATGAAGTTGCCGCTGGCGTCCACCACCGTCACCGTCACCAGGTAACCCTTTTCTTCAGCCGCGCGGATGCCCGCATCCACCAGCGCCCGCGCCTGTTTCATTCCAAAGCTCAATGCAAGTCTCCTCTCTCCATGTTGTCAACGGCGCAATGTCATGCCCACCGAACACTGTGTGCAAAAATCGTCAAGCAGGCGAATCGTCACGCAGACGTTACGAAGAACACGTCATGCCCGCGAAGCAGACTGTGTGTCAATACACCATTCTGGATAGGCACAACCCCGCGAATCGTCATTCCCGCGAAAGCGGGAAT
>CAZFIU010000044.1:3358-37478 GCA_964519455.1 uncultured Syntrophobacterales bacterium
CACCATTCTGGATAGGCACAACCCCGCGAATCGTCATTCCCGCGAAAGCGGGAATCCAGGAGCGGTGGGGCGGGGAAACGCCGCTGTAGTGCCCCACACCACTCCTGGATTCCCGCTTTGCGGGAATGACGATTCGCGGGGGCCGGCGCCGTTCCGTGGCGTGGCGGAGTCCGGTCGCAGGAGCGAGGTGTTACACACCCTGTCTCCCGCCCCTCATGAGCCTCTCCAGCGGAGGGCGCGGCACCGGGATGTCCGTGCCCGCGGCGAGAAGCTCGCGCACCATGCGCTCGCGGTTGCGGTCGAGGTCGTCCAGGGCCTCCTCTGGTGACAGCCCCTCGCCGAAGCAACCCGGGAACTCCGGGTACTCGGCCCGTCGCAGCCACTGTCCGTCCGCCCCCCGGACCGCGGCCACGCGCAGCACGTAGGGCACGGCCATGTACTCTTCAAACGTCACGTTCTTAAAACGTCGGTGTTGTCACTGTTTCCGGCCGCCGGCTGGGCTCAAGGTGTTCCCTGGTAACGACGCCCACGGCCTACGAGCCGATGTTCACGCGGTCCTGCACCGCCTCGACCCACACCGCGTCCCTGGGCAGCCGCACCGAGGTGGCGCGGACGTGGTGGAGCGCCGGGTCCAGGCCCGGCGGGTCCGCCTGCCCCTCCCGCAGCATCTTGGCGGAATCGATGAGGCACTTGCGCACCTTGATGATGGCGGTGTCGCTGGTGCCCAGGCGCTCCAGGGTGCGGTCGAAGATGGGACCCTGGCTCTCGGTCATGGCGCGGTCCTGCATGCCGAAACCGGGAATGCCGCAGAACATGCGCGTGCGGTGCGCCTCCCAGTCCATGCCGTAGTCGTCGTCCGGCGTCGCGGCGGGGCGGACGTCGCCGTAGGGGCCGTTGGTGGGCGGCCCGAACCGCGTGATGTGGGAACTGAAGCCGTCGGCCAGGGATGCGAGCTCTTCTTCCCTCAACGGGCGCGTGGGATGCCACGTGATGGTCCAGTTGATGAGGTGCTCGTCGTCCGCCGGCACCCACGCGTGCGAGTGCAGGATCGGGTCCTCGTCCTGGGGCGGCGGCATGGTGTAGAAGGGCATGAGGAACTGGGTGATGCGCCAGTAGTAATGGTCGTCGGCGGCATTCCGCCGAGCCCCGATCATGACGCCGTAGTCCGTGTCCACCACCTCGAAGCGCGGGCTCCGGTCCGTGGTGCCCACCGCGGTGTCCACGCCGAAGCCGGCTTTTTCGAGGCTCTCCAGGGAGCGGCGATCCGTGGCGTCCAGCGGCGCGTGCAGGAACGAGATATGGCTGGAGTCGATACCGCCTTCCAGTGCCTGGAAGTAGTTGTTGCTCTGGTAGTACTTCGAGATGAATCGCTGGTTGTCCGCCAGCCCCAACCACTCGAAGTCCGGCAACTCGGTCATGTGCGCGGGATCGCCCATGAACGCCCACACCACGCCGCCGCGCTCGCGGCAGGGGTAGGCGGGATGCCGCACGGCATGTTTGAAGTCGGTCTCCGGGGACTCGTTGGGCATCTCCAGACAGCGCCCGTCGAGCCCGTATTTCCAGCCGTGGTAGCAGCAGCGCAGCCCGTCCCTCTCCACGCGCCCGTAGTAGAGCGATACGCGCCGGTGCGAACACAGCTCGCCCAGCAGGCCGGCCTCGCCCTGGAGGGTGCGGAAAGCCACCATGCTCTCGCCCAGGATGCGGACCCTCTTGGTCCGGCCCCCGGCTTCCAGCTCGCTGGAAAGGACCACCGGCACCCAATAGCGCCGCATCAGCGCACCCATGGGCGTGCCCGGGCCGACTTGTGTCAAGGTGTCGTTGTCTTCTCTGGTCAGCATGCTTGTCCTCAAGGCTAGTGGTGCGCGGAACCTAATGAACTACAATCGGGATTCCGTTTGTGTCAAGTTGCCAAGTGTCCCGTGGCCTTGGACAGTCCCGTGAATCGTGGGCCACGGGGCACAAGTTCATCAGCGGATCGGTTGTCTCGGGAGTCACAAGAAGGGGCGGTCCCGGGGGGCAGGAAGGCATGCATCGCGTTCGCAGGAGAAAGCGCGGTCTGGCAGGGAGGCTCGGTATGGACGGCGGCTTTTGGTTCATGTTCGGGGCCAGCATCGTCGTCGGCGCGTTCGTCGTCTATTCCTACGGAGCGCACCGGGCGCTGGAGGGCCTGTCGAGCGGGGGCCAGCTTCTCATGGCCACGCTGCCCAAGATGATCTTCGCCTTCACCGTGGCGGGCCTGATCCAGGTCATCCTCCCCACCGACCTGATCTCTGCGTGGATCGGCGAAGGCTCCGGACTCAAAGGGCTCCTGATCGGCACGGTGGCGGGCACCCTTACGCCGGGCGGGCCGATGATGCACTTTCCCATCGTCGCCTCGCTGCTGCACTCGGGGGCCGGCTCCGGGCCCATCATCGCCTACCTCACGGCCTGGTCCCTGCTCGGGCTCCATCGGGTGGTCATCTGGGAGATCCCCATCCTGGGCTTCGAGATATCGGCGGTGCGTTTCGTGGCGAGCCTGGCGCTGCCGCCGCTGGTGGGCTTCGTGGGGTCGTATCTGTTCCACAGCCTGCCGACCCGGCTTCCGGGTCCGTGATTGTCAGAGGCGTTCGAAACCCGGGCAGACTCCCGTCGCTCCGGTTGATCCGGGGACCTGGTTTCGACATCCCCGGCGCCCGTTCCGTCGAATCAGACTCTCGGTTCCGTGCCGTGCGCTACGAACGCGAGTCTGCCGGCTCGTCCTTGACGAGGTCGATCTCCCAGGACAGGTAGCGTTCCATGTCCTCGCGGGACTTGCCCAAGGCGCCCCTCCACACGCTGTGGCCGAAGTCGGCTTGCGCGTCCTCGGTGGAGACGCCCGTGCCTTCCAGGCCGTCTTCCAGTGCGCGGCCGGCGCTCTCCCACGCTCGGGTGCCGCCTTCGAGCACTTGCACCTCGGTGTATCCGAGTTGCCGCAGCGTCCCGGCGGCCAGGGTGGAGCGGATCGCGTTGTCGCACACGATCACCAATGGGGCGTCCCTGTCCGGTGCCATGGCCTGGATGTCGAGTTCCAGGCGTCCGCGGGGAACCCAGCGGGTGCCGGGAACGTGGGCGAATCCGTATTCGCCGATGCTGCGCACGTCGAGGGCGAGGCCGGACGCGTCCAGGTGCGCCTGGAGCCCGGCCGCATCCGTGAAGCGCGTAAGGGCGCGCGCTTCATGGAGTCCGAAGACGTCGGGTTCCGGCACGTCCTGCTCAAGGGGCAGACCGGCGTCACGCCACCGTCGCAGACCGCCGTCCACGACCGACACGTCGCGGAAACCGAGATGTTGCAGCAGCGACGCCGCCCATACCGGCCGCAGGTCGTCGTCGGAGATCAGAAATACGGGGGCGGCGCGCACGGCCAGGAAGTTCTCATGGGCCAGGGCCATCTGTCCCAGCGGGAGCGAGATGGCACGCGGAACGTGGCCGGCCTGGAACTCTTCCGGCAAGCGCACGTCCAGGAGGTAGAAAGCGTTGTCGGAGTCGTAGACGCCACGGAACGTCTTCAGCGGGCAGCGGCGCACGCCGTCGGTCGAGGCGAGGGCGTCCGTGGCGCGTTGGATGTCCGCGACGCGCGTCGCGGAGGCGGACGCGGGCACTTCCCGGCCCGTTCCCTCGGCGATGTCGTGCCCGGACAGGAACCAGCCCATGACGCCGTTCTCCAGGGCATAGACATTGTCGAAGCCGTTGTCGTGCAGCAGCTTGGCGCCGAGGATGCCGCGGGTCCGGCCCGCGCAGCTCACCACCAGCGTAGTGCCGTCCTTGAGCGGCAGGCGCGGCGCATCCACCAGCAGATTCCCGCCGGGGATGTGGTAGGTGTCGGGGACGTGGCCGCGCAGGTACTCCTCGCGCGAACGCACGTCCACCACCACCACGTCCTCGCCGCCCGCCCGCCGCCGTGCCAGCTCCGGCGCGCTCATGTGGGTGACGTCGCCGCCGTGGGCCACGCGCTCGCCGTATTCCTTGCCGTGCACGCCCCATCCCGAGCGCACGGGCAGCCCCTGCCGCTGCCACGCATCGAGGCCGCCGGCCAATACCCTGACGTCGCCGTAGCCCATGCGTCCGAGGGTCTCCGCCGCCAGCGCGCTGCGGCGCCCGTCATCGCACAACACCACCACCGGAACGCGCGCGTCCGGCACCATCACGGGCAGCCGCAGCTCCAGCGTGCCCCGGTTGACCGGACTGGTCCCGGCGATCTGCGCGCGGGCGAACTCGCCGCGCTCGCGTACGTCGATGCAGGCATAGGGCTCGTCCGAGGCGAGCAAGGCCTGCAAGGCTGAGGGATCGATAGTGCGATGGCTCAAGGGTCTCCTCCCGTATGGCGAGTGTCAGGCCACGTGCGCGGGCCGCTCCGCGTACACGATGGCGCCGGAGGTGGTTGGTACGCAGGCGGCCGTCCCGGGATCGCGGATGATCCCCTTGGGGTCCTTGCCGGCCCTGACGTCGTTGATGGCGGTCTTGAGTATCTTGCGGAACAGCAGCACCCCTTCGTCCGAGCTCACGTGGCGCTCCATGGCGTGGATGACGATCTCGCCCTGGCCCTCCTGGGCCTCCTTGTCGTCGGGATAGCGCTGGCTGTACTCGTAGTCCCGCGGGCCCCGGCCCGCGGGGGCGAGCTTCTCGCGGCCGGAAGGCTCCCAGGTGTCGGTCCCGTCCGGCACCCAGCGAATGCTGGCGCCGAGTTGGTGGGTGTCGTCCACCGGGACGCAGAAGGACACCCGGTCCACTTTCTCCGTCACCGGCTCGTCCGTGTAGGTGAGGTGCACGTTGAGCGGCATGATGTTTTCCCAGACGACGTCGGCCCAGCGTCCGTCTTCCATCTTGCGTGTCATGACGAAGCGGATACCCATGTCGGTCTCCTCGTAGACCAGCCGCTCCGGCAGGGTCGAGTGGGCCTGGGTGGGGAACTGGGCTCCGCTGTGCACCGTGTGCAGCCACACCGCATGGAGCGCGTCCATGAGGTTCTCCTCGCTCTGCAGCCAGTTGCAGTCCTGGGCCCCGCCCACACGGGGTCCGAAACGCGCCTTGAGCGTGCCTCCCTTCGCTTCCAGGACGTCGTAGCGGGGCAGCAGCGGCATCTTCTCCAGCGGCCCCATGTAGGCGAACAGCAGCCCGCCGTACTCCTGCACCGGGTAGGCGGGGTGCCAGATGTGATCCTTGACCGGGCTGTCGGGAGGTTCCAGCGGCATGTCGAGGATGCGGCCCTCCACGTCGTACAGCCAGCCGTGGTAGCAGCAGCGCAGCCCGTCCCGTTCCACCCGCCCGTATTCCAGCGAGGTGCCCCGGTGGCTGCAACGGAAGAACAGCAGCCCGGCGCGTCCCTGTCCGTCCCGGAACGCCACGAGGTCCTCGCCGAGGATGCGGATGCGCTTGGGCAGGTCGGTGAGGTCGGCGGAGAGGCAGACCGGTTGCCAGTAGCGCCGCATCAGTTCGCCGCAGGGGGTTCCCGGTCCCACGCGGGTCAGTTCGGGGTCCAGGTCGGGAATCTTGAGGCCGTAGGCGCTGCGCATGACGTTCCTCCTTGCCTGTGTGGCCGGCGCGGTGTTCCGCGAGATTACACGCAAGCGGCCACGCCGGCTCCCGGTGACGCTTTGGCAGCGGATATATCAACCGCCGCATGGGTAGTAAAGCGGGCAACGGGAGCCCGACTTGCTTCGTTGACACGCCATGGGGGGTCTGATACGGGCCGGGAAGGGTGCGTGGCGTGCTGATCTTCAGAGAAGGAGCGGTAACATGGCCGATACCCGGACGGATGTCATTACCACCAGGACCTTTTTCCGGATGCCGGCGGAAGGCGGTGGCCCGGCGCTTCCTCCAAACGAGTACGAGGGGCGGTTCCTTCAGGCCCAGGCCGATACGGTGAGGGCGTTTCCCAATCATCCGCTGATCCCGGACGAGGTCCGCGGCGATCAGGAGAAGGCCAGGCGTTACTTCGGCGTGTGGCAGATGAACCACAGCTTCTTTGCCAAGATGTTTCCCAGCTACCTCATGAACATTGCCGCCAAGTGCCCCTACCAGGACGTGCGGCGCGAGATCCTGCACGACTGCTGGGACGAAGAGGTGAGCGATCCCGACGCCGACGGCATGTGCCACATCGAGGTGCTCTACTACGACTCCCTGCAACTCGGCATCACCCGCGAGGAAGCGGAGGCATTCGAGCCTACCCCGGTGTTCATGGCGTGCATGCACGCGCTGGACAATCTCAGCCGCACGCTGTCGTGGCAAGGGGGCTATGCCGCGGTAGGCGGCCTGGAGAGCATCCGGGTGGCGGTCAAGCGCGGCTACCTCGACAAGGGCGAGTTCGAAGGTCCGTGGGCGGCCAGCGCCAACACCGTGGAGAAGCTGTGCGGCATTCCCCATGGCTCGCTCAGAAACGCCGGCCTCCACCAGGCCAAGGACCAGCTCCACGGCGGCGGCGTGCTGGACATCCTCAAAAAGTACGCCACCACCCGGGAGATCCAGGAAGAAACGTTCTGGGCCATCAGGACGGCGCGCTCCTTTCGGATGCTCACGACGCGGGAGCAGATCCGCCTGGCGCGGGCGGCCATCGGGCTTCCCGCCGACGAGCTCGTCGTCACTTGATGCGCCGTACGGCGGGCTGCTTCTCGCGAACGCGCGGCCGTCTCATGGTTTGACAGGGAACCCGCGATCGGACTAACATCGGGCGCCTGTCTTGTTTGTCGGGCCGGCGGAGTCTTGGCATCGCCGGTGCGGACTCCATGTGCGGGTTCATGAAGCCGCGGAGCAACTGATCGGATACGGAGATACCAATACATGGCGAAACAGGAAGAATTGGCGCTCGGAACAGGGGGGGTGGCCACGCCGGAAGCGGACCCGTCGCAAGGGCCGCGGAAGTCCGTCTCGGTCTTTGGCGAGGCCGGCTGGGACGTCTCTCTCCGCGTCGGCTCCATCTTCGCGCTCATCTTTGCATGGTGGGCGATGGGGCTCTTCTTCCCGCCCGCGCTGGTGCCGAGGCCGTGGGAAACGTTCGCCGAGGTAGGCGTCATCATCAAGACGGGCGAGTTCTATCTCCACATGGGCAACACGCTCTGGCGCGTGTTCGTTGGCTTCGGCCTGGCCATGGTGGTGAGCACGCCGCTTGGGATCATCATGGGGAGCTTCCGTAACCAGGAAAGCTTCTTCGAGCCTCCAGTGATCCTGGGCCTCACCATGCCGGGCCTCATCTGGGCGCTGCTGATGCTGATGGTCTTCGGCATCAAGGAGATCAGCGCCTACCTAGCGGTGGCCGTGACCATCTCTCCCATGCTCACCATCAGTATCTGGCAGGGGACCAAGTCCATCGACAAGGACCTGATCGACATGAGCACGGCATTCCACGCCAGCGTGTACTCCAAGCTGGTGGACGTGATCCTGCCGCAGTTGGTGTCGCATATCCTCGCCGCCATCCGGTACGGCTTGGGGCTGGCGTGGAAGGTGATCGTGCTGGTCGAAGGGTTCGGCTTCAGCAACGGTGTCGGCTATCAGGTCATGCACCAGTTCGACCTCTTCTCGGTGAAGGGCGTGCTGGCCTGGGCCATCACGTTCCTGATCGTCATGATCTTTCTCGAGTTCGGCGTGGTCGGCGTGCTGGAGCGCAGCGTCACCCGCTGGCGGCCGCGTGTCGAGGCTTGGAGGCGGTAAGTGGCCTACGTACGGATCGACGAAGCTGTCAAGTTCTTTTCCCGCGAGGACGGCTCGCCGCTGAAGGTGTTGGATAGCATCTCCTTCGACACCAAGGAATACGGCATCACGGCGCTCTTGGGGCCGTCGGGCTGCGGCAAGTCGACGCTGTTGAATATCATAACCGGCCTTGAGCGCCTCGATTACGGGCGAGTGGATATCATTTCCAGCGACGAGGACGAAGAGCGGGCACACCCGCAGTTGGGCTACGTGTTCCAGGACCCGAGGCTGCTCAACTGGAAGCGGGTGGAAGACAACCTGAAGTTCGCCCTCAAGGGCATGGAGGTGCCGGCGGA
Source organism: uncultured Syntrophobacterales bacterium (assembly GCA_964519455.1). Classification (GTDB taxonomy): domain Bacteria; phylum Desulfobacterota; class Binatia; order UBA9968; family JAJDTQ01; genus JAJDTQ01. Next base: position 11,353 of record CAZFIU010000044.1, read on the forward strand.
CGAGTGGAACGAGCGGCTGGACAAGTACCTGTCGCTGGTGGGCCTGACGGACTTCCGCAAGCAGTACCCCCTGTACCTGTCCGGCGGCATGCGCCAGCGGGTGGGTCTTGCGCGCGGGCTCGTGATCGAGCCACAGGTGCTGCTGATGGACGAGCCCTACAGCAAGCTCGACCAGCTCACGGCGCGGCAGTTGCGGGAGGACACGCTCCAGATATGCTCGCGTCTCAAGCAGACCGCCTTGCTGGTGACCCACGACGTGGAGGAGTCGGCCTACATGGGGGACCGGATCGTGATCTTCTCCGCCCGGCCGGCGCGCATCGCGGCGGTGTACGAGAACCCGCTGAAGTCATCGGAGCGGGATACCGACGACATGAGGTTCATCGAGTTCAAGAAGGAAGTGCTGGAAACCATACTCAACTTGGTGAAGGAGGAAGCATGATAATCGCGAAGATCAAACGGTTTCGTCTGCTGGTCCTGGCCGCGGGGCTGTTCCTGTTTGCGCCGGGCTTGTCGGTCCCGGTTCTGAGCGCGGACCTGCCCGTGGTGGAGTTCGGTCTGCCCTCCGGCGGCGTCTTCGGCCTGGGCGGCCAGTACATGATCGACAAGAAGCTCGATCGCAAGAACGGCTTCATCGCCAACCCGCGCTGGGGCGGAGTGGCCAACGTCGAGCGCCTCATCGCCATCGGCGCCATCCCGGTGGGTCTGGCCACCGTGGAGTCCGCGCTACGCGCCAACATGAAGGGCATCCCCCTCAAGCTGGTGCAGCCCTACATGAGGACGATGCACAACTATCTCCTCGTTCGAAAGGACTCCCCCTACAAGACCATCAGCGACCTCAAGGGGAAATCCATCGCGGTGCCGCGGGAAGTCACGTCGGCTTATAACCTGTTCGACTTCATGATGAGGAAGCAGGGCGTCTCCATCGAGAAGGACTTCCAACTCAAGAAGCTTGGCGCCGCCGGCATCATCGCGGTGATGGAAAAGGGCGAGGTGGAGGCCGCGCTCCACTGGGAAGCGCACGTGACCCGGATGCTGGCCACCGGGAAATACCGCTCCATCGCAAAGCTGGGCGACGTGATCACCCAGGTGCTGAACAAGGACATCCACATGTTCGGCTGGGTGGGCGCGCAGGAGACCTGGGCGAAAAAGAACCCCGGAGTCATCGGGAAGATTCGCGCCGCGTGGCAGGAAATGATCGCCGGCGTCCAGAACGATCCCGAGCACTTCCGCAAGTACGCCAAGAAGATCTTCGGGCTGGAGGGGAAGGAAGTGGTCGACCTCGGCTACGAGCGGGTCAGGCCCTTCCTGCTGCCGGCTGATTTCAAGTGGCCGAATCCGAAGAATCTGGCGAACCAGAAGCAATACCTGAAGGACGGCATCGCGCTGGGAATTTTTCCCAAGGAGGCCGAGGCACAGATCGACGGTCTGTTCGTGCCGTAGCGATGGCGTAGGAGTCGGCGCAGGAAATGAGCCGCGCCCACGCGCGGCGCGGCAACCGGACAAGGGTCGGGGAGGGATATTCCTTCCCGGCCCTTTTTCATGATGCCGCTCAAGAGCAGGCGCCTGCCCCGTGAATGGCTTGTGGGTACGGGTCCTCGGTGTTTTTTCGATTGACAGGACGAGCAACCTTGGCGCTAGACTTCGTGTGACTCCACGTGAATGTGAAGAGGAGCGGCTTCTCCGCCGGCGGTTTCACCCCAGGTGGTGGAGAAAGCGACGAACCGTTGCACGACTAAGGAGGCAACTATGAATCATCGCATGGTTTCGGCAACAGTCTTGGCGTGTCTTGTCTTGTTGGTTTCAGGTGCGCCGCGCGCGGACGCGGAGACGCCGTACAGCAAGGGGACGCGAATCCGTCTGATCATCCCGTTCTCTCCCGGTGGCGGCACGGACGTGTATGGCCGGGTGGTGGCCCGGCATCTCAGCCGCCACATCGCGGGCAACCCCACCATCATCGTCCAGAACATGCCCGGAGCCGGGGGCACCATCGCATTCAATTTCCTTCACCACTCCGCCAAGCCGGACGGGCTGACCCTGGGGGTGTCGTCCAGCGGCACCTTGACCCGGCAGCAGCTCGGCTACAAGGGCGCCCGGTACGACCTGGCGAAGATGCCGATCATCTCGGTAGCCGGGTTCGGCCTCATCACGTATGTCGGAGCCCACGTGGGAGCGCGCAGCCTGGGAGAACTGCTCAAGCTCGACCTGGGCAGACCGCTGGTGATGGCGGACACCTCGCGGGAGTCTTCCACCGCGATCAGGCGCACCGTTGTTTTCAACGCTATCCTGAAGGGCGTTGCCAGCAAGCAGGTCTACGGCTATCCGGGGTATTCCGATGTCGCGGCGGCGATACAACGGGGCGAGGCCGACATCTCCGGGATGACCGCGCCGGGGTTCAACGCGACGGTGCGGCCCGCGGTGAAGGAAGGGAAGGCGTTCGTCCTGTACCATTCCGGTTTGCTGGACGCTCAGGGAAACATCATTCGCGACCCGGCCGCGGCGGAGTATCCCACCTTCGAGGAGGAATACCGCAAGGTCTTCGGCGAATCCCCTTCGGGCATCGCGTGGGAGGCGTTCAAGTCGCTGGTGGTGGCGGGCGGCAACTTCGAAAAGGGTCTGTTCGCACCTCCCGGGACTCCCAAGGCGACGATAGACCTGCTGGCCGACGCCGCCGGGAAAATGCTGGAGGATCCGAAGTACATCGCGGACGCGAAAAAGATCTTCGGCGCACGCATCAAGACCTTCGTCGGAGCGGATGCCGCGAAGATACTCGCCGGCGCCATGAATGCGTCTCCGGAAGTACAGGCCTTTCTAAAGGAACTGCTGAAGAAGGGCTGACGCAGAGAGCTTCTCGACGGACGCGGGGTTCCTTTTTCGTCGACGCGAACCCTGGCCCCGGCGTTGACCTCGGCCCTCCTCCAAGCGTTGGGACGCCACGGCTCGGCCGGAGCGCGCCGGACGGCGGTCCTGCAACTCGTCCCTCTCACAGGCTGCGTGGCGCTGAGTCGAGCGGAGCCTGCTTTCCGGCCTTGGCGTTGACTTTCTCCGGACCTTGCCACAAGCTACGGTCAGGATGGCAAGATGACACGGTGGGAGTTCAACAGGTGAAACAACCGTTCTTGACCACGCACCACGGAGTTCTCTACGACGCAGATTGCCTGGAGATTCTTGCGCGTTTGAAGACCGGGGTTATCGACACCGTTTTTGCAGATCCGCCGTTCAATCTCGGGAAGGACTACAGGAACGGGTACAACGACACCGTAGCGCGATCGGACTACTTGGCTTGGTGCAGGGAGTGGATACTGAGTTGTTGCCGCATTCTGAAGTCGGGCGGGGCGTTCTTTCTCTATGCAACACCCGAGCTTGCTGTCCAGTTTGCTCCGATCATGGCAGAGCGGCTGAGCTTCAGACACTGGATCGCGTTGACAATGAAGGGCACTTATCCGCGGGGGAACAAGCTCTATCCGGCACACTATGCCCTCCTGTACTACACCAAGGGAAACCCTCGTGTGTTCAACAAGCTTCGTTTGCCGATTGAAACCTGTCGACACTGCGGCAAGGAAATCCGGGACTACGGCGGCCACCGCAACAAGATGAACTCCGAGGGTGTGAACTTGACGGACTTTTGGGTTGACACGTCTCCGAACCGTCACAGGAAATTCAAGGTCCGGCCCGGAGTGAATGAACTGAAGATGGTGATTCCGGAGAGAGCCATCCTGATTTCGACGAAACCAGGAGACATTGTGTTCGATCCTTTCGGAGGTGGAGGTTCCACATATCAAGCAGCGGAGAAGCTCCATCGCAACTGGATAGGGACCGAACTTTACGACTCCATTCACATACGGGAACGTATGAAGGAGAGCTATTCTCTTTTTCCTGCTCAAGAGGCACGGTTCGAGTTCGAGGGACTGTTCACTCATGAAGATAAGCAAGATCCGGTTTTACGGAGGGTCGAGGGACAAGGTGTGTCGTCTCGGACTGTCGCACATATTTCTTGAGCTCCTTGAGATCCTTGTTTCGACAGATATTCGTGTACTCGAAGAAAAACAGGCAAACGGTGCAGGCCGCGTTCGCGAACTGATCGACGAGAGTTTTGGTGAGTACGAAGACTGGGTCCAGGCGAAGTCGGGCGATGTCGATTGGGTGAAGCGATTCCGATACAACCAGACCATCGTATCAAGAATGGGGGTCGAGATTCAGGTTTCCGGGCGAAGCGATCTCCTGGCCCGGGACATCATCCACATACGCAATAACCTCCAGGATAGTCACATTGACGTCGGTGTCATAGTCGTCCCGTCCGATGAGCTTGCGTTTCTTTTGACCGACCGCGTCGCCAGTTTCAGCTATGCCGTTCAGTACGTCGAGCAGGAATTGCGAGAAGCGAAGGACTATCCCATCGTGTTGTTGGCGGCCGAGCATGATGGATATTCGGAGAGTCCGCTTCCGAAAAAGACTACCAACATGGGTAGCAAGGAGCCCTGAAAATGGCGGCAGGCACCACGCTGACGCGGCATCTCGTCGAGGAAGGGGGATGGCGCAACGACGGAGCAGAAGATCTGCGCTCGCTTCTGGAACCCATCGCCCTGGCGGGGAAGATCCTCGCCCGGGAGGTCGACCGGGCGGCGCTGGCAGGCAAGCTGGGCTTGGCCGGCGACCAGAACGCCACGGGCGACGCGCAGAAGAAACTCGACGTCATCGGCAACGACGTCGTGATGGATGCGTTCTCGAGCTGCAGCGTGGTGGCGGGCATCGCGTCGGAGGAACTGGAGGAGCCGGTGGTGATGAGCACGTCCGACGACGCGTGTTATCTCCTGTGCACCGATCCCCTGGACGGTTCCTCCAACACCGACGTCAACGCGCCGCTGGGGACCATTTTCGGCATTCTGCGGCGCCACCGGCGGGGTGAGCTGTCCGGCGAGGAGTTCCTCCAGGCGGGCTCGGAGCTGGTGTGCGCCGGTTACGTGCTCTACGGCACCAGCACGCTGCTGGTGTACACGGTGGGTGCGGGGGTGCACGGCTTCACTCTGGACCGCGGGGTGGGAGAGTTCATCCTGTCCCACCACGACATCCGCTGTCCGGAGGCGGGCAAGATCTACAGCGCCAACGTCGGACGGCACAAGGAGTGGGACGCGGGTGTACGGAAGTACCTGGACCATGTCACGGAGAAGGACAAGCCCACCGGAAGACCCCACTCGCTGCGCTACACCGGGGCGCTGGTGGCCGATCTGCACCGCTGCCTGCTGGACGGGGGGATGTACCTTTACCCCGGCGATCCGGGGAGCCCCAACGGCAAGCTGCGGCTGCTCTACGAGTGCGCGCCGCTGGCCTGCGTGGCGGAGCAGGCGGGGGGCGCGGCCAGCACCGGGCACGGGCGTCTGCTTGAGGTCGTGCCGGAGGCCGTCCATCAACGCACGCCCATCGCCATCGGCAGCGCCGAGAACGTGGCCCTTTATGAACGGTTCATGGCGGAGGAATGAGTCCGCTCGAGGAGGCTGAGTGATGACCGAGAGAGTAAGAGAGGTTCTGAGCTGGTACGGCAGCGACAATCCCGGGACCCTGACCAACCTGGCCCGGATGTTGAAGCACGGCCGCCTCGGCGGCACCGGCAAGTTCGTGATCCTGCCCGTCGACCAGGGCTTCGAGCACGGCCCGGCGCGGAGCTTCGCTCCCAATCCGGCGGGCTATGACCCCCGCTACCACTTCGAGTTGGCGCTGGACGCGGGCTGCAACGCGTACGCGGCGCCGCTGGGTTTCCTCGAAGCCGGCGCGCGCGAGTTCGCGGGCGAGATACCGCTCATTCTCAAGGTCAACAACCACGACCTGCTGAACGACGAAACGGACCCGACCCAGGCGGTCACTTCCAGCGTGGAGGACGCCTTGCGGCTGGGCTGCGCGGCGGTGGGTTTCACCGTTTATCCCGGCTCCGAGCACCGTTTCGCCATGTACGAGCAGATCCGTGAAATCGCCCGGGAGGCCAAGCGCAACGGCCTGGCGGTGGTGATCTGGTCCTATCCGCGAGGGTCCGGGCTCAGCAAGGCCGGCGAGGCCGCCGTGGACGTGTGCGCCTACGCGGCGCAGATCGCCGCCCAACTCGGCGCCCACATCATCAAGGTGAAGTTCCCCGGCGAGAACGTCGAGCAGGACGCGGCGCGCAAGGTCTACGAGAAGGAAGGCGTGCCCATCGCCGATCCCGCGGACCGTATCCGCCACGTGGTCCAGTCGGCTTTCGACGGCCGCCGCATCGTCATCTTCTCCGGCGGGCCCGCCACCACCGACGAGGCGCTGCTGGCGGAGATCCGCGCCATCCACCAAGGCGGCGGTTTCGGCTCCATCATCGGCCGGAACTCGTTTCAGCGGAGCAAACCGGACGCCGTCGCGCTGCTCGACAAGGTCATGCGCATCTATGCGGGCGAGGACCTGTGACCAGCGAGTCTCCGTCGGTGCGCGCCCTTCGACAGACTCAGGACAGGCCCTTCGACAAGCTCAGGACACGCCTAGCTCGTTCCGAGCCTGTCGAAGGACGCGCGAAGTCGAAGGGCGCGTTTGCGGTTCGTCCGCTCCTGTGCTAACCGTAGCCGCCATGCCTCTGCAGAGAACAGCGGAAATCAAGCGCCGGCGCCGGCGCCGCAAGAGTCTGGCAAAGCTGCGTGTGAAGTTTCAGGCGGCCCGCACCGACCAGGCGCGCACCAAGGTGCTGGACAAGGCCTTCAAGATCTCGCCCACCGCGGTCCTCGAATAGTCGGGGCCCATCGCGCCGGACCCATCGACGGCCGGAACGGCCGCAACCCGCGCGAGCCGGAGACACCTCTCATTCGGGTTTCCGTCCGATGGCCAGCGATGAGGTGAACGGCGGCGGCAACGCCACGCGCCCCTCATCCTTCAGGCCGGCGCGTTCGAACCAGCCCGAGACCTCTTCCCGCGTGTAGCAGCGTCCACCCTCGGTCGTCAGCAGCATCAACAGGCTGAACACCGTTCCCGCGGCGGTTTCCGCGGGGGTACCGCCCACGATGTGGTCCTTGATGACCAGGCGTCCACCGGGCACCAGGGCGCCCGACAGTTTGCCTACCAGGGCTTCATTGGCAGCCTCGTCCTCGCCGTGGATGATGTTCGACAGGAAGATCACGTCGTAGCCCCCCGGAACGGCGTCCGCGCGGTAGTCGCCGGCCACGCATTCCATGCGCGCGGCCACCTCGGACGCGGCGACGTAGCGCTCCGTGACGCGCAGGGTGCCGGGCAGGTCGTACAGGGTCGCGCGCAACTCCGGGTAGCGGCGGCACAGGGCGATGGGGTAGGTGGCGGGTCCGGGGCCGACGTCCAGCAGGCGTCGCGCGCCGCCCAGGTGCAGGAGTTCGGCGACCACCTCGGCGTCGCCGCGCGCCTTGACCAGTGAGTCCATGGCGTCGATGAAGACAGCGGTCTCGGCTTCGTCGTGCTGGTACATGTCCGGCACGCGCGCCGGCCTCCCGCCGCGCACGGCGTCCTCCAGCTTGCCCCAGGCATCCCAGGACAGCGCGTCGAAGCGGATCATGCCGCTGAAGTCCCTGGGCGAGGCGGCCGACAGGTAGGTGGTCGACAGGTCGTTCAGGCGGTAGCCGGGGCCGTCGCGTTCGAGGAGGCCGAGGACCACGAGCGCGTCGAGGAGCAGGCCCATGGCGCGGGCGTCGGCGCCCACGGCCGCCGCCACCGCCGGCGCGTCCGCCGTTTGGCGCCGCAACGCGTCGAACACGCCGAGGCATACCGCCGCCTGGAGGATGCGCGCCTCCACGTAGCCGCCGGCGATGCCCGCCACCCTTGCGAAGCCCTCGCTCAAAACGGCTCCACCACCCGGTAGCTCCGGCTCTTGGGCTTGACGGGAGCGAGGATGCCCATCTTGACCAGGCTGCGGATGTCGCGGTAGGCGGTGTCGCGGTCGACTTCCGCGATCCGCTGGTAGTCGGCGGTGGACAGGGCCTTTCCGTGGGACAGGGCGTACACCAGCAGTCTCTGCTGGCGCGGGCCGAGCCGCGAGCGGTCGAAGCGGTCGAGCCACTTGAGGGTCTCGTCGTCATAGATGGGGGTGTTGCGCAGGGTCACGGTGAAGAAGAAACCCTCGGTGCCGAGGTCCGGCGGATGCAGGGCGTTCTGCTCCATCTGCTGGAACATGCGCGGTACCCCTTCGCCGATCTCGCGCATGTAGCCCAGGTCGGAGAGCACGCGCACCAGCAGGGGGTTGCGCGAGAAGTGCACGCGCTCCTGCCGCTTGAGGTGTTCCAGGGTCACCGGTGCCGGCAGCGCGCCGGGGCTGCGCACCTCCAGGCGGTCGTCGAACATCCACACCTCGATCTCCGCGCCGGCGATGGCATAGTCCCGGTGCGCCACGGCGTTCACCAGGGCCTCCTGCCAGGCGAACGAGGGGTACTCCAGGCGTTCCTTGAAGAAGAGATCGTGGAGCACCATGCGCTCGCGAATGTGCTCCTTGATGCGGCCTACCGCTTCGTCGATGAGCACCCACAGCGGTTGCTCGATGCGCACGCGCTTGACCACGTTCAAGGACTCGCCGTAACGTCTCTCGGTGCCCTCGTACTTGACGAAATCGATGCCGCAGCGGGGATGCCAGCGTACGGGCTCCTTGGCGAACAGCAGCAGGGCGGCGATGGAGATCCGGGGCTGGTCCGCCGCTCCGTTCACCAGGTGGTACGGGCGCGCCAGGGTCGACCGCGGGTCCGTCCGCGCGCCGACGCGTTCGTTGAACGATTCCAGGGCCACCGGGTCCAGGTCTTCCCAGGCGGCATGGTGGATATGCTGACGCTCGTAGGAGTACGATAGCTTGGCTTCCTGCAGTCGCCGTATCTGCTCGGGAGGGACCGCGGGATTCTCCGAGGCCACGCGGTAGAAGGTGCGGCCGCTGGCCACGCGGCGCACCTCGAGGCCCGGCGCCACCTCGAAACGGAGCAGCAGCAGGTTGCCGAGGTCGATACGCTCGTACAGCGGATCCAGGGGCGGGTTGAGCAGTTGCCGCGGGACTTCGCCGAGCTCGCGGATCTCTTCCTCGGAATAGGGCACGCCGGTGAGGCTCTTGTCGGGCTCGACCCCCACCAGCAGGACGCCGCCGTCGGCGTTGGCCATGCCGTCGAGAAGGCGCGCGATCTCGCGCGCAAGCTCACGGGGGCGTTTGGTCCGGACCCCGCGCTTCTTCGGGTCGTAGGCGCTGATGAACTCGAGGAACTGGCCCCGGTCCTCCTTGAGCAGCGTTTCGAGCTCGCGTCCAGGCATGATCGTCGATGGGGTTCTCGGCGCCCGTGTCGCGCGATGGTTCAGCGGGCGCCGTCACCTTCCAGTCGCAGCACCTCGTGGATGATTCGCGCCGCGGACACGAGGTCGTTCACGTCCAGCCATTCGTGCACCGTGTGGATGTCGCGCATGCCGCTGGCGAGGTTGGCGACCTGGAGACCCCTCCGGTTCAAGACGTTGGCGTCGCAGCCGCCTCCCTTGGCCACGGTGTCGACCGCGAATCCGAGGTTGCGGGCGGCCTCGTGCACGCGCCGTACGATGGCGCTCTCGTGGGGAACGTCCATGCGGTCGTATTCCCGCACGATCCGGGCCTCCACGCGCGCTTCGTGAACGCGGCCTTCCAGTTCCACCGCGGCGCCGGCGGCGGCCTGCCGCAGACACTCCCGCATCGCTTGCGTCTGGCGTTCGAGCTTTTCCTCGTCGTGGCTGCGCACCTCGCCCTTGAGGAGCACGCGGTTGGGCACGATGTTCACCGCGGTGCCGCCGCTCACCAAGCCGAGATTGGCCGTGGTCTCGTCATCGATGCGTCCCAGGGGCATGGCCGCGATGCCCTGGGCCGCCACCTGAATCGCGCTGATGCCGCGTTCGGGACAGATGCCGGCGTGGGCCTCCAGCCCGCGCACCTCGAACTCCAGGTGGTTCACCGCCGGCGCCTTGGTGATGAGGAACCCGACCGAATCGCTGTCGAGCACGAGGCCGGTCCTGGCGCGCACGAGGCCGAGGTCCAGATGCTTGGCCCCCAGGAGCCCCACCTCCTCGCAGATGGTGAAGACCACGTCGATGGCGCCGTGGGCCACGCGCTCCTCGGCGAGGGACTCGATCACCTCGAGGATGATCGCGATGCCGCTCTTGTCGTCGCCTCCGAGAACGGTGCGTCCGTCGCTGCGGATGACGTCGCCCTCCACCACGGGCACCACGCCTTCCCCGGGCGCCACGGTGTCCATGTGCGCCGAGAGCAGCATGGGTTCCGCTCCGGCTACGCCGCCGTCGAAGTGTGCGACGAGATTCCCCACCTCGCCGCCTACCGCGGACCCCGCCTCGTCCATGAACACGGTGCCCCCCATGGATTCGAGGACGGCCTTCAGGCGCGCCGCGATGGCGCCTTCGCGGCGGGACAGACTATCGATCCGAACCAGTTCCAGAACGCGTTCCTTGAGGCGCGTCTTGTCGATCAAGGAAAAAGCCCTCCTCCGAACCGAATGCCGCCTTGGGCGGCGGAAATGTATGCAGTGAACGAGTCGCCACGCGACCCGCACAATCTCCCGTGCGGGTTCCAGGCGGCACGGCAGTCTACTACAAACCAAGCAAGCAGGTCCACGTGGAGTTGCAAATTTTGTGGCGGTATTTTAATGAGCGAATCGTTATAGTTCAAGGCCGGGCAAGGGGAGAGGCACATTTTCGCATCGGACATTCACGAATCGTATGGTAAACAGGGTCCGTGCCAGGGTCACCGGGGCCATGCGGGTTGGAGAGACCGGTGCCCTCCTGGTATCATTGCGCCGGCTCGGCTGGTCGTATACCGACCTGACGAATCGCGGACCTCCCAGCCGCGACCGTCCTGAGGATTGTAACATGCAACATCCCGGAACCGGTGCCCGCGCGGGCATTCGCTACCAACCCGATGAAAACCCGCCGCTGATGCTGACCGCCGGCCTTGGCCTCCAGCTCGCGATTCTCTGTATCGCCGGGGTCGTCCTGACCCCGGCGATCGTCATCCGGGCAGCGGGCGGCAGCGAGGGATTTCTCTCGTGGGCGGTCTTCGCGGCCGTTGCCGTGAGCGGTCTCACCACGGTGCTCCAGGCGGTGCGGGTCGGCCGCTTCGGTGCCGGCCACGTGCTGCTGATGGGTACTTCGGGGGCTTTCATCGCGGTCTGCGTGACGGCGCTGGCCCAGGGAGGCCCGGCGCTGCTCGCCACGCTGGTCCTGGTCTCGTCCTTCTTCCAGTTCATCCTGTCCTCGCGGCTGTCGCTGCTCCGCCGGGTGCTCACGCCGGCTGTGGCGGGCACGGTGCTCATGCTGATCCCGGTCACGGTCATGCCCATCATCTTCGACATGCTCGGCGACGTGCCGAAGGGGTCTCCGGCGTCCGCGGCCCCGGTGAGCGCGCTGGTGACCGTGGCGGCAATCCTCTGCATCGCGTTGAAGGCGGCCGGCCCCCTGCGCCTGTGGGCGCCGGTCATCGGTGTCGTCGTGGGGTCCGTGGTGGCCGCCGGCTTCGGTCTCTACAATACGGATCTCGTGGCCGCTTCCGCGTGGTTGGGGCTTCCGCACGGCGACTGGCCCGGCCTGGACCTGGGTTTCGGCGCGCACTTCTGGGCGCTCCTTCCCGCTTTCGTGTTCGTGACCCTGGTAGGGGCCATCGAGACCATCGGCGACGGCGTGGCCATCCAGCGGGTCTCCTGGCGCGGCGCCCGGGCCGTGGACTTCCGCGCGGTGGAAGGCGCGGTGGCCGCCGACGGCGTGGGCAACCTGCTTTCCGGGCTCGCCGGGACGGTGCCGAACACGACCTATTCCACGAGCATTTCCGTGACCGAGCTGACCGGGGTGGCCTCGCGCAGCGTCGGCATCGCCATCGGGGTGATCTTCATCCTGCTGGCCTTTCTGCCCAAGGCGCTGGCGCTCATCCTGGCGATTCCGGCGCCGGTGGTGGCCGCCTATGCCACGGTGCTGCTGGCCATGCTGTTCGTCGTGGGCATGAAGGTGGTGCTCCAGGAAGAGATCGACTACCGCACCGGCCTCATCGTCGGTGTTTCTTTTTGGGCCGGGGTCGGGTTCCAGAACGGGGTGATCTTCCCCGAGTACTTCGCCGCTTTCGCCGGGGGCCTCTTGCAGAACGGCATGACCGCGGGCGGACTGGTGGCCATCCTGATGACCCTGTTCGTGGAGGTGACAGCGCCCCGCCCGAGCCGCATCGAGGTGGAGTTCGGAGTGGGAGCGTTGCCGAAGATCCGCGAGTTCCTCGCGGGCTTTGCTTCACGCGGCGGCTGGGACCAGGCGACGGCGGACCGCCTCGATGCGGTGGCCGAGGAAACGTTGCTGACCCTGGTGGGACGGGATGAGGCGGGCGAGGGAAAGCGGCAGCGGCGCTTGCGCCTGACGGCCCGCAAGGAAGGCGGCGGGGCGCTCCTGGAGTTCGTCGCGGTGGTGGGGAACGAGAACATCGAGGACAGCATGGCCCTGCTGGGAACCGGCCCGGTGGAGGCGCCGGACGAGCACGAGATCTCGCTCCGGTTGTTGCGTCACCTCGCCTCCAGGGTCCATCACCAGCAGTATCACGGCACGGACATCGTGACGGTTCACGTGGACGCCGCGCGCCGGGGAGGCCCGTGAAGGAGCTGTTCGTGAGGGAAGGGCCGTGGAGGATGGTGGCGGTGGCTGGACTTGAACCAGCGACGCCGCGGATATGAGCCGCGTGCTCTGACCAACTGAGCTACACCGCCGTTGTGGGGAAGGAACGCCCGCGAAGGACTGACGCCCGAGTCTTCTCATCATAGAACGCGCCCCGCGAACATGCAAGCCATGACCCTCGCGTGCATCGTCTCAAGGGCGCTTCGGCTTGCAAAACTCCCGCGCAATCACTATTAGACAGCGGAAGCGGCCGTTCTTCGTCTGGACGGTTGCGTTGCCCCGAATCCGACACGACCTCGCCGACCCGTATCGGGCCACGTTCCTCCATGGGCGATGAGGCTCGCGTCTTCCAAGGAAGGAGATCGCCATGCGGGGTTGGGTCACACACGCGTTCAAGGACATGCGCCTGGAGGACTTGCCGGAGCCGGAGGGCCGTCCGGGTTGGGCGGTGCTGAAGACCCTGGTGGTGCAGCCTTCGGTGACGGAGGTCCAGCTCTTCTACGGCGAGCGCTCCAACAGCTACGAGAAGGTCAAGAAGAAGCTGGCGCAAGGACCGGAGCCCCTGTTCGGACATGAATTCTGCGCCGAGATCGTCGAAATCGACGACGACAACGGGTATGGCTTGGCGGTGGGCGACCGGGTCGGCGCCACGCACACGGAGATCGGCACCATCGGGCGGGACTTCCCGGGGCTTTTCTCCGAGTATGCGGCGGTGCCGCTGGACGCGCTCGCCAAGATCCCCGAAGGCATCAGCGACTGGGAGGTGTCGGCGCTCCAGCCCCTGACGAGCTGCGTGCACAACGTCCAGGTTCTCGGCGTGACGCTGGGGGATACGGTGCTGGTGCTGGGCCAGGGCGTCATGGGCCTCAACTCGGCCCAGGCGGCCAAGGCGGCGGGCGCGGACACGGTCATCGGCACGGACATGCGGCCGGAGATCCTGGAGCTGGCCAAGGAACTTGGAGTCGACGTCACCATCGATGCCTCGAAGGAGAACGTGGTGGAGGCGGTGATGGACCTGAGCGGCGGCAAGGGCATTCCCTTCGTCATCGAGGCGGCCAGCGGCAGCCCGCAGATGGGGCTCTCCGGCGGCGCCACGGTGTCGGAGGCGGTGGCGTGCGTGGCCACCGGCGGCAAGGTGCTCAGCATCCCGCACTTCCACGAGCCCGTGACCCTGGACTTCAACTACCTCAGGGCCAAAAGGGTCACCTACATGTTCCCGCCGGAACTGGCCCATCCGTCGGAGATGACCCTGGCCGCGCGCCTGGTGGCGCAGAAGCGCATCAACATCGATCCCATGATCACCCACAAGCTGGAGGGCATCGAGAAAATGCCCGAGGCGCTCGAAGTCACGGCCAACAAGTCCAAGTATGGAGCGCTGAATCCGGCGCAGGTGCGGTTCTCCTAGCCGGGACCCCGTGGTAGACTTTCGCCCGGCGGCTCCCGATACGAAACCGGATCCAAGATACGAAACCGGATCCAACGAAGTAACCCTGAAGGAGGCAACCATGGACGCCAAGATCATAGACGCTGACGGACACGTCAGGGACCGGGACGCGGACATCCGCGCCCACATGGAGGATCCCTGGAACAAGCGCGAGGGTTCGCTGCTGCCGTCGGACGAGTGGGACTCGAGCATGTTCGGCACGCTGGGCATGAACATCACCGACGTGCCCACGCGCCTGCGCGACATGGACACCGAGGGCATCGAGGTGTCGGTGCTGTTTCCCACGGGCGCGTTCCACGTGAACCGCATGCCGGAGAAGGCCTACGCGGGAGCGTTTTCGCGCGCCTACAACAACTGGATATCGAGCCTGTGCAACGAGGCGCCGGAGCGGCTCAAGGGCGTCGGCGTGGCGCCCTTCCAGGACGTGCCCGCGGCGGTGGAGGAGATCAACCGCGCCGTCACCAAGCTCGGCGTGGTGGGGATCACGGTGGGCACCTTCGGCATGAAGGACCACCTGGGACAGGAGCTTTTCTGGCCCATCTACGAGGAGCTCGAGCGGCTCAACGTGCCGTTGCTGATCCACAACTCGCGTTCGGGGCCGGCGGGGGAGAACCGTTTCGACACCTTCCTGTTCAAGCACACCATCGGCCGTCCCTTCGAGACCATGCTGGACTGCGCCGCGCTGATGTACGGCGGCGTGCCCGAGCGTTTCCCGAAGCTGCGCATCGCGTTCCTGGAGTGCGGCGTCGGCTGGGTGCCCTACTGGATGGACCGGATGGACGAAGAGTACGAGCACCGTCAGTCGGAGGCGCCGCTGCTCAAGGCCATGCCCAGCGAGTACATGAAGGCGGGCAACTGGTACTACGCGGCCGAGCCGGAAGAGGAGAGCCTGCCCTACGGCATCGAGCGCATCGGCGACAAGAACATCGTGTTCGCCTCCGACTACCCGCACTGGGACGGCATGTTCCCCAACGTGACCAAGACCATCAAGGAACGGTCGGACATATCCGCGGACTTCAAGAACAAGTTCCTGGGCGACAACGCCAAGGCACTGTACGGCTGGAACTAGCGGCGCGGCGGCCGGCAACGGGGCTTTCTCGTGCGACTGACAGCCAGGACCGGTTTCAGCATTCTGGTCCTCGTCTTCTTCTGCTACCTGGTCTGGGAAGCCGGGGAGTGGCGCCTCCAGGCGCGCCTCTACCCTTGGGCCATCGGCATTCCCATGATCATCCTGGCCGTCCTCAACATCATCCAGGAGCTTCGCGGGTCCGGGGAGAAGAAGGAGGAAGGTGCCGCCAGCAACACGCCCGCGGATTTCCAGTTCACACAACCCATGGACATGTCGGTGGCGGTGCAACGCACCATCACCATCCTGTCGTGGATCGTGGGCTTCCTGGCGGGCATCTGGCTCGTGGGGTTTTCCATCACCGTGGCGGCCATGACCTTCGGTTATCTGAAGATCCAGTCGAAGGAGGGCTGGCCGATGTCGCTGATCCTCACGGCGGCGGCGTGGCTCATCTACTACATAGTGTTCGAGCGCACGCTGCTGCTGCCGTTTCCGGAAGGTCAGATCTTTCGTTGGCTGGGTATCGAATAGAGCGGGCGCGCGCCGTGTCTCGTAAACGTTGGGCTTCAACCAAGGGAGGTGTGCAATGACGAAACGAGCGATAGGCCGAACTTTTCTGGGGCTGTTGCTGACCGGGTTCCTCTTCATGAGCTTCTCGGGCCAGGCCACCGCCAAGGAATTCTACGAGGGCAAGACCATCCGCATCCTGGTCTGTTGCTCGCCGGGCGGCTTCTACGACCGGTGGGCCAGGCTGTTCGCGCGGCACATGGGCCAGTATATCCCGGGCAAGCCCGACATCATCGTCCAGAACATGCCGGGGGCGGGTTCTCTCATCGCCGCCAACTACGTGTACAACATCGCCAAGCAGGACGGCACGGCCCTGGTCATGCCGTTGGCGGGCCTGTACCTGGATCAGGTCGTGGGGCGCAAGGAAGTGCGCTTCGACATCGCCAAGTTCCAGTGGATCGGCACGCAGGAGGTGAGCCACTCGGTGCTCTTCTGCCGCAGTGACTCGAAGTTCAAGAGCATCGACGACCTGATCAAGGAGAAGAAGGAACCGGCGAGACTCGGCAACTCGGGCACCGCGGGAAACAGCTACCTCATGGGCAAGATCCTGGAGAAGGGCGTTGGAGCCAACTTCAACTTCGTCATGGGCTATCCCGGCGGAAGCGAGATCGATCTGGCGGTGGAACGGGGAGAGGTGCTGTGCCGCGGCATGACCATTCCTCCGCACTTCGGCCGTGAGCCGTACCTTACGTGGCACAAGAACAAGTTCGTCCGGCAACTCGCCCAGAGCGGCGATGTGCCGGATCCGAGGATGAAGGACGTCCCCACCCTGACGGAGCTGTTCGACAAGTACAATGCTCCGAAGCTGGTCCGGTCCATGGCCAAGGTGATCTTCGCCAGCGGTGACTTCGGACGCCCGTTCGCCGTCGCGCCGGGCGTGCCGGCCGATCGCGTGAAGATGCTGCGCGATGCCTATGCCAAGGCCCTGGCGGACCCGAACCTGGCGGCGGAGGCGAAGAAGGGCCGGATGGTGCCCTACAAGCTGCTGCCGGGCGAGGAGTTGCAGAAGGTGGCCAAGAGCGTCGTAAGCCAGCCCAAGGAGGTGGTGGACGGCGTGAGGGATCTGCTTGGGAGGTAATCGTTAGGCCATGATGTTAGACGCCTTCATCTCGGGACTGCTTCACGTCCTTTCGTGGCCGGCCTTCGGGTTTCTGCTCCTGGGGGCGTTCGTGGGCTTCGTCGTGGGAATCCTTCCCGGCCTGGGTGGCTTGGCCACCCTGGCGCTGATGCTGCCCTTCGCCTACAAGATCCAGGAGCCGATCTCGGCCTTTGCCTTTCTCCTGGGGATGCATGCCATCACCGGCACCACCGGTGACCTCACCTCGATTCTCTTCGGCATCCCGGGAGAGGGCACGGCCGCGGCCACGATCATGGACGGGTACCCGATGACCAAAAACGGCGAGGCCGGCCGGGCCATGGGCGCCGCGCTCATGAGCTCGCTGGTGGCCGGCCTTGAAGGCGCCCTCATCCTGGCCCTCGCCATTCCCATCATGCGCCCGCTGGTGCTGTTCTTCGGCTCTCCCGAGCTGTTCATGCTGGCGATTCTGGGAATCACGTTCATCGCTTCGCTGAGCGGATCATCGCTCACCAAGGGCCTCCTGTGCGGAGGCATCGGTCTCATGCTGGCGTCCATAGGGGTCGACCCCCAGACCGGGACGCTGCGTTACACGTTGGGCACGCTGTATCTCTGGGATGGCCTGAGCCTGGGACCCGTGGTGGTCGGGCTCTTCGCCATCCCGGAGATCATCGATCTGGCGGTGCGCGGCACCAGCATCGCCCAGGCCAAGGTCGAGAAGATCACCGGCGTCATGGAAGGGGTCAAGGACACCTTCCGGCACTTCGGCCTGACCATGCGCTGCGGTTTCATCGGCGCCTTCATCGGCGCCTTGCCGGGACTGGGCGGCGGCGTGTCGCAGTGGCTGGCCTACGGCCACGCGGTGCAGTCGTCCAAGGACAAGAGCGGCTTCGGCAAGGGCGACGTACGCGGCGTCCTGGGGCCCGGCGCGGCCAACAACTCTCGCGAGGGGGGCAACCTCATACCGACGGTGGCCTTCGGCATTCCCGGCAGCAGCGCCATGGCGATCCTGCTGGGGGCCTTCCTCATCGTCGGCCTGAACCCGGGTCCCGAGATGCTCACCAAGCACCTGGACGTGACCTTCGCCATGGTGTGGATCCTGGTGGTGGCCAACATCCTCACCGCGGGCGCGTGTTTCCTGTTCCTGAACCAGCTCGTGAAGCTCACCTTCGTGCGCGGACACCTGCTGATTCCGTTCCTGCTCATGTTCGTGTTCCTGGGCGCCTTCGCGGCCCACAACAACTTCAGCGACATCATCGTCACGGTCATCTTCGGCATCGTGGGCTACGTCATGGTGCTGTTCCAGTGGCCGAGACCTCCCTTCGTGCTCGGGCTGGTGCTGGGAACCATCGTCGAGAACTACCTGTGGATCTCCAGCAGCGCCTACGGCGCCGGTTGGCTCCTGCAGCCCACGGTGGTCTGCATCGCCCTCCTGATCATCGGGACCCTGGCCTACTCGGCCATTCAGGCGTACCGCGGGCGGTCCCTGGAGGCGGAGTTGGAGAAGAGGATCGGGGTTGAAAGCAGCGGCGAGTAAGGGCGGGTTGCGTCCACGTCCTTGAGGGCAATACCCGCGCCGGGCGGGTCCCGATTCCACCGCACGTTGCTTGCCGCACATGCTAGCCGTTGCCTTGGGTCTGCTGGCTTCTTTCGCCTTCGCTTGTACGGCTACGCTCGTTCAACGGGCTGTCCGCTACCTGGATCCCTTCAGCGGACTGCTGGTCGACCTCTTCTGCAACGGGGTATTGCTCTGGCTCTTCGTCTTCGCCTTCCATGATCCGGCGGAACTCTGGGCCGGCGCCAACCTGATCTTCGTCGCTTCGGGGCTCATCGTTCCGGGCCTGTTCCGGCTGGTGGCCTTCAAGGGGATCGAGCGGCTGGGAGCGTCGGTGGCCACCGCCGTCCTCAACGCCGCCCCGCTTTTTGCCGTGCTCCTGGCCGTGCTGCTGCTCGACGAACAGCCGGGCCCGGCCAACCTGTTCGGTGCCGTGGCCGTGGTATCGGGTCTCGTCTTTCTGTCGTGGAAGGGCGAAACGCGCTCCTGGCGCCTCCGGGATCTCCTGTTCCCGGTGTCCGGCGCGCTGTTCGCGGCGCTTCGCGACAACGTGGTGCGCCTCGGGCTCCTCGCCGGTCCGGCACCCATGGTGGGCGCGAGCATCACGGTGACCACGTCCTTCCTGACCATGTCCGCGGCGTATCTTCCGGTCCACGGCCTGACCCGGTTGAAGAGTTGCGGGTGGGGCGCCATCGGCAGCTTCGCGTTGATAGGCTTCGTGCATTTCCTGGCCTATCTCCTGATGTTCTCGGCGCTGGACATCGCGGACGTGGCGGTGGTGTCTCCGCTGATTCACTGCTTTTCCCTCTTTACGCTGGCGCTTTCGCCGCTTATCCTGGGCGACTCGGATCCGATCACGTGGCGTAAGGTCGCCGCCACCTCCATGGTCGTGCTGGGCGTGCTGCTCATCGCGTGGTCGCGCTGGAGCGCGTAGGAGGGTCCATCACCGTCATGTGGACTTTGCCGAACCTGCTGAGCCTGTTCCGTATCCTGCTGGTTCCGTTCCTCGCCTGGCTGCTTGCCTTCACCGATCCGCTGTCATGCGCGCTGGCCGCTCTGGTGTTCATCATCGCCTCGTTGACCGACATGCTGGACGGCTACCTGGCGCGCCGCAACAAGAGCGTGTCCGACTTCGGCAAGATCCTGGATCCCTTGGCGGACAAGCTCCTGGTGGTGACCGCGCTCATCATGCTGGTGGCCATCGATCGTCCGGGAGACGCGTCTGTCCCGGTATGGCTCGTGGTGATCATCGTGGCGCGGGAGGTGGCCGTGACGGTGCTGCGCGGCATTGCCTTGTCCGAGGGGATCATCATCCCGGCGGATACGGTGGGCAAATACAAACTCCTGGTGCAGACATTCGCCCTCGTGGCTCTGATGATCCACTACCGTTATTTCGGCATCGACTTCTTTGTCGGCGGGATGTATTTTCTGGTGCTTTCCACCGTGCTGGCGCTCTGGTCGGGTGTCGAGTACCACGTCCGGTTTCTCCGTTCCCTGCGCGTGGGCTCCCGCCTTTCCGGGTCCTCACGGAGGGAATGACCTTGACGCCGATTGTGTTGTCTGTCTCGTTCAGTTCATTTGACAAGAAAATTGGAATCATGTAAGACCTCGTCAAGGATGCGGGTGTAGCTCAGTTGGCTAGAGCGTATGCTTGCCAAGCATAAGGTCGCCGGTTCGACCCCGGTCACCCGCTCCATACTCCGCAGAAGTTACAAGACCCGCCTTCTCCACCACCGGAACGGCCGTGTCACGAGAGCTTACGTTTGCCACCTCGAACCGTCACAAGTTCGCCGAGGTACGGGCGATACTCGCCGACCGCGGCATTTCCGTGGCGATGAGGGCCATGGAGCTTCGGGAGATTCAGGCGGATACGCTCGAAGAGATTGCCGCCGAGAAAGTCCGGGAGGCATCCCTGATCGTCGACGGTCCCGTCATCGTCGAGGACACGGGCCTGTTCATCGACGACTTGCGTGGGTTTCCCGGACCGTACTCCGCCTACGTGTTCCGCACCTTGGGGAATCAAGGCATCCTGCGGCTTCTGGAGGACACGGCGGACCGGCGCGCCACGTTCAATTCGGTGTTCGCTTATGGCGATGCCGGCGGCGCGGTGGAGTGCTTCGCCGCGGAAGCGCCTGGAACCATGGCCCTCGCGTGCCGGGGAGAGGGATGGGGTTACGATCCGATCTTCGTGCCCGACAATGCCTCGGGGCGAACGTACGGCGAACTGGGTGATGACAAGAACCGGCTTTCCCATCGTCGAGCGGCTCTGGAGAGGCTCGCTCGCTGGATGCAAGTCGTCGACAGGTGATGTGGCCCGCCCGTGTATTGCAAAGTCGGGCCACTTGTTTCAACATGGCCGGGTTGCATTGATCCGGCGTTTCGTGCGGGAGTGTTTCGATGATCCAATTTGAAGCCGTCGGCATTGGCGACTTGATCTGTGCCGCCACCACCCTGATCGTGGGCAGTGTCATGTGCGGGCTCCTATGGCGGGGATTGCGCGAGATGGAAGTCTTCGCCATCGAACGCAGTCAGATCGCGGATGCCCAGAGCAGGGCGCTCCTGGAAGTCGCCCGAGGCATACGGGAGGTCCTGGAGCGATCCGACAACAGCGAACCTCGCTGGGATTAGTTGCCTGCTTCACAACGGATCGATGTCCCTTTGCCCAGCGGATACGATGCCCACGTGCACGGCGTCGGCTGGCGCCACACGGAACCCCCCCATCCGCAGGTTGTCCGGCCCGCGCAGGAATGGCGGGCCGCCCCCCCGATCCAGGCATCGACCATTGACGGTCCGATGCAATTGACCTCCGGTTGACGGCGCGATGTCCGCAAGTGGCCGGAGGCGATCACGGCCGCCTTGCCGGCGCCGCCCCAGGACCGGGCGGTGGCTCCGTACGCGATGTCGACGAACAGCTTGCCGGCTCCGGAACGTTCCAGGAACGCGCCTACCAGCACGAAGTAGAAGACCATGTTCGCGGATGCCGAGACAGGCGTGCCGAACATGCCGGACGTCGACAGCACCTGGAGGTCGACGAAACGCTTGAGGGACATGCCGCGGTGGGCAATCAGGTCGGGCAGAAGGGGTCCCGTGAAGACGTAGACGATGAACGCCACTCCCACCAGCATGAGCGTGGTGCCGGCCGCGCGCCGGCATGCTTCGAGCAGGACCGCGATGAAAGCGATGCCGGCGACGTAGTCGAGCGCATGGACGGCGTCCACACCCTCCGTGCGTTCCGCCACTCTCTGGCCCTGACTCACGAAATAGGCCGTGCACGCGAGCACGGCCACGTCTTGGTCCTCCTCGTGGCGGGTTGTCTTGCGGCCTCGCTTGGTGTTTGCGGCGACGATGACGGCCGGTGTGGCGCGACATTAGATCATCCATCGCGCTACTGTCAACGGTGGCGGGGAATGGACGGGTCCCAGCGACCGGACCATCGACGATTGCGCAATCGGGACCGTTCGCCTCGTGTCGTGCTCGGACGTTCGGCTGGAGGATCCGAATCTCAAACGGTGGGGTTGACCGTCCTGTAGTGGTCCTGCAGCACCCGTGCGACGCAACCCGTGAGGTTGATGCCGGTTTCGATGTGCAGGAACTCGTTGGGTCCGTGGGCGTTGGACTTGGGTCCCAATACCCCGGTGATCATGAATTGGGCCCTTGGGAACTTCTCGGCCAGCATGCCCATGAAGGGGATGGTGCCGCCTTCACCCATTGCGCAGGCTTCCTTGCCGAAGAATTCCCGCGATGCCCGGGCCATGGACGCCTCGAGCCATGCCTCGAACGCGGGTGCGTTCCAGCCGCCGGCTCCCATTCCCGGTTCGAAGGTCACCTTGGCGCCGTAGGGTGGATCCTGGGTCAAGGTGTCCCTGAGACAGGCAACGGCGGCGTCGGGATCGGCGGTGGCCGGGAGGCGCAAGGAAAGCTTGACGCCGGTTTCGGGCCGCAGCACGTTGCCCGCCTGCTCCAGTGCGGGGAGCCCCGCGGCGCCGATGATTTCCAGTTGCGGTCGCCATGCGCGGTTCAACAGCAGTTCCGTGACATCGCCGTCCATCGGCATCGTCCCGGGCTGAAAGGGATATTCTCCGTACACCGCCGCGTCCAGCACCTCGGCCGCGGCCTTGGCCTGCTCGAGCCGGTCGGGCGGGATGTCCACGTGCAGTCCGTGCGGCAGGATCCGTCCGGTGTTCTCGTCCTCCAGGCGGCTCAACAGGCGCCGGAGGATGCGGAAGCTCGACGGGACGATGCCGCCGGCCGCGCCGGAATGGACGCCTTCGGTGAGGGTCGATACCGAGAGGGTGCCGTTGATCACGCCCCGCAACGACGTGGTGACCCACAGGCGTTCGTAGTCGCCGCATCCCGAGTCCAGGCACACGACGAGTTCCGGCGTGCCGATGCGGTCCGCCAGCGCATCCACATAGTAAGGGAGGTCGAAGCTGCCGCTCTCCTCGCAGGCTTCGATGAGGATGACGCAGCGCGCGCACGGAATGGCTTCGAGTTGCAGTGCCATGATGGCCGTCAGGGCGGCGAACATTCCGTAGCCGTCATCGGCTCCGCCGCGGCCGTAGAGCTTGCCGTCCTCCAGGACCGGCGTCCACGGCCCCAGCCCCGGCCGCCATCCCTCCATGGGAGGCTGCTTGTCGAGGTGGCCGTAGAGCAGCACCGTGCCGTGTCCCGAGCCGGGTATTTCCATGAACAGCAACGGTGTCCGGCCTTCGGCGCGGGCCACGTGGAGTTCCATGCCCGGAACGTTCTGATGCCGGGCCCAGCGCGCGAAGAGTTCCACGGCCTGTTCCATGTAGCCGTGCTCCCGCCACTGAGGGTCGAAGGCCGGGGACTCGTTGGGAATGGCGATGTACTCCTTCAGCGCCGGGACGATGCTCGTGTCCCAAGTGTCGCGAATGAATGTCTGTATCGGCATCATGTTTCCCTGTGGCGCGCGCGAATTCCCGCCGGGCCATCATCTTCCGTCACGCTTCCGGGAAGGAAAAGCGCTCCACCTCCACGTGGTCCGATCCCAGAGCCGCCAACTCGTCGAGGTCCAGCGCGGCCTCGGCCTCGCGCACGCGCCGCAGCGTGGCCTTCACCGCCGGATGGCGCGGAACGAAGAGCTGGCAACAGTCCTGATCGGGCAGGACCGAGGTCTCGAAGGTGCCGATGCCCATGGCTTCGTCGATGATCTCCTGCTTGTCCATGCCCACGAGGGGGCGCAGCACCGGGAGTCGCGAGGCCTCCTCGATCACCGCGATGTTGGGCAGGGTCTGGGAGGCCACCTGCGCCAGGCTCTCGCCGGTGACCAGTGCCCGGGCACGCTCCTTGGCGGCGATGCTCGAGGCGATGCGCAGCATCATCCGGCGATAGATCACCACCCGCAGGGGACGCAGCACCGCGGCCACGATGCGTCGCTGGATCTCGCCGAAGGGCACGAGATAGAGCCGGGAATGGAACTGGTAGCGGGTGAGCATGTCCACGAGCGTCTTGGCCTTATCCTGGGAAGAGCGGTCGAGAAACGGACTGCTGTGGAAGTGGACGTAGATGAGCCGGCAACCGCGCTTCATCATCCGGTAAGAGGCCACCGGCGAATCGATGCCGCCGGAGATGAGCGACACGAGCCGTCCGCTGGCGCCGACGGGGAGTCCCCCCGGACCCGGCGCGCGCCCGAGGCTCACGAACGCGCTGGACGGCAGGATCTCCACGGAGACCGTCAGCTCCGGGTGGGTCAGGTCCACCCGCGCGCCGGAGTGCGCCTGGACCAGGGTGCCCAACTCCCGGTTGATGTCGTTGGAAGTGAGCGGGAAGCGCTTGTCCACGCGCCGGGCCTCGATGCGGAAGGAGTCGAAGGACTGCCCCTGGAGGGCCTGGAGCACGTGGTCACCCAGCGCGGCCATGTCATTGTCCGTGCGCTCCACGAGTGAGAAGTTGGCGATGCCGAAGACCGCGGCGAGCCGCGCGGTCACTTCCCCCGCCGGCACCTCGTGGTTGAAGTTCAGCAGCAGCCGCGACGAGGCATTGCGGATCTCCTTGAGGCCCAGCCCGCGCAGCGCCGTACTGATGTTCCGTTTCAGATGGTCCACGAAATAGGCGCGGTTGCCGCGTTTCAGCGCGATCTCGTGGTACCTGACCAGGGCCGAGTGCATTTCCGAGAGATAGCAGATTCCCGGCAACTTTTGCATGCGGGATGCCTGTGGTACCATGGCGGGCGACTTGGAGGTGTTGTTCCATGGAGGTGTTCAGGAAAGTATCGGAGATCACGCAATTCTCGCCCGAGAAGATGCAGAAGAACGGCGTCTTCGCCACCGGGCAACTGTTCTGTGACGTCTACTGCTTCGAGCCGGGACAGGCTCAAGGAGTTCATACGCACGAGGGAAGCGACAAGGTGTACTTCGTGCTCGAAGGGAAGGGCCTGTTCCACGTGGCCGGGGAACAGCGGGAACTCGGCAAGGACGAGGTCGTTCTGGCGCCGTCGGGCGAGCCCCACGGCGTGGAGAACCCCGGTCCGGACCGGCTCAAGCTGCTGGTGGTGATGGCGCCGCCACCGAGCCATTGAGGCTGGCCTCAAGAGAATGGGCACTATGGCGCAATACGTCATTCCCGCGGAAGCGGGAATCCAGGGGCGGGGGAGGTAGGACGCTGATGGCGGCGGAAGATTCGGTAAATGACGTCAACCGGCGGTTCTACGAGGCGTTCGAAAGTCTCGACTTCAAGCGCATGGAAGGCATCTGGCTGCGTGAGGACTACATCAGGTGCGTCCATCCCGGCTGGGCGCTCCTCACCGGCTGGGACGCCGTGATGGAGAGCTGGAAGCGCATATTCGAGAACACGCAGGAGATGCGCTTCACCCTGACCGACGTGCGGGTCCAGGTGCACGGTGGGCTCGGCTGGGTGACCTTGTACGAGAACCTGAACTCCACGCTGGAAGGGCAGGACAACGCGGCCGTGGTGCTCACCACCAATCTCTACGAGGAACGCCCGGACGGTTGGCTCATGATCCACCACCACGGCTCGCCCGTGATGATGCGCCAGCCCGAGCCGCATCCCACCGTTCAGTGATTTCGCTCCAGGACAAGGTCTGCATCGTCACCGGCGCGGGCCGGGGCATCGGCCGGGCCATCGCGCAGGCGGCGGCGGAGAACGGCTGCCGCGTGGTGCTCGCGTCTCGGACCGCCGGTGAGCTGGAGGCGCTTCAGGCGGCCATCGCGGAGCGCGGAGGACAGTCCTCGCCGTTCCCCGCCGACCTGTCCGGCGAGAAAGATCTCGCGGCCCTCGTCGAGCACACTCTCGACCGCTTCGGCACTATCGATTTCCTGGTCAACAACGCCGGCTGGGGCGTCAAGGCCGACGTCGTCAAGAGCAAGGTGGAGGATTGGGAGCGGACCTTTCGCGTCAACCTGCTGGCGCCCATGATCCTCTCCCGGCTGGTGCTGCCGACGCTCATCACTCGGGGGACCGGCGCCATCGTGAACGTGTCCTCGATCTCCGGTCGGGTAGGGCAGGCCGGTTCCGCGGCCTATGCCGCCTCCAAGTTCGGGCTCATCGGCTTCAGTCAGTCGCTCTTCGAAGAGGTGCGGGAGCAGGGGATCAAGGTCGCGGCGATCCTGCCCGGCTTCGTCGACACCGACATGATCCCCCCGGTCAAGTACCTCGATCGCTCCCGGATGATCCAACCGGAGGACGTGGCCCAGGCCGTCCTCTTCGTCCTCGCCGCGCCCCCCACGGCCTGTCCCGTGGAGATCACGGTGCGCCCGCAGCGCACTCCCTACCGATAGGGCGGGATCCGTCAATGCGTCATTCCCGCGAATCAGGCTGTGTC
>CAZFIU010000045.1:0-36954 GCA_964519455.1 uncultured Syntrophobacterales bacterium
GCCTCAACCAATGCGCCCCCTACCGAATTATCCAGCACTTCTCGGACTTGACCATCAAATTTGCTTTCGTGACAATGCAATCTCCGCGAAAGTTGTTGTCGTTATCATACACCTGGAACTCGATGCCTTTGTTCTTCACATCCATCTGGACGTCAAAGCTTTTGATGGAAACCTTCATTTCATCCCCCGAACAGCTTACTACGGAGACAAACCCTACTCTCTTCTCCCAGGCTGCCGAGCCTCTGTGCTTACCGAGACTCAACCTTCGGGTGACGCTGCTCCGCTCTCCGTTGCAGCAACAGCGTCGTACCCCTCCGGCCCATCCTCCGACACCACCTTCACCTTGATGCTCGGCGTCACCTCCGGCCTGAGGCGGATGGGAACGTCGTACTCGCCGACGCTCTTGATGGGGTTCTCCAGGAGGATGCGGCGGCGGTCGACGTCGACGCCCTGCTCTTTCAGGGCCTTCTCGATGTCCATGTTGGTGACGGAGCCGAAGAGGCGGCCTTCCTCGCCGACCTTGGCGGTGAATTCGAGGGACACCCCGGCCAGCTTGGAGCTGATGCCTTGGGCCTCCTTGTTGAGGCGCTCGCGGCGTTGGGCGATCATGCGCTGCTCGTGCTCCAGGGCCTTGAGGCTCTTCTTGTCGGCCCGTACGACGAGGCCGCGGGGGAGCAGGTAGTTGCGGGCGTAACCGTCCTTGACCTTGACCACGTCGCCCATGTGGCCGAGGTTCTCAATGTCTTCCTTCAGTACGACTTCCATCGACTCTCCTTCAGGTCAGGCCCGCGGGACCCCGCTTGAGACGACGGAAGTCGCCCCATAGATCGAAGAACCCCAGGCCGATGACCAACACCGTGAGTATCTGCTCGAAGACGATGAGCAGATATCCCAGAACGCGAAAAAACATCGGGACCTTCTTGTAATGAAAGTAATACGCCACGATGGCCAGGCCGTGGAAGAAGTAGAACACGGCGCAGATGAGCACCAGGTTCACGGCCAACGCCCGCAACGGTCCGCCGAGGGGAAGGAAAAGCGAGATGCCCGGAACCAGGAGGAACCACACCATGTGGTCGGGCGACTTCCATTCCTTGAGATCCCCTACGTGGCAGAAGAACGAGCGGTACTGCGGGAAATGCCACGACAGCAGGGCCAGATTGGCCAGCACCACGATCACCAGCATGAAGAAGATCATGCCCGGCAACATGCGCACGAAGAGCCCGGCCACCTCGCCCGCGTTCCCCCGGAGGTACTCGACGGTATCGCCCGGGAGTCCGACGCGCTCGTACACTTCCAGGGTCATGAGCACCTGGGCCTCCGCGCCGGTCTGTAGCGCGGTCCACAACGAGGACAACGAGCCCGCCAATGCGGTCGCCGTCACCAGCATGGCCGCCACGGTCAAGCCGGCGGTCCCGCTCACCACCGTCGCGAGGTTCCAACCCCTTCCGAATGAGAGAAACAGCAGGTACGTGACCAGGGCGAATACCAGGTACCCCGCCGCGGCTTCCAGTCCCGCCAAGGCGTAGACGCACACGGCCACCGCCAGCGGCAGGAGTTGTCCCGGCCGACGCCCCAGCCTGACGCCCACGAACAGCGCCGGGTAGACGACCAGCGGCACCGCCGCGAGCCCCAGAAAGGGCACCCTCAACCCCGCAAAGAAGAGCAGCAGAGTCGCGACCAGCCCAAGCCCGAACCCCGTGACCGTGTCCAGCCCCTTCATAAGCCGATCTCCGAGCGACGGAGGCCCCGGGTCAGAGCTTGACGGTGGTATAGGGAAGTAACGCTACCAGACGGGCGCGCTTGATCGCCTTTGCCAGGCGTCTTTGACACCAGCAACAGGTTCCGGTGATGCGGCTCGGGGTGATCTTGCCCCGTTCCGTCATGAACCCGCTGAGGAGCTTGGTATCCTTGTAGTCGAAGCGCAGGTCCTTGTTGGCGCAGAAACGGCACACTTTCCGGCGCGACACACCGCGCCGGCGCGGCGGCCCATCGCCACCACCCGAACCTCTTCTCCCACGATATTCTGCCATTATCCCTCAGTTCATCCCGCAGTTCTGTTCGTCGGTTCCGCGCCGCGGGGAAGACGCTATTCCTTCGACTCTTCCTGCACGCTCTCTGTCGCCTCCACGGCGGTCGGCGGTGGCGCCGCAGGCTCTTCCGACGGCGCGGGGTCCGCCGTCGCCTCGGGGGCGGCCACCGGCTCCGAAGGCACAGCCGCCGGTTCAAGTTCGGCCGCCGGCTCAGGTTCGGCCGCCGGCGCGGGCACAGCCGCCGGCGCGGGTTCCGCCGTCGGCTCGGGTTCCGCCGCCTGCGTGGGTTCCGCCACCGGTGCGGGTTCGGCCACCGGTGCGGGTTCGGCCACCGGTGCGGCCTCCTCCGGGCGCGCCAGGGAACGCACGTCGTCGTCGAGCACCACGGTCATGCAGCGGATGACTTCGTCGCTCAGCCGCATCACCCGCTCGAGCTCGTCGCTCGTCCCCGCGGAGGCCTGATACTGCACCAGGTTGTAAAGCCCCCGGTTCTGCTTCTGGATGGGATAGGCGAGGTCGCGCATGCCCCATTCCTCGAAGTGCGTCACCGTGGCGCCCTGCCCTTCCAACACCCCCCGGAAGCGGTCGCAAAGGTCCTTGTTCCTGCCGCTGTGAACCGGGTGGACGATGAAGAGCGTCTCGTATTGGGTCGTTTCGTCAGTCATGGTCCGTCGAGATTATCCGATACTTTGTCCGGGACTGTTCGTCCGGCGCCTTCAGTTCCTGCCCCAACATCTGAAATGGCGCCCATGGAGGACGCCATTTCAACGGATACGGGCCTTCCTTAACTACCACAGGGGTAGGTCCATTACAACCATCCGCCTCATACGAGCAGCGGCGCGATGACCAGCGACACCACCGACATGAGCTTGATCAGGATATTCATGGACGGCCCCGAGGTATCCTTCAACGGATCGCCGACGGTATCGCCCACCACGGCCGCCTTGTGCGCCTCGCCGCCCTTACTCTCGCCGGCGAGGTCGCCCCGTTCAATGTACTTCTTGGCATTGTCCCAAGCCCCGCCCGCATTGGACATGAGCAGCGCCAGCAGCACGCCCGACACCAACGCCCCGGCCAGGGTCCCGCCCAGCGCCACCGGCCCCAGGCCGAAGCCCACCGCCACCGGCACCAGCACCGCCACGAGCCCGGGCACCACCATCTCCTTGATGGCCGCGCGCGTGGAGATGTCCACGCAGCTCGCCGCGTCGGGCTTGACCCCCTCGCGCCCTTCCAGGAGCCCGGGGATCTCGCGGAACTGCCGGCGGATCTCGTCGATCATCTTGCCGGCCGCCCGTCCCACCGCCGTCATGGTCATGGCGCCGATGAGGTAGGGGATCAGACCGCCGATGAAAAGGCCCACCACCACCTCGGGCGAGGTCACGAGGATCTGCACGGGCGGCTGCCCCGCCGCGGCCAGCTCGGCGTCCACGGTCCGCGTATAGGCGGAGAACAGCGCCAGCGCGGTGAGCGCCGCCGAACCGATGGCGAAGCCCTTGCCGATGGCCGCCGTGGTGTTGCCCAGCGAATCGAGCCCGTCGGTGATCTCGCGCACCTCGGGTCCCAGGCCGCACATCTCGGAGATGCCGCCGGCATTGTCGGCGATGGGGCCATAGGCGTCCACGCTCATGGTGATGCCCACCGTGGCCAGCATGGCCACCGCGGCCACGCCGATGCCGTAGAGCTCGGCGGTGCCGTAGGACACCCAGATGGCGATGGCGATGACCACGACGGGCAAGGCCACGCTCTCCAGTCCCACGGCCAGGCCGTGGATGATGTTGGTGGCATGGCCCGTGCGGCTGGCTTCGGCGATGCGCTGCACCGGCGCGGCCGACGTGTAGTACTCGGTGATGAGGCCGATGAGGATGCCGCCCAGCGAACCCGCGAGCACCGCCCAGAAGACGCCGATGGTGACGCCGTAGGCGAGGATGAGCACGAGCGCCCCCGCCAGGAACAGCACCGTGGTGAGGAAGGTGGAGCCGCGCAACGCGGACTGCGGGTTGATGTTCTTGAACACGCGCATGGAGTAGATGCCGATGACCGAGGCGATGAGCCCCAGCACCGCGAGCACCAGCGGCAACGCCATCAACGTGGCGCGGGAGGCCGGCGCCTGCGCCGCGAACAGCACGGCGAGGGTGGCCGGCGACACGGTGGCGGCGATGGCGATGGAGGCGATGACCGAGCCGACGTAGGACTCGAACAGGTCCGCGCCCATGCCGGCGACGTCGCCCACGTTGTCGCCCACGTTGTCGGCGATGACCCCGGGGTTGCGCGGGTCGTCTTCGGGAATCCCGGCCTCGACCTTGCCCACGAGGTCGGAGCCCACGTCCGCGGCCTTGGTGTAGATGCCGCCGCCGACACGGGAAAACAGCGCGATGGAGCTGGCGCCCATGGCGAAACCGCTGATGTTCTGAGCGTTGTCCGGGTCGCCGTAGGCCAGGAAGAGCAGGCCGACGCCGAGCAGGCCGAGGCTTGCCACCGACAGCCCCATCACCGAACCGCCGTTGAAGGCCATGAGCAGCGCCGCCGCCTGGCCGCCGTCGGCGGCCGCCTGGGACGTGCGCACGTTGGCGCGGGTCGCCGCCTTCATCCCCAGGAACCCGGCGATGACCGAGCACACGGCGCCGGCGAAGAACGCCACCGCGGTGACGACTCCGAGTTGCCACGCGAGGAGCAGCGCCACCACCACCACGAACACGGCCAGCACCGTGTACTCGCGCTTCAGGAAGGCCATGGCGCCTTCGTAGATGGAGTCGCTGACCGACTGCATGTTCGCGTCCTTGACCCCGACCTTGACGATGGAACGATAGGCTCCGTACGCGATGATTAGTCCGACCGCGCCCAGTGGCGGGGCCCAGACCGCTAAACCCTCCATAACGCCCTCCTCTGGCGTGGTGTCCGGCGAGCCGGACGCCACACTATGCAACTCGGTTGAAATTCTCCATGGCCCATACCGGGCCCTTGAACACGATGGCCTCCAAGGCCTCCGCGGCCCTGGTCAACACGTCGCCCAACTCGCCTTCTTCCTCGGGCGAGAAGCGGCTCAGCACGTAGTCCACCGCGTCCACGCCGGCCGGCGGCCGGCCGATGCCCATGCGCAACCGGACAAAGTCGCGGTCGGCCACGTACTGCAGGATCGACGCCAGCCCCCGGTGTCCCCCGGCGGAGCCGCCGCAACGGATGCGCAGCCGCCCGAACGGCAGGTCCAGGTCGTCGTAGGCCACCACCAGGTCCGCGCCGCGAACCTGGAAGCGCTTCGCCAGCGCGGCGGCCGCCAGGCCGCTGTTGTTCATGTAGGTCTGGGGCTTGGCGAGCACCAGGGGTTCCTGATCCCACCGGCCCCTGCCCACCAGGGACTCGCAACGCTCGTCGCCGATGCGGGTGTCCGTGGCGTCGGCGATGCGGTCCAGCAGCAGAAACCCGAGGTTATGCCGCGTGCGCGCATAACGCCGGCCCGGGTTGCCCAAGCCCACGACGAGCTTCACGACGATGTCCTGGGATGGAAGCGCGCGCAGCCGCGCCGCTCCTCGTTGCCGGCAACGTCCGTCGGAATCACGCTTCGGTCTGTTCCGCCGGCTCCTCGGCGCCTTCCGTCGGTTCCTCGGCCGCCTCGCCCTCGACACCCTCTCCCTCCGGCAGCGTGGAGACAGTCGGTGCGAGCACCGACACGAGGGTCAGGTCCGGCGTGTGGTTGACCACATTGGGCGGCAACGCGATGTCGGCGGCCTTGAGGCTGTGCCCGATCTCCAACGCCGAGACGTCCACTTCGATCTCCGCCGGAATGTCCAACGGCAGGCATTCGACCTCGAGTTCCCGCATGATGGGCTGCAAGACCCCGCCGTGGACCACGCCCTCGGGCCGCCCGACGAAGTTCAAGCCCACCATCAGCGTGATCTTCCTGGAAACGTCCACCTCGTAGAAGTCTATATGGGCGATGGCGTGCGTCACCGGGTTGTACTGGATCTGCTTGATGAGCACGAGCTTGCCATCGACGGAGCCGGCCTCGGACTTGAGGCGCAGCAGATGGGAGCCTTCCAGGTGTCCCACGCGCCGGCGCAGCTCCAGGTTATCCACCTGCACCGGGAACCCTTCCGTGCCCCGGCCGTAAACCACCCCGGGGAGCTTGCCGTCGCGACGCAGGCGGCCGGCGTCGCGCTTGTTGCCGGCCTGCCGTGCCTCTACCGGTACTTCGACTGTTTCCAAACTGAACCTCCTGACTGAGAACCGCGGGTATGTCGATCAGAAAAGGGAGCTGATGGAACGCTCCAGGTGCGTGCGGCGGATGGCTTCGCCGATCAGGGGCGCCACCGACAGGGGCTTGATCTTCTCGCACCGCGCCGTCTTGTCGGCGGCCGGGATGGTGTCGGTCACGACCATTTCTTCCATGGGCGAATCGTTGATCCGGTCCAGCGCCTTTCCGGAGAAGATGGCGTGGGTGCAGCAGCCGACGACCTTCCTGGCGCCGGCGCGCATGATCGCCTCGGCGGCCATGGCAATGGTACCGGCCGTGTCCACCATGTCGTCCACCAGGATGGCGGTCTTGTCTCTTACCTCGCCGATGATGTTCATCTCCTCCACCACGTTGGCGTCGGCCCTGCGCTTGTCGATGACCGCCATGGACACGTTGAGCTGCGTGGCGAAGGCGCGCGCGCGCTGGGCGCCGCCGGCGTCCGGAGACACGATGATCAGTCCCTCTCCCCCGAAGCGCCTGGAAAGGTACTGGAGCAGCACCGGCGCGGCGTACAGGTTGTCCACGGGGATGTTGAAGAAACCCTGGATCTGCCCGGAATGGAGGTCCATGGTCAGCATCCGCGAGGCCCCCGCCGTGGTGATGAGATCGGCCACGAGCTTGGCGCTGATGGGCACGCGGGGCGCGACCTTGCGGTCCTGACGCGCGTAACCGTAGTAGGGGATGACGGCGGTGATGCGCTTGGCCGAAGCGCGCTTGAACGCGTCCAGCATGATGAGCAGCTCCATCAGGTTGTCGTTGCCCGGCGCGCAGGTGGACTGGATCACGAAGACGTCGCAGCCGCGCACGTTCTCCTTGATCTCCACCCGGATCTCGCCGTCGCTGAAGGTCTCGACGATGGCCTCCCCGAGCGGGATTTCGATGGCGTGGCAGATGTCGCGCGCCAGCGGGGGATTGGAGTTCCCGGCGAAGATCCTCATTTCATCGTGCAACGATCCCATGGACTACCTGCGTCGATTAGGAAACATGGAGTTGAAAGCGCCGGCGGTCTCGTGCCGTCGCCGCGGGTTTGAAGTCCGCTCCTTGCGCCGGCGCTTGGCGAGAGAGAGCTTGGCTGGGCGGGAAGGATTCGAACCTTCGAATACCGGATCCAAAATCCGGGGCCTTACCACTTGGCGACCGCCCACCCGTCCGGTCGGCGTCCGGACACCCCGGGAGGTCTAGTGCCCTTCCCGGTCCTGGCCCGCATCGCTCGATACGACTTCCCTGTATGCGGCAATGATCCTTTCTTCGAGCATCCGGCGGGTCTCGCTGTTGAGCGGATGCGCCACGTCCTTGTAGCTCCCGTCCCGGCGTTTCTTGCTCGGCATCGAGACGAAGAGACCCGCGACCCCGCGAATCACCTTGATGTCACGAACCACGAAGCAATCGTCCAGGGTGATGGTCACATAAGCCTTGAGCTTATCCTCCTCCACGGGAAAGACCTTGACCTCCGTGACCTCCACAGGGACCTCCTTTCCGTCATGCGACGGACGGCTTGCCCTCATGTCAGCGAAAAAGCCAGATACGCCCGAACGTCTTTTTCGCCCCTGAAGCCCGTGAATGCCCTTCTCGCTCGCGCCTCGTCCGCGAAAACGCCGAAGACCGCCGAGCCGCTTCCGCTCATGAGACTGCCGATTGCCCCCTTGTCGTCGAGCCGCTGTTTGAGGTGAGCAATGCGCGGATACCGGCCGATGGTTACCGCTTCAAGGTCGTTGGTCATGATCCGAGCCACTTCGTGGGGAGTGCCCGGATTTCCGATCAAGTTATTATTGTTGGAGGGTTTTGTCAACTTGAACCGGAAGTTGCGGTACGCCCAGGCGGTGGAGACCGGGAAGCCGGGGAAGAGCACGACCATCCACAGTCGCGGCAACGCGCCCGCCGGGCTCAGCCGCTCGCCGATGCCGCGGGCGCGCGCGGGCGCGCCGCGAATGAAGAAGGGCACGTCCGCGCCCACGGTGAGCGCCAGCGACTCGAGGTCCCCGGCGGACAGGCCGGCGTCGAACAGGTCGTTCATGCCGCGCAGGGCGGCCGCGGCGTCGGTGCTGCCGCCGCCGAGCCCGGCCCCCATGGGGATGCGCTTGCGGATGCTCACGGCGACGGGCTCGTCGCGGCCCGTCCTCTCCCGGAACGCCCGCGCGGCCCGGTGCACGGTGTTGTCCTCGCCCGGGGGCACGGCCGGATCGTCCGCGCGCACGGTGATGGAACCCGGCGCGCCCTCGGCACGGGTGACCTCCACCTCGTCCCCCAGGCTGATGGGCGCCATCAGGGTATCCAGCAGATGGTAGCCGTCGTCACGGCGGCCCTCGACGCGGAGGTAGAGGTTTATCTTGGCGGGGGCGAACAGTTTCATGCGGCCTGCCCCGCGGGCGGCGCGTCAGGGCTTGATCAGGGCCTTGGTCGGGAACAGCTCGGGCACCTCGCCGCCCACCGCGCGAATGCACTGCTCGGTCTCGTCCAGCGAGAAAATGTGACTGACCATCTGCTCCACCGGGAAGCCGGTGGTCTCCATGAGCCTGAGCGTGGCGTCGATGGCGTCGTTGTCCCCGGTGTACGCGCCCTGCACGCAGATCTCGCCCCACACGAGCCGGTCCATCGGCATGGGGGTGACGGTCTTGTCCCCGGTCAGTCCCCCGAGCACGAGCTTGCCTTGCCGCCGGAGACAGTCCACCGAGGCGACGATGGCGGCCGGGTTGCCGGAGACGTCGACGGCGACGTCGCACATGGCGCCGCCGGTCTCCTCCCGGATGACCTCCGCGACGTCCTCTTCCTCCACGTTGATGGTGCGGTGCGCCCCGAAGCGTTGGGCCACCTCCAGCCGGCTCTTGTCGCGCCCGATGCCCGTGACGAAGATGCGCGCGGCCCCGGCATGGCTCGCCGCGAAGGTGCAGGCGAGCCCCTGCTGGCCGGGTCCCTGGATCAGCACGTAGTCGCCCATCTTGACGCCGCCGTGCCGCAGCGCCCACTGGAAGCCGTTGGCCATGACCGCCCCGACCAGGGCGGCGGCCTCCGGCGGCAGGTCCTCGCCGATGCGGGTCAGCAGCGCGGTGGGAGTGATGTAGAGATACTCGGCGAAGCCGCCGAACAGGTGCGGCGCCTCGGCGCAGGACATCCTCGAACCGTAGGCCGCGCGCTGCTTGCAGAAGCGGTCACCGCCGCGGCGGCAGTCGGCGCACCGGCCGCACCCGATGGACCCCTTGATGATCACCCGGTCGCCTTCCTTGACGCCGTGGATCTCCGCCGCCCGGGCGCCGAGCTTCTCCACCCGGCCGAGGATCTCGTGGCCGAGGATGATGGGCATGGGCAGGTTCAGCTTGCCCGTGTAGTACTTGTAGTCGGTGCTGCACACCCCGCCCATCTCCACCTTCAGCAGGCCGCCGTCGGGCGGGATGTCCGGCACCGGGTATTCGCGGATCTCGATCTTCGCGGGACCCACCAGGGTCGCCGCTCGGCAGGTTTCGCTCATGTAGCCTCTCCGTCGGACCCTGTCCCCTTCCGTCGGGCCCGGCCCCCTTCCGTCATTCCCGCGGAAGCGGGAATCCAGGGGTGGTGGTGTGGCGCTCTTATTGCCCGGCACCCGCCCCGCCTGGATTCCCGCTTCCGCGGGAATGACGGAGGAAGGCCGGGAGGAGGCGCCGGGCACGACGATGCTCAGGGCTGGATCAACGCCTTGGTCGGGAACAACTCGGGGATCTCGCCGCCCACCGCCTGGATGCACTTCTCCGTTTCCTCCAGCGGGAACACGTGGCTCACCATCTCCTCCACCGGGAACTTGGTCGCTTCCATGAGGCGCAGGGTGGCGTCCACGGCGTCGTTGTCGCCGGTGAAACAGCCCTGGAGCTTGATCTCGCCCCACACGAGCTTGTCCATGTGCACCTCGGTGATCGTCTTGTCGCCGGTGAGCCCGGCCAGGACCATGGTCCCCTGGCGCCGCAGGCAGTCGATGGAGGCGAGGATCGCCCTGGGGTTGCCGGACACGTCCACGACCACGTCGGCCATGGCGCCGTCGGTCTCTTCCCGGACGACGTCCACGACGTTCTCCTCCTCGACGTTGATGATGCGGTCGGCGCCCCATTTCTTCGCCAGTTCCAGCCGCGGCTTGTCCCGGCCGATGCCGGACACGAAGATCTTCGCCGCGCCCGCGTGCTTCGAGGCCCACGTGCACGCCAGCCCCTGCTGCCCGGGTCCCTGGATCAGCACGTAGTCGCCCATCTTGACGCCGCCGCGGCGCAGCGCCCACTGGAAGCCGTTGGCCATGACCGAGCCGATGAGGGCCGCCGCCTCCGCCGAAAGGTCCTCGCTGATTTTCGTCATCAGCACGTCGGGGGCCAGGTAGAGGTAGTCCGCGAAGCCGCCGAACAGGTACGGCGGGTTGGCGGAGGTGGTGCGGCCGCCGTAGTTGGTGCGGTTCCGGCAGAAGCGCTGCGCGTTGCGCCGGCAATCGGAGCAGCGGCCGCAGCCGATGGCGCCCTTCATGATCACGCGGTCGCCTTCCTTGACGCCGTGGATCTTCTCCGCCTTGGAGCCGAGTTTGTGCACCCGTCCCAAGATCTCGTGGCCCAGGATGATGGGAAGCGGCAGGTTGATGCGTCCGTGATAGTACTTCACGTCCGAGCCGCACACACCGCCCATCTCCACCTTCAGCAAGCCGCCGTCGTCGGGAATGTCGGGTATGGGATATTCCCGGATCTCGATCTTGTCCGGAGCAAGCAGGGTCGCCGCTCTGCTGGTCTCTGCCATCGTGCACCTCCTTGTGGACCTCTCTCTTCTTGAAAGGCCTTGAATTTCCTGTCGTTCCGCCCGATCACCCGCCCCGCCCCGATTCGTCACTCCACCCGCCCCGTCCCGGTTCGTCATTCCCGCGGAAGCGGGAATCCAGGGGTGGGAGGGGTAAGCAGGTGTCGTCCCCGACTCACCCCGCCTGTATCCCCGCTTCCGCGGGAATGACGAACCGGGACGTCAACACCATCGACGGAGCGTCCCCGCTCAGCCGATGTAGTCCTCCAGCCGGACCCGTTCGCGCACGTCGCCGGGCACGGCCAGGCGCTTGGGAAAGTCCTTTCGCTTCTTGGTGGCGTCGATGACCATCTTGGCGGTCATGCCCCCTTCTCCGCTCGAGGGGTCGGTTTCGGACCCCTGGCAACGGGGGATGATGAAGGTGTCTGTGTCGGCCTGGACGCGGTTGGCCACCGCCCACATGACGTCGCGGTCGTTGTACACGTCCACGTCGCCGTCCACGACGATGACGAGCTTGAGGTACAGGTCCGTGGCCATGGCGGCCATGACGGCGTTGCGCACTTCGCCGTCACTGCGCTTGTCCAGCGCGATGTAGCAGTGGAAGCGGCAGCAGCCCGACGGCGGCATGTGCACCGCTCGGGTGCCGGCGGCCACCGCCTTCACCGCCCGGAAGATCGCCGCTTCCCGCGGGATGGAGCCCATCAGGCGCTGCTCCGAGTGGCCCGTGAAGATGTCCTGGTAGAGCGGCCTTTGGCGCAAGGTGATGCCGGTGATCTCGGCCACGTGGTTGTTGCGCACCCCCACCGCGTGGCCGGTGAACTCGCCGAACGGCCCCTCCTCCTCGCGCACGTCGGGCAGGATGCGCCCCTCCAGCACCATCTCGGCGTGGGCCGGGACCTCCAGGGGCACGGTCTCGCACGTCACCAGCGGCACCGGACGCTGCATCATGCCGCCGATGACGTCGTACTCGTCCACGTCGAAGGGCGCCAGCGACAGCGCGCCGATGGCGAAGGCCGGGTGCACGCCGATGATGAAGGCGACGTCCAGGGGCTCGCCCCGTTCCTCGGCGTTGCGCTGGCAGCGGCGCAGGTGCATGCCCGGGGCGAGGTGCAGGCGCAGCCGGTTCCGCGCCACCATCATGGCGCGGTTGAAGCTCAGGTTGCGCACGCCGCTCACGGGGTCCCGGGCCACCACGATGCCCGCGGTCACGTAGGGCGCGGTGCTGATGTCGAAGTGGGTCAGAAGCGGGATCTCGCCCAGGTCCACGTCCGCGCCGGTACGCACGACTTCCTTGACCGGACCGTCCGCGACCAGCTCCGGCGGGATCGGGCCGGCCTCGCGCCGGCGGTACTCTTCCACCAGGTCGGCGCCGTCCACGTCCAGGGCCATGGCCAGGCGCCGGCGCGTGGCGTGCAGGTTCGTGATCACGGGCATGGAGTAGCCCTCGACCTCGTGCACGTACAGCGCCGGGAACCGGCCCGACGACTCCAGGTCCATGAGCAGACTGGTGACGTCGTGCTCGGGCCGCACCGGCTTGCGGATGTGAACCAGTTCCTCGGGCCCTTCGCCCTCCAGACGGTCCATGAACGACCGCAGGTCCTTCATACCTTGTCTCCGAACAGACGCTCCGCGTTGCCGCCCAGTATCTTGTCCTTGTCCGCCTGGTCCAGACGGATCCTGTCGATGATCTCCAACGGCTTGGGGTCGCCGATGCCGAAGGGGCAGTCGCTGCCCATGAGCACGTGGTCGGCCCCCGCCTCGGCGATCAGGAACTCCAGCACGTCGGGCTCGAACACGATGGTGTCGTAGTAGAACCAGCGCAGCACGTCCCGGCCCATGAGCGCGGTGGCCTTCTGGATGTCCGGCTGGATCTCGCGCCCGCGGGTCATGCGCCCGAACTGGTACGGCAGGAAGCCGCCGCCGTGGCACAGGATGATCTTGAGGTCCGGGAAACGGTCCAGCACGCCGCTGAAGTACATGCTGGCCACCCCCACCGTGGTGTCGGCCAGGAGGCCCACGATGTGGGTGAGGAAATACCTGCCCAGCCGCTCGATGCCCAAAGGGTTCAGCGGGTGGATGATCAAGGGCACCCGCATGCGCTCGGCGGCCTTCCAGAAGGCGTCCAGCCCCGGGTCGTCGAGGTTGGCGCTGCCGATGCTGGGGCCGATCATGGCGCCCATGAGGCCGCACTCCTCGACCGCGTACGCCAGCTCCTCGGCGGCCCGGTCGCCGTCCTGCAACGGCACCGTGGCGGTGGCCCGGAAGAGCCCGTCCCTGTCGCCGTCCGCCAGGGCCTCGCGCATGGAGTCGTTCAGCATGCGGCTCCACTTCACCGCCTGCTCCAGCGGCAGCGTGTAGCCCACGATGTCCATCCACGCGGACAGGATCTGCCGGTCCAGGTGCGTCTCCCGCACGGTGTCGACACGCTTGGGCAGGTCCGTGGCCGGTGCCAGGATGGGGCGGGCCAGCGGCCTGTCCGGCCCTCCCAGACGCAGACGCGGCCCTTGCGGGGTCTCCTCCCCCACCTCCACGCCGAAGGACGAGCCGTCCCTGCGGAGCCGTTCGATCACGGCGGGCGGTACATAGTGCGCGTGACAGTCGATGTTCATGATGCAGCCTCGATGATGCCGGTCGAACAGGGCGGTAACCGCCTACGATTCCTTGAGGAAGCTGGCCGGCATGTGCGCGCTCAGGATGCTCAGCCCCTCGGTCCGCTCCACGTGGCGGATGAAGCGGTACTTGTTCTCCACCTCGTCCATGGGGTACGGCGGCACCTCGCTGCGCGCCCGTTCCACCTTGAGCCCGATGAAGGTGGCGTCGCGCGCCTCCAGCGCCTCGGCGAAGACCGTGCGCATCTCGTCCGGACTGTTCACCCACGATGCCCGGCGAATGCCCGCGCCGCGCGCCACCGCCACCAGGTCGGTGCCGGCGCCGGTGGCGGTATCGATCTCCCCGGAGGCCTCGTACACCTCGTTGTCCACCAGCACGTGCACCAGGTTGGGCGGGTTCTTGCGCGCGATGGTGGGCAGGCTGCACAGGTTCATGAGCAGCGAGCCGTCGCCGTCGATGGCGATGACCTGCCGGTGCGGCAGGCCCAGCGCCATGCCCAGGGCGATGGAGGACACCAGGCCCATGGTGCGCACGCGGAAGTTGCCGTCGCCCGGCCGGCACGCGTACCACTCGACGGTGTTGGCGCCCGCGCCGGTGACCACCAGCGCGTCCCCCGCCAGCTCGGCCATGACCTTGAAACAGTCGATGCGCTTCATGGACCTCTCCGCCCCTCCCTATTCTCCCGGACGCCGCCGCCCGAGCACGTCCTTGGTCAGCAGCACGGCCACCGGCCGCTTGTAGTCCTGCGTCAGCACCAGCGTGCGCTTGATGAGCGCCTTGGCCTCGCTGGGGTCCCGCAGAATGAAATGCTGGACGCCGAGGGCGTTCAGCACCGGCTGGGTCATGGCCCCGTTGGTGGAGAAGGAGCGGTCGCCGACGTCGCCCGCGTAGTACACCAGGAGCAGCAACGGCAGGTTGTACTGCAGCAGCGTGGAGACGATGCCGTTCACGCTGTTGAACAGCCCGCCGTTCTGCATGATCATGGCGCACTTCCTGCCCACGAGGTAGCCGCCCGTGCAGATGCCGATGCCCTCTTCCTCGCGGCACAGGGGGACGTGGACGAGGTCCGGGTCCGCGGCCACGCGCTCCAGCACCGCGTGCAGGTTGATGTCCGGCAGGGTCGCCACCAGGTCGACGCCTGCCTCCTTGAGCCCTTCCACGATCAGCGCGGGTCCGGAATCTTCGGCCACGAAATGTTCCTCCGTCAACTCGAAAGACTGAATATCCCCATTTGCACCCGTCGCGTCAACCGCGCGCACCGACCGAGGGAAACTGCCCCTCCCGCCCCTGGTTGCCCGCTTTCCAGGCTGTGTCCACACACTCCGGGCAGAAACGTTACGAGTACGTCTTTCCCGCGAAACAGGCCGTGTCAAAACGTCGCCCGGACAAGAACAGGCGCGAAACCCCCGGGTCGTCATTCCCGCGGAAGCGGGAATGACGTTCGGTGACGTGGGTGCATTGGGAGTCCTGACACAGCCTGATTCGCGGGAATCCGGGAGGCGAGTTGCGGGAGCCATGGCTATTGGCTACGTTCAATAACAGGGGGCGTTGAACGTCCTTTCCACGCCGTTCAGGAGGAGCCGCGGGCACGTGAAGATCGGTATCGGGTTACCATTCAGGACATCCCGGGATAGCTGGCCGGCCATCGAGGCGCTGGCGCGCAAGGCGGACGCAGGACCCTACTCGAGCTTCGCCGTCATCGACCGGCTGGCCTACGACAACTACGAGCCGCTGGTCATGCTGGCGGCGCTGGCTTCCGTCACCCGGCGCGTGCGCCTCATGACCGCGGTGCTGGTGGGACCGCTGCGGCGTGCCGGGGTTCTGGCGAAGCAGGCGGCCACCATCGACGCCATCTCCGGCGGACGGTTGAGCCTGGGCATGGGCGTCGGCAGCCGCGAGGACGACTCGCTGGTGGCGCCCTCGGGCTTCCACGACCGCGGGCGCCGCTTCAACGCGCAGCTCGAGATGATGCGCCGCATCTGGCGCGGCGAGGTCGTCAACGACGCGCGGCGCGCGGTGGGACCCGAGGCGGTGGGCTCCGGCGGGCCGGAACTGCTCATCGGCGGCTCCGCGCCGCGGGCGCTGGACCGGGTCGGAAAGTACGCCGACGGGTACGTCATGGGCGGCGGCGCGCTCGACAGGGAGGGGGCCGCGGGCGTGCTGCGGCAAGTGAACGAATCCTGGCAACGGCACGGCCGGAGCGGACGCCCGCGCGTGGTGGCGTCGGTGCTGGCGGCGCTCGGGCCGGGCGCGGAAGACGCCATACGCGACGCCTTCGCGGACTACTACGGCGGCGACCCCGCCCGTCTCGAGGCGCGGCTGGCGCGCGCCAACCTGTCCACGCCCGAGTCCATCCGCGACGCCATCGCACTGCATCGGGACCTCGGCACCGACGAGTTGATCCTCAAGCCGGCCACCCTGGCGCCGGACCAGTACGAGCGCCTGACCGAGGTGGTCGCCAAGGTGTGACGCAGCACAACGAAACCCGGCGCATCTTTGCAAACCTGTTTGCAAGACACGACAGCAGCGGCGGATCGGGAGCAGTGAATGGCAGCAAACGGACTCGTCCCGGAAGGAAATGAGGTCTACCTGGACCACGTGGGGCTCTTCGTCCCCGACTTCGACGCATCCCCGCGCCGGCTCGAGGAGCTCGGGTTTGCCCTGACGCCCTTCGTGGCGCACATGGCCAGCACCGAGCCGGGGGTGGCGGCGACGCCGAGCGGCACCGGCAACCAGTGCG
This sequence comes from uncultured Syntrophobacterales bacterium, assembly GCA_964519455.1. Taxonomy (GTDB): domain Bacteria; phylum Desulfobacterota; class Binatia; order UBA9968; family JAJDTQ01; genus JAJDTQ01. The sequence goes on from CAZFIU010000045.1 coordinate 16,343, forward strand.
CCATCTTCGGCCAGGGGTACCTGGAAATGCTCGGCCCCACCGTGGACACGCCGCTGTCCCGGCAGCTCCGGGCGCAACTCGACCGCTATCCCGGCTGGCACCTGATCGCGTTCGCCGCCAACCATCCCGAGGAGAACCACGAACGCATCGGCCGGGACGGGTTCCGCCCGCTGCCGCTGGTGCGCCTGGCGCGCCCGGTGCCCACGGACGGCGGCGAGGAGACCTGCCGCTTCTCGGTGATACGGGTGCCGCCGGAAGTCATGCCCGAGGGGCGCATCCAGATCGTCACGCACCACACGCCGGAGCTGGTGTGGCAGCCTCGCTACCAGCACCAGCCCAACGGCGTGGTGGCGCTCACGGGCGTGCTGGTGTGCGTGGACGACGCGCGGGAGGCGGCCGAGCGCTTCTGCCGCTTCGTCGGCGTCGAGGCGCTGGAGAAGACCGGCACATGGGAGATGGGGCTCCAGGAGGGACGCGTCGTGTTCATCGAAGGCGGGCGCTTTCTCGAGCGCTACCCCGGCCGCGAGCTTCCGTGCACGCCGTACATCGCGGAGGTGTCCATGCGCACCGAAGACCTGGCGGCGACGCGGCGCTACTTCGAACACGCCGGCATCCGCTACGAGGCCGCGGGCGACGGCGCCGTCCGGGTACCGGGAGCCGAAGCCCTGGGCGCGTCCTTTCTGTTCCATGAATCGCCGGAGGGAGGCATCCTTTGATGGCGGAAACACGCTACGACTTCGATCTCTTCACCATCGGCGCGGGCTCGGGGGGCGTGCGCGCCAGCCGCATGGCGGCCTCCTACGGCGCGCGGGTGGCGGTCGCGGAGGAGCGCTACCTCGGCGGCACGTGCGTCAACGTGGGCTGCATCCCCAAGAAGCTCCTGGTCTACGGCTCCCACTTCGCCGACGACTTCGAGGACGCCGCGGGGTTCGGCTGGAACGTGGGCGAACGCGCCTTCGACTGGCCGTCGCTGGTGCGCAACAAGGACCAGGAGATCGCGCGCTTGAACTCCATCTACCGCGAACTGCTCGGAAACGCAGGCGTCGAACTGTTCGAGTCGCGCGCGCGCGTGCTGGACGCGCACACCGTGGAGGTGGCCGGACGCAAAGTCACCGCCGCCCACATCCTCGTGGCCACCGGCGGCTGGCCCACGGTGCCCGACGTGCCCGGCAAGGAGCACGCCATCACCTCCAACGAGGCCTTCCACCTGCCGGAGATGCCCAGGCGAATCGTCATCGTCGGCGGCGGCTACATCGCGGTGGAGTTCGCCGGCATCTTCCACGGCCTGGGCGTCGAGGTGATCCAGCTCTATCGCGGCGCGCTGTTCATGCGCGGCTTCGACCTCGACGTGCGCCACACCCTGGCCGAGGAGATGCGCAAGAAGGGCATCGACCTGCGCTTCGAGGCCGACATCGCCGCCATCGAGCGGAACGGCGGCACGCTGGCGGCGACCCTGAAGGACGGCGAGACGCTGGAGACCGACGCGGTGATGTTCGCCACCGGCCGGCTGCCCAACACCCGCGGCCTGGGCATCGAGGAGGCCGGCGTGGAGCTGGCGCGCAACGGCGCGGTGGCGGTCAACGACCGCTACCAGACCAGCGTCCCCTCCATCTACGCCCTGGGCGACGTCACCGACCGGGTGAAGCTCACCCCGGTGGCCATCGCCGAAGCCATGATCCTCTCCCGGATGCTGTTCAAGGGCGACGTCGGACCCATGGACTACCTGAACATCCCGTCCGCGGTCTTCAGCCAGCCGCCGGTGGGCACCGTGGGCTACACCGAGGAGGCCGCGCGCGAGCACTGCGGCGAAGTGGACGTCTACCGCTCCGCCTTCCGGCCGCTCAAGCACACCCTGTCCGGGCGCGACGAGAAGACCATGATGAAGCTGATCGTGGAGCGGGCGAGCGACCGGGTGGTGGGCTGCCACATGGTGGGCGCCGACGCCGGCGAGATCATCCAGGGGCTGGCCGTGGCCCTCACCTGCAACGCCACCAAGGCCGACTTCGACCGCACCATCGGCATCCACCCCACCGCCGCGGAAGAGTTCGTCACCATGCGCGAGCCGGTGGCGGCCGGGTAGTCCGGAAACAGCACCGCCACTCCAATGAGTCATTCCCGCGAAAGCTTGCCCTCGACCCCGATCGGGGGCGGGAATCCAGGGGTGGAAATCAACGAAGATGCAACGACTTGTCCTGACTCTGGCGGTGTGTACCGCGCTGGCGTTGACCAGCGCGTGTGGCAAGGATGAAGGAACCCGGGAAGTGAAGGGGCCGAATCCGGACCGAGGGAGACGGCTTTACATCGCGACCTGCATCGTTTGCCACAACACAGACCCGAGCAAGCCGGGCTCCCAGGGTCCTCCCATCAAGGGGTCTTCACTGGAGTTGCTGGAGGCCAAGGTCCTGCACAAGCGCTATCCGCCCGGGTACAAGCCTCAACGGAATACCAAGGCCATGCCCACCTACCCCCAGTTGAGGAAAAGAATCGCCGATATTGCCGCCTATCTGGCGCAGCCGTAGCCGGCCTACGCAACCTCCAGCAGAATCCAGAAGATCGCCGTGAGGATCAGGCCGCTCCAGATCACGCCCGGAATGGACGTCAGGAGCTTCTTGGTGCTGCCGCCGGCGTTACCCACCAGAGCGTTCAACTCGACCACGGCAATGATCACCAGGCTGACGATCCAGAAAACCGTCAAGCCGCCACCGGTGAACTCCCCGGGTGTATAGTGGCTCGCCGCGCCCATCAGGAACAGCATCGGTATGGAGAACAGCGTGTTCGTACGGGACGCGAAGCCGGCCCACTGACCCTTGCTCGCCGCGTCGGGAAGCGCTTCTCCTCCCTCGGCCACCCTGTTGGCGGAGGCGATGACCACCTGCTGATTGGGCCATATCACCAGCCACACGTTGAGGAACATGATCGTTCCCATGGTACCGCCGATGGTGATGGCCAAGCCGTAACCGGACGTGAAGAAGATCTCGCCTCCCTGCTGCATGAGCCGGATCAGATACATGAGAATGCCCGCCAGGAACGTGAACATGGCGCCCCAGCGGAACCACCAGAGGGCGCGGGGCACGAGCTTCTGTATCGCCCCGGTGCGGGTCCCGGCCTCTGTCTCGGCGAAGAACGGCGTCTGCACGAAGTTGAAGTAATAGAGCAGGCCGATCCAGGTGACGCCGGCCAAGAAATGCACCCAACGCAGTAGAAAATGAACGAGTTCCATCGTATCCATCAAGCACCTCCTGTTTGCTGGCTCTCGCTACGGTTGATTCGGAAAGAATGACCCGTCCACCAGTATAGGCCCTAACGGGCCGGACCGTCAATGAAAATGGCCCGAGACTCCCGCAAGCTCCGGGACGGTGCCGATTCATCCGACGCCGTCCGGATCCGGGTTCATCCCTCCACGAAGAAAGGCCGAAACTGCTCGTAGAGGTCACGCAGCCTCGCCTTGTAGTAGTCCACGTTCTCGTCGGGGCGCGCGGGGTCCCATTCCGACACGTCGCGGCAGTTCTCGTTGACGATGACGTTGGCCCCTTCGCCCGCCACGTAGCAGGAGATCTGGTCGCCCGCCAGGTAGCGGCGTTCCGAGCGCAGCGCCACCTCGTAGGCGCCGCGGGGATGCTGCTTCCCGCCCTTGACCTTCATCTGGTACTCGTCCAGGGATTCCCGCAGGGTTTCGGTGCGCTTCAGCAGAGACAGGTCCAGGCTGTGTTTGGTAAGGGCCTCGCGGTACCGCTCGTACAGCGCCGGGATCTCGCCCTTCCGTTCGTCCAGGAGCAACCGCAGCATCTCTTCCAGCCACTGGCGCCGGTAGCGCTCCAGGCCGCGCGAGTTGAGCCGCGGCCCCTCCAGGGACAGGCCGCCCTCATGGTCGAGCAGCGCATGGTCCTCCGCGCCGAAGCAGAACATCGCGCGATGGCGCGCGAGCGGCAGGGCCACCTCCCACGGCAGGGCCGCCGCCACCGCCGCTTCCACCAGCGCCTCCTCCGCGGCGCCGTCCACGACGTCCGCGGGAGGCACGAGATAGAGGCTGCCGGGATCCATGGTGACCACCCGCGCGCCGCGCGCCTCGAGGCCGTCGGCCAAGCGGCGCACGTGCCCGCCCCCCGCGCGCGTCACACGGTCCGCCTCCTCGTGGTCGTTGAAGTGGACGGCGAGCGCGGCCAGGTAACCGTGCAGCGAATCCACCAGCACGGCCAACTCCGCCCGTGCCGTGGCCATGAAGCGGGAGGGTTCTCCCTCCGGTGCGCCTTCGGCCACCGGCGCGGCCCCTCCTTGCAGGTCGTGCAACCCGCGAAGGAGCGCCGGAAAAACCTCAAGCTCATCCGATCGAGGGCGGCAACGGCCGTGGCGCATGACCGCGGCATAGATCGGACCGAGCTCACAGCGCAGCACCGGCCGCGACACGCCCGCGATCCTTGATTCCACGACTTTCCCGGGCACCGGCGTCGGGCTCATCGGAGCGGGCACGGAGTGCCGCCGGGCATGATACTCCCGGAGCATGAGCCAGTCGATGGCGGTGGCCTCGTCCACCAACGCGGCATCCTGGTAACGGCACGGGAAGATGCGCGCCTGGAGGTAGCAGCCCGGCGACAGCGCCGCCGAGATGGCGCGGGTCTCCCGCACGTCGTCGAGGGCGTAGCGGAAAAGCGTGTCGGGATCGTGATCGAAGTACCAGCTCGCCTCGGCGCCGCGAATGTACGTCCGGTCCGGCGCGGCCACGCCGAAGTGGCGCGCCACGTCCTTCAGGCCGTTGCGCTTGAGGGTGCGGTCGGCGCGGCTGTAGCGTTGCGCCAGGAACCAGGTGTCGATGATGTGGCGCCCGTGGACTTCGTAGTGCCGATACGGAATCATGCGGTCGCCGACCAGGAAACGCGCGGAGCGCCGGCGCGGCGTGCCGCCGTCCCGGCCCAGCGCAAGGTGCACGCCGTGCCGCCGGGCCCGCTCCTCGACGTAGGGGAGGTCGAAACGGAAGAAGTTGTGCCCTTCGATCACGTCCGGATCGCGCCGGCGCACTTCCCCGACCATCTCCGCCAGCATCGTCCCCTCGTCATGGTCCCTGCCGGATATCAGCCGCTCCCAGCCGCTGCTGTCGGACATGGCGATGGCCGTGATGCGGTCGCCTTCCCGTAGCGCATTGGGGAACTCGAAGCCGGGGGTGCGGTACACCTCGAGGTCCACCTGCATGCGCAGGAGGCGGTCGAAGCGCATGCCGTTGAAGTGCGTCGTGCCGGACGCCAGGAGGTATTGGCGGACCGGGTCGCGCACGTGGAGGAACGGCAGCCCGGGCGCGTTCTGGCTCTTCCCGCTCTTGCGCAGGAGCCGGGCCCGGGCGGATTCCAGGCTGTCCACGTCCGGGAAGAACGCCAGCCAGCGGAACCTGTGGGTGCCCGCGAGCGGCTCGATGCGGCATTCGCCCTTCCACCCCGCGAGCCGGTCCTCGGATGCCAGCCAGAGGAACGGCTCGAACGGCACCACGGTGGAGGAAACCGACGAAGCCTCCCTGACGTAAACGCGGACGTGGCGGTTTCCCTCCAACTCCACCGCCGTTACGGAAGGGGTCGCGTCCCGGCCGAAAAGGACCGGGTCGTATGCGGCGGGTGAAGGACACATGATGGACAGGCTGGTGGAAAATCATGCCACGGACCCCACCGGGTTGCCAGCGGAGCGGGCCGTCGCCGGGACGAAAAGGAAAGGCCCCGCTACGGGAACGCGCTCGTAGCTGGTGCAGCGTCGAAAAGATGTGGTACACAGAACGGATGGACTCCGAACCCGTCTCACACGTCCGCCGGCCGAATCTGCGCCAGCCGTTCCTTATCCTGTCGTTCTCGGGCTGGAGCGACGCCGGGTCGTCGGCCACGTCGGCGGTTCGCTACCTTGTCGAGCAACTGCTGGCCGCGGAATTGGCCAAGATCGATCCCGAGGACTACTACGACTTCTCGGTTCACCGTCCCCACGTGCGGCTGGTGGAGGGGCAGCGCGAGATCGAGTGGCCTTCGTACGATTTCCACTACTACAGAACCGGCAACGAGCTGGAGCGGGATTTCATCTTCGCCACCGGCGCCGAGCCGCACCTGCACTGGAAGGCTTTCGCCCGAACCATCATGGAACTGGCGCACGGCTGGGGAGTGGCCCGCGTCATCACCATCGGCGCGCTTCTCGACGAGGTCCTGTACACCAAGCCCGTACCCCTCAACGGATTCTCGTCCGACCCGACGCTGATGAAGGAGCTGGACTTCACGCCGTCGCGCTACCAGGGGCCCACCGGCATCGTGGGGATCCTGGGCGACACTTTCCGCAAGGAAGGCATGCCGCACCTGAGCCTGTGGGCCGCGTTGCCTCATTACCTGGCGCCGTCGCCGAACCCGCGCGGGACCCTGGCGCTCGTGCTGCGCCTGACTCAATGGCTCGGTATCCGCATCGATACCGGCCCGCTGGAACGCGCCGCCGGCGAATTCCAGAACAAGGTGAACGACGCGGTCAACAGCGATCCCAACCTGTCGGCTCTCATCAAGGAGCTTCAGAAACACGAGTTCGAGCAATAACGGAGGAACACCATGCGGAGACAGCCGTGGTTGTACGCCCTGGCGGCGGGAGCCTTTCTCATGACCGGCGCGAACGCGTTCTCGGCCGGGCCGTTCGACAAGGTCATCGAGGCACGCCAGCAACTGATGAAAGACATCGGCGGGATCAGCAAGGCCATGCGCCAGGCCACGGACGCGACGGGCGTGGCGGCCAACGCCGACAAGCTCGCGGAAGCCCTCGCCAAGATCAACGACGAGACCTTCCCCAAGGGCAGCACGGAAGGATCGCGCGCCAAACCCGAGATCTGGGAGAAGTGGGACGAGTTCGCGGCCGCCGCCAAGAACGCCGTCACCCTGGCCCAGGCAATCGCCACCAAGGCGCGCGCGGGCGAGGACACGGCCGAGCTGGTCAAGGGCTACGGCAAAAGCGCCTGCGGAAGCTGCCACCGCCCATTCCGCGCACCCAAGAGCTGACGTTCGCGCGCCGATGATCGCCGAACAAGTGGGCGACGCGGCCGTGCCCGACATCGAGGCATGGGCCAACGCCATCATCCGCTCCGAGGACGACTCCGTGCGCGCCACGGAGTCGTACCACGACGCCGACTCCAACACCTACGTCATCCGCCTGGCGCGCGGCGCCCGGGTACTGCTGTTCCGGCTCTCCGAAGCACAGGTTCACACGTCCGGACGCGAGCCGGAGTGCGAGAAGATCCTGCGCAACCGGGTCAATGAAGTGCGCCGCCTGCTGGGGCGTGCGGGGTGACAGCCGAATGCGGCGGACGGGGTGACGGCTGAATCCGCCGGGGCGCCGGGGCCGAGGCAGCTTGCAACCGGCGGGGAGTCAGCGGCTGTCCCTTGGTCGGAGTCACAGTCCCGCCGCCATCTCCTTGGCGAAGTAGGTAAGGATCAGGTCGGCGCCGGCGCGCTTGATGGACAGCAGCACCTCGGGCACGACGGTGCTCTCGTCGATCCAGCCGTTCCGGGCGGCGGCCTTGATCATGGCGTACTCGCCGCTCACGTTGTAGGCGGCGGTGGGGTGGCCGAAGCGCTGCTTGACCCGTGAGATCACGTCCAGATACGAGAGCGCCGGCTTGACCATGACGATGTCGGCGCCCTCCGCGATGTCCGCCGCCACCTCCCTGAGCGCCTCGTCGCTGTTTCCCGGGTCCATCTGATACGAGCGCCGGTCGCCGAACCGGGGGGTGGACTCCGCCGCCTCGCGGAACGGGCCGTAGAAGCCCGAGGCGTACTTGGCGGCGTAGGCCATGATCACGACGTTCTCGAAACCCTCGCCGTCGAGTGCGCCGCGGACGGCACCCACGCGGCCGTCCATCATGTCCGACGGGGCCACCACGTCGGCGCCGGCGCGGGCGTGGGACAACGCCTCCTTGACCAGCAGGTCGACGGTCTCGTCGTTGTCCACCTCGCCGCCGTCCACCACGCCGCAATGGCCGTGGTCGGTGTATTCGCACAGGCACACGTCGGTGATCACGAGCAGGTCCGGGACCTTGTCCTTGATGGCCCGCACGGCCTGCTGCACCACGCCGTGGTCGGCGTAGGCCTCCGACCCCACCGCGTCCTTGACCTCGGGGATGCCGAACAGGATCACCCCCGGGATGCCCAGGTGCCAGACGTTCTCCGCCTCCGCCGCCGCCCGGTCCACGGAGAGCTGGGACACGCCGGGCATGGACGTCACCGGCTGCGCCTGGTCGCGCCCCGGACACACGAACAGCGGATAGATGAAGTCCCGCGGACTGAGCGCGGTCTCGCGCACCAGGTCGCGCAGCAGGGCGGTGCGCCGGAGCCTTCGCGGCCGGGTGACCGGATATGCCACTGGGATACCTCCTGGTGTCGTGTGCCGGCCACTTCGTCCTGGCCCGTGCCGACACGGAGAACGGCCAAGATTACCAGTTCGGGACCGCCGGCACTACCGGTTCATGTTGGCGCTCGGCATGACGCCCTGGCCGTTGGGGCCGCCAGCGCCTGGATGAGGCCGGGGATCGTGTATTCCCGCGCCGTCGCCGCCACGTCCAGACCGCGGTGGCGGGCGGCGCCGGCGGTGACGGGGCCGATGCACGCGACCCGCACGGCGGCGGGCAAGTCCGCGTCGGCTCCCGCGAGCAGGTCCATGAAGGCGTGGACCGTGCTCGGGCTGGTGAAGGTGACCCAGTCCACCTGGTCGAGGACTGTCCGCAGGCGCGTGGCGCCCGTGCGCACGGGTTCGTTGCGGTAGGCTTCCACCACCTCCACCACAGCGCCCCAGCGGCGCAGGGTCTCCGGGAGCACGTCGCGCGCGCCCGCGACACGGGCGAGAAGGAACCGGCGGCCCCGCGCCCGCTCCGGGCCGAGGGCGGACAGGATGCCCTCGGCCCGGTACTCTTGGGGCACGAGGCTCACCGCGAGGCCGCGCTGCTCCAGCAGCCGGGCGGTCTGCGGTCCGATGGCCGCGATGGAGAGCCGGCTCAGGCTGTCCGTGCAGGCCAGCGCTTCACAGCGCGCGAGGAAGTGCCGCACCCCGTTGGCGCTGGTGAAGACCAGCCAGTCCTGTTCGGGCAAGCCGCGGATGGCCCGGTCGAGGGCGGCGCTGTCCGCGAGCGGCAGGATCTCCACCGTGGGGAAGACCACGGCGCGGGCGCCGAGGGCCTCGACGCCGCGGACGAAGGCGCCGGCCTGGTCGCGCGGACGCGTGATGAGGATGCGTTGCCCGGACAGCGGTGCGTCGGCGGGCGCCGGCGCGCCGGGAGTGCCGGGACCGCTCATGGCCGCGCCTCCCGCAGCACGGCGTCCGCCCCCTCGGCCAGCAGCCGCTCGGCCAGTCGCAGGCCCAGTGAAGCCGCGTCCGCGGGCGCTCCCGCCAGCTCCCCTCTGAACACCTGTCTGCCGGAACCCTCCGCCACCATGCCCGCGAGCGCGAGCCGGTCGCCACGCGCCACCGCGCGCGCCCCTACGGGTAGCTGGCAGCCCCCCTCCAGACGCCCCAGGAAGGCCCGCTCCGCCGCTACCTCCAGCGCCGAAGGCTCGTGGTCCAGGAAGGCCAGGCGCGCCACCTCGCCGGCGCGCGTCTCCAGGCCCAACGCGCCCTGGGCCACGGCGCTCATGCAAGTTCCCGGCGGCAGCACCTGCGTGGCCTCGTGGGCCCGTCCCAGGCGCTTGAGCCCGGCCAGCGCCAGCACCAGGGCATCCACCTCGCCGCGGTCGAGCTTGGCGATGCGCGTGCCGACGTTGCCCCGGATGGACACCACCGCGAGGTCCGGGCGCCGGTGCAGCAACTGCGCGCGCCGCCGAAGGCTGCCGGTGCCCACCCGGGCGCCGGCCGGGAGCGCGTCGAGGCTCTCGGCGGCACGGCTCACCAGCACGTCCGCGGGATCCTCGCGTTCCGGCACCGCCGCGATGGCCAGTCCCTCGGGAAGCTCCGTGGGCAGGTCCTTCAGGGAGTGCACGGCGACGTCGATGTCGCCGCGCAGAAGCGCTTCCTCGATCTCCTTGATGAACACGCCCTTGGCGCCGATCTGCTCGATGGGAACGTTCTGGAAGCGGTCGCCGCTGGTGCGGATGGGCACGATCTCCACCGCCGCCCGCCGATGGTGCTCGCGGATGCGGTCCTGGACCCATTCCGCCTGGACCATGGCCAGCGGGCTGCGCCGGGTGCCGATGCGAAACCTGTTCATGGCGTGGTCGCGGTGCCTTTCAGGCCCGCGTTACCCCTCTCCGCCCATGGATTCCCGCTTCCGCGGGAATGACGTTTCGGGGGGACGCCCCGGCACCTGTTCCTCGTCCAGGTCGGCGTCGGGGGGACGTCCCTGCCTCGGCTCCTCGTCCAGGTCGAACAGCGCCCGAACGGCGTCGTCGTAGTCCGCGTCGCCGGCGGGCGGCTGCTTGAGCCGCGTGAGAGGCGCGTGAAGGATCTTGTTGACCATGGCCGCGGTCAGGTCCTCGATGGCCTTGCGCTCCCGTTCGGACACGTCCCTGAGGCTCGATTCCAGCGACTTCCTGAGCTCACCCTGCCGGATCTCCTCGAGCCTTCGCTTGAGCGCCACAATGGTAGGGACCTGCTCCAGGGACGTCAGCCAGCGGTGGAACGCCTCCACCTCCTGGTCGACGATCGCCTCTCCCTTGTCCGCCTCGCTTTCCCGCCCCCGGAGGTTCTCCCGCGCCACGTCCGCGAGGTCGTCGACGTGGTAGAGGTAGACATTGTCCAGGTCGTTGATGAGCGGGTCGAAGTTCCGGGGCACGCCGAGGTCGATGAGGAACATGTTGTCCTGCTTGCGCTCCCGCAGGACGTCGGCCGCGGTGTCGCGCGTCATCAGCGCGTCCTCCGACTCCACCGAGCCGATGACCACGTCCGCCATCCTCAGATAGCGCCCGTAGTCCTCGAAGCGGATGGGGCTGGCCTCGAAACGGTCCGCCAGTTCCACCGCCCTTTCGAAGGTGCGGTTGGTGATCATCAGGCTGCGCACGCCGTTTTCCACCAGGTGGCGCACCAGCGCTTCGCCCATGGCGCCGGAGCCGATGACCATGACGGTCTTTTCCTCCAGCTTGTCGAAGATGCGCCTGGCCAGGTCCACCGCCACCGAGCCCACCGACACCGGCCGGTTGGCGATGCCCGTGTCCTGCCGCACCCGCTTGGCCACGGCGAAGGAGCGATGGAACAGCCGGTGCAGGATGCTGCCGACGGTGCCGGCCTGCTGCGCGATGGCGTAGTACTCCTTCAATTGACCGAGGATCTGCGGCTCGCCCACGACCATGGAGTCGAGGCTGGAGGCCACGCGGAAGACGTGGCGCACCGCGTTCTTGCGCGCGTGGTGGTAGAGATGGTCCCGGCTGGGCTGCAGGCGGACGTCGGGCCGGCCCTTGAGGAAGTCCTCGATCTCGGCGAGCCCGGCGTGGCCGTCCCGCGCCACCGCCACCACTTCCACCCGGTTGCACGTGGACAGGATCACCCCTTCGTCCACCGACGGCAGCGTCAGCAGGTCCTGCAGGGCGCCGTCGACGCGTTGCGTCGGAAACGCGAGCTGCTCCCGCACCTCCACGGGCGCCGTGCGGTGGTTCACGCCGACCACGAGGATCTGGTGGCGAACAGGGTGCGCCGCGTCACTCAAAGCGGCCTCCGTGCCGGCTCAGGAAGAAGGCGTCGCCCCAGAGGAAGTAGCCCAGGACGATGAGGAACCCGGCGATGGTCCAGACCGCCGCCTTGCGCCCGCGCCAGCCGGCGGTCAACCGGCCGTGGAGCAGGATGCCGTACAGCAGCCACGTCAGCGCGGAGGTGATCTGGCGCGGATCCCAGGACCAGAAGTTGCCCCACTGCGCGTGCGCCCACACGCTGCCCGTGAGGATGCCCAAGGTCATGAAAGGGAAGCCCCACACCAGGAAGATCTTGTTGAGACGGTCCAGGGTCTCCAGGGCCGGCACCGTGCGGCTCAGCCCGCTCATGCGCTTCTGCTTGAGCTGGCGCCGGACCACCAGGTAGACGACGCTCACCGCGAAGGCGAGGGCGAAGACGGCATTCCCCAGAAGCGCCAGGGTCACGTGCAGCGGCAGCCAGTAGGTCAGCAGCGCCGGCGGCGTCTCCAGGCCCGGTTCCCCCAACGCGATGGAGCGCAGCGACATCAGGAACGCCAGCGGAGCGACGAAGCCTCCCAAAATGGGAAGCCGGTACTGGAGCTGCACGGTGAGATAGACGCCCACCATCAGCCAGCCGTAGAACGAATGCGTGGCCGCGGTCTGGGCGAGGGCGGGAAAGCCCGCGTCATGAAAGAGGAAGGCGAACTTCAGCGCATGGCCGGCGAAACCGGCGAGCAGGAGCCACTGACCCGCGCGGGAAAGCGACTCCCGCTGAGAGAACAGGTGGAGGATGAATGCGCCGGTCGCCAGCAGGTAGAAGCCTGCCGTGGCCTGAAGAAGGCTCTGGTACATGATCTCCGACGATTATATCGCATCGCCGGAGCATGATGTAACCCGCGCATGCACGCCGTCCGCGCGAACGCCTCGGGCGGAGGGAGGGCGACGGGCCTGCAACGCACCGGCCGGTGCGATCAGGACTGCGTATGGGGGATTCTGAGGCGCTGGCCGGCGCGTATCCGGTGCCGGTCGCGGATGGCGTTGGCGCGCTGGAGGGCGGCCAGCGACACCCGGTAGCGGTCGGCGATGGCGGAGAGCGTCTCCCCCGGACGCACGTGATGGTACACGCGCCGTTGCTTCGCGACCCTCTTGGACACACGCTTCGTGGACGACCCGTTCGGGATCTCCAACCGTTGTCCCACGCGCAAGCGCCGGTCGCTCCGCACGCCGTTCGCTCTCCGGATGGCACGCGCCGTCGTGCCGTGGAGTCTGGCGATGTCCCACAGCGTATCGCCACGCTTCACGACATGGTGTCGATCCTTGTCCGCGGGGGCCGTCTCCGCCGCCTGTGTCCTGGGCGCCACCCGAGGTTTGTCGACCACCCGCGGCTTGTCCACCACCTTGATGGAGCGCCCCGCCTTGCGGGACTTCGCCGACGACCGGCCCGGTATCTCCAGCCGCTGGCCGATGCGCAAGCGGTGGGCGCTCCTCAAGTCGTTGATGGCCTGTATCGCGCCCGCGGACGTACCATAGACTTGAGCGATCTCGGAAAGCGTATCGCCGCGGCCGACCACATGATACGGGAAAGACGACGCCGGCCCGATGCCCGCCAATGCCTTGCGGAACCACTGACTCTGCAGTTCCGGCGCCTTGAGCCGGTAGCCTTTCGGCAGCCACGCGGCGCGACGGCTCAACGCCGGATTCCACTTGAGGAACTCCGCCCGCGACACCCGGCTGTGGCGGAGCAGCGAGGACACCGACACGCGCTTCGTGAGGCTGATCTCCTTCAGATGCACCAGCGGATCGAAGCGGACGTAGGGCAGGTGTCGCTCGACGTCGCGCATGATGTGGACGGCGGCGAGGAACTCCGCGTAGAAATTCCTGGAAGCGAACTTGAAGGTCCGGCTGCGGTAACGCCGGATGATCTTGACGATGTCCCGTGTGCCGACCTGGCGCACCGCCCGCTTCATGCCGGCGCGTCCGTGGTTGTAGGCGGTTACCGCCAGCGGCCAGGTGCGGAGCGCCCGATAGTTCTCCTGCAAGAGGCGCGCCGCCGCCCGGGTCGCCTCCATCGGGTCCCTGCGCTCATCCACGAGCCGGGTCACCCGCATGTAGCGCTGCCCCGTGCGGGGCATGAACTGCCACATGCCCACGGCGCCGCGGAACGAACGCGCGTCGTTCCTGAACGAAGACTCCACCAAGGGCAGGTAGGTCAACTCCACCGGCAGTCCGCGGGCGGCGAAGACCTTGCGCATGTGCTCCAGGTAGCGGCCCGACCGCCGCACCCCGCCTTCGAAACGCTCGCGGATGCCCCGTTGCACCTTGATCCGGCGCGACGAAATCCCGCGCCGCTGGAGCCGCGCGCGCACGGAACGGACCACCTTTCGGGTACTGGCGTTCGGCTTGACCGTGACCACCTCGTGTATCCTCGACATGTTCCGGGGATCGAAGAACACGAGCTGGGTGGAGTCGTAGTCGAGAAAGATCGCCTTCCAGAACTTGACGGCGGGCTCGAGCCCGGCGGGTATGGCGAACGGATCCGCTTGCCTGGAGGCCTGTACGCGCGCCAAGGCGTCGGGCGCGAAAGGCACGCTGCTGCAAAGGAAGATGAGAAGACTCGCCAGGGCCACGAAGAAGCGTGTCATGCAGAACCCCTTCAAAAGCATTGGCTTAGGGTAACCGGTGTAAACCTGTCTGTCAAATATGCGGGCCTTCTCCGCGGAAAAGCTCCACTTTCGAGTTACCAGAGCGAATGGAGGCGCATTCTTCCGGAGTCCGGTTCCTTGCGCACGCGCGCCGGTGTGTCTGGACGGCGAACGGATGCCCGCCGGCGTCGACGGCCGGCGATGTATCCCGCCCCGTCGGATACTATTCGAAGTCGCAGGGTATCTGGGTGGGTCCGTATCCCTGCCAGTACTTGCAGGTCTCGGGATCGTATCTTCCCTGCAGGAAAGTGCCCGGCTTCTCGGCGCGCACGATGATGGCGACGGTGCGCTCCGCGCCGCTCTGCTCGGCGTGGATCTGCCACGGACGCACGAGGTCGATCTTGCCCGGTCCCACCTCTGCGTTCTCGGTCTTGCGCACTTCCGCGTAGTCCGCCTTGGAACCGTCGTCCAGCCGCTCGTAGCGCTCGATGGTCTCGTTGCCGTCGAGGACGCCGTACAGCGTCCAGTTGTGCGCGTGGTCGTGGATGCTGGTGCGCGTCCCCGGCGCCTTGACCAGCCCGTTGATGACGAAACCGTGATCCGGATCTTCGTACAGCAGAAGGTTCTGCGCCCGCTGCCCGCCCTCGGCGACGGTCAGCCCGCCCTGATCACAGGACGGCCACTGCTCGGACTGCGCCTTCACGCCGGGGTCCGCCAGAAGCTCGCTCAGCAGCGGCCCCATCTTTTTCCAACGCCGGTCCACGTCGGGCTCGTCGGCGTGGAGTTGCCGGACGGCCGCGATGAAACGCTTGGCGGGGGATTGCTCCGCATCCTGTGTCGGCATGGGACGTGCGCTCATGGTGTCTCCTCCCTTGGCTTCGCCGGGTGTGATTGCCGTTGCATTCGCAGGGAGCGGGCTCTCCGCCCCGTTGGAAACCGAAAGTATCCGAGGATCGGGCGCCCCTGTCAACCCGCGTCCACGCCCTTGACCACCTGGACGCGGCTCGTGCCGCGCAGCTTGTCGAACGGGTCCTTCTCCACCTCGAAGTAGTAAGGCTGCGCGGAACTCTTCAGGATGTAGCGATTACTCTCCTCCGGGGCCACCACGCCATGCTCGACGGGCTCGCCTTCCTTGAGCTCGATGGTGTACCGCACCACCGGCTTGCCGGCCTCGAACCGCGCCCGGCCGTCGTCGCCCAGAACGTCCGTGAAGGCCACCTCGGAGACCCGTTCGACCATCTCCCGCACGGGCTCGACATCGGTCTGCTCGTTCTCGCGCAGGTCCTCCACCTGGAACTTCCCGTCCTCGGCCTTCAACGCAAACGCTCCCAGATCGATGCGCGCGATGTCCTCCACCGGCGTCTTGAGGGCCTCCGTGTCGTACCACTGGCTGGGATCCGATGGCGCGTCGAAGGCGTTGAAGTCGATGGCGTAGGTATGCTCGTCGCCGTCGAGGCGCGCGTGGACCTTGCGGAAGCCCGGCGACGAGCCCAGGAAGACGTCGCCCAGCAGCGTCTCACCCTCGAGGAAACGGACCCGCCTCTCGAACGCGTCCGGCGTCACCTTGAACTGCCGGGCCGCCACCATCGTCTGCCCCACCGGCCAAGACCGCCTGGCGCCGAGCAGCTTCTCCGCGAACTGCTCGAACTTCGCGGCCAGCACGGGGAAATCGCTCTTGTCCGGCAATACCCACCCGTCACCCTTGCGCGTCAGCCGCAACAGCCGCTCCCCCGGCTGTTCGATGGTGACCGTATCCGCCCTGCCCACGTCCAGGGCCACGAGCGGTGTGTCGGCCTTGAACGGGTCGGGCGCGTCCCCCTCCAGATGGACCCACGCCACGAGTCCCGCCTGAAGCACCACCAACGACAACAGGAACTTGATCGATCGGCTCACGCTGAATACCCTTCCCTGAAGGACGGACAAAAGCCGGACACTACCACCGTTCGTCCTGAGCGTAGCGACGCAAAGCGTCGCGAAGTCGGAGGGCGCATTTCATTCCCTCCGGGAATACTCAAAAAGGACATCAGACCGTCAGCATCCGGTGGTAGCGGTCCCGAACGCGGCGCAAATGGTAGCGGTGGCCGCCGTAGACCAGCGCGAGGCCCGCCAGCACCAAGGCATAGTTGAGATATTCCCAGAACGCCTTCCGCTCCCGGGTCATGGGGACCAGCGTGCGCGCGAAACGGGCACGGCTACGGATGGACAGCAGCGCCCGGTCCTCCAGAGCCCAGTCCACGACGTTCTCCATGAACTGCAGCGAGTTGACGAAGCGGTCGTTGGCCGCCGCGCGGGAGAGTTGCAGCGTCTGGTCGGTGAAGGCGTCGTTGGAGCCGACGAGGATGATGCGCGCCGATTCCGCGGACTTGTCGATCAGACCCGTCACCACCGGCTCGGGCTCCTCCTCGGCCCCTTCCCGCACGGGCTCCGGTGTCGCCGCCCCCTCCGGCTTCTCATCCTCGTCCGTGGCCAGGAGCGGCGACTCCTTGTCCGCGAAATAGGAGCGGAAGACGCCCTCCACCACCGCGGCCAGCACCTGCGCCCCGGGCTGGCCCTCGCGCTCGAACCCCAGCTTGGGATGGAGCTTGTAGTCGGGGTGGACCTTCACGGAGTCGGACACCCAGGACTCGCCGGAGCTGGCGAGCAGCGGCGTCGCGCGGACGCCCCCGGCCTCGTCGTCGGGAAGCGACAGCGGCGACGCCCAGCTCAGGGTCAACTGAGGGAGCCGGGCGGTGATGGGGTTGTCTTCGTTGAGGCCCCGCCCCCGCACGTCGACGAAATAGGGATAGGGCACGAGCTGGAGCTCCCGCACCGTGAAGTTGCCCACCTTCCGGTTCACCGTCACCGGGAAGGGCTCGTTCTGCGGATCAAGCACCAGGGTCTTCCGCACGGTCACGCCGTAGTGCTCGATCAGCGGTTCGAGGCCGGAGACATGGAGCTTGGCCGCCAGGCCGGCCTGGGTCTGGGTCACGGCATAGGGCGAGGTCAGAAGCGCCACGGAGCCGCCCTTCATCAGGAACTGGTCCACCGCGAACCGCTGCCTGGCCGTGAAGTCCGCGGGCGCCGCCAGCAGCAAGAGGTCCACGTTGTCCGGCACCACGCCGGACTTCATGTCCACCAACTGGACGCGGTAGTTCTCCTGCAGCTTCTGCGCCAGGAACCGGAACCCGCGCTCCGGAGGCCGGGGACGCATCCCCGGCTGCTGCGGCGGCCGGAGCGGCGGCACGCTGATGCCGATGGTCTTGATGAAGCCCGGCGCCAGGCGCCGGAGCGCGCCCTCGATGCTGCGCCGGATGGCCTCCTGGTTGAGCTTCTCCGGCAGCGGCACCTGCACCGTGGTGCCGTTGTTCTTCATGAGCATGTAGAAGTAGAACTTCTTGGGATCGAGGGGGCCCAGGGTCATGGGGCGAAATCCGTGACGCTCCGCGAGCCCCCGCGCCACCGCGCCGCCCTCCGCCTCCGGATCGACGACGACGTACTTGAGCTTCCCGTCCGACTCCTTGCGCAGCTCCCTCAGCGAAATCAGCAACTGTCTGCGGAAGACCGCCATGGACTCGGGCAACTTGTCCGCGGGCGAGACATACGCCTCGAACTCCACCGGCTGATCGATGCCGGCGAAGAGCGCGCCGATGTCCTGGAAGCCGTACAGCACCTTCTTGATGCCGCGGGCGAGGTCGTACTCGAGGTTGCGCAGGCGCACCTGCGTTCCCGTCCGGCTGCCCATGACCTCGATCAGATCCGTGAAGCGCAGCACCTCGTGCTTGTCGCCGTATTGCAGCAACAGGTCGAAGTAGGAGTTGACCAGCGAGTTCTGATAACGGTCGACGGTACGGAAGGGGGTCGGACGGATGTTGTAGCGCTCGTTGGCTTCCTCCTCCAGGCCGGGCTCTTCCCGCGGGTCCAGGAACTCGGCGCGCACGCGCCCGCCGCTGATGGACTCGATCTCACGGATGGTGTCGCGGATCCTCGGGATCAGGGGCGTCAGCAACGGGTGCGTCCGGGCGCTGAAGTAACCGCGGATGAGCAGCGGCTCCTGCAACTGGGCGACGAGGTCGCGGGTGGCCTGGGAGATGGAGTAGTCCCGGTCCGCGGTGAGGTCCGCGCGCACCGTCACGCCGCGCTGCAGCCAGAAGTTGGCCAGCACGAAGTTGACGATGACCAGGGCGGTGGCCAGCCGCCATGCCCGGTGGCGCGGTTTCTGTCCTTCCCTGGACCAGCGCAGCCGTTCCAGGGAGAATACGTTCAGGGCGAGGAAAACGCCCACCACGCTGACGTAGTAGTAGACGTCCCGGAGGTCCAGAATGCCGCGGGTGATGGACTCGAAGCGCACGCCGGTGGCCGCCAGGCCCAGGTATTCGGCCCATTGATGACCCACCAGGGAACCGAAGGTCAGGGAACCCAGGAGGTAGAAGACGAAGCCGATCACGGTGGTGAGGATGAGGCTCGCGATCTGGCTCTCGTTGCGCGCGCTGATGTACAGGCCGATGGAGCAGTAGGCCGCCGCCAGCAGCAGCGACGCGACGTACGCCCCCAGCACCGGACCCCAGTCGAGGGGACCCATGAAGGACACGGTGGCGGGCACGCCCACGGTGAGCGCCAGCGCGATGGCCACCAAGCCCATGCAGGCGAGGAACTTGCCCAGCACCAGGTGGAGCGTCTTCACCGGCATGGTGAAGAGGAACTCCAGGGTCTCCATGCGCCGCTCCTCGCTCCACATCTTCATGGTCAGCGCGGCGCTGAGGAAGATCAGCAGGATCGGCATCCACTCGAACAGCGGCCGCACGTCGCCGATGTTGCGCGAGAAAAACTGCTCCACCCAGAAGAAGATGAACAGGCACACCGCCGAGAACGTCCCCAGGAAGATGAACGCCACCGGCGACGCGAAGTAGGTGGAAAACTCCTTCCTGGCGATGCTCCAGATACTACCCGCCATGGCTGCCTCTCTCCGACACTTCGCGGAACACGGTCTCCAGAGTGCGCGCCTGCTCGCTCAGGCGGTAGAGCTGCCAGCCGCCTTCCACCGCCGCCCGCGCCACGCCGGGCGCCACCTCGTCCGTGGCGGCATCGAGCTCCAGCGCGTAGGTCTCGCCCCGGGGCCCCTCCGCCGGCAGGACCGCGCTCACTCCGGGGATCTCGCCCAGCCGGTCGCCCGCGTCGTCGGAAGGATTGCCGAGCCCCACCACCAGCCGGTTGGACTGTTGCAGCTCGCTCAGGCGCGCGTCCACCGCGATGCGCCCCTGCACCATGATGATCACCCGCTCGCACACCGCCTCCACCTCCTGGAGGATGTGCGTGGAAACGATGATGGTGGCGTTCCGGCTAAGGTCGCTCACCAGCGAGCGCATCTGGAAGATCTGTGCCGGGTCCAGACCGTTGGTGGGCTCGTCGAGGATCAGGATCTCCGGCTCGTGCACGATGGCCTGGGCCACCCCCAGCCGCTGCTTGTAGCCCTTGGACAGCGTCCCCACCGGGTCCAGCGCCCGGTCCGCGAGCCACGTCCGCTCCAGCGCCCGCCGGAGCGCCGCCGGCCGTTCCGCGCGCGCCACCCCGCGCAGGTCCGCCACGTACTCCAGGTAGCGCACCACCGACATGTCCGGGTAGAGCGGCGCGTTCTCCGACAGGTACCCCAGCCTGCGCTGGATGCTCAGCCGCGCCTCGGAGACCGGCATGCCGTCGATGACCACCGACCCCGCCGTGGCCTCGATGTACCCGGTGAGCATCCGCATGATGGTGGTCTTGCCGGCGCCGTTGTGCCCCAGAAGACCCACCACCTCCCCCTTGCCGATGGAAAACGAGACGTCGTCCACCGCCACCAGATCACCGTACTTTCGGGTGAGACCCTCGACCTCGATCACGCTGCACCTTTCAGGCCGGACTGTTCACTGCAATGTTCAGGGTTTGGGGATGGCTGCCGTAGCCGAATCGGTGAATTTTTAGCAGATCGGGACGCGGGGTGCGAATCGGGGGGTGGGGGACGTGGCGTGGATGGCTGCTTCTTCAATTTGAACAACTATTTCAGAACAACTATAATTGTACCTCATCAGATGCAGAGGCTTCTCGCCATAAGCCTGGCCATCACCGCCGCCCAGGCCGCACCGACGCCCTTCCTAAAAGTGTGCAGTTTTCGATAACCGAAATTCGATTGCAAAAAAGGTGCAGTTTTTCGATTGCCATTGACAGGGGTGTTCAAACGGGTTTGAATGCAGGCTCGGATGTCCGGTGCGGCCGCGGAGACGACCCGGCGCTTGCTCGCGCGAAGCATCGATCTGCCCGGCGAGGATGCCGTAGTAGACGCGCCGGGCGGCTTCGGTCGCGGTGATCGCGAGGCTTATCTGTGAAATCGGACTTGGATCATCCGTTGGAGAGAAAAACAATGAAGTATGGTTTTATC
>CAZFIU010000046.1:0-35480 GCA_964519455.1 uncultured Syntrophobacterales bacterium
AGCTTGCCCTCGACCCCGATCGGGGGCGGGAATCCAGGCGGGGTGGGGCCGGGCAGTGAGGTCGCCACACCCCCCACCCCTGGATTCCCGCTTTCGCGGGAATGACGATCCGGGCTGTAGCGGGCTTCTGTAACTAACTAAAATCATTGAACAAGATTGTCTTTTCCTATCAATGACGCGAGATGAGGGCCATCTCGAAGGCCCGGTACGGAACACCCAGACCGGAGAAGACCCGCAATGGCCAAGATTTTTCCCTTCCGGGGGCTGACCTACGATCGCCGGAAGGTCGGCGATTTCTCCAGCGTGATGGCGCCGCCCTACGACGTCATCTCTCCCGAGCACCAGGCCGAGCTTTACGCGCGCTCGACGCGCAACGTCGTGCGCATCGACTTCAGCCGCGACGCCGACCCCTACGCCACGGTGCCCCAACGGTTCCGGGAATGGCAACAGGACGGCACCCTGGTGGCGGAGAACGCCCCGGCCATCTACTACCTGAGCCAGGAGTACCGGCTGCGGGACGGGGTGACGCGGGAGCGGCGCGGCTTCATCGCGTTGGCCGCAATCGAGGACTTCGGCGACGGCGCCATCCACGGGCACGAGGCCACCCTGGCCGAGCCGAGGGAGGACCGCCTGAAGCTGATGCTGGCGTGCGACGCCCAGTTCAGCTCCATCCTGGCGCTCTACTCCGACGAGAAGGCCACCCTCACCGACGCTCTGCGCGCGCACGTGCGCTCCCACAAGCCCAAGGTCGAGGCGGAGCTGGGCGAGTTCGGCACCTCCCGGCTGTGGGCGGTCACCGATCCGGGGCTCATCGGCATGCTGCAGGAGGCCCTGCGCGAGCACGCCGTCTTCATCGCCGACGGACACCACCGCTACGAGGCCGCCGGCAACTACCGGCGCCGGCGACTGGCGGAACGGCCCGGCGCCACCGGCGACGAGGGGTTCAACCGGGTGATGATGTACTTCGCCAACCTGAACGAGGAGGGCGTGGTGATCCTGCCCACCCACCGGCTGGTGCGCGAGATGCCTCCGGTCTCGTCCGCGGAGCTTGAAGAGAAGCTCCAACGGTACTTCCACGTGGAGGCGTTTCCCAGGGATGCCGGCGGCCGGCGTCGGTTCCTGGAGACCCTCGAACACCCCAGGGACGGCGAGCGCGTGCTCGGCGCCGCTTTCAGGGACGACACGCGCTACCTGACGTTGCGGCCGCGGGACGCGGCGGCCATGGAGCGGCTCGCGCCGGACATGAGCCCCGAGCTGCGCGGGCTGGACGTGACCACCCTGCACGTGCTGCTGATGGAGCACGTGCTCGGGGTGTCCACCCGCGACGCCGTCAACACCGACGCCGTGGCGTACACCCACGACGCCGGGGAGGCGCTGGCCGAGGCGGAGTCCGGCCGCTGCCAGGCGGCCCTCATCCTGAACCCGCCGACCGCCGGGGAAATGATCGCGGTCTCGCTCAAGGGCGAGAAGATGCCCCAGAAGTCCACGTATTTTTTTCCCAAGCTCGTTACCGGGCTGGTGATCCACAAGGTGGAGGATTAGAGGAACACGATTATGTCCAGATTGCACCTGACACTCGCGTGCGGCGACTACGACCGCACCAAGACCCTTCAGGACGGCTCGCTGAGCCCCGACGGCATCTCCCTCAACTACCTGCCGCTCGAGGCCGAGGAGATCTTCTGGCGCATGGGCCACCACCAGGAGTTCCACGCCTCGGAGATGTCGCTGTCCAACTACATCACCATGACTTCCCGGGGCGAGAGCCCGTTCATCGCCATCCCGGTGTACCCGTCGCGCTATTTCCGCCACTCCTGCGTGTTCATCAACACGGACCGGGGCCTCGACAAGCCCGAGGACCTGAGCGGCAAGCGCATCGGCGTGGCGGAGTACGGCATGACGGCGGCGGTATGGATACGCGGTTTCATGAGCGACGACCACGGGGTCAAGGCCAGCGACGTGGGGTGGTTCACCGGCGGACAGGAGGTGCCCGGACGAAAGGAGCGCATCGCGTTGCGGCTGCCGCCGGAGATCAAGGTGGAGCCCATCCCGCAGGACCGCACCCTGAACGACATGCTCGACAAGGGCGAGCTCGACGCTCTGGTCACCGCGCGCATCCCGTCATGCTACGCGGCCGGCGCGCCGCACATCCGCCGCCTGTTCCCCGACTTCAAGTCCGTGGAGATCGACTATTACCGGCGCACCCGGCTTTTCCCCATCATGCACACCGTCGTGATCCGCAAAGACGTTTACGAAGCCAATCCGTGGGTCGCCCGGAGCCTCTACACCGCCTTCTGCCAGTCCAAGGACGACGCCTTCGCGCGCATGAACATCAACAACACCATGGCCAGCACCCTCCCCTGGCTCCAGGCCGAGATCGCCCTCCTGCGCGACGTCTTCGGCGACGACTGGTGGCCCTACGGCATCGAGCCCAACCGCCACGTCATCGAAGCCCTCATCCGCTACATGGGCGAACAGGGCCTGCTGGGCGACAAGATCCCGAGCGTGGAGGATCTGTTCGCGCCGTCGCTGATCGGGGACTACAGGCTGTAGTAGCCCCTGCGCCCCGGGAGATTCTCAAGCCGCGGAGTGGACGATACCGACATTCGGCTTGGGCGCGGAATGGCGCCGACACTGCGAAACGGCATTGACGCCACACATCGTCATTCCCGCGGAAGCGGGAATCCATGGGCGGGGAGGGGTGCAACGGCCCGGACTCACCACCCCACCACTCCTGGATTCCCGCTTCCGCGGGAATGACGTGTGCGGGCAACAGCGACAACACCCCGCAATGACCCGCAAAGAGGCCGCTTTCATTCGCAACGCCCGCGTGGGGCACCTGGCCACGGTCGACGAGCACGGCCAGCCGCTCAACGTCCCCTTCTGCTTCGCCTTCGACGGCGAGTGCCTTTACTCACCCATCGACGAGAAGCCCAAGACCGCCGCCCCACGGGAACTCAAGCGAATCCGCAACATTCGCGCCAACCCGCGGGTGTCCGTCGTGCTCCACCACTACGACGACGAGGACTGGTCGCGGCTCGCTCACGTCATCATTCAGGGCGAAGCGTGTGTCGTCACGGAAGGAGACGCCCACCGCAAGGGCGTCCGGCTGCTGCGCCGGAAATACCCCCAGTACCGCGCCATGAACTTGGATGAACGGCCCGTGATTCAGATCCGGGTGGTCCGTTGTATCGCATGGGGCAGGGTCTGAGGGCACGAACGGCTACGCCACCTCCTTGATCGACGACACCCCCGTGGCCTTCATCATGCGCTCCAGGAAGCGGTGCACGTGGGTGTACCCGGCGTCGATCTCCCGGTCCAGAGCGGTGTAGAGGTAGTGGAGCTGGGCGTAGATGGAGATGTCGGCCAGCGTCATGCGACCGAAAATAAAGTCCTTTCCGGAATAGAGCAGGTCGAGGTTCTCCAGGTGGACGGCCAGGTCCTTCTCGGCCTGCTGCACGTCCTCGTCGGTCTTGGCCCGGCGGAAAGCCATGACGGCGCCGTTGAGGTCCTCGTCGGCCCAGTCCTCCAGCATCAGGCACAGCCCCTTGTCGGACGGGTTGTCGGGGTAGATGGTGGGCTCGGGGACCTGCTCCTCCCAGTACTTGGCCAGGATGGTGGAATCCTGGATGCACCGGCCGTCGACGTCCATGGTGGGGACCTTGCGCTGGTTGGAGAACGCGAGCAGCGACTTGCGTTCGTCGGCGCGTACGTCCACCACCTCGTAGGGGACCTTTTTCATGGTCAGGACCACGCGGAGCTTCTCGCAGAACATCGAATTCTTCGAGTTGAAAAGCCTGTTTGCCATGGGGATGCCTCCTTCTGTCGCTTGAACTTGGGGTAAGGGTTTCTTTCTACAGGAATCCGTGTCGCTGGAGAAGCTCGCTCACGTCGAAGGCGGGCCGGTCGTCGCGGCGGCAGGCGCGGCCAGCGCGACGGCTTCGGCGGCCAGCCGGGTAATCTCATCGAACCGGCCTGCCGGGCAGAACCACCAGACGGACCTGGATGAGCGGTCGCGCGCCGTAGAGGAATGCTGGAACGCGGTGCTGGCGCTTCGCCACAAGCTGGAAAACTCGTCTCTGGCCGTTCCCGCCATCGTCGCGGGGGGCACCGGCACGTTCCCTCTCTATGCCCGCAAGGACGATCCTTCCCTGGAGCTGAGTCCGGGCACGTGTGTTCTGCATGACGACGGCTATGCGCGGGAGTTCCCGGAACTGGAGTTCGTTCCGGCGGCCCTCATCCTGACACGGGTCATCAGCCGGCCTTCGCCCGAACGCGTAACCTTCGATCTCGGCTCGAAAGCCTGCGCCTCCGATCCGCCGGCCGGCCGTCGATTGCATTTCCCCGCCATACCGGACGCCCGGGCCGTGCTGCACAACGAAGAGCACCTCGTCATCGAAACCACACAGGCGTCCCGCTACCGGCCCGGCGACGTCGCGCTGGCGATCCCGATCCACATCTGCCCCACCTCCGCCCTGTACCCTTACGCATCGGTCGTGAGCGACGGGCGCGTCCAGGGGAGATGGTAGGTCACCGCGCGCGATCGCACGTGGACCCTGTGAACACGCGCAATGCCTGAATACCGGATCAATCGCGGAATGACGCACCGGGGGCGTTATGCTAGGCTGTCGCCCATGAGCGAGATCCATTTCGTGGACACGACGTTGCGCGACGGGCAGATGAGCCTGTGGGCCACGCGCATGCGCACGGGCATGATGCTGCCCATCGCCGAGCGCATGGACCGGGCGGGTTTCGACGCCATGGAGTTGATGTCCAGCATCTTCCTGAAGAAGCTGGCCCGGGACCTCCGGGAGGACCCGTTCGAGCGCCTGCGCCTCATGGCGGCGAAGATGCCCAACACGCCGCTGCGCATGACCTCGGGGCGCTTCAACGCCTTCGAGGTGACGCCCTTCTCCCTGTACCAGCTCTATCTCGAACGCATGCGCGCCAACGGCATGCGCCAGGCGCGCATCTCGGACGAGTGGAACGACTTCGAGGGCTGGCGCAACAAGGTCAAGACGGCCAAGGAAGCCGGCCTCGAACCCATCATCAACCTGATCTACTCGGTGTCGCCCAAGCACACCGACGCGTACTACGCGGAGCGGGCACGCCAGGCGGCGACCCTGGACCTGTCGCGCATCTGCCTCAAGGACCCGGGCGGACTCATCACGCCGGACCGGGTGCGCACCCTGGTGCCGCTGGTGCTGGAGAACGTCAACGGCATTCCGGTGGAGTTCCACACCCACTGCACCACCGGCCTGGGGCCGCTGTGCTGCGTGGAGGCCATCAAGCTCGGCATCACCATCGTCAACACGGCCATCCCGCCGCTGGCCAACGCCTCGTCCAACCCGTCGCTGTTCAACGTCGCCGCCAACGCCCGCGCGCTGGGACACACCACCGCGGTGGACGAGGAGGCGCTGCACGCGGTGTCGGAGCACTTCACGCGCATCGCCGGGCAGGAGGGCCTGCCGCTGGGGCGGCCGGTGGAATACGACCACGGCCAGTACCTCCACCAGGTGCCCGGCGGCATGTATTCCAACCTGCGCCACCAGCTTGAGAAGGTGGGCCTGGAGCACAAGTTCCAGGAGGCGCTGGAGGAATGCGGCCGGGTGCGGGAGGAGTTCGCCTACCCCATCATGGTGACGCCGCTGTCCCAGTTCGTGGGCAGCCAGGCGGCCATCAACGTCATCGTGGGCGAGCGCTACAACCAGGTCACCGACCAGAGCATCCTCTACGCCCTGGGCCTGTGGGGCGAGGAGGGCAGCCGGCTCATGGACCCGGCGGTCAAGGACAAGATCCTCGACCGGCCGCGCGCCCGGGAGCTGGCCAAGTGGGAGCCGCCGCAGCCGTCCATCGCCGAGATCCGCAAGGGCTTCGAGCCCGGCCTCTCGGACGACGACCTGCTGCTCCGCTGGCTCATCACCAAGGACGAGTTCAACGCCATGCGCGCCGCCGGGCCGGCGACCCCCTACACCGGCAACGGCGTGCTCGGCCTGCTGGAGAACCTGCGCGGCCGCAAGGCCAACCACGTGTACATCAAGAAACCGGGGCTGAGGCTTGCGCTGCAGGGGTCGGCGAGTTGAAACACTTGCGCCGCGGGGTCGCCATCTCCCCACCCCCGGACTCCCGACCCCGATCGGGGTCGAGGGTGAACTTTCGCGGGAATCACCCATGTCGGCTTGCAGCCGACACGAAGGGGGATGAAAATAAGGCGCTGGCCCCCGACGAGTCATTCCCGCGGAAGCGGGAATCCAGGGGTGGGGGGTGTGGCAGCCTCATTGCCCGGCCTCCCCACCCCTGGATTCCCGCTTCCGCGGGAATGACTCATTGGGGTGTAGCGGGATTCCGTAACTACCATGTCAATGACGTTCCATAGGGTCCCTGTCGCACGAGTTTGACACACCTTGCGGGGGAGGCATCCCATGAGCACGAACACGGAAACCGAGGCATTCTACCGGGAAGTGGACGCGAAGCACCTGGTGCCGCTGTGGAACATCACCCAGGACGCCCTGACCACCGAGCCGCGGTCCCCGGTGAAGGCGCACCTGTGGCGCTGGGCGGACCTGCGCCGGCTGGCCTACACGGCGGGGGACCTCGTACCCATCGAGCGTGGCGGCGAACGGCGCGTCCTCGGGCTGGTGAACCCGGGGCTGGGCGGCAAGCCCGCGGCCACCCGGACGCTGTGGGCGGCCGTGCAGATCGTCAAGCCGGGCGAGATCGCGCCGTGCCACCGGCACTCCCCGTCGGCCATCCGCTTCATCATCGAGGGCGACCGCACCTACACCAACCTCAACGGCGACAAGTGCGTCATGAGCCGGGGCGACCTGGTGCTCACGCCCAACTGGGACTGGCACGACCACGGCTGCGAGTCGGACGGGCCCATGATCTGGATGGACGGACTCGACCTGCCGCTGGTGGGAGACCTGGACGCCACGTTCTTCGAGATGTACCCGGACCACCGCTTCCCCATCTCCCACGTGAACGAGTCCGAGCGGAAGTACGGCGTGACGCACCTCCGCCCCACGTGGGAGAAACCGCCCGAGGACCGTTCGCCGCTGCTCAACTTCAAGTGGGAACCCACCCACGACGCGCTGCAACGCATCGGCGAGGGACCGGCCAGCCCCCACGACGACGTCTGCTTCGAGTACCTGAACCCGAACACCGGCGGCCCGGTGCTGACCACCATTAGCTGCACCATCCAGAAGATCAGGCCGGGCGTGCGCACCCGGGCGCACCGGCAGGTGCAGAGCTCCGTCTACCTGGCCTTCTCCGGCAAGGGCTACTCGGTCATCAACGGCGAGCGCTTCGACTGGGACGAGGGCGACTTCTTCGTGGTGCCGCCGTGGGCGTGGCACGAGCACGCCAACGAGACCGACGGCGAAGCGCTGCTGTTCGCCATTCACGACACCCCGGTGATGAAGGCGCTTGGCCTGTACCGCGAGGAAGGCTATACAGAGAACGATGGCCACCAGGAGATCACCGGCAGCTTCCAGGCGTGATTCCCGCTTGCGCCGGAATGACCCATGTCGGCTTGCCGCCGACACAAAAGGGGATGGAAAAGGGGCGCCCGGCCCCCACAAATGAGTCATTCCCGCGGAAGCGGGAATCCAGGGGTGAGGGGTGAGGAACGGCGGGAATGGCGTTCCTGTGATGTCCCCGCTCCGCGATCGGCACCCAGAGAGACCCGGTCTCCTGAAATGCAGAAAGAACCGTAAGCATGGCGAAGTATCTTGAGTGCAGTCAGTGCGGCAAGCTGGCCTTCTACTACGACGGCTACGTCGGCACGGAAAAACCGTTCTATCTCAAGAACATGATCTATCCGGATGGCAGCCAACCGAAGACACCCCGCTGCATCAACTGCAACGACGTGCCGCGACTGCTCTTCGACTTCATCAAGGAAGACAAGAACCCCCTGCCCACACGGACACCCGTCGAGGAAACCGCGTCCGAGTAATTTACCCGAATCTGATGCGGACTTCCCGAACGGGAAGAAACTCCTCCATCGGACAGGTTGCCACCACAAATTTCCCGATCGGGAATCCAACGGCGCCACTGGATCCATTACGCCCCTATCTTCCCGTTCGGGAAGTTCTGCTTGACTCGAACGGCGATTCTCTCTAATATTCCCGTTCGGTAAATCACAATGCCTGATCGAAGTCTCACCGCAGCGGACATCGGCGAAATCGTGCGCGCCGCGCGCAAGGCGGCCGGCCTGCGGCAGTTCGAGCTTGCCGGGGCCGCGGGCGTGGGCGTGCGCTTCATCGTGGACCTCGAAGCCGGAAAGCCCACCGCCCAGATGGGAAAGGCCCTCCAGGTCCTGCGAGCGCTCGGCTGCACCTTCGACATCACGCCGCCGCCCGAACCCAAGGAAAGGCGAAACTCGTGAGCCCCGCCCTCGACGTTTGGTGGGACGGCGTAGTCGTGGGCCGGCTCGCGCAAGACCGCCACGGCGAGTTGGGTTTCGTCTATTCGCCCGACTGGCTTCAACGCGAAGACGCGCCGGCGTTGTCGGCCTCCTTGCCCAAGCGCCCGGAGCCGTACTCCCGCCGTGAATGCCGCCCGTTCTTCGGCGGCCTCCTCCCGGAAGAAGGCCAGCGCCAGGCAGTGGCGAGAGCGCTTGGCGTCTCCCGCGGCAACGACTTCGCGCTTCTCGACAAGCTCGGCGGAGACGTTGCCGGCGCGCTGCAACTCTTGCCACCCGGAGAGCCGCCACGGCCCGCTGATTCGGGTCACCCGCCGAAGCTCCTCGACGAAACCGGACTGATGGATCTGCTCGATGCGCTTCCGACGCGTCCGCTGCTGGCGGGGGAAGAGGGCCTGCGACTGTCGCTGGCAGGCTCCCAGACCAAGGTCCCGGTGGTCCTGGTCGACGGGCAGGTCGCGTTGCCCGCGCCGGGGCAACCCACCACCCACATCCTCAAGCCGTCGATCCCGCGTTTCCCCGGCACCACCGAGAACGAAGCCTTCGTCATGCGTCTCGCGGCCGCCGCCGGGCTGGCCGTCGCCTCGGTGGAACCTCGCTCGGTGAGGGGTCGCACGTTCCTTCTGGTTTCGCGCTACGACCGCGCCACCGACCCCAACGGCCACGTGCGCCGCATCCATCAGGAGGACTTTTGCCAAGCCCTCGCCATCAACTCCGAACGGAAATACGCGGCCGAGGGCGGCCCCACCCTCAAGGACTGCTTCGCGCTGCTCCGCCGGGTAGCGCTGCGTCCCGCCGTGGACGTCCTGAAGCTGCTGGACGCCGTGATCTTCAACCTGATCGTCGGCAACGCCGACGCCCACGGCAAGAACTTCTCGATCCTCTATGACGAGGACGGCCCACGCCTGGCACCGCTCTACGACCTGCTGGCCACGGTCGCCTATCCCGAACTATCCCCCGGGATGGCCATGAAGATCGGCAGACGCGCGACGCTGGCCGAGATGGACGGGAGGACATGGGCCGCGTTCGCCACTGACGCGACCCTCGGCCTTCCGCTGATCCGCCGCCGGGTCATCGAGATCGGTGAAGCCGTGAAGACCCGCGCGGCGGAGGTCGCCAAGGAACTCATGCAACCGGGACTCGATGAACAGGTTCTTGCACGCACCGCCGAACTGGTGGTCGACAGAGCGGCACGATGTGTGCGGACGGTCTCGGGGTGAATCCGACGCCAGCTAACCTGTGACACGCTTCTCCAAACTTGCGAAGCGTTTCTCCAGGTTCATGAAGCACTTCTCCAGGCTTGTCAGCCGCCTCTCCAGGCTCGCGAAGCACTTCTCCAGGCTTGTCAGCCGCTTCGCGTATACGCGGCGGTTCCGGAACGTGCGCACACACCTCTCCCTACTGTGCGCAGTTCGCCATGGTGATCTGGCCGGTGGCCTGGTCGTAGGTGGCGACGCCGGTGCCTTCGCCGCAACCTTCGTTGACGGTGGCGGTGACGACGAAGGTGGTCTCGTCGGCCTCGGTGACGGCGGGGGTGATGTTGGCGCTCTGGGTGTAGCCGAAGGCGCCGAGGGCGGTGGGGTCATCGGCGTAGGTGTTGTTCTCCAGGAAATAGGCTTCCTGGGCCAGGGCCATGTTGCGGACGTTGGCCTGGGCGTCGGCGTCGAAGCCCTTGCGCCGGTAGGCGCCGAACTGCGGGATGGCCACCGCGGCCAGAATGCCGATGATGGCGATGACCACCAGCAGCTCGATGAGGGTGAAGCCGGCGACCCGGGTGGGGCCGCGCCGTCTCCGGTCCCCGGCCCCTGCCTTGCTCACGCTGTCCTGTTCGCGGGCCGCCATGGGCGCGCCGGTCGTCACTCCCTTGTCTTCGGCGAACGTATTCATCGGTGGGTTCCTTTCTCACTGGACCATGCCGCCCATCTGGAAGATGGGCAGGTACATGGAGATGACGATGCCTCCGAGCACGACGCCGAGAACGATCATCAGCGCCGGCTCCATGAGCGTGGTGAGCCGCGTCACCGCGCGATCGACTTCTTCCTCGTAGAACGCCGCCACCCGGTTGAGCATGGCGTCGAGGGCGCCGACGCTTTCGCCCACGGCGACCATGTGACACACCATCGCCGGGAAAAGGCCGCTGGCCGACAGCAGCTCGGCGAAGGTGCGGCCTCGTTCCAGCCCGTCGCGGGCGTCGAGGACGGCCCGCTCCAGGACCTTGTTGCCGGCGGTCCCGGCGGTGACGGCGAGGCTGTCCAGCAGGGTGACGCCGGAGCGCAGCAAGAGACCGGTGTTGTGGCTGAAGCGCGCGATGGCGGCCTTGCGCAGCAGGTCGCCGAGCAGGGGCAACCGCAGCAGCCATCGGTGGACCGCGCGCAGGCCGCGCTCGGTGCGGCAGGCCAGGCGCAGGGCCAGCGGGACCGCGACAAGACCCGCCAGGAGGAACGGGGCGTAGTCGTACGCTCCCCGGCTCACGGCGATGGTCAACTCGGTCAGCGGCGGCAGCGCCCGCCCCATGCCCTGGTAGATCTCCGCGAACACCGGGATCACGTACAGGAGCAGCACCGCCACCACCGCCGCGGCCACGCCGACGATGGCGGCGGGATAGACCATGGCGGTCCGGACCTTGCGCTTGAGCCGGGCGGACCCCTCGATGAAGAGGGCGAGGCGCGAGAGCACCTCGGGCAGGACGCCGCCGTGCTCGCCGGCCGCCACCATGCGCACGAACATGGCGTCGAACAGCCGCGGGTGCCGCGCCATGGCCGCGGTCAGCGTCATGCCGTTGGACACGTCCAGGCGCAGGGCCCGGAGCGCCTTGCGCACGACGCCGTTCTCGGTCTGGTCGGCGAGCACGCCGAGGCACTCGACGATGGGCACGCCGGCCTCGATCATCACCGCGAAGTTCCGGGTCAGCATGACGATGTCGTCGGCGCGCACCCGGGGCGCGAGGCCGGGCACGGCGATCTCGCGCCGAAGCCCCTTGCCCTTCTCCCGGATGCCCGCCGGCAGCGGCTGGATGCGGCGGCGGCGCAGCTCGGCCGCCACCGCGGCGGGGTCCGCCGCCTCCATCTCGCCGCGAAGCAGCCGGCCCTCGCGGTTCCTGCCCTGCCAACGGTACGACGGCATGGGACTAACGGACCCCGGACGCGGGATGGCCGGTGAACCGGGGCATCCCTCCGGCGCATTCATCAGCGGCCGGAACGAGGTGCGGGCCATGCTCTTGCCAGCCAGCCGCGTTCATCACCGGCCATCCCCGCCAACCGCGTCCGCGTCGGTCACCCGCAACGCTTCTTCCACGGTGGTGACGCCCTGCCGGACCTTGTCGACGGCGGCCTGCCGCAACGTGCGCATGCCCTTTGCCACGGCCGCCGCCTTGAGCTCCGCCGCCGAGGCACCGCGCAGCACCATCCGCTGCAGCTCATCGGTCAAGGTCATGACCTCATAGACGGCCGCGCGCCCGCGGTAGCCCGTGTGGTGGCATTCCGGGCAGCCGGCGCCGTGGCAGTCCTCGACGTCGCGCACCTCCTCCGCCCGCGCGCCCGGAGCCGTGAACATGCCGCCGGGCAGCGGCGCGCGCACCCGGCAGGCGTCGCACACCCGGCGCAGCAGGCGCTGGGCCGCCACCATGCTCACCGCGGAGGCGATGAGGTACGGCTCCACGCCCATGTCCATGAGCCGGTGCACGCTCGAAGGCGCGTCGTTGGTGTGCAGCGTGGTGAGCACCAGGTGGCCGGTGAGCGCGGCGTTGACGGCGATGCGCGCGGTCTCGGCGTCGCGGACCTCCCCCACCATGAGGATGTCGGGGTCCTGGCGCAGGAACGCCCGCAGGCAGGCGGCGAACGTGAGCCCGATGTCGGCATGGGTCTGCACCTGGTTGATGCCCGCCAGGTGGTACTCCACCGGGTCCTCGGCCGTGGCGATGTTCACCCCCGGCCGGTTCAGTTCCGACAGCATGCCGTAGAGCGTGGTGGACTTGCCGCTGCCGGTGGGGCCGGTGAGCAGGATCATGCCCGCGGGCTTGTTCATGGCCCGGTTGAAGAGTTCCCGGTCGCGCGCCTCGAGACCCAGGGCGTCGAGACTGGTCACGAGGTCGGAGCGGTGCAGCAGGCGCAGCACCACCTTTTCTCCGAAGCGCGTCGGCAGGACCGAGACGCGCACGTCCACCTCGCCGCCGCCGGTCCCTTCGAGCTTCAGGCGCCCGTCCTGGGGCAGGCGATGCTCGGCGATGTCGAGACCGGACATCACCTTGATGCGCGACGTCAGCGCGTGCTTCATCCCGTGGGGCGGGGTCATGACTTCCTGGAGCACCCCGTCGATGCGGAAGCGCACGCGCACGCTGTCCTCGTAGGGCTCGACGTGGATGTCGCTGGCGCCGCGGGCCACGGCATCCCTCATCAGCGAATCCACCAGCGCCACGACCGTCGTGTCCGCGCCGGGCTCCCGGACAACGACCGGCCGGCCCCTTGCCGTAGTGGAATGCCCTGGAGGCGAACCCGCCGCGGGAGCCGACCCCACCGGCCGCCTCCCATGGCCGGGCATGTCGACGACGCGTGCCCGTCCGTCGACCCGCGACAAGTACGGACCCCTCCCGGCAAGTGCCGCATCGGCGCCGCTGTCGACCTGCTCCCCATCGCGCACGACCGCGTTGTGAGCGGGGGCACCGGGACAGTCGGCGAGGATGCGCTCTATGGTCGAGGGCCGCGCGAGCACCGTCCTTACGTCATGGCCGGTCATGAAGCGGACCTCGTCCATGGACGCGAGGTCCGTCGGATCGCTCACGGCCACCTCCAGTACCGAGTTCGCGCGGGCAAACGGCAGGATCTGGCGCTTCCGCAACAAGGGCAGGGGCAGCAGGCCGAGGGCGGCCTCGTCCACGTCGGACGCGTCCAGTCTTCGCTCCTGGAGATCGAACCGCTCGCCCAAGAATGCAATGAGCCGGTCCTCGTCGACCGCCCCCTCCCGCGCCAGCGTCGCTACCAGGTTGCCACCGTCGCGCCGCTGCGCCGACACGGCTTGGTCGCATGCCTCGCGGGCCACGACGCCCGCGCGCACCAACATTTCTCCCAGAGAAAGTTCCATGAGGATGTCCTCCCGCAATCGTCGTCGATGGACACGCGCTGAGCCCCGGACCGCCATTCCCGCCCTCCAGACTGTGTCAAGACTCCGTTCGAGTTGGGAACAGCACCGCCCCCCGAATCGTCATTCCCGCGAAAGCGGGAATCCAGGGGTGGGGGGTGTGGCGGCCTCATTGCCCGGCCCCACCCCGCCTGGATTCCCGCTTCCGCGGGAATGACTCATTGGTGGGGTGTAGCGTGATTCCGTAACTACCAGAAATCATTGAACAAGTTTTCGTTTTCCTATCAATGACGGTTCGGGGGGCCGGTGCCCTTGCGTGTTCGCGCCCTATGGGATGAATCGGCGGGCAGGCGCGAGACTATAGGGGAGTCTTTGTGAGGAATGAGAATATCGCGCGGCAAGGGCAGCCGGCGGCGGTCTACCGCCGGCCGCCCTTGTCCTTGTCGCGCAGCGCCGCGCGGGCGGCGGCGAGCTTGGCGATGGGCACGCGGTAGGGGGAGCAGCTCACGTAGTCGAGGCCCAGGTCGTGGCAGAAGCTGACGGACTGGGGGTCGCCGCCGTGCTCGCCGCAGATGCCCACGTCGAGATCCGGGCGGACGCCGCGGCCCTTCTCCACCCCGAGGGCCATCAGCCGGCCCACGCCGGGCTCGTCGATGGTCACGAACGGGTCCTCGGGCAGGATGCCCTGGGCGACGTAGTGGGGCAGGAACTTGCCGGCGTCGTCGCGCGACAGCCCCAGGCAGGTCTGGGTCAGATCGTTGGTGCCGAAGGAGAAGAACTGGGCCTCGCGCGCGATCTCGTCGGCCACCAGGCAGGCGCGCGGCAGCTCGATCATGGTGCCCACGGCGTAGCGCACCCTGGCGCCGTAGCGCTCCATGGTGTCCCGCGCCACGCGCTCGACGATCTCCCGCTGGAGGTGGAATTCCTCCAGCCCGCCCACCAGGGGGACCATCACCTCCGGGCGCGGGTCCCTGCCCTCCTTGCGCAGCTCGCACGCCGCCTCGAAGATGGCCTGGACCTGCATCTCGGCGATCTCCGGGAACGAGATCGCCAGCCGGCAGCCGCGGTGCCCGAGCATCGGGTTGGCCTCCCGCAGGGCCTCCACCTTCTCGCGCACGGTCTTGGGGCGGATGGACAGCACCTTGGCGAGGGCGGCGATGTCGGCGGTGGTCTCGGGCAGGAACTCGTGCAGGGGCGGATCCAGCAGCCGGATGGTCACCGGCAGCTTGTCCATGATGCCGAGAATGGCCTTGAAGTCGCCCCGCTGCATGGGCAGCAGCTTGGCCAGGGCCTTGCGCCGCCCCTCCTCGTCGTCGGCGAGGATCATCTCGCGCACGGCGTGGATGCGCTCCTCCTGGAAGAACATGTGCTCGGTGCGGCACAGGCCGATGCCCTCGGCGCCGAAGTCCCGGCTGATGCGCGCCTGCTCCGGCAGGTCGGCGTTGGTCTTGACGCCGAGCCGCCGGGTCTGGTCCACCCAGCGCATGAGCTTGGCGAAGCGCCGGTACGTGGGCGATCCGGCGGCTTCGCGGCTGCGGTCGAGCAGCACCCGCAGCACGTCGGAGGGATGGGTCCTGAGCTGCCCCTGGATGACCTCGCCGGTGCTGCCGTCCAGCGACAGCCAGTCCCCTTCCTTGAGCACGGCGCCGCCCAGGCGGGCCTCTCCCGCGCGGTAGTCCACGGCCAGGGCGTCGCAGCCCACCACGCACACCGTGCCGAGCTGCCGCGCCACCAGCGCGGCGTGGGAGGTCATGCCGCCGCGCGCCGTGAGAATCCCCTGGGCCGCCTCGATGCCGCGGATGTCCTCGGGACTGGTCTCCACCCGACACAGGATGACGTTCTCTCCGCGGGCGCGCCGCGCCGCCGCGTCGGCGGCGTGGAACACGATCCGCCCCGTGGCCGCGCCCGGACCCGCGGGCAGTCCCAGTCCCAGCACCCTGCCCCGCGCCTGGGCCCGCTCCTTGGCGGCCTGGTCGAAGACCGGCCGCAGGACCTGGTTCAGGTGCTCGGGCTCGATGCGCCCCAGGGCCTCGTCGCGGGTGATGAGCCTGGCGTCCGCCATGTCCACGGCGATGCGCACCGCGGCGAAGCCGGTGCGCTTGCCGGTGCGGGTCTGCAACAGCCACAGCCGGCCGTCCTCGATGGTGAACTCGAGGTCCTGCATGTCGCGGTAGTGCGCCTCCAGGACCCCGGCGATGCGCTGCAACTCGCGGTAGGCCTTGCGCTGCACCCCGGCCAGCTCGCTGATGGGCTGGGGCGTGCGGATGCCGGCCACCACGTCCTCGCCCTGGGCGTTCATCAGGAACTCGCCGTAGAAGCGCCGTTCGCCCGTCGCCGGATCGCGCGTGAAGGCGACGCCGGTGCCGGAGGTCTCGCCCATGTTGCCGAACACCATGGTCTGCACGTTGACGGCGGTGCCCCAATCGTCGGGGATGCCGTACATCTTCCGGTAGGCCGCCGCGCGGTCGTTGTTCCATGACCCGAACACGGCGCCGATGGCGCCCCAGAGCTGCTCCACCGGGTCCTCGGGAAAGGGCACGCCGCACTCCCGCCGGATCTCGTCCTTGAACTGGGCCACCAGGTCCCGCAGGTCGCCGGCCGCAAGGGCGGTGTCGTCCTTCACGCCGCGGGCACGCTTCTTGCGCTCCAGCAGCGTCTCGAACACGTCGTGGGCCGCGGCCTTGTCGGGCTTCATGCCCAGCACCACGTCGCCGTACATCTGCACGAAGCGGCGGTAGGAGTCGTACACGAAGCGCGGGTTGCCGGTGCGCTCGATCATGCCGGCCACGGTGTCGTCGTTGAGCCCGAGATTGAGCACCGTGTCCATCATGCCGGGCATGGACTCGCGCGCCCCCGAACGCACGGACACCAGCAGCGGGTTGGCGCCGTCGCCGAAGCGCCGGCCCATGATCTTCTCGACCCCCGCCATGGCGCGGGCCACTTCCCGCTCCAGACCGCCGGGCCAGGTGCCGTCGTGCTCGTAGAAGTGGGTGCACACCGCGGTGGAGATGGTGAAGCCGGGCGGCACCGGCACGCCCAGGCGGGTCATCTCGTGGAGGCCCGCGCCCTTGCCCCCCAGGACCTCGCGCATGGCGGCCCCGCCCATGGCCTTGCCCGCCCCGAACGAGTAGACGTGCCGGGCCATCAGCTCGCCCTCGTCCGCGGGTCCATGCGCCGGCGGATCTCTTCCACCAGCCGGTCCACGGGAATGCGCACCTGGGTCATGGCGTCGCGGTCGCGCAGCGTCACGGTCTGGTCCTTCAGAGTGTCGTGGTCCACGGTGATGCCGAAGGGGGTGCCGATCTCGTCCTGCCGGCGGTAGCGCCGGCCGATGGAGCCGGCCTGGTCATAGACCACCGGGAAGTGCTCCTTCAGGATGTCGCGGATCTCCTGCGCCCGCTCGGGATGGCCTTCCTTGCGCAGCAGCGGGTAGACGCCCGCCTTGAACGGCGCCAGGCGCGGGTCGAGACGCAGCACCACGCGGCGCTCGCCCTCCACCTCCTCCTCGTCGTAGGCGTCCACCAGGAACGCCAGCAGCGGACGGTCCACGCCGGCGGAGGGCTCGATGACGTAGGGGATGTAGCGGCTGCGCTCCGCCTCGTCGAAGTAGGTCATGTCCTTGCCGCTGTACTCCATGTGCTGCTTCAGGTCGAAATCGCTGCGGTTGGCGATGCCCTCCAGCTCCGACCAGCCGAACGGGAACTCGTACTCCACGTCCACGCACGCCTTGGCGTAGTGGGCCAGCTCGTCGCTGCCGTGGGGGCGGATGCGCAGGTTCCCGGCGCGGATGCCGTTGTCCACGTACCACTGGAAGCGCGCCTCCTGCCAGGACTGAAAGGCTTCCTCGTCCTCGCCGGGCTTGACGAAGTACTCGATCTCCATCTGCTCGAACTCGCGCGTGCGGAAGATGAAGTTGCCCGGGGTGATCTCGTTGCGGAAGCTCTTGCCGATCTGCGCGATGCCGAAGGGGATCTTCCGGCGCGCGGTGTCGAGCACGTTCTGGAAGTTGACGAAGATGCCCTGGGCGGTCTCGGGGCGCAGGAACACGGTGCTGGCGGTGTCCTCCACCGGCCCCATGAAGGTCTTGAACATGAGGTTGAACTGCCGCGCCTCGGTGACCTCGCCGCCGCAGTTGGGGCATTTGCCCGCTTCCTCCAGGAAATCCTCGCGGAAACGGCGGTGGCACGCCTTGCATTCCACCAGCGGGTCGGAGAAGCCGGCCACGTGGCCCGACGCCTCCCACACGCGCGGGTGCATCAGGATGGACGCGTCCAGCCCCACCGTGTCGTTGCGCCCCGTCACCACCGCCTTCCACCACGCCTCCTTGACGTTGCGCTTGAGCTCCACGCCCACGGGCCCGTAGTCCCAGGTGCTGCCGATGCCTCCGTAAATCTCACTGGACGGAAAGATGAACCCTCTCCGCTTGCACAGATTGACGACCTTCTCCATCGTCGCGTGTTCGTTCATGACTGCTGTGGTTCTCCTGTCTGGTGTCCAAGTCTTACCGGAACGGGCCGTCCAGGAAGGCCGCGGACTTGAGCTTCTTACTAATCTGGTACTGGATAAACAAGGGCATCAACGCGCGCGCCTCCCGCAAGGCCGGCTGGAGCGCCGCCGGCGCGTCGCCTTCGGTCCAGCCGTGCCGCTGGATGTGGATGAGCACGCCCAACGCTTCCGCTGAAAGGGGCACCGCCTCCCTGCGGTAGTCGCGGCAGTCGCGGCACAGGACGCCGCCGTCGGCCGGGCTGAAGCCCCAGCGGACGTTCCACTGGCCGTCGTCGCCGCCGGGGGCGCGGCCGCAGCGCTGGCACTGCTCGAGGATGGGCTGAAACCCCGCCAACCGCAGCAGCGTCAACTCGAACGCGGTCAGGTACTCCGGCGAAGCCGCGTTCTCCTCCAGAAACCGGAGCCCGGCGCGCAGGTGCTCGAACAGCGACAGGCTGTCGTCGCCGTCCCGTGTCAACTCGTCCGTGATCTCCACGAGGTAGGAGGCGTGCGCGATCTTGGCGAGGTCCCTGGCGATGGCCCGGAACACGTACACCCAGTCGCACGCGTGGACGAACGCCAGAGGGCTGTGGGGACGTTCATGAAAACGCAACTGGACGAGCGTGAAGGGCTCCAGGACGTTGAGGAACCGCTTGCGGGAGCGCTTGGCTCCCTTGGCGATGCCCCGGATCTTGCCGAAATCCCGTGTCAGGAAAGAGACGATCTTGTCCGATTCGCCGTACGCCCAGGACCGCAGAACGATGGCCGGGCTCGACCGTATCGCCGGCAACGCAACCCCCCGCGGCGCTCCGGCGTTTCCTCTCATCCGGGCGCGCCGCACAAACGTCAAACTCCTGTCACGTATACACCAAGACGGCCGAAAAGTCGCGTGGATACACCCACTTCCGGCCGTTCCGGCGTTTGCTTCCACCACCTTGACACGGTCCGGATCGGTGATTACCTTCTCACGGCCGTTGTCCCGGCAGATGCTCTCCTTTACGTCATTCCCGCGAATGTGGGAATCACCCATGACGGCTTGCAGCCGACACAAGGGGGATCAAAATGGGGCGCCGCCCCCCCCAATGAGTCATTCCCGCGGAAGCGGGAATCCAGGCGGGGTGGGGGCGGGCAATGAGGCCGCCACACCCCCACCCCTGGATTCCCGCTTCCGCGGGAATGACTTATTGGGGTGTAGCGAGATTCCGTAACTACCAGAAATCATTGAACAAGAGTTTTTCATATCAAGGACGCGTGAGGGGCCGGAATGGTCGGTTCGGACACAGCAATCATGGCGGAAGACAAAGAACGAGTTCAAGAAGCAGCGAACGACGGAGCGGCTGAGCCTGAGCCGCAGGAAGAGGCGGCCGGCGACGAGGCGCCCGAGCCCACCGAGGTCGAGCGCCTGGCCGGAGAGCTGGCGGCGGCCAGGGAAGAGGCGCGGCGCCTGGAGGACCGGTTCCTGCGGCAGGCGGCGGAGACGGAGAACTACAAGAAGCGGGTGGCGCGCGAGAAGCAGGACGCCATCCGCTACGCCAACGAGTCGCTGGTGCGGGACCTCCTGCCGGTCATCGACGACCTGGAGCGGGCGGTGGAGCACGGCCTGGCCGACGACAACGGACAGTCGCTGCTGGACGGCGTCGCGCTCGTGCACCGGAGCTGCCTCGAAGCGCTCCAGAAGCACGGCGTCACGCAGGTCACGGCCAAGGGCGAGCCCTTCGACCCGGAAAAACACGAGGCCTTCGCCCAGGTGGAGACCGCCGAACACGAGGCCAACACGGTGGTGGACGAGGTCCACCGGGGCTACTACCTGGGCGACCGGCTGCTGCGGCCTTCGCTGGTGAGCGTCGCCAAGACGCCCGCGAAACAAGCCGAAAACACGGTTGAAAACGACCCGGCCGATGATTAGATTCCACGACGAAAGACATCGGAACAGCAAGGAGACCTGGAAATGGCAAAGGTCATAGGCATCGATCTTGGAACGACCAACTCATGCGTTGCGATCATGGAGGGCACCGATCCCGAGGTGCTGACCAACGCGGAGGGGAGCCGCACGACCCCTTCGGTGGTGGCGTTTTCGGAGAGCGGCGAGCGGCTGCTGGGGCAGATCGCCCGGCGCCAGGCCATCACCAACCCCGAGAATACGGTTTTCGCGGTGAAGCGCCTCATCGGGCGCGTGTTCGACGATCCCATGGTGCAGAAGGCGGCCGCCGTGCTGCCCTACAAGCTCACCCGCTCCGACAAGGGCGACGCCTGGGTGACGAGCCGCGGCAAGAGCTACAGCCCGCCGGAGATCTCGGCCTTCATCCTGCAGAAGATGAAGCAGACCGCCGAGGACTACCTGGGCGAGCCCGTCACCGAGGCGGTCATCACCGTGCCGGCGTACTTCAGCGACAGCCAGCGTCAGGCCACCAAGGACGCGGGACGCATCGCCGGGCTCGACGTGAAGCGCATCATCAACGAGCCCACCGCGGCGTCGCTGGCCTACGGACTGGACAAGAAGACGGACGAGAAGATCGCGGTGTTCGACCTGGGCGGCGGCACCTTCGACATCTCCATCCTGGAGCTGGGCGACGGCGTGTTCGAGGTGAAGGCCACCAACGGCGACACCTTTTTGGGCGGCGAGGACTTCGACCAGCGCATCATCGACTACCTGGCCGACGAGTTCAAGAAGGACCAGGGCATCGACCTGCGCGGCGACCAGATGGCGCTGCAGCGCCTCAAGGAGGCGGCGGAAAAGGCCAAGTGCGAGCTGTCCACCTCGGTGGAGACCGACATCAACCTGCCGTTCATCACCGCGGACCAGAGCGGTCCCAAGCACATGAGCATCAAGCTGTCGCGCTCGAAGCTCGAGGCCCTGTGCGCCGACCTCGTCGACCGCACCGAGGGGCCGTGCCGGCAGGCGCTGCAGGACGCCGGCTACTCCGCCGGCGAGATCGACGAGGTCATCCTCGTGGGCGGCATGACGCGCATGCCCGCGGTGCAGGAGCGGGTGAAGAAGATCTTCGGCAAGGAGCCGCACAAGGGCGTGAACCCCGACGAGGTGGTGGCCATCGGCGCCGCCATCCAGGGAGGCGTGCTCACGGGCGACGTGAAGGACGTGCTGCTGCTCGACGTGACGCCGCTGTCCCTCGGCATCGAGACCCTGGGCGGCGTTTTCACCAAGCTGATCGAGCGCAACACCACCATCCCGACCAAGAAGAACCAGGTGTTCTCCACGGCCGCGGACAACCAGCCCTCGGTGACCATCAGCGTGCACCAGGGCGAGCGCGAGATGGCGCGGGACAACAAGCTGCTCGGCCAGTTCAACCTGGAGGGCATCCCGCCCGCTCCGCGCGGCCTGCCGCAGATCGACGTCACCTTCGACATCGATGCCAACGGCATCGTGCACGTGGGGGCCAAGGACCTGGGGACCGGCAAGGAGCAGTCCATCAAGATCACCGCGTCCAGCGGCCTCGGCGAGGACGAGATCCGCAACATGGTGAAGGACGCCGAGGTCCACGCCGAGGAGGACAAGAACCGCAAGGAAGCGGCCGAGGCGCGCAACCAGCTCGACTCGCTGGTCTATTCCACGGAGAAGTCCCTGAAGGAGTACGGCGACGACCTCGACGCCGAGGTCAAGGCCGGCATCGATGCGGCCCTGGAGAAGGCCAGGAAAGCGCTGGAGGGGGACGACGCCGCGGCCATGCGGGCGGCGGCGGAGGAGTTGAACCAAGCCTCCCACAAGCTCGCGGAAGCCATGTACGCCAAGGCGTCGCAGCAGCAGGCACAGCAGGACCCGGGGCAGCAGACGCCGCCTCCGGGCGCCGACGGCGGCAAGCCCGACGACAACGTCGTTGACGCGGACTTCGAGGAGGTCAAGGAGTAGGCCGCGAAGGACTCGGTATTGAACAAGAAGGACTACTATGAAATCCTCGGCCTGAGCCGCAACGCCGGCGAGGACGAGGTCAAGAAGGCGTACCGCAAGCTGGCGCTGGAGTACCATCCGGACCGGAACCCGGGCGACAAGGAGGCGGAGGAGAAGTTCAAGGAGCTGTCCGAAGCCTACCAGGTGCTGTCCGATCCCGAGAAGCGGTCCAGGTACGACCAGTTCGGCCACGCCGCGTTCGGCGACGCCGGCCCGTTCGCCGGGGGCTTCGACTTCACCGGCGGGTTCGAGGACATCTTCGGCGACATCTTCGGGGACTTCTTCGGCGGGTCGCCGCGGGGCCGGGGCCGGAGCCGGGCGCAGCGCGGCGACGACCTGCGCTACAACCTCGAGATCACCTTCGAGCAGGCCGCCTTCGGCACCGAGAAGAAGATCAAGATCCCGCGTCACGGGCCGTGCGACGAGTGCGAGGGCAGCGGCGCCGAGAAGGGCACGTCGCCGCAGACCTGTCCCGCCTGCCACGGCTCGGGACAGATGGCCTTCCAGCAGGGGTTCTTCACGGTATCGCGCACCTGCGGCCAGTGCGGCGGCCAGGGCCGGGTGATCGCCAACCCGTGCGGCTCGTGCGGCGGCGCGGGCCTGACCCGCAAGTTCCACACCATCAACGTCAAGATCCCGGCCGGCGTCGACACCGGATCGCGCCTCAAGCTGCGCGGCGAGGGCGAGGGCGGCATGCGCGGCGGGCCGCCGGGGGACCTGTACGTGGTCATCCTGGTGCAGGACCACCCCATCTTCGCCCGCGACGGACAGGACGTCATCTGCGACATGCCCATCTCCTTCGTCCACGCCGCCCTCGGCGCGGAGATCGAGGTGCCCACGCTGGAGGGCAAGGTCAAGATGAAGATCCCGGCGGGGACCCAGTCCAACGCGGTGTTCCGCCTCAAGGGCAAGGGCATCAAGGACGTGCACGGGAGCCGCCGCGGAGACGAGCACGTGCGCGTGGTCGTGGAAACGCCCACGCGCCTGACCGGCCGCCAGAAGAAACTGCTGCAGGAATTCTCCGAAGAAGGCGGCGACGACGGCCAACCTATTGCAAAAGGGTTCTTCGAGAAGGTAAAGGAACTCTTCGACTGAGGATCACCGATGGAAGAATCCGACAAGGATACCGCGGCGCTCGTCGACGACCGGCCCGTGAGCGAGATCCCGGACGTCATACCGCTCCTGCCCATCCGGGACATCGTCATCTATCCGTACATGATGATCCCCTTGTTCATCG
Source organism: uncultured Syntrophobacterales bacterium (assembly GCA_964519455.1). Taxonomy (GTDB): domain Bacteria; phylum Desulfobacterota; class Binatia; order UBA9968; family JAJDTQ01; genus JAJDTQ01. Next base: position 23,119 of record CAZFIU010000046.1, read on the forward strand.
GCAGGGAGCTGTCCATCAACGCCGTGAACGAGGCGCTGGAGCGCGACCGGCACATCTTTCTCGTGGTGCAGAAGGACGCCGCCGAGGACGACCCCGCGCCGGACGACCTCTACCGCGTGGGTACGGTGGCGACCATCCTGCGCATGCTCAAGCTCGACGACGGCCGGGTGAAGATCCTGGTGCAGGGGATGACCAAGGGCATCCTCCAGGAGTTCGTTCGGGAAGACCCCTATTTCGAGACACGTATCGAGAAGGTCATCGAGCCCCAGGTCATCGAGGTTTCCATCGAAGTCGAAGCGCTGATGCGCAACGTCAAGGAGAAGATCGAGCAGATCCTCAACCTCAAGAGCCTGCCGCCGGAGATCGTCATGGTCACCGACAACGTCGCGGACCCCGGCGTGCTGGCCGACCTGGTGGCCTCCAACCTGCGCCTGCAGATCGAGGAGAGCCAGGCCATCCTGGAGATCTACGAACCGGTGGAGCGGCTGCGGAAGGTCAACGACCTGCTCACCCGCGAGCTCGAGCTGGCCACCATGCAGGCGCGCATCCAGAACCAGGCCAAGGACGAGATGAGCAAGACCCAGCGGGAGTACTTCCTGCGGGAGCAGCTCCGGCAGATTCACCAGGAACTCGGCGAGGGCGACGAGAAGACCGAGGAGATGAACGAGCTCAAGGGCCAGCTCGACAAGGCCCGCATGCCGGCGGCGGTCAAGAAGGAGGCCGACAAGCAGCTCAAGCGGCTGGAGCAGATGCACCCCGAGTCGTCCGAATCCTCCCTGGTACGCACCTACCTGGACTGGATGGTGGAGCTTCCCTGGAGCGTGCGCACCAAGGACAACCTCGACCTCAAGAAGGCCAAGCAGGTCCTCGACGAGGACCACTTCAACCTGGAGAAGATCAAGGAACGGTTCCTCGAGTACCTCGCGGTGAACAAGCTGCGGAAGAAGATCCGCGGCCCCATCCTGTGCTTCGTCGGCCCGCCGGGGGTGGGCAAGACCTCCCTGGGGAAATCCATCGCGCGCGCCCTCGGACGCAACTTCGTGCGCATCTCGCTGGGCGGCGTGCGCGACGAGGCGGAGATCCGCGGCCACCGCAGGACCTACGTGGGCGCCCTGCCCGGCCGCATCATCCAGGGCATGAAGCAGGCCGGCTCCAACAACCCGGTGTTCATGCTCGACGAGCTCGACAAGGTCGGCAACGACTTCCGCGGCGATCCGTCGGCGGCGCTGCTGGAGGTGCTCGACCCGGAGCAGAACCACGCCTTCAGCGACCACTACCTGAACGTGCCCTTCGACCTCTCCAGCGTGCTGTTCATCTGCACGGCCAACCTGCTCGACACGGTGCCGCCGGCGTTGCGGGACCGCATGGAGGTCATCCACCTGTCCGGCTACACCAACGAGGAAAAACTGGAGATCGCGCGCCGCTTCCTGATCCCGCGGCAACGCCAGGAGGCGGGGATTTCCGCCGACCTGCTGGACATCTCGCAGGACGCGGTGCTGCGCACCATCGAGGAGTACACCCGGGAGGCCGGCTTGCGGAACCTGGAGCGGGAGATCGCGGCCATCTGCCGCAAGGTGGCGCGCAGGGTGGCCGACGGCCGCACCGCGCGCACGCGCGTCACCCGGCGCAACCTGCACCAGTCCCTCGGTCCGCCCCGCTTCCTCACCGAGACCCAGGAGCAGAACGAGATCGGCGTGGCCACGGGTCTGGCCTGGACCAGCGCCGGCGGCGAGCTGCTGCACGTGGAGGCGTCGCTCTCCAAGGGCCGCGGCAACCTGACCCTGACGGGCCAGTTGGGCGACGTGATGCGCGAATCGGCCCAGGCCGCGGTGAGCTACGCCCGCGCCCAGGCCAAGAACCTCGGGCTGGAGGAGAACTTCTACCAGAAGCAGGACATCCACATCCACGTGCCCTCGGGCTCCATCCCCAAGGACGGCCCCTCCGCGGGCATCACCATGGGCACCGCCCTCATCTCCGCGCTGACCAAGCGGCCGGTGAGCCGCAACGTCGCCATGACCGGGGAGATCACGCTCCGCGGACGGGTGCTGCCCGTGGGCGGCCTCAAGGAGAAGTGCCTGGCGGCCTTCCGCTCCGGCGTCCAGACCGTCGCCATCCCCTTCCAGAACCAGAAGGACCTGGAAGAGATCCCGCGCCCGCTGCGCAACAAGCTGAACTTCATCCTGGCGCGGAACATGAACGACGTGCTGGCGGTGGCCTTCGACGACAAACCCGGCCGCGCACCCGCCAAGGGGTCCGGATCCGCAACCGCCGCCAAGCCCAGGAAGCAGGCCCGGCGGAGCCGCCCCAAGAGCGGAGGGGACAGGACGGTGCCGGCGAACGCGTAGTGGCCTGCCTTGATGCCATGACCTGTCGCGAGGGCCGGCCTGGCGATCTTCCGACCCGCTCCCCCGCCGCGACAACCCTTCCACGCCCATGAGACTCCGCGACATGAACACACAGACCGGGGCGTGGTCGCGGTTTCGGGCCCTTCGACGCCCATGAAACTCCGCGACCTGGGAGAATTCGGGCTCATCGACCTGATCCAACGGAACACGCCGCGCCGGCGCGGCGTGCGGCTCGGCATCGGCGACGATGCCGCCTGGGTGTCCACCGCCGGCGACTCGCTCCTGTTCACCTCGGACCTGCTCATCGAAGGCGTCCACTTCAACCGCGAGTGGATCCCGATGCAGGATCTCGGACACAAGTCCCTCACCGCCAGCCTGAGCGACATCGCCGCCATGGGCGGGCGTCCGGCGTTCTTCCTCCTTTCCCTGGCCCTGCCCGACGTCGACACCCGGCAGGCCGCCGCCCTGCTGGAAGGCATCCACGCACTGGCGGCCGAGCACCGCGTGGCGCTGGTGGGGGGCGACACCTGCGCCGCCGACCGGCTCACCATCGACGTGTTCCTCGCCGGCGAAGCGCCCCACGGCGCGGTGACCCGCGCCGGCGCACGGGTGGGCGACGACATCTACGTCACCGGCACCCTCGGCGACTCGGCGCTGGGGCTGGCGCTGCTCTCGGACCCGCGGCCCAAGGTGAAGGCGAAGGACCGGAACTACCTGGTGGGGCGGCACCACCGCCCCACGGCGCGCGTGAAGACCGGCCTGCTGCTGGCCCGGGAGGGCCTGGCGCACGCCATGATCGACGTGAGCGACGGCCTCGCCCAGGACCTGGGCCACATCTGCCGGGCCAGCCGCGCCGGCGCCGTGGTGCACCGGGCGCGGGTGCCCCTGTCGCCGGCCTTCGTCCGGACGGCCGGTCCCGAGGACATGCGGTGCGCGCTCGCCGGCGGGGAAGACTACGAATTGCTGTTCACCGCGGACCCGGAGGCGCGCAAGAGCGTGGAGCACATCGCCCGCCGCACCGGCGTCCCCATCACCCGCATCGGCGAGTGCGTGCCGAGGAAGCACGGCGTCACGCTGGTGGACGAGCACGGCGACAGCGTGTCCTTGGAGGCGGCGGGCTACGACCACTTCAGACAGGCGCGGACGCGGCGCGACACCGGTCCCGTCACGGCGGGCGCCTCTCCGTCGTTCACGGCCCCCAATTCGTCATTCCGGTTCCCACTCCTTCGTCATTCCGGTTCCCACTCCTTCCGTCATTCCGGTTCCCACTCCTTCCGTCATTCCGGTTCCCACTCCTTCCGTCATTCCCGCGAAAGCGGGAATCCAGGGGTGGAGGCGGAGGGGCACGACAGGGGCACCACCGCCCCACCACTCCTGGATTCCCGCTTTCGCGGGAATGACGGAGGAGTGGGGACGGATGACGGAGTAGGGACGGAATGACGGAGTGGGGACGGATGGCGGAGTGGGGACGGATGGCGGAGTGGGGACGGATGACGGAGTGGGGACGGATGACGGAGTGGGACGGATGACGGAGTGGGACGGATGACGGAGTGGGGACGGAATGACGGAGGAGGGACGGATGACGGAGGAGGGACGGATGACGGAGTAGGGACGGAATGACGGAGGAGAGGGACGGAACAAGGGTATTTGAGTGACCATGGACGAAGAGCAACTCACAGAACTGCTGAACGGGGTGCGGCGCGGGGAGGTTGCGGTCGATGACGCGCTGGAGCGGCTGCGGCACCTTCCGTTCGAGGACCTGGGGTTCGCCAAGGTGGACCATCACCGGGCCTTGCGGCAGGGGTTCCCGGAGGTCATTCTGGGCGAGGGCAAGGAGGTGGCGGACATCGCCGCCATCGCCCGGGCGATCCGCAAGCGCGCGGTGAACGTGCTCATCACGCGCCTGTCCGCGGAGAAGATGGATGCGCTCAAGCCGCGGCTCCGGGGCTTCCGCTTCCATCGCGAGGCACGCGCGGCCACGTGGCGCGCCAAGGACGCGCCGCTCAGGGGCAAGGGGACCATCGCGGTGGTGTGCGCCGGCACCTCGGACATCCCCGTGGCGGAGGAGGCCGCGGTCACCAGCGAGATCATGGGGAACCGGGTGGAGCGGGTCTATGACGTGGGCGTGGCCGGCCTGCACCGGCTGCTGGGACACCACAAGCAGCTCACCGAGGCGGCGCTGCTGATCGTCGTGGCGGGCATGGAGGGCGCGCTGCCCAGCGTCGTGGCCGGCTTGGTGCGCCGGCCGGTCATCGCCGTGCCCACCAGCGTCGGCTACGGCGCCAGCTTCCACGGCCTGTCCGCGCTCCTGGCCATGCTCAACTCGTGCGCCGCCGGGGTCACGGTGGTGAACATCGACAACGGCTTCGGCGCCGGCTACGCCGCGTCGCTGATCAACAGGGACTGACACGGCGCGCGAAGAGTGCTACGCAAACAGACATCCGATGACGAGCGGAATGCGGGAAGGACCGATCGGGCCCTGGCGGGGACCACTGCCCAAGGATCACGAAAATGGCCGATGACGAAAAGAGATACCGGGTCTTGCGACGGTCGTCGGAGCTGAGCGTCCGGCTCGCGGCCGACTCCCTGCCGCAGGTGCTGGCGGACGCGGGTTTCGCGCTCTTCGATCTGCTCGTGGACCTCGACGCCGTGGAGGCGCGGGAGAGCGTCGCGGTGGAAGCCGAAGGCGTGGACCACGACGATCTCATGATAAACTGGATTCGCGAGCTGCTCTACGAGTACCAGGCGAGCGGCTACATCCTGAAGGAGTTCGCCATTCACGAGGCCGGTGAGTTCTTCGTGCGCGCGGAGGCCCGCGGCGAGAAGTTCGATCCCGACCGCCACGAAGAGCGCGAGGCCATCGGCGCCGTGGACGAACGATCAAGCCACCTTGCCAAGATGGGCGACCAGTGGACCGCCCAGGTGGGCTTCGAGTTGTGAGGGTTCCGCGGGTCCGGGGAGAAACCGGGGCTGTCCATGCGTTCTGACTACCATGGCTGTTCGCTCATCGCCGACCCGATCCACCGCTACATCCCCTTCACCGTGCCCGAGAAACCGGGCGAGGTCACGGAGAAGGACCTGATCGACTCTCCCTGGTTCCAGCGCCTGCGCTACATCTTCCAGCTCCAGAGCGCCCGCTGGGTCTACCCGTCCGCGGAGCACTCCCGTTTCCAGCACTGCCTCGGGGCCATGCACCTGGCCGGGGCCTTCGCCCGCGGCCTGTACCCGTCCCTGCAAAAAGTCCTGGGCGACGCCTGTCCTTCCGCCAACTACGTGGAAGCGTACATGCGCGTCATCGGCCTGCTGCACGACGTCGGCCACGGCCCGTTCTGCCACTTCTTCGACAACCACTTCCTCAGCGAGTACGGCCTGATCCACGAGGACATCTCCCAGGTCATCATCCGCGAGCACCTGGGCGACCTCATCCGCGGCATCCGCCGGAGCCCGTCGGGCGCCTTTGCCGCGGGCGAGGAGCTGGACCCCGACGAGATCGCCTTCCCCATCAAGAAGGACTCCGACGACGACCCAGCGCGGCCGCGCTGGGTGCGCTTCCTGCAGCCGCTGACCAACGGCATCCTCACCTTCGACAACCTCGACTACGTGTCGCGCGACTCGTACATGTGCGGCGTGGCCATCGGTCCCATCGACCGCGAACGGCTGATGTACTACACGTTCGTCTCGCCCAAGGGGCTCACGCTGCACCGCTCCGGCGAGGGCGCCCTCACCATGTTCCTGAACGCGCGCAAGTACCTCTACGAGAACGTCTACTTCCACCGCACCACCCGGGCCATCGACGCACACCTGCAGGAGCTGTTCCCGGAGACCATGCAGCAGATCGCGCCGGGCAATCCCCTGGAGCACATGGACCGCTACCTGCACCTGACGGACTGGTCGCTCCTGCAGGAGGTGTCCCACTGGCGCCGGCTCGGCACTCCGCTGGGGCGCGAATGGGGGCGCATCCTCGACCGGGACCTCAAGTGGCGGCTCGCCTACGAGCGCAGCCTCGCGGGGGCGGAGCTCGACGCCGGGCTCGACGCCATCGGGGTGCGCGACTGGGAAGCGCGCGTGCGCGACGCGCTGCCGGCCGACCGGCGCGACGTGGTCTTCCGCGTGGACATGGCCAGCCAGGACTCGCGCCCCGAGAACCCCATGGCCATGGGCAAGAAGCAGATCCACACCTACGATCCCTCCACCGGCACCATCACCAAGGAAACCATGGCCGAGCTGTTCGCCTACATCCCTTCGAAGATCGTCAAGTTCCGCGTCTTCGCCCTCGACCACGCCCACGACCGGCTGCTGGCCTCCTGCACCGAGGAGGTGTTGCGCGCCGCCGCGGCTTCATAACGCTATTTGTGAGACAGGACACGGGCCAGGGCGTGGGCGACCGGCACCAGGACGCAGCCCAACGTCAGGATGGCGGGACCCAACGGCACGTCGAAGCGGTAGGCGACGGCGAAGCCGGTCACGCCGATGCCCGCCCCCGCCAGCGACGACACGATGAAATAGGGCGCCATGCGCGACACCAGGGGCCGCGCGGCGATGGGCGGAAGCACCAGCAGGCCGAAAGTGAGCAACGGACCGGCCATCATCACCCCCAGCGCGATGGCGACTCCGGCGAGCAGGTGGAAGAGCAGGTCCCAGGTGAAGGTGCCGCCCTTGAGGAGGAAGGTGAGGTCGCGGTCGAACGACGCCATCAGCAACTCGCGCCGGAAGAGGACCAGGCACGCCGTCACCGTCGCGTAGACGGCGCTCAGGGCGGCCAACTCGGGCCAGGAGAGCACCACCGCCTCTCCCTTGACCAGACCCAGGATGGCGGCGTCGCCGAAGGGATGGACCGCCACGAACAGGATCATGAGCGACCCGGCCAGGGCATACGCCACGGCCAGCCGCGTCTCCGAGCGCCCGGCGCCGCGGCGGTCCGTCAGCGCCAGCAGCGTCATGCCCGCGAAGGTGAACAGCAACGAACCGACGTAGGCGAGCATGCGCTCGACCTGGTGCGCGTCGCCCGACGTGTGGCCCGGATGCGGCACCAGGCCGACTTCGTGCGCGAACAACGCGAACGCCGCGCCGGCGGCGGCGAACTGCGGCAGGGTCAGGCCCAGCAGCACGCTGCGCCGGAGCACCAGGAAGCCCCCCACCACCGGACACACCAGCCCCAGGACGATGCTCCCCAGCACCGCCGGGAAGAGCAGGAAGGAAGGGTCGAGGATCTCCGCGAATGCCTGGACCACGACGGCCGGACCTCAAGCGGTCTCGCGCAGCCCGCCGTGCACGCACCCGTCGGAAACCCGGATCACGCGTTCACAGAAGCGCGCGAGGAGATCGTCGTCATGGCTGCAGATGACGATGGCCAGGCGGGAAACCCGGTTGATCTCTTCCAGCCGTCGGGCGATGTCCTCGCGCGCTTCCCGGTCCACGCCGGCGAACGGTTCGTCGAGCAGCAGCAACGCGGGTTCCACCGTCAGGGCGCGGGCGATGAGCGCCCGCTGGCGCTGCCCGCCCGACAGATGGGAGAAGACGGCTCGCCCGAGGCGCCCCAGGCTCACCTGTACCAAGGCATTGTCGACCCGCTGTCTTTCTCTCCGCGGGAACAGCCGCCAGGGACGCAGCCGGCCGTAGGCGCCCATGGCCGCCACCTCCCACACGCTCAGCGGGAAGTAGGCGTCGAGGGATGCGTGCTGGGGTACGTAGCCGAGACGTGCCCGCGGCAGGTGTCGCTCCACTCTGCCGCTCCGCAGCGGGAGAAGGCCCAGCATGGACCGGAGGAGGGTGGTCTTGCCGGACCCGTTGGCTCCCGCCAGGCCGACGAATTCGCCGGCGTCGATGCACAGATGGACATCGTCGAGCACCGTCTCGGCGCCGTACCCCAGACACGCGTGCCGGAGCGAAAGGAGGAGACGCTCCGGCGAGGCGCTTGCGGTCACCGGGCGACCGCCTTGGAAAGGTGGGTGACGAGGTAGTCGATCAGCTTCACGTAGGTGTCCACGCCGGGGCGCCCGCCCACGTACAAGGGCACGGGCACCGCGGTTGCACCGGTCTCACGCGCGACCCGTTGGGGCACCCGGCTGGGATAGGTGCCGTACACCACCAGGGGCACGCGCGCCGCCTTCATTCGCTCCACCAGTTGGACGATGTGCGCCGGCGTCGGACCGATGCCGGCCGCCACCTCCAGGGTGCCGAAGAGGCGCATCCCGTAGCGCTTGGCGAAGTACGCCATGTCGTCGTGGTAGCTGACGAACCGGACACCGTCGAGGCCCCGGGCCGCCCTCTGCCACACGGGTATGCGCCGGTCCAGTTCCGCGGTGTAGGCTTGCAGGTTCTTCATGAAAAAGGCGCGGTGCTCGCCGTGGGCCTTGGACAGGCCTTCCGCGATGTTCCGCGCGATGAGCTTTCCCAGCACCGGGTCCAGGTTGTAGTGGGGATTGCCCCTCGGATGGATGTCGCCTCCCTTGCGCGAGAGGGTCTTGGGCGGTTTCAGGGGCACGACTCCGGGGGAGGTCGCGATGTGGCCGATGCCGCCGCGCGAAATCCGCGGATTGGCGGCCACGTCGAGCAGGGCCGGCAGGAAGGCGTGCTCCAGCGACAGCCCCATCAGCACCACCGCGTCCGCGCGGTTGAGCAGGCTGACCATGCTCGGCTTCACCTGCACGCTGTGAATGTCCCGGACGCCCAGCGTCAGGCTGTTGACCGACACCCTCTCCTTGCCGATCCGCCGGGTGATGTCGGCCAGGTCCGGAATGGTCGTCACCACGTCGATCTTCTCGGCCGCCGCCGGACCCGCCAACAGCAGGACCAGCGACAGCACGAAGGCGGCCCGAGGCCACCGTGTCAAAGGACTCGTCATGCGAATGCCTCCTCAAGCACCTCTGCAGAACGCGGACAGCGGCTTCCCTCCGGAAGCCGCCCCGCGTTCCCGCGCGTCAGCGCCGTTCACGAAAACCGTGCGTGTGGCTGCCGAGCACGGTGGTCCATTGGAGAAAGACCTCCGAGCTGTCCTCCGATTCGCGGTCGTCCCAGCCGTGCGTGTACTGGAGCCGCAGGCGATTGAACTCGCTGGGCGCCCAGGTGACGTACGGCGAAAGGCCCAGCGTGATGTCGGAGGGGTTGTCCATGTAGGGCGCGGAGTCCAGCAACAGACCCAGGCTCCACTTGCCCGGCAACTCGGGGTTGACGTCCCAATTGGCGTAAGCGTAGCCGCCGCGGGCGGTCGTGGTTCCGGCGTGGGCCTCCTGACGGTTGACGTACCACTCGCCGGCAACGGTGAACCCTTCGTAGAAACCCGCCACGAGGGGCCGGTGCCGAAGCGTCACGTCCACGCCCAAGAGCGAGCGGCGGCTGTCCTCTTCCATCTCCGTCCTCGGCGAATGCGCCAATGACGAACCCACCTCGATGTTCCAGGTCTGGCTCAGGTCGAAGAAGGCGTGCAGCCGGCCCAGGTAGGTCAGGTCCTTGAGGGAGCGGCTTCCGTCCACGTGCATTTCCTCCTCGTGGGCGTGCTCCTCGCCTTCGTGCTCGTCCTCGTGGGCATGCTCGTCTTCGTGCCCGTGCTCGTCCTCGTGCTCGTGGGCATGCTCGTCCTCGTGCGCGTGCTCGTCCTCGTGCTCGTGGGCATGCTCGTCCTCGTGGGCATGCTCGTCCTCGTGCGCGTGCTCCTCACCCTCCCCGTGCTCATGCCCCTCGGCGCCATGCGCGTGGGAGTGTCCGATCTCGTTGAACACGCCACCGGTAAAGGCCAGGTAGAACGGCGTCGGGAAGAGATAGCGCCACTGGACCCCCGTGCCCAGCGACTCTCCCCCAACCATGCGGGTCATGGACAGGGGCGTATTGACGAACGGAAGTTCGTGCGGGTGAAACTGGGGCAGGCGGCCGAAGTCCGCGAAAAACCGCCCGGCGGTGACGTTGATCGGCAGCGCCGTCGTCTGCACGGCCGCCTCTTCGACTTCGACGTTCTCTCCGATGGCGGTGATGAACGTATACGCCCTGGCATACGGATCGATCTCGGCCGACAGTCCGAGCTCCACCGACCGCAGGTTGAACTCTCCGTCGTTGTCGGGCCCGCTCTCGAAGGTCGTATCGATGGCCAGACCGATGGACGGGTTCAGAATCGAAGGGCTCTCCTGAATCGACTTCACCGATTGCTCGACCGACTCCACACGGTCCTGCTCGGCCTTCTTCTGCTCGAGTTCCTCGATGCGCTGCATCAAGTTACCCACTTCCTTCTGCATCTCCTGGAGCTGTTTCTTGAGCGCATCCACCGGCTCCTGTGCCCCCACCGGGACCGCGAGCCCGCACGCAAGCAGGAATGCCGCGCATCCGAGAACCATCCTTTTCACTTCGACAAGTCTCATGGGACCTCCTTCTGGCACAGATGCCATTATCTGGTATTAATAAATCGCTATCATAATATCAAGGGCTAGCTACGCGCAATCGGCTATATCGGAACTGGACCTGTACAAGTGAGAGGAACAGATCACTATATCGCTGTCGGCCACTGTCGAAACGGCTTCCCGTCACCGTGTGGCGATTAAATATATTGATCGATCATTTTATATTGTCAAATACTCGGTTATAATCACCGTATGGATCCGAGAGTGGAGGAAGGCCATGGTGCCTGCGACGGCGGCGAGCCCAGCCGCCTTTGCGTACAACTCAAGTGTGGTATTGTGTAATATGAGGATTAGCCGTCCCGCAGGGGGGCACGGGACGGCCAGCGCGCCTGCCGCTACAGGCGCTGGGGGTTCACATGGACAGCGAAAAAGGCCATCTCGACGAAGCGGTTCCCCGGACGCGCTTTCGCGCGAAGCGGCGCACACGGCAGCGAAGCGTCATCCAGCGAGTGCTCCTGGAAGCCAACCGACCGCTGAGCCCGCAAGACATTCTCCTGGCCGCGCAGGCCAGAGCGCCCGGCCTGGGCATCGCCACGGTCTATCGCACCATCCACACCATGATGACCGAAGGCACGCTCGTCGCCGTGGGCATTCCCGGCGAGGCGGCCCGCTACGAGACCGCCGGGAAGGAACACCACCACCACTTCCAGTGCCGCGAGTGCGACGGCGTCTTCGACGTCCAGGGCTGCCCCACCGACGACCTGATGAAGCTGGCGCCCAAGGGTTTCCGCCTCGAAAGCCACCAGGTCGTGCTCTACGGCGTCTGCCCGCCGTGCACGGGCATGCCGACCTGACCGACATGACCGCGGACCGCTCCCCGCGATGACCCTGCCGCCCCCCTGCTTGCGTTTCCGCTCGCGATAACGTATCGCGGAGATGGGCTTCGAGCCTTTCCGCCTTCGAGGTTTCCGTTGCGACATCCGACGGTCGCGCGGCATGCGGGCCGTCCGTGTCGTGAACGCGGGCGGACCGTCGCGCACGCCCGACGCGAGGACGTCGCGCCGGCGCAGGCACATCGGCCACAGGGAGACGAACCATGAGCGGGCTTCGCATCGAACAGGAAGGAAAGCCGCCGCGGGAGCTGGATTTCCAGGAACTCGCGGCACTGGACGGTCAGATCGAGGACGTCGGCGCGCTGATCCCCGGCCGGGTCGGCGGCGCGGTGACGCTCCAGGCCATCCTCGACCGGCTTGCGCCCGACGCGGCACTGGACTACCTCACGGTCGAGTCCACCGACGGCGGCTTCGCCGCCAGCGTGCCGCTGGAAGAGCTGCGCCACGCGGTCATCGCCTACCGCGTGGGCGACGAGCCTCTGCCCCGGGACAAGGGCGGGCCGCTGCGCTTCCTCATCCCCGACGACGAGGGCTGCGCCACCGGCGGCGCCGACGCCTGCGCCAACGTCAAGTTCGTCGGCACGCTGCGGCTCACCAAGGGAAAGGGCAAGGACACCCGGCCGGAAACGCCGCGGCAGCACGCCGACCTGCACGAGCGCGAACGCGCTGGTTGAAGGTCATTTCCGAGGAATAGGCTGTGTCAAACGTCGTCCGGACAAGAATTGGCGCCAATCCCCCGAGTCGTCATTCCCGCGAAAGCGGGAATCCAGGGGTGGTGGCGGGGCTCTACAGCGGCG
>CAZFIU010000047.1:0-34636 GCA_964519455.1 uncultured Syntrophobacterales bacterium
CCCGGGCGCGGTGGGCTACCACGCCCACGCCGCGGAGCTGGCTTGGCCCATGGTGGTGGACTTCATGGAACGCGAGCTCCAGTGGGCGCCCGAGCCCTGAACGCATAAGCCGCCCGCGCATCCCGAGACCGACTCCCGATCCGCGCTGGACACCTGAATACCAGGAAAGGAGCCTTCATGGCCCGGTTCGTATCCGACAGCCTTCCCGACGACGCACTGGCGCTGTTGCGGCCCGGCAACCTTGCCGAAAAGCAGAACCGCGTCGTGCAGATCATCACCACGGACGAGGAAGGCTGGGGCAACGCCGGCATGCTGGGCTATGCCGACATCATCGCCAAGGATGCGCGCAATCTCGATCTGGCCACCTGGGGCGACGGGGAATGCGCGGCGGACCTCAGACGAAACGGCCGCATCACCCTGTTGGTCATCGACGACGACATGGCCTACTACGTCAAGGGGCGTGCCCGGGAGGTCCAGGTCGAAGGGGACCCGCTCACCGACGTGAACGACGCCGGCGGCCATTCCGCCCTGGCCTACTTCCACATCGGCGAGATCCGGGTGTTCGAGGACCGGATTCCCACCGCCCGGGTGCTCGGCGGCGTCACCTTCGAGGGTTCGGAGTCCGAGCAGATGGCGCACGACGCCATCCTGAAGAAGCTCGCATCCATCTAGCGTCCCGTCCGGTCCATTCTGGAGATCCGCCCCGACACGACCGCGAACATGGCCCATCGCATATCCTTCGGCTTGACCCCGATCCAGACCGGGGTCGACTTCGACCACATCCGTGACGTCGTTCTCCGGGCGGAGGAGCTGGGCTTCGACTCGGTGTGGCTGAACGATCACTTCTTCACCTCCAGGTTCTTCCATCCGCTGCCGCCGCCAACCGCCCCTTTCTACGAGTCCTGGGTGACCCTCGCGGCGCTGGTCCCGCTGACTCGCCACGTCCGGATCGGCACCCTCTGTTCCAACGTCTCGTTCCGGAACCCGGCACTGCTGGCCAAGATGGCCGCGTGTCTGGACGTCATCAGCGGCGGACGGCTGGAACTCGGACTGGGGGCCGGCTGGTTCGAGGAAGAGCACACCGCCTACGGTTTCGCCTTCCCGGACATGGCGCAGCGGGCGCAGCAATTGACCGAGGCCGTGGAGATCGTCAAGCGCATGTGGGCCGAGGAGACGGTGACGTTCAACGGAAAATACTTCCGAACCGACAACGCCTATTGCAGCCCCAAGCCGCTGCAAACCCCCCGGCCGCCCATCACCATCGGCGCCCGCGGGTCCCGGACCATGCTGCGGGTGGCGGCGCGCTGCGCCGACCGCTGGAACATCCAGACCCCCATCAGCCCGGCGCAGTACCGGCGGAAACTGGAGTTTCTCGAAGGACACTGCGAAGAGGCGGGGCGCGACCCCGCGGAGATCGGACGCTCGCTGTGGGCCGGCACGGTCATCGGCGAGGACCGGGAGGCATACGCCCGCGCCGCCGAGGCGTTGGCGCTGCCGCACACCGCCTACCTGGACGCCCGCATCGCCGGCACCCCGGAGGAATGCATCCACCGCATCCAGGGATTCGCGGAGCTTGGCGTCACGGAGTTCATTCATTACTTTACCCATGACGAGCTTCGCAGCGTCGAGCTCTTCGCGACGAAGGTGATACCCGCGTTCAGGTGAACGCGACCGAATCCACGCGGACCCGATCACGGAAGGAGAGAGACCCGATGGCACAGGAATCGGCAGGACTGCAACAGGAACCGGACCTTTCGGCGGACGTCGTCATCATCGGATCGGGCGCAACGGGGTTGCCCGCGGCCATCGTGGCGGCGGATGCCGGGGCGTCCGTGCTGGTGGTGGAAGCCAACTACGACGTTGGCGGGCACGCCATCCTGAGCGGCGGCAACGTGCCGCTGGGGGGCGGCACCAGCGTCCAGCGCCAGTACGGTATCGAAGACTCGCCGGACACGGTCTTCGCCGACCTCACGGACTGGTCGGTGGTGCAGGTCAACGGTTCCCCGGACTACCGCTACAGCGACCGCGCCGTGATCCGCGCCTTTGCCGACCACTGCGCGGAAACGTATGAATTCCTGGTAGCCAACGGCGTCAAGTTCAAGGAGGGCCCGCCCGACAGCCGGGGCGCGCACTCCACCGGCAACTCGGCGCACCGGGAGAACCACACCTACTGGGAGCACGGCGCCGGCCTGGCCAGTCCCAACGCCCGGCCCGGCACCGGCCTGGTGCGTCCCCTGGAGAACAGCGCCCGTGCGAAGGGCGTGAAGTTCCTGCTGAACTACAAGATGTCCTCCATCATCCGGGACGGGACGTCCGGGCGGGTCCTCGGGATCACCGCCGAGCACACGCCCACCGTCATGCCCGGAAGCACCGCCCCGCTCCGGAGCTACCGCTCCGACGGCAACGTCGACCGCACCGAGCCGAGCCTGACCATCCGCGCCCACAAGGCGGTCATCGTCGCCACCGGCGGCAGCACCAGCAACGTCAACTTCCGGCGCATGTTCGACCCCCGGCTCACCGACGTCTACCAGGTCGCCGGCGAGCCCTACACCTACCAGGACGGCAGCGGCGAGATCGCCGCCATGGCCGTGGGCGCGTCCCTGTGGGGCCTCGCCAACCAGGTCCTGGAGAACGGCGACAACATCCGCGTGCAGCGCGCCCTGGGCACGCGCTGGAACTACTTCCCTTGGGAGTTGGAAAGCCCGATCTTCCCGCTCGTGCGTGCCGCGGGGCTCGCCGTCAAGGACTGGCACGACCTGATCCTGGTGAACCAGGTGGGCGAGCGCTTCTACGACGAGACCCAGGGCGACTACCCCGAGGGCAACAAGCACAAGGACATCGACCCGTACGTACCCGGCGACCACCGCAACACCCACATCGAGTACGACCCGCACCACTCCAACTTCTTCAACGCCGCGGTGGCCATGAACGCGGGCTCCAAGCCACCCGACTACTCCGGCGGCCCGGTGTGGGCCATCTTCGACTCCGAGGCGGTGGAGCGCGAGGGTTGGAAGGTCGCCCCGCCCTACGTCGACCCGGACGGCTACTTCTTCACCGCCGACACCCTGGCCGACCTCGCCGCCGCCATCGAGAACCCCTGGCAGGCCGTGCCCATGGGCGGCGCCACCTTGGAGGCCACGGTGCGCCGCTACAACGGCTTCGTGGACTCCGGCACGGACGAGGACTTCGGCAAGCCCTCCCCCAAGTACAGGATCGAGAAGCCCCCCTTCCACGCCGCCTGGGGCACCCCCCTGGTCCACGACAGCCGCGCCGGCCTGCGCATCAACGAGAAATGCCAGGTGCTCGACATGAACGGCGGGATCATCCCCGGCCTCTACTGCGGCGGCGAATCCGCCGGCGGCTTCAACCAGCACGGCATGGGCCGCTGCACCGTACAAGGCTTGATCGCGGGGAGGGAGGCGGCGGCGGAGTCGGGGCACGGGCTTTGACAAGCAGGGTCATTAGCGAGATAACGGGACCGTCAAGAAGAAACAGGGCACACAGGAGGGACAGTCATGGAAGAAGCCATCATCTCCGCGGACTCGCATGTGATCGAGGTGCCGGACCTCTGGGAGAAAGGGTTGCCGTCGTCCCTTCGGGACCGGGCGCCCAAGGCGTACTTCGACGAGGCGCGTGACGCCTGGATGTTCGGGGGCCCCGACGTGATCCCGCAGGCCGTGGGCGGGCTCTTCATGGCGGGCCAGCGGCCGGAGCAGGTGGAGGAATTCCGCCGGGCCGGCTTCTCGGTGGCGCGGCCGGGGGGCTGGGACCCGGTGGAGCGCGTCAAGGACATGGCCATCGACGGCGTGTCGGGCGAGGTGCTCTACCCGAGCCTCGGACTCGGGTTCTTCTGCGTCGACGACGTGAAGCTCCAGGAAGGCCTGTTCCGCACCTACAACGACTGGCTCATCGAGTACTGCCAGGGGGCGCCGGACCGGCTCTTCGGAATCGCGCTGATCTCCGCCTTCGACATGGACCACGCGGTGGCCGAGATGGAACGCTGCCGGAAGGCCGGGATGCTCGGCACCCTGATCTGGCAGGTGCCCCACCCCGACCTGCCGTTCACGTCGGACCACTACGAGCGCTACTGGGCGGCCTCGCAAGACCTCGACATGCCGGTGCACCTGCACATCCTCACGGGCTTCGGCGACAGCATGCACCGCCAGACGGCCACGGGCATGAAGCGCTACCGCATCGGCGTGGAGCAGACGCGCGAAATCGAGGACGCGCTCTTCGACATCATCTTCTCTGGCGTGCTCGAGCGCTATCCCAAGCTCAAGGTCGTGTCGGTGGAGAACGAGATCGGCTGGATGCCCTTCTGGCTCGGCCAGTGCGACAAGAACTTCCGGCGCCACCGCCACGCCCAGCCCCTGTCCATCGACAAGCTGCCCAGCGAGTACTTCAACCGGCAGGTCTACGCGACTTTCTTCAACGACCACATCGGCGGCCGGCTGTTCTCCTGGTGGGGCTCCGACAACTGCATGTGGTCCAACGACTACCCGCACCAGAACTCGACCTGGCCCAACTCACGCGACGTCATCGCGCGCGACATGGACGGCCTCGCCGCCGGCAACCGCACCAAGCTGCTCAACGCCAACGTGGCACGGCTCTACAACCTCAGCGTGTCGCCGCTGGCCGATGCCGCGGCGTAACAGTTAGTCTCAATGTTGCAGAAACTGGAAGCATGCAGAGGCCGGGAGGCAAGCGGGATGGGGTTTGGAAGGGCGGAAGGGATTGTTGGGAAATGTCATCGTAGGTGAGGGTTAGGCGGCGGAGTAGAATCCTACGAATCGTCATTCCCGCGAAAGCGGGAATCCAGGCGGCGGTGGGCAGGGACGCCGGCCAGTTGGCTCCTCCCCACCCATGGATTCCCGCTTTCGCGGGAATGACGATTCGTAGGGCGCGCGTTCCGGGTCAAGGTCGAAAGTTTTACCGGAGGCAAGTTCCATGGCGGCACCGGGTGACGGCATTCCTGGAGAGGACCTGGTGGCGGCCGGCCTTGAGGCGCTTGGCCGGGGAGAACATAGCGTCGAAGCGTTGCTCGTGGCAGTCGGGGCGCCAAGGCTGCGGTCGCTGGGGGTCCCGGTGCCGGACGCCGGACGCTTGCCGCAACACCCGGAGCTTGCGCTTTATCGCGCCGTCGGACAACGCCACCCGGACGACGCACACTCACGGTACAATGCCCTGATTCGCCGGCTGGTGAGCTTCGAACAGGAGATCGAGCGGCGCCGATTCGCGGCGACGAAGCGGTCGGAGCCGAGCCGGTAGCGTGTAAGGAAACGAAAGAGAAGGGCGGGTCGAGTTCGGACATCATTCGGCTTCGCCATGCCCTCGACCCTTCGCCAGCAGAGCCTCGAGCGCTGCAACGCGAGCTTGCGCCTCATCCGCTGCCCGCTCGGCCTCCCGCCGCGCATCTTTCTCCCGATCTCGTTCCCGTTCAGCCCACTGGCGCGCCCGTCTTTCCTGCTGCCAACCCCGTTCGGTTCGCCTTCGAATCTCGTTCGATTCCGCAAGGTTCGGCAGATACTCCCCCGTGGCCGCATCGCGGAACCGCAATCCCCCGCTCCCCAGCCGCAACTCCAGACCTAGCACCCGACTCCACACCGCCAACCCGCCGCCCGCCAACTCCGTCCCCGCGAGTGTCCTGTACTCCCCCGACACCAACTCCTCTCCCCGCAGCCGCGGCGCCAGATAGTCTCCCGTGGGATCGTACTGCCAGTACTCCGCCACTCCGAGCTCCCGGTACAAATCACGCTTCCTTCCCTGGTCTTCGCGCCGCGTGCTCCGCGAAGTCACCTCCAGCACCCAGTCCGGCCCCTTCGGCTCCCGCCACAACAGGTACGACGACCGGTCGTGGGCGGGCGCCCCGAACACCACGAACACGTCCGGAGCTACCCGCGCTTTCACGTTCCCCTCTTCGTAGTAGATCAGCAGGTTGCCGGCCACGTACACGTCGGAGCGTTCGCGGTAGTAGTCCCGCAAGGCGTTGCGCGCGTAGGAGAGCGGGTCGAACTGAAAATCGCACTCCGCCAGCGGCATGCCGTCCGTGCTGGGATAGTCGATGTCGCCCGGAACGAGCGCATGTTTCACCATCGATCAACCTCCACCAGCACCTCTAGCACAATCGTACCGAATGGACAAAAAATGCGGCTGCTTCACAACCCGTTATACCCGTCGCCTCTCCGTCGGCAGGCAAGATTGACACCCTGTTCTTGCGGTGTTAGCGAGAACTTGGCTAAGACTTCAGTTTGTATCCAGCGGTCGATTCCAACGACCGCCGCAACGCAGGGAGGACAGATGAAAGGCTTTGCACGCGCAGGTTTCCTGCTCATGGCAGGAGTGTTCTGTATTGCGGCGCCCCTGAACGCCCAGACGGCCCTGTCCCTGGGCACCTCCACCGTGGGCGCGCGTTTCCACATCCTCGCGGTGGGCATGGGCGATACCGTGAGCCGGAACTCCAACATCAGCGTCACGGTGGAGCCCATCGGAGGCAGCGACGCCAACGTACGCGCGCTGACGGCCAAGCGCATTGAGGTGGCGATGCTGAACTCGCTGGCCGCGACGCACGGGTACCACGGCATCGGCTCCTTCAAGAAGGACGGCAAGGCGCCGCTGCGGCTGCTGTTCCAGGGCGGCCTGGGAGCCCGCGCCATCGTCGCCCGCGGCGACCGCGGCATCAACACGCCGGCGGACCTCAACGGCAAGACCGTGCAGGGGAAGCGGAAGTCGCTGGCGGACCTCGAAGCCTTCACCCGGGCGATCATGCGGGTCTACGGCATCCCGGAGAACGGCGTGAAGATCCTCCGCCACGGCAACACCAACGAACAGCTCGAATCCCTCAAGCTGGGAGCGGCGGACGCGGCGGTGATGCCCTTCGGCAGCCCGACGACGGGCTCGCCGCCGATCCGGCGTCTGGCCCAGGCCATCTCGCTCAAGGTCATCCCGATCCCGCCGGACAAGGTGGCCGAGATTCTGAAGGACCCGCGGCTGCACGGATACCGTCAAGCCAAGATCAGCAAGGGCTCCATCAAGGGCCTGGACGCAGACGTGAATTCGCTGGCGGTGGGCACCTTCACGGCGACACGGGCGGACATGCCGGACGACGCCATGTACACCTTCACCAAGGCGTTCTTCCAGAACCTGAACCAGTTCTACCCGGTGCACGCCTCGGCGAAGCAATACACCCTCAAGGGGAGTCTGGCGAATCCGACGATCCCCTATCATCCCGGGGCCGTCCGCTACTACAAGGAGATCGGCGCCTGGACGGATGCCCTGGCGAAGAAGCAGGCAGATTTGCTGGCCAACCAGTGACCGGCCCCCGGCATTCGAGCGGACGCGGCACAGGCGGGGGCGGGTTTGAGACCCGTCCCTGCCCGCTCGCCGTAACCGCATTCCGGCGGCTGGCGGCGCACTCGAATCCCGCGGACGAAGGCCGCGATGGCTGACATCGGAGCACCGCCGCCGAGCCCGGACCCGGGCGCGCGTACGTCCTGGGACCGGGTCATCGACCTCCTCGCGTTCCTCGCCGCCGCCTACCACCTCGTGGTGGTGGGGCGCACGTTCATCTACCTGGGCATCTTCTACCCGACCCCCTTCCACCGGGCCGTGAGCCTCACCTTCGCGTTGCTCCTGGCTTATCTGATCCACATGCGCCGGCGCGCCAGCCACGGCGCGGGCTTCTGGTCGGACATCGTGCTCCTGCTCATGGCCATGGCGCCGCTGTGGTACATCATCCTGTTCTACGAGCAGGTCACGGACTACGACGAATACGGCTTCCTCGACATGGCCGGCATGGCCCTCGCCTTCTCCCTGGCCATCTCGCTGCTGGTGGCGCTCAAGCGCGCGGTGGGCTGGGTGCTGGTGACCATCGTGTGCCTGTTCCTTGCGGTGGCGCGCTACCAGAACATCCTCCCGGGCCTGCTGTTCGGCAAGGGCTATACCTGGGACCGCCTCACCTACGCGGTCTATGTCCCCGGCGAAGGCATCTTCGGGGTGCCCTTGGGGGTCGCCTCCACCATCGTCATCGTGTTCCTGATGTTCGCCCACCTGCTGCAACGGGCCGGCGTGGGCGAGTGGTTCAGCGAGCTGGCCATGTCCATCGCCGGCTGGACCCGGGGCGGGGCCGCCAAGACCGCGGTGCTGGCGTCGGCGTTCTTCGGCACCATCTCCGGCTCGCCCTCCGCCAACGCCGCCACCACCGGCGCCGTGACCATCCCGCTCATGATCCGGGCCGGCTACCGCCCGGGCTTCGCCGGCGCGGTGGAGGCGGCATCGTCCGCCGGCGGCCAGATCCTGCCGCCGGTGATGGGCGCCATCGCCTTCGTGATGGCCGATTTTCTCGGCGCTCCGTACTACCAGATCGCCCTTGCGGCCGCGGTGCCCGCGTTCCTCTACTTCGTGATCGTGTTCATGGGGGTGGACTTCGAGGCCGCGCGGCAGGGGCTTGCGGGCATGCCGCGCAACGAGCTGCCGGCCCTGGGGGCGACCTTCCGGAAGGGATGGTTCTTCCTGCTGCCCATCGGGCTCATGATCTACCTGATGCTCGTGCAGAAGTTCGACCCGGACATGGCCGGCATCTTCAGCCTGCCGCTGCTCGTGGCGGTGAGTTTCCTGTCCAGGGACCGCTCCAAGCGGTTGTATCCCAAGGAGATCCACGGTGCGCTGATATCGGCGGTGAAGGCGTGGATCCCGCTGGCCATACTCACCGCGGCGGTAGGCATGCTGGTGGCGGCCCTGGGGCTCAGCGGCCTCGGGACCAAGTTCTCACGGGCGCTGGTGGACCTGAGCGGCGGCAACCTGACCCTGGCGCTGGCCATGGTGGGGCTCGCCAGCCTGATCCTCGGCATGGGAATGGACTCCCTGCCCGCCTACATCACCGTGGCCACGCTATGCGCGCCGGCGCTGGTGCTGATGGGCGTGTCGGAGCTGGCCGCCCATCTCTTCGTGGTCTACTGGGGGTTGGCGTCCCACATCACGCCGCCGGTGTGCGTGACCGTGTTCGTCACATGCAGCATCAGCGGCGCCGGGATATGGGAAACCGGCAAGGACGCCGTGCGCCTTGCCATCGGCAAGTACCTGTTGCCGTTCTCCTTCGCCCTCCACCCCGCCCTGCTGCTCCAGGGTACGCTGGACGCGGTGCTGCTGGCGGCGCTGTCGGCGCTGGTGGGGGCGGTCAGCCTGTCCGCCGGCACCATCGGCTACGGCCTCGTGGCCCTGGCCTGGCCCGTGCGGGCCGTGCTCATCGCCGGCGGCGTGCTGCTGATCCTGCCGGGGTGGAACATGCTCGGGATCGGATCGGCGCTGGTGGCGGCGGGGTTGCTGATGCAACTGCGCGGCTGGCGCGCGGCGCGGGCGTGAACCCTTCTTCGAGCTATCGGCCGCGAACGAAAACAGCGTCCTGCGACTTCGCTGACACGACGCTCGGGACGAACGGCGGAGGGCACGGACAGCGCATCTCCCTTGCCCTCCGTTCCGAGCGTAGCGCCGGCGAAGTCGCAGGACGGCGTTACACCATCTCCTCCAGGAGCCGCCCGTAGCCCATCACCGACTCGTTCACGTGGAGCCGTTTCTGGATCGCCCAAACCCGTGCGGGCACAGGGTGCACCACCGGCACCTGCAGGTCCTGCTCCAGCAGCTCGATGATGTCCAGCGTGCGCCAGCCGGAGCCGAGCATGTAGATCGCGTCGGCGCCCTTGTGCTTCAGGAACAGTTTGCGCGTGTGGGCGTAGACTTCCTGACCGGCGAGCTTGCCCACGTCCTCGAAGTCCACCGGTATGCCTTCCATGGCCAGCACGTCGAAGCCCGCCTCCACGAAGTACTTTGCGAAGGTGTCGTTGATCTTGCCCGTGAAGTAGGTGACGCCCAGGACCTTCCTGGCCTTGAGCGCCTTCAGCGCTTCGATCTGGGTCTGGCCCGCGGTGACCATGGGCACCTTGTACTTGCGTTCCCAGGAACGGATGATGCGTCGTTCTCCTTTCACTCCCTGGAACATGAAGGGCGGCGCCCCTTCCGGATGGATCAGGTCCACCCCGTAGCCCGCCAGTTCGGCCACCCGCTCCTCATAGGCCTTCATGGCCTGCTGGAACTCGTCCGCCGTGCCGCGCTGGAAACCGATGAAGAGCGGGATGATGCCGATGCCCTCGGGCATCATGCGGATGAACTCCTCCAGGGACCCGGGGCGCATGGTGGGCTTGACCACGCCGATGGTGCCACGCCAACTCGTGTATGCCATTCAAGACTCCTTCTCCAATGGGAAATCGACCCCTTCGGACGCTAGCCGAAGCCTTGGGGATTTTCAACTCTTGCACCCCAATCGGCACGCCCCTCGAAACGTCATTCCCGCGCAACAGGCTGTGGCAAAACTCTCCACGCCGAGACGCTACGAATACGTCATTCCCGGCCCCCAATACGTCATTCCCGCGGAAGCGGGAATCCAGGCGGGGTGGGGTCTGGGGCAATGGGGCCGCCACACCACCACCCCTGGATTCCCGCTTTCGCGGGAATGACGATTCAGGGGATTGTTGCCTCTCTTGATTGGGGTTTTGACACAGCCTGGGAAGCGGGAATGACGTTTCGGGCTGTAGGGCCGGTGGCAGCCGTCGCCGTTGTTACGCCTTGCCCAGCGCGGAAATTCCTGCACATACTCGTCCGTAGCCGCCAACGTCGACATGGAATCCCACACATCCACCCGCCGGAGCGATCCGACCTGAGCCGTGGCAAGCCTGTACATCCCGCTGCTGGCTCTGGGCGCCGCCCTGTGCTTTTCCTCGGGCCAGATCTGCTCCCGGCTGGGGCTGAAGTACGGCACTCCCACGAGCGCCATCTCCATCTCGCTCTTCACTTCCACGGTCATCCTGTTCGTGGTGCTGGGTCCGCTGGTTTCCTGGGACGACGCACCGCCGGCGGGGCTGCTCCTGTTCATCGGCGCGGGGGTGCTGTCGCCCTTCTGCACACAGATCCTGCTGTTCGTCTCCGCCAACAAGGTGGGCATCTCGCGGGCGTCGCCCCTGCGCAACACCACGCCGCTTTTCGCCGGCCTCGTGGCGGTGCTGTGGCTGGGAGAAACCGTGACCGTGGCCATCGCCACGGGCACCCTGCTCATCATCGTCGGCGCGAGCCTGCTGGGCATGAGAGACTCCGAGGCGGCCGCGCCGTACCAGCCCGTTTACCTGCTGCTGCCCATCATGGCGGCCTTCCTGGGCGGCTTCTCGAGCCCCATGCGCAAGCTCGGCTACAGCCTGATCGACTCCGTACCGCTGGCGATCTGGATGGTGCAGGGCGGCGGGTTCGTAGCCTTGCTGCTCTACCTGCTGGCGACGGGAAAATACCGGGAACTGGTCATCCGGCGCGAGACGCTGTGGTGGTTCGGACTGTCGGGGGTGCTCAACAGCGCGGCCGTGTCGCTGAACATGACCGCGCTGGAGATGGGCGACGTCGTGCTGGTGTCGCCGCTCATCGCCACCACTCCGCTCTTCACCGTGATCCTGAGCACGATCTTTCTGCGCTCCCTGGAGCGCGTGACCCTCAAGGTACTGGTGGGCGCGGCTTCCATCTGCCTCGGCGGGATCGTACTCACCACGTTCTGAAGCAGGAACGGGTCCGCGCCGCGCAACGCACTACTTGAGCAGCCTCCCGTATCCGGGCAGGGACGGGCTCATGCCCATTCCCTTGAGCGCGTCCCAGATCCATGCCTGGGTGTTGGTGATGACGGGCTTGCCCAGGTCCGCCTCGAGCCGTTCGATGACGGACGACACGCGCCACTTGTTGCACGGCATGTAGATGCCGTCCACGTTGGGGCATTCCTCCAGGACGGCGGCGGCGAGATCGTAGCCGGTCTCCGGCGGGAGGTCCCAGATCTCGTGGGTGTTGTCGTAGCCGAGGCCGCGGTTGGCCGCCACCTCGATGTTGTAATGGTCCAGGAACCGGATGAGGTTCTCGTCCTGATCGTGGGGAAACGGCGACGCCATCACCACGCGGTAGACGTCCAGGGCCTTGAAGGCGCGCACCACGGCGGTCAGCACCGTCGAGGCCTGGACCGGGGTGATCTCCCGCACCGAGTCCAGCACCAGCCGGTCCGAGCCCGGACCGCGGTAGGAGAGGAACAACTCGCCCGTGATCATGAGAAAATCGAGAGGGTCCCGGGTGAGGTCGCGGACGACGTCGGCGAAGTCCTCTTCCACCTTGGCGAAGGTCTCGTCCGTGAACGTGGTGACGTGGAGAGGCCGGCCCTTTATCTCGATGCCTTCCGGCAGTATGCGGTAGTACTCCTGAACGGTCGGATCGTCCAGATTGGGCGAGATCAGACCCAAAGTCTTCATCAAGTCCTCCATCGATGCGCTTTGGCCGAACGCCCCCTCGTCCCCCTCCCCACGCCAAGGCACCGTCCACAAAAAAACCAGCGCGTCCTCCCGACCGGTCCGGGAAGCGGCTGGTTCGTCTCGGTTCGTGTCAGCCAATCATCTCGTTTGGGCCGCGGGCGCGTGCGAACGTGGAACCCGCGCTGCCCGTTTGGGCTGTAGGACGCCTACCAGAGCGGACTTTCGCTGTCAAGAATCCCTTCGAGCACAATTTGCGTCAACTCCGCGCCCCCCGGCATCCCTTCTTCGGCTTGACTTTGCGCCCCCGACCCATTTGAATCCCTGAGCGGAAACGAGGTGAACCATGGCCAACGGCAGGATCGTAGGCGCCCCGGCGACGCGCGGCGAGGGCGAGGACAAGGTTTCGGGCCGGGCGCGCTACACCGCGGACATGGCGGTCCCGGGAATGCTCTGGTGCAAGGTGCTGCGGAGTCCCATCGCCCACGGACGCATCGTGCGCATCGATGCCGGCAAGGCGCTGGCCGCGCCCGGCGTGCGCGCGGTGGTGACCGGAGCGGACCTGTCCGGGGCGCGCATCGGCAAGAAGCTCGTGGACATGCCGCTGCTGGCCGACGGGGTGGTGCGCTACATCGGCGAGAAGGTCGCGGCCGTCGCGGCGGACAGCGAAGCGGAGGCCGAGGCCGCGGCGACCCTCATCGACGTCGAGTACGAGGAGATGGAGGCGGTGCTGGACCCGGTGGAAGCGGCCAGGCCGTCCGCGCCGCTGATCCATCCGGAGGTCGCATCCTACCCCGGCCTGCTCCAGCCCATGGACACGCCCGGCAACGTGGCCGTCCGGCTGGAGTGGCGCAAGGGCGACGTGGAGGCGGCGTTCCGGGAGGCGGACCTGGTGGTGGAGAACACCTACACCACGCCGGCCGTGCACCACGGGTACATCGAGCCCCATTGCTGCATCGTGGAAGCCAAGGGAGACGGCGCGGACGTGTGGGCCTCCACCAAGAGCCTCTTCGCCCTGCGCGACCACATGGCCGGCGCCCTGGGCCTCCCGGCCGACAAGATCGTCGCCCATCCCGGCTACCTCGGCGGCGACTTCGGCGGCAAGGGCGACGCCAACGACATCGCCCTCTGTTACGTGCTCTCCGCAAAGACCGGGCACCCGGTCAAGTACCTCATGGACTACGCCGAGGAGCTGATCGCGGGGAACCCGCGCCACCCTTCGGTGACCACGATCCGGACCGGGGTCAAGCGGAACGGCCTCATCGTCGCCCAGCACATGGACCTGCTGTTCGACAGCGGCGCCTACGGCTCGTACCGTCCCCAGGGCTACCTGGTGGGCGCCCACAGCTCCGGCGGTCCCTACAAGATCGCCCACTTCCTCCTGGAAGAGCGCTACGTCTACACCAACAAGGTGCCGTGCGGCTACATGCGCGCCCCGGGACATCCCCAGGGTTTCTTTGCCAACGAGAGCCAGCTCGACCTGGTGGCGCGCCGGCTGGGCATGGACCCCACGGAACTGCGCCGCATCAACTTCGTGCACGACGGCGACCTGGACCCCACCGGCATCCCCGTGGGGCACATCCAGCCGGACGAGACCCTGGACAGCGCCATCCGGACGTCGGACTACCACGCGCCCAGGCAGCCGAACGTCGGACGCGGCATCGCCCTGGGGCACTGGATGTCCAAGGGTGGTGAATCGTACGTCGACCTCAGGGTGGAAGCCGACGGCGCCGCCACCCTGGGGGCCTCGCTGGTGGACGTCGGCCCCGGCGCCTACACCATGATGCAGCAGGTGGTGGCGCAGGAGCTGGACCTCCCGCTGGAGCAGGTGCGCTTCGAGAGCGTGGACACCACCCGGGTGGCCAAGGACACCGGCGTGCGCGGCAGCAGCAGCACCCGGGTCCACGGCAACACGGCATTCGATGCCGCGGACAAGGCGCGCGCGGCGCTGCTCGATATCGCGGCCGAGCGCATGGACGCCCCCGCCGAAGAACTCGGGGTCGTCAACGGCGGCATTACGCACCTGCGCTCGGAGCGGCGCATGACATTCGCCGAGCTGGTGGAGGCCGCGGGCGGACCCGTGACCGTCACGGGCCACTACGCCAACCCCACGGACGGTCCGGAGACCTCGATGGTGGCGCAGGTGGCCGAGGTGGAGGTGGACCCGGAGACCGGCCAGTTCGCCGTGCGCCGCCTCACCACCGCGCACAACACCGGCACCGTGCTGAATCCCCTGGGCCACCAGGGACAGATCGACGGCGCGGTGGTCATGGGGTTGGGCTTCGCCCGCTGCGAGGACATCGTCACCGACGGCGGCCGCGTGGTCACCGCCAACCTGGGCGACTACAAGCTGCCGAACGTCAAGGACATCCCGGCGCTGCGCACCGAGGTGACCGAGGCGCCGGTGGGGAGCGGCCCCTACGGCAGCATGAGCATCGGCGAGACCGCGGTCATCCCCACGGCCGCGGCGGTGGCCAACGCGGTGGAGGACGCCGTGGGCGTGCGCATCACGGACCTCCCGGTGACCGCCGAGAAGGTGTTCGCGGCGCTCGAGGCGAAGCGCGCGCAGGCAGCGCCGGGAGGCACGGCGCCGCCGAAACCTTGACGCGTCCCCCGGCCGCTGTTATCCCGAAAGGACGCTTGACGGCGTACCGTTGCGCGACCCGTACGCCGCCCGGAACCGGCCGGAACACAGGAGGTCTTCGAGTCCATGGCCACCATGATTACCAGCGAGTGCATCAACTGCGGCGCTTGCGAACCCGAATGCCCCAACGAAGCCATCACTCAGAACGATGAGATCTACGTCATCGACCCGGTCTTGTGCACCGAGTGTGTCGGCTTCCACGACTACGAAGCGTGCGCCGCGGTATGTCCCGTGGACTGCTGCGTGACCGACCCCAACAACGTGGAGACCGAAGAGGCGCTTATCGGCCGGGCGCGCACCATCCACACCGACACCGACTTCGGCGACAACTTCGAGTCCCGGTTCCGCGAGGGCAGCGGCACCCCCGCCGCGGCACCGGCCGAAGCAGAGGCCGCCGCTCCGGCCGAAGCGGGCGCCGCCGCGCCTCCCGTGGCCGCCGCTCCCCAAGGCGTGCCCCAGCCCGCCGGGGCCCCGGCCGCCGTCTACGCCGACACATCGCAACCCTCCATCGCGGTGCCGGCCCCGGACGCGTGGCCCGTATCCCTGCACTGCTTCGCCTGCGGCGCCACCTACGAGGTCGAAACCGGCCGCCTGACCATCGGCAACGTGCTGTTCTGCCCGGAATGCTTCAAGTCGACCGTCATCAAGGACGATCTCAACTACCTGGTGCGCACCACCGTGCAGCGGTTCCACGACCAGTGGAACGCCGACCTTGCGGCCTTCCTGGAGAGCCGGCAGCGCGAACTGCAGCAGTTCCAGGAACGGCGCGCGCGCGAGCTGGCCGCGTTCGAGAAGAACCAGAAGAAGCAACTGGACGAGTTCGGCAAGCGCCTGGCCAGGCTCACGGAAGACTACCAGGCCCCGGGCAAGCAGATCCCCAAGCGGGCGCTCCTGAGCTGGCGTTCCAAGGCCGCCGGCTAGCATCCGCTCCGCCTTGCAGCTTGGCCGCGGACTTCCACATAGTCTCGCTGACCCTTCACATCGGGCTGGTGGCGGCGCTGTGGCGCGTGCTGCTGCCCGCGTTGCGGCGCGAGGCCGGGACGGAGGCCCGCACCGCGTTCCTCGTGCGCGTGCTGCGGGTGTACAACCCGGCGCAGATCGCCCTCTTGGGGATCGTGACCCTGACCGGCGCTTCCCGTATCACCGACCTCAAGGCGCTGCACGGCACCGCCTACACACAGGAGTTCGGCGCCGCCCTGGCCGTCAAGCTGCTGCTGGCCTTCTTCGTCATCATGCTGGGGACCTGGCAGTGCATGGGCATCGCCCACCGCTTCGTCCGGCAAACCGAGTCGCCCGAGGGCGTCACCGCCGAAGGGGTGGAGCGGGTGCTGCGCAAGCTGGACCACTCGTCGGTGCTGATGCTGGTGTTCCTGGCGGCCACGCTGTGGGTCGGCCTCTCGCGGTAGAGTTTGCGACGCCCTCCCCTGCCCGGTCCAGGTTGACAAGACAGGGCCGGAGAGTTATTCGTCACGGATACCAACGCATGACTCCTGCCAAAGACAGCACGGGCAAGCCCGCTTCCAGGGCAAAGAAGGCGGTTCGGGGCACGGCAGCGTCCAAGGGCGCGGTCAACGAACCCGACGAAGCCGAAGATCAGGACCTTCCGAGCGACGCCGCCGGCCGGCTCAAGATCAAACGGCAGTACGAAGAGCTCCTGGGCATCCGCATCGAGAAGCTCAAGGGGCGCATCCTCAACCGGGAGAAGATCAACAAGACCATCGAAGGCATCTACTTCATCTGCCTCGAGTGCAAGAAGATCTGCCACAACCTGGACGAAGGCCTCGTGCAGGACCCTGACACGCACATCTGCTACTGCGAGGGCTGCCGCAAGAAGAAGTGACCCGCCGGCGCCGCCGCCCGACGCCGCGT
Organism: uncultured Syntrophobacterales bacterium; assembly: GCA_964519455.1. Taxonomy (GTDB): domain Bacteria; phylum Desulfobacterota; class Binatia; order UBA9968; family JAJDTQ01; genus JAJDTQ01. Next base: position 16,828 of record CAZFIU010000047.1, read on the forward strand.
TCCCCTATTCCGGCTCTTCCGCCGGGCTCTGCCGCTCCGACCGTTCCACCTCCACACGCCGGGCCGTGATGACGAAACCGGTATGCGCCACCATGCGGTGCTGCGGCCGGACGCTCATCTCCTTGACGTGCCAGTAACGGACCAGGGTCTCCATGGTGTCGATGCACGCGAAGCCGCCGTGTTCCTTCAGAGAGTCGACGAAGCCCTTCACCTGCAGCACCGTCGGCACGTAGCCCAGGAACACGCCGCCGGGCCGCAACGCGCGCCACGCCAGGTCCGTTTGCCGCCAGGGCTCGGGCAGATCGAGGAAGATACGGTCCACGGTGAGTTCCCGGAGGCCGTCCGCCACGTCCGCCACCTCCAGCGTCCACTGGGGCGCCGCGCCGTAATAGCGGGCCACGTTCCGTTCCGCCGCGCGGGCGTGTTCCTCCCTGTTCTCGAACGAGATGACCCGCCCCTCCGGTCCCACCGCCCGCAGCAGCGCCAGCGTCAACGCCCCCGGTCCGACCCCCGCCTCCACCACCGTGGCGCCGGGATAGACGTCGCCCCACATGAGGATCAGGCCCAGGTCCTTGGGATAGATTACCTGCGCCTTGCGCGGCAGGTTCGGGATCAGGCGCTCGAGCGTCGGACGCAACACCACGAACCGCTCCCTGAGCGACGACCGCACGCTGAAACCGTCAGGCCGGCCCAGGAGTTCGTCCACCGCGATGGTCCCGCCGCGGATGGAGATGGTCTCGCCGGCGCGGAGCGTCTTCAGGTACTCACGGTCCTTGCGGTCGAAGAGGATGACCGAGTCGCCGTCGCGGAGGGGCTCCCCGGTGGTGCGAAGGCCGTGGGACGTGGTCGAGGCTGAAATGGCGTCCTCCTCCCTTGGATCGCGCGTCAAGCGGCGGCGGCCCTCGACTTTGCGGTCACATGCCAGATGGTCACGAGCACGGCCAGGAGCAGCATGGGCGTGGCGCCGATGTTCACCCAGGTCCAGCCCAGGAAATGGATGAACGCGCCGGATGACAGGGAGCCGATGGCGACCACCGTGTAGATGATCTGGTTCATCATTCCCTGGGTCTTGTTGCGTTCCGCCGGGGTGTAGGCCGTCGTCATGAGGGTGGTGGCGGCGGTGTACGTAAAGTTCCAACCCAACCCGAGCAGGACCAACGCCAGCCAGAAATGGAAGACGTGGATGCCCAGCAGGGCGACGGCGATGCAGGCGCCCTGAAGGGCGAGGCCGGTCACGATGATGGCGATCTCGCCGTAGCGCTTCACCAGCGAGCCGGTGAAGAAGCCGGGCGCGAACATGGACACGGAGTGCGACGAGAGCACCACGGCCACGGAGCCGAAATCGTGGCCGCCGTACAGGATCATGGCCACCGGCGTCGCCGTCATGAGGAAATTCATCACACTTTGAGCCACCGTCGCCGAGACCGCGGCAACGATGAACACCGGCTGCTTGATGATCTCCATCAACGACCGTTGCTCGCCTTCCAGTTGCGCCTTGGTCAGGTTCGGGATGTTGAGGAACAGGAGCGCGAGCGCCGCCACCAGGCCGGTGCCGATCATGAACATGAACGCGCCGGCGTAAAGGTGGCTTGCCAGAAGCCCTTTGCCCCAGTTGGCCAGGTTGGGACCCGCGAACCCGGCGAACACGCCGCCCGCCAGCACGAAGGAGATGGCCTTGGGCCGGAAATCCGCCGAGGCGGCGTCCGCCACCGCGAACCGATAGAGCTGGGAGAAACTGGAAAACAACCCGTACAGGAAGCCGCCCAGCAACAGCAGCGAGAAATTCTGGTAGAGGACGGCGGCCATGCAGGACATCCCGCTGGCCGCGGCCAGGACGGTGCCGCAGAGGAAACCGATCTTGCGTCCGAACCGGCGCGTGAAGAGCGAGGTGGGCATGGCGGCAAGGGCCGCGCCCACCACGATGAGCCCGGTGGGCAGGGTGGCGAGTGCCCGGTGCGGCGCGATCAGCAGCGCCACGGCCGGGGACGTCACCATGAAGAGCCCGCGGCCCGTGCCGGACAGCATCTGACACGTACCGAGAACAAGCACGTTTTTGTGATCGGTTTTCATGGCTCTGCCTGTCCCGGAAACGCCGTCGTCTTTCGGCGCTCGGACGTCACGGTCCCGCCAGGAAGCTGTTCGCGAAATTCAATGAGTTGCAGTGGCGGAGAGGAGGGGATTCGAACCCCTGGTACCCTTTTGGGGTACACACGATTTCCAGTCGTGCACCTTAAGCCGGACTCGGTCACCTCTCCGTCGGGGGTGGGGGATCGGGCTGTTGAATCCTCCGGTCTCGGCGGAACAGAGTCGTCCGTCCACCGATTCACTCTCGGGTTTGTAGCATTATGCCGGCGAATTGGCGACTCTTGGGCGCCGTCGGACGCGAATACAAGGCGGAGGCGCCCTTCCCGTTCACGTCGCGATGTCCCTGGCCCAGTCCCGGTTGCGGCGGTACCAGTCCACCAGTTCACCGACTCCCGCGGCGAAGTCGGTCTCGGGTTGCCAACCGAGAAGGCGCCGGGCCTTGGAGACGTCGGCCCAGGTGGCGTCGACGTCCGCGGGGTGGCGGTCCCGGTAGCGGACGGAGGCGCGTCGGCCGAGGCGGCGCTCGATCAGGTGGAGGGCGTCGTTGAGGACGATGGGACGGTCGGAGCCGAGATTGATGATCTCGTAGCCGGGCGCGCTTGCCAGCGCCGCCAGGACGCCCCGGGCGACGTCGTCGACGTAGGTGAAATCGCGCTCTTGGGTGCCATCGCCGAAGACCGTGACCTCGCGCCCTTCGCTGATCCACTGGACGAAGCGGAAGAGGCTCATGTCCGGGCGGCCGGCGGGACCGTAAACGGTAAAGAAGCGCAGCACGGCGACGTCGATGCCGTACAGCGCGTGGTACGTGTGCGCCATGACCTCGGCGGCCTTCTTCGAGGCGGCGTACGGCGAAAGCGGCCGGTCGGTGGCGGCATCCTCGCGGAAGGGACGCGGATTGTCGCCGCCGTAGAGACTCGACGTGGAGGCGAGCACGAACTTCCCGATCCCCCGCGCCCGGCACAGGTCCAGCAGGTTCAGGGTTCCCGTGACGTTGGTCGCGACGTAGACCCAGGGGTCGTCGACGGAGGCGCGCACACCCGCCCGCGCCGCGAGGTTGATCACCGCGCCCACCGGCCCGGCTGTTTCCGCCGCCCGGGTCAGGGCCGGCAACGCCCCGCGGTCGCCGATGTCCGCGCGGACGAAGGAGAAACCCGGCAGCGCCCGGAGCCGCGACAGGCGCCATTCCTTGAGGCGCACGTCGTAGGCGGGATTGAGGTCGTCGACGGCGATGACGGCATCGCCGCGGGCGAGCAGCAACTCGCACACCTTCCAGCCGATGAAGCCGCATGCTCCGGTGACGAGGATGGTGATCATGGGACAGGTTTCCGCTCTCCGCGAACCGACGACGCTTGAACAATCGTCCGGCTGTTGTTAGTCGGAACGGTGTTCGGAAGTCAACGTCTCCCGGGAAACGGGCAGCCACCACACACACCCCATGAGGATCCTGCTACAGCGCGTCGAACGGGCCAGCGTGAGCGTCGACGGCGCGACGGTGTCGGCCATCGGACCCGGGCTGTGCGTGTTCCTCGGGGTCGGCAAGGGGGATTCCGAGGACGACGGCGCGTTCCTCGCGGACAAGCTGCTGAACCTGCGGATCTTCCCGGACGGGGCCGGCCGGTTCGACCGTTCCGTGCTGGACACCGGGGGCGAGATCCTGGTGGTCTCCCAGTTCACCCTGTACGGCGACTGCCGCAAGGGGCGGCGCCCTTCCCTCACGGACGCGGCCGCGCCGGCGGAGGCGGACCGGCTGTACCGGGACTTCGTGGACCGGCTGGCGCGCACGGCCGGGCCGCGGGTCGCCACCGGCACCTTCCAGGCTCACATGAAGGTGTCGCTGGTGAACGACGGGCCGGTGACCTTCCTCATCGACAGCGCCGCACCCGGGAAAAGGGGATGAGCGGACGCCGTGAAGGACAACCGATGAACGTCGTTCTCTTCGAACCCGAAATCCCGCCCAATACGGGCTCCGTGGCGCGCCTGTGCGCCGCCACCCGAAGCCCGCTGCACCTGGTCGAGCCGCTGGGATTCCAGCTCGACGACAAGCACCTCAAGCGCGCCGGCCTGGACTACTGGCCGCACGTGGACCTTCGAGTGCACGGTTCCTGGCGCGAATTTCTCCATCGCCACGGCGAGGAACGGCTGCATTTCTTCTCCAAGAAGGCGGAGTTGTCCTATGTCTCGGCACGGTTCGAGGAAAACGACTTTCTCGTATTCGGACCCGAGACCCGGGGCCTGCCGGAGAGCGTCCTCGACGCCAACGCGGCGCGCAGCTACGTCATCCCCATGATGAGCCCGGCGGTGCGGAGCCTGAACCTCGCCAATGCCGTCTCCATCGTCCTCTACGAGGGTCTGCGGCAACTCGGGCGGCTGTAACGGCGGTCCGGGCCGCGTTCACGGGATATTTCCCGCCCGATACGCGATCCGCACGGCCCCGCGGGATTGACTCGCCATCCGGGCGTGCTTAACTTAGCGGAACTTTGTGAAACCACACCACGGGGGGTTTTTCCTATGAGGATAAGCAAGGCTTTTCTTGTCTGGCTGTTGCTGGCCGGTCTGGCGGTCTGTTGGCCGCTGTCGGGCACCGCGCACGAGACTCCGGAAACCGGGGCGTCGCGGACCGCCGACATACCGGACGAGGAGAAGGAGCCGTTCGAGTTGATCATGGCCTACACGGGCATCACCGTGGGGCCGGGTCAGGAGTTCGAAATGGACGCCGAGGTCGTCAACCCGAGGAGGGCGACGGTGCAGGTCTCGCTGGAGGCCACGTCGCTGCCCGAGGGATGGACCGCGGGGTTCCATTCCAGGTATCCGAGCTATCCGGTGGCCGGGATCATGGTCCAAGGGGAGAAAAACACCACCCTTGAATTCAAGGTCAAGCTCCCGGACGACGTGGAGCCGGGAGACTACGAGGTGGCGGTGACGGCCAAGGACGCCAAGGGCGAGAAGACGGAGGAGGCCAAGGTGGCCTTTCGCGTCTCGGCCAAGAAGGTCGACACCGGCGGGCTCAAGATGGAGAGCCAGTACCCGGTGTTGAGCGGCAACTCCGGCCAGGTGTTCAAGTTCAGCATCGACCTCAAGAACGAGACCGACAACCCGGTGACGACCGCGCTGGGGGCGCAGGCGCCTCCGGGCTGGGTCGTACGCATCAAGCCCCAGTTCGAGGACACCCAGATCTCCTCCATCGCACTCAAGAAGGACTCCACCGAGACCCTGAGCGTCGAGATCCAGCCGCCGCTCCAGGGAGAGCCGGGGGAGTACCCGGTGGTGGTCGTGGCACGCTCGGCCGGCCTGTCCGCGCAGGCGGACCTGAAGATCGCGTTGTCTGGAACACAGCAACTGAACGTGGGCACGGCCACGGGGCGGCTCAACGCCTCGACCACGGCCGGAGAGATGTCCCAGGTGGACTTCCTCATCGCCAACGCGGGCACCGCGCCCCTCACCAACCTCGCCTTCATCTCGAGCAAGCCTGACGGCTGGGAGGTCAGTTTCCGGCCCGACAAGGTCGACAACCTCAACCCCGGAGAGGTGCGCCAGGTGAAGATGGAGGTCACCGCGCCGGACCGTGCCGTGGCCGGGGACTACATGCTGGCCGTGACCACCAACAGTCCGGACGTCAGCCAATCCATCGACTTCAGGGTCACGGTGTCGACGCCGACCATCTGGGGCTGGATCGGGGCGTTCATCGTCGGCGTGGTGGTGCTCGGGCTGGCGGCCGTCTTCATCCGGTTGGGAAGGCGATGAGCGACTACATCATCGAAACCAAGGGATTGACCAAGCGCTACCGGGACAAGATCGCGGTCAACGATCTGGCTCTGCAGATCCCCCGGGGCGAAGTGTTCGGCTTCCTCGGCCCCAACGGCGCGGGCAAGACCACGACCATCCTGATGCTCCTGGGGCTCACCGAGCCCACGGACGGGACGGCGTCGGTGTGCGGTTTCGATCCCAAGACCCAGCCGTTGGAGGTCAAGCGGCGCGTGGGCTACCTGCCCGAGAACCCGGGGTTCTACGAGGATCTCACGGCGCAAGAGAACCTGGCGTACATCGCCCGGCTCAACCGTGCCGCCGAGGACCGTATCCCCGGAATGCTTGAACAGGTGCTCGGCCAGGTGGGCCTCGCCGATGACGGACACCGGCCCGTGCGGGAGTTCTCCCGCGGCATGAAGCAGCGGCTGGGTATCGCCGAAGTGCTCATCAAGGAGCCCGAGGTCATCATCATGGACGAGCCCACCCTGGGCATCGATCCGGACGGGGTGACGCGGCTCCTTGCCCTGATCAGCGCGCTTCAGGAGGAGCGCGGCCTCACCGTCCTGCTGTGCTCACACCTGCTGCACCAAGTGCAGCAGGTGTGCCAGCGCATCGGCATCATCGTCAGCAGCCGCATGGTGGTGCAGGGCAGTCCGGACGAGCTCGGCAAGGCCATCCTGAACGAGCACCAGTGGAACTTCCTCGTGGAGGTCGGCGGCGACCACCCCATGGAAGACCTGTTGAGCGCCCTGCCGGGCGTGAGCCAGTGCGAACAGCGGGCCTCGGGCTGGTTTCTCCGCTGTACCCGCGACGTGCGGCCGGAGCTGATGGCGTTGGTTCGGGAGCAGGGACTCGACCTGTTGCAACTCCGCTCCGAGAACCCGACGCTCGAAGAGATCTACCTCAAGTACTTCAGGGAGGCATAGCGATGCTGGTCGTGTATTGGAAAGAGCTCCAGGATCATTTCAGCAGCCTTCGCTTCATGATCCTGCTCGCCCTGATCATTCTGCCGGGAATCCTGTCCGTCTACTTCGCGGGACAGGGCCTCCACACTTCGCTGCAAAATGACCCGACCCCGCATGTGTTTCTGAGGCTTCTCACCACGGAGTCCATCTTCTTCTCCCTCTCCACGTTCCTGGGGTTCTTCGGTCCGCTGGTGGGCATTACCCTGGGATTCGACAGCATCAGCGGCGAATACGGCCGGGGGACCCTCAGCCGGGTGCTCTCGCAACCCATCTACCGGGACAGCCTCATCAACGGCAAGTTCCTGGCCGGACTGACCACGCTGGCCATACTCTGGATATCCATCCTCTTGGTGGTGATCGGCCTTGGCACCACCCTCATCGGGTATTTTCCCAACGCCGAAGAGCTGTGGCGCATGCTCTTTTTCGCCATCATCGGCATCGCCTACACCGGCTTCTGGCTGGCCCTCGCCATGCTGCTCTCCATGCTGCTCCAGAGAACCGTCACCGCGGCGCTGGCCTCCATCGCCTTGTGGCTCTTCCTGGGGATCTTCATCGGGGTGCTCGCCGGCTTCGCGGCCGGACTCATGGTCCCGAATCCGGCAACGGCCGAGGACGTGACCAGGCTGGCCACCATCGAAACCATTCTGGGGCGCATGTCGCCGAGCACGCTGTACAGCGAATCGGTGCGCCTGCTGCTCAATCCGGTGGCGCGGACGCTGGTTCCGGTTCTGCCGGAACAGCTCGGCCAACTCGAAGGCTTGATCGTCACGCCCCTGAGCCTGGGACAGAGCATGCGCCTCATTCTGCCCATGTTCTTCACGCTGCTGGCGCTGGTGGCGGTGTGCTTCGGCATCGCCTACATCAAGTTCATGAGGACGGAGATACGCGCCTGACCCCGGGCGACGAGCCCCGACCCGCGCTATCACGAAAAAGGGCAGGTGTCGCTTGACACCTGCCCTTTCCATTTCCGTGCCCGTCCCTGGACGGCAGAGACTCCATCGGAAGATCAGGACGCTTCGGCGTTCGGTTTCCCCACCCCCATGATGGACTCCACGATCTTCTTGTAGCCCGTGCAGCGGCAGATGTTGCCGTTCATGTACTCGATGACGTCCTCTTCGGTAGGGTTCGGGTTCTGGTCCAGCAGCGTCTTGGCGGTGAGGATCATGCCCGGCGTGCAGAAGCCGCACTGGAAGCCGCCGTACTCTATGAACGCTTCCTGGATCGGGTGCAGCTTGCCGTCCTCGGCCATGCCCTCGATGGTGAGGACGTCCTTGCCCCGCGCCTCGAAGGCCGGCAAGGTGCACGAACTCACCGGGCGCCCGTCGAGCAGCAGCGTGCACGCGCCGCACACCTGCACGTCGCAGGAGCGCTTCGCGCCGGTGAGTCCCAGGCGCTTGCGGATCACGTCCAGGAGCAGCTCGTGCGGCTCCACCTCGATGTCGTAGCGCGTCCCGTTCACGGTGAAGGATAGCGGAAGGGTCTGCCGTGATGTGTCTGCCATAGCCGTTGGTCTCCGCTCGATTCCGAGGTCCGAAGTCTGGTGGTGTATCCGGCCGGCTAGCCGGCCAGCTCGGCGCGAATGTCGTTGAAGGCGCGAGTCAACAGCACCTTGACGATGTGTTCCTTGTACTCGGCCGAGCCGTGGAGGTCGCTGATGGCGTCGCCGGCGCGCCCGGCGATGTCGCCGGCCTCCGCCATGGCGTTGGCCGCCTCGTCGAGGCTCTTCCCGCGCAGCACCGCTTCGGCCTCTTCCACCCGCATCGACTTGGGACCGACGCAACCCACGGCCACGCGCACGTCCCGCACCGACTCCCGCGCGCCGTCCGCCACCACGTGCAGCGCCACCCCCGCGCTCGGGCGCTCCAGGTAACCGAACTTGCGGTAGCGCACCGCGGCGTTGGCGCCGGGCACCGGCACGACGATCTCGGTGAGGATCTCATCCTCCTCGATGGCCGCCTCGTACGCGTCCACGAAGAACTCCCCCATGGGGATCTCGCGTTCGCCGCCCGCCTTCCGCGCCACCACCGTGGCATCCAGCGCCAGCAGCAGCGTGCCCGGATCGGCATGAGGCTCCGCGAAGGTCAGGTTGCCGCCGATGGTGCCCACCTCGCGCACGCGCAGGTTGGCGACGTTGTGTTCCATCTCCACCAGCACGGGCAGCGCGTCCGCCAAGGTCTCGGACCGCTCCAGCTCCCGGTGGGTGCTCAGCGCGCCGATCCTGAGGCTGCCGTTGTCGCGCCGGACCTGGTCGAGGCCGGGGATCTTCTTGACGTTGACCAGGCACTCGAAGTGGACCAGCCCTTCCTTCATGGCCAGGAGCAGCTCGGTGCCGCCCGCGTACACCTTGGCCGAATCGCCGTAGCGGGCCAGCGCCTCGGACGCCTCCTTGACGCTATCGGGCTCTTCCAGACGGAACGGACGCAGCATGGATCAGGCTCCTCCCTCGAGTTCCTTCTTGACGGCCTGGGCGAACTTGGCCATGTCGTTGTCGGCCTTGCGCTTGATGATGCTGTGCCCCAGGGTGGCGAGCTTGCCGAGAATGTCCACGGAGGCCACCAGGGACACCTGGGTGGATTCGCCGCGGTCCTCCAGCGACACGTCCAAATCCACCTTGAGGTGGCTGCCGATCTTGTTGTCGCTGCCCGAGGCGCGGGCCTTGATCCGGTCCTTCGGCTCGTTCTCCAGCACCTCGATCTTGATGGGAAACGTCACCTTGAAGGGACCCACGCGGGCCACCATCCTGGCGTTGTAGAGCTTGCCCGCCTCCACCGTGGAGGCCTCCTCGCAGCCGGGAACGCAGGCAATGAGCCGGTCCACGTCCCACAGGAAGTCCCAGGCCGTGTCCCGGGGCACGCCGATTTCGATGCTGTTCTCAAAGTTCATAGCGGGGTTCTTAGCAGAATCTCGCGCGCGACATCAAGCGCGCTCGTTGAAGCCCTCGAGCACTTCGAACTCTTCCGACAGGTAGCTCTTGAGCTTCTTCTTGACCCGGTTCTCGATCTGCCGGACACGCTCCCGGCTGATGCCGTAGCGCTCCCCGATCTCGCGCAGCGTCAGCGGCTCCTCCGCCATGAGCCTTTCACGGAAGACCACCAACTCCTTGTCCTTGAGGCCCCCGCCGAAGGTCCTCAGACGCTCCTTGACCGCCTCGCGGTACTCATCCTCGGCCAGGCGTTCCTCCGGGGTCGGGCTTTCGTCGGTGAGCGTGTTGAGCAGCGTGAGAGATTCCCCCTGCACCATGGGGGCGTCGGTGGACACGTCGCGCCCCGAGAGCCGCTGGTCCATCTCGATCACCTCGGACTCCTTCACGTCCAGGCGCTGCGCGATCAGCTTGGCGCCGGGCACGAAGCCCTCGGCCTCGAGCTTCTCCTTCTCCTTCTGCAGGTTGAAGAACAGCCGCCGCTGGGCCTGGGTCGTGCCCAACTTCACCATGCGCCAGTTGTTCATGAGGTAGCGGATGATGTAGGCGCGGATCCACCAGACCGCGTAGGACGGAAAGCGCACACCGCGGTAGGGGTCGAAGTTCTTGAGGCTCTCCATGAGCCCGATGTTGCCTTCCTGGATGAGGTCCAGGAGGTTCCGGAAGGCGCGCTCGTATTCCCGCGCGATCATCACCACGAGCCGCAGGTTCGAACGCACCAGCGTGTAGGCCGCCTCGATGTCGCCGAGCTCCTTGTACTGCACGGCCAGCTCGTGCTCTTCTTCGCGGGTCAGGACCGGATAGCGGCGGATCTCGGACAGGTAACGCTGCAGCGCGTCGAAAGGGACCAGCGCGGCGGACGGCTCCTCCGCTTCGGCCCCTTCCCCGGGCGCGTCGACATCGTCGAGCAACACCGGTTCTACGGGCGCGTCTTCGGACGGCTCCTCGCTATCGTGGACGACTTCGATGGGCGGATATTCAGCCATGCGGATACAATGAATCTACCGTTGTGACGGGCGTTTTTCAAGAACACGGGGGCCATCTTGACACAACCCCCGGCGGCCCCTATCTTACCACCATGGTACTAACGGAGACCATCACGGCTTGGTTCGATCGCAGCCGGGCGAGGCGCGAGGAACGCAATACGCGCACGGTGCTCGCCGACGGCTACCGGGAGCTGGCCCGGCTCGCCAACCAGCTCAAGCTGCACGCCGAGAAGGCGCCCTACCCGTTCGTGGAGGAACGCCTGAAGGGGATGGCGGCGGAAAAGGAAAAGAGCAGCGCGCGGCTTCTTGAAGAAGTGGAGAGACTCGGAGGCCGCGTCGCCAAGTTCGATTCAAGCATCCCGTCCGGCAAGAACCACTGGGACCGGATGCGGCAGGACGTCGAGGATCAGAAGCGCGTCGAGGCCGCGCTCGTGGACGACGTCTCGCACCTGGCCCTCGAAGCGCCGGAACAGAGCCAACTGCTTCGCCGACTCGTCGAGGTCGAACGCCGCCACAACAAGGCCCTGACGGACCTTTTGGCGCGCGCCGACCCCCAGGCCGAACAGACCTGACCCGTGTCGGCCCCGACAAGCCGGGGCCGCCTGCGCGATACCCTCACTACTGCTCCAGGCGCGGCCGCTTGCGGCCGTCCGAGAACGCCACGTCCAGGGCGATTCCGGCGACGATGGCGTCCCAGGCCTGCCTCGCCGACAACCCGGAGGCACGGAAGGTCTGCCACAGGCCGATGATCTCGGTCTCGGTGGGAGGGTCGAAGGAGTCCGGGGAATCCAGGACGCCGTTGCCAGCTATCTGTATGTGGTGCATCTGCGTGCGACTCCCATGGCGGTAGAGATGGTGGAAAGGCTGCGAGGGGCGGGAGCGGAGTGCCGCTTCACGCCCTCCCGCTATCCCTCCAGCCATCAATCGATGACGGCCAGCCCGGACACTTCGACCATACAGTCCGGGTTGTAGAGGCCGGATACCTGAACCAGGGTAATTGCCGGGAAGTGCTTTCCGAAGATCGCCCGGTAGGAAGCACCGATTTCCTTGCGATTCTCGTGATACGCGTCCACGTCGGTGACGTACATGGTCAGCGTGGCGTAGTTCCGGGGGCTCCCCCCCGCCCCCTCGATGGCCGTGCGCAGGTTCTCCCACACCTGCCGGAACTGGGCCGCGAAGTCTCCCTTGCCCACGACTTCCCCGTCGGCATTGAACGGCGCCTGTCCCGCCACGAGCACCAGCCGGCCGGAAGAGATGCTCGCCAAGTGCGAGTACCCCACCGGGTTCTCCAGCCCGCTCGGATTGATGAGTTCGAATGCGATGACCGTTCTCCTTATTGCATGCTTTCGTGTCCTGTGAGGCTTGCCTCTCGATAAGCATCGTTCTGCGTATAGTCAAGCACTCCAAGACGGTTAGTCAAGGCGGTGACAACAATTTCGCGGACATTGCGCGACCGCGTCAGCGGCGGTCGAAGGCCTCGAGGAACGCCCGGAACTCGCCCACCACGTCGCCGGTGCACGGGACATAGGGCAGGATCACGCGCGTGGCACCGGCTTCGCCGTACGCCCGCACCTTGTCCAGCACCTCGTCCACGGACGTGGCCGCCACCAGAGGCAACCCGTCGAACAACCGGTCCGTGACCCGGGCCGCCGCCGCGTGGAAACCCGACGCGCGCCACGCCTCGCGGATCGCAGTCACCTCCTCGCCGAAGCCCATGCGCGCCAGGAGGTCCCGGTAGTAGTCCGCCAGGGCATAGTACGTGAGGATGCGCCCCAGCGCCTGGCGCGCCGCCTTCCGGTCCCGGGCCACGCAGCAGCGCACCTTGCACATGATCTCCAGCGCGTCCGGGTCCTTGCCGGCGAGCCGGGCGCCATCGCGCACGTTCTCGACGATCCGGCGGATCTCCGACGGATTCGCCATGTTGATCAGCACGCCGTCGCTCAACCGTCCCGCCAGGCGGCTCATCCGCGGCCCGAAGGCCGCCAGGTACACGGGAACCCCACGGGGCGACGGCTTGAATGCCAGCTTGAAGCCGCGGGCACTGTAGAACGTCCCCTCGTAATCCAGCTTCTCTCCCCGCAGCGCCCCCTGGACGATCTCCAGGTACTCGCGGATGCGCGCCAGCGGGCGGTCGAACGCCACCCCGTGCCAGTTGGCGATGGTGGGGTTGGAGATGCCGAGCCCGAACAGGAACCGCCCGCCCGACAGCTCGTCGAGTCCCGCGGCGTGCAGCGCCATGCTCACCGGCGTCCGCCCCAGCATGTGGTACACCGCGGTTCCTACCTTGAGCCGGCTCGTCACCGCGGCCACCGCCGCCAGCATCACCGTCGGGTCCTTGTTGTTGGCCTCCCCGCCCCAGGCGCAGTCGAAACCGCTGTTCTCGGCCGCCCGGGCCAGCGCGGGGATGGCGTCCATGGGCAGTTGGGCGCCCGAGTTGAATTCGATGTCGAGTTTCATGGTTCGTGTGCCGAGAAGACGTTCTCGTGATCGACAGCCCGGTATTCGTTCGTGTTTCTCGGCAGGGGATCGGCGTGCGAAGGCGTCATCGGACCCGTCCTTGCCTCCGTCGGCGCGGACGGCGAGGCACTTTGTTAGCACCGCGGCAAGGGGTCGTCAAGCACATCGAGCCGACTCCCGCGGATTTTTCCCGCTGTCCTTCCAAGACCGCCGTCCGGACTTGAAACACCTCGAAAAGTCCATTAGTTACGTGGGCATGATCATCGACGCCCATGCCCATCTCGTGCCGCAGAGCTGGTACCACCCCAAGTCGCCGCAGGCCATCTTCGACATGCCGCGCGTCATCGACGAGCAGGCCCGCGCCGGCGTGGATTTGACCATCTTCGGCAACAACTGGATCCGTACGCCCCAGGGCAAGGACCCCTACGACATCGTCACGGAGTTCAACGCCTTCGCCGCCGAAACCACCGCGCGCCACTCCGACCACTTCCTGGGACTCGCCTGCGCCGTACCCTTCGGCGACGACCGCTTCCTCAAGGAGACCGAGCGGGCCGTGCGCGAGTACGGCCTCAAGGGCATCATGATCAACTCCAGCGTGGCCGGCGAGTACCTGGACTCGCCCAACGCCGTGCCCTTCTTCGAGCTGGTGACCGACCTGGACGTGCCGCTGTTCGTGCACCCGCCGCGGGTCACCATCGGCGCGGAAAAGATGGAGATCTTCCGGCTGCCGGAAATGGTCGGACGGCCCTTCGACACCACCCTGTCGCTGGCGCGCTTCATCCTCACCGGCGGCTTCGAGCGCTTCCCCAACCTGGTGATGATCTGCTCCCACTTGGGCGGCGCCCTGCCGATGCTGCCCGGACGCCTCGACTTCGGCTACGAGTTGCGCAAGGACGACAGCTTCGGGCCGTGGGAGCCCGACGTGATCCCGCGGGCGCCGAGCACCTACATCGAGCAGCTCTACTACGACACCGTGAGCCTGCACGCGCCCGCGGTCATGTGCGCGGTGGAGACCGCCGGCGCCGACCACGTGCTCTTCGGCAGCGACTTTCCGCCGGTGCCGATTCCCCTGGAGCGCTCGGTGGACGCGGTCCGCGACGTGCGCCTGCCGGACTCGGACAAGCAGAAGATCCTGGGCGACAACGCCGCGCGGCTGCTGCGGCTGGGGCAATAGCCGGGAGCCTGTCCGAGCAATCGAAGCGGTCCTTCGCTACGCAAGGCCCGTTCTGAGCCCTTCGACAAGCCTGTCCTGAGTTGTCGAAGGGCTCGGGACGACCGGACAAAGGCAATCACAGCCCGTTCGTCCTGAGCGTAGCAAAGCGAAGTCGAAGGACGCGGTTCCGCTTACGGCAACAACACACACCCTCAGCCCCAAACGAGAAAGAGACAGAGATGGCTTGCAAGGTTGGCGTAGATGCCCGCCACGACGTCGTCCAACATGACGTTCCACGGACCCGGGCGGCGATCGAAGTACGAGACGGGCGGAGGCTTCCACACGTCGAAGAGACGGAACAGCGCGAACGCGGCCAGCATGAACTCCCAGCGACCCGCGTAAGCGACGCTCGCGAGTGCGATCCACTGTCCCACCACCTCGTCGCACACGACGTGGGAGGGGTCCCTGGGGCCGCCGTCGCGCTCGAGCACGACGCCCACGCTCACCCCCCCGAGAACGAACACGCCGACAATCGCCGACACCAGCACCGCCACGTGCTGCAGCGGCACCAACACGCCGTAGAGCAGCACCGCGACGGCGCTGGCCGCGGTGCCCGGCGCCACCGGACAGAAACCCAGACCGGCGACCGTCGCGACGGCCGTAGCCCATGTGGAATCCCGTTCCATGAACCTGCTTGCGCTCCTCCTCACGCCGCTGCTCCGCTTCGCGGCGCGTAGAAACCTGCCGCAACGCCGTGGCACGGTCCAACTTCCGGGTCTGGCCAAGGAGGTCCGGGTCCGCTGGGACCCCTTCGCGATACCCTACATCTCCGCCGAGAACGAAGCCGACCTGTTCTTCGCCCAAGGGTACCTGCACGCGCAGGACCGTCTGTGGCAGATGGACCTCAACCGCCGCTTCTTCAGCGGGCGGCTGGCCGAGATCTTCGGCGACCGGCCGCTGCCGCGCGGCGACTTCGCCCGGCACCTGCGCTCCGGCACCATGGCCGGCATCGACCACTTCGTCCGCCTGCTCGGCATCCGCCACACCGCCGGGCTGTCGCTGCCGCTCCTGTCCGAACGGTCCGCCCAAGCCGTGGAGACCTATTGCGCCGGGGTCAACGCCTACATCGAGCGGCACCAGCGCCGCCTGCCGGTGGAATTCCGGCTCTTGCGCCACCGGCCCGAGCCCTGGCAACCGGTGGACTGCCTCACTCCCGCCAAGGGATTCGCGCTGATGCTCTCCTCCGCCCTGGTTACCCGGCTCACCTTTCTAGCACTCCACGGGCGCCTGGAGAACGACCCCGAGAAGCTCCGGTCGCTGATGCCGCGATACCCGTCCTGGGGTCCCGCCGTCACCCGTGCCCTGAGCGAACACGGCGCCGAGCTGTTGCGCTTCGTCAACGGCAGCTTCGCCGAGAACCCCCTGACCCCCAGGGCACAGGGCAGCAACGGCTGGGCCGTGGACCCCGAGCACTCGGCCGAAGGGCATGCGCTCCTGTGCAACGACATGCACCTGCGCATGACCCTGCCGGGCATCTGGTACCTCAATCACCTGCGAACCGTGCCCGATTCCGCAAAAGCGCCGACCTTCGAAGCCGCGGGCGTGTCGCTGCCGGGCTCCCCCCTCGTCTACGTCGGCCACAACCGGCACTTGGCCTGGGGTTTCGTCGCCGCCCTGTGCGACGACGGCGACCTCTACCGGGAAGAAACCCATCCCGAACGGCCCGAGTTGTACCGCACGCCGGACGGCTGGGCCGAGTTCGACTCCCGCCCCGAGACCATCGCCATTCGCGGCGGCCGCGCGCTGGACACCGTCATCCGGCACACCCGCCACGGCCCGGTGCTGTCGGACATCCTCCCGCGGCCGTCCGCCGAATCGGAGGCCCCGAACCACGAAGTGCTGTCGTTCCAATGGATCGCGCACACGCCCGGCAACGAGGTGGGGCTGCTGGACGGCATCAACCGGGCACGGGACTGGAACGAGTTCCTGTCGGCCATGGCGCAACACGTCACCCCCTCCCTCAACTGCGTCTACGCCGACACCCGGGGCAACATCGGCTACGCCCTGGCGGGACAAGTCCCGCGACGCCAACGGCAGGAACCCACGTGGCGGCCCTTGGAGGGCTGGAACCCCGCCCACGACTGGGCCGGCACGATCCCCTTCGACGAGTTGCCGCACCTGTACAACCCTCCCGAAGGCATCGTCGCCACCGCCAACAACCGCATCGCCGACCCCGACTACCCCTACTACCTGTCCGACCTGTTCGAGCCGCCCTACCGCATCGAGCGCATCCGCCACCTGCTCACTCGCGAGAAGCAGTTGGACGTGGAGGCCATGGCCCGGATCCAGCTCGACACCCGGTCCGTCCAGGCGGAACGGCTGCTGGAAACCCTGCGCCCGGAACTGGAGGAGATCGGCCGTGAAGAGCCGGCACTGCAACAGTGCGTGAATCTGCTCTACGAATGGGACCGCGACTGCGGCACGGAATCCGCCGCCTCCGCCCTCTTCCACGTCCTCTACCACCGCCTCATGTGGAACATCTGGGGAAAGGCTCTGGGCGAGGAGCTGTTCGCCGGCTACACCGAGATCCTGAACCAGCCGGTGACCCCCCTGGACGACATCCTCACCGACCCCACCTCCGTGTGGTTCCGTGACACGACTCGAAAGGAGGTGCTGGCAGCGAGCCTCCGGGAAGTCCACGAGGAACTCACAAAACGGCAAGGCCCCGAGTTCGCCAACTGGTCCTGGGGCCGCCTCCACACCCTCACCCTCGCCCACGCCCTCGGAAACAACAAGTGGCTGGGGCCGTTTTTCTCGCTCGGACCGTTCCCGGTACACGGCGACGGACTCACTGTCAGCAACTCCTACTACCGCCACTCCCGCCCCTACGACCAAGTCGTCGGCGCATCGCACCGGATGGTGGTCACCCTCAGCGACCCGATCCGGTCACGGTTCGTCACCGTTCCCGGCCAGGCGGGGAATCCAAGGTCGCCGCATTACCGCGACCAAGTCGATTTGTGGCGCACCGGCCGCACGATCCCGTCGGCAGAGTCGAAGGAAGAGACGAAGGACTGGTCCCTGCTGGTGCTACAGACGAGTGGCCAAGGCTGAGTGATCGCCGAGTTCAGAACCGACACTCTCACCCCCCGTTCGTCCAGAGCGTAGCGAAGCGAAGTCGAAGGACAGCGACAGCGACGCGGAGCGGCTGGCCACCGTTGGAACCATAGGCTTGATATCCGTAGGCCATTGGCCTATGGTCCGGCATGGAGTTCGAATGGGACGAGGCTAAGAACAGTGCGTGTTTCGAGCGTCGCGGCTTCGACTTCGCCTATGCCGTCCGGGCCTTCCTCGATCCACACCGGATCATCGCCGAGGATCGCCGGCGGGAGTATGGCGAGGACCGCTACAGGCTGCTCGGCACGGTCGACGGGCGGGCCTATGTCGTCGTCTACACGGTGCGAGGTTCGGCCGTTCGCATCATTTCGGCCCGCAAGGCCAA
>CAZFIU010000048.1:0-32153 GCA_964519455.1 uncultured Syntrophobacterales bacterium
CCCGCGGAAGCGGGAATGACTCATTGGGGTGTAGCGGGATTCCGTAACTACCAGAATTCATTGAACAAGATTTTGTTTCCATATCAATGACGATTCGGTGACCCCCGTCTACACCCGCGGTTCGAGGATCTCCAGTCCGTCGAGGCGGTCGATGAGGTACAGGAGCCCGTTCTCGTCCTGGAAGACGTCGTTGCTCTGGACCGTGTTCTGCCCCTTGCCGGGCTCGGGCACGTAGTAGCCCACCTCCTTGGGCTGGTAGGGGTTGGACACGTCCACCGCGCGCAGGCCGCCGCTGAACCAGGTGACGTAGAGGACGTTGCCGTAAACCTGCTCCGCCGGCTGATGCGCGCCGTAGCGGTCCGTGGGCTCGCCGTCGACGGGCGGCATGAACGTGGCGATGGGCACGGGATGGGCCTCGTCGCTGATGTCCACCACCCACATGAAGGCGTAAGGCAGGGGCGCCGACTTCTGGGCTTCCTCGTCCACCACCACGAGGATCTCCCGGCCCATGAGCTTTTCGGGCATGGGCAGGGCCGTGTGCGTGGGCGACGGGAAGGGAGGGCTCGTGTCGAAATGGCTCACCAGCGTGGGCTTGCTCATGTCGGAGATGTCGAGGATCACGAAACCGCCGTGCCAGTAGCTGACGTAGAGGCGGTCGCCCCGGCGGATGGGGTGGTGGCAGCGGTGCATGGTGCCGGGCCACGTGGGCTCTTCGCCGCCGGCCACCCATTGCCCCGGCATCCACCAGCGGCCGACCTCCCGGGGATTGGCGGGATCGGCCAGGTCCAGGATCATGCAGATGTTGCCTACGTATCCTTCCGGCACCGGCGAGAAGTAGGCGTAGCGGCCGTCGAAGGTGAAGCGGTGGACGCCCTTGGCCGACGCCTCGAAGAACGCCGTCTCGCGCGGGTTCGCCGGGTCCGACACGTCGAACACCTTGAGGCCGCCCTGGGCGTCCTGGTTGTTTTCGTAGCGCTCGTAGTTGACGATCATGACGCCGTCGCTGACCGCGGCCTTGTGCGAGTGAATGCCCGGCGGCACGTCGAGCCGCGCCACCAGCTTGGGATTCTTGGGATCGCGCACGTCGATGACGGAAGTCCCTTCCGGCGGGTCCATGTGGCCCACGTAGGCGAAACCCCTGTCCACCTCGACCTTGCCGCCGCCGGGCAGGTCCATGCGCCCCACCAACTCGATCCCGCTGGCCGTTCCGAATCCGTTGCCTGTCGCCATGTCGTCCTCTCCTTTCGCGTTCGCGCCCGCTTGTGCCGGGTCATGGCCTACATGCCCTATTCGCGGGTCAATGGCAATGGCGCCTGGATGCCGTATTCCCGTGGAACAGGGCCGACGGCAGGACGGCGGGGCCGAGACGAAGCGAGCCGCGAGGCACTGGGGCCCCGCGGCTCGCGGGTCTGGCAAGGGGCGACCGGAGGTGCGCCCCTCGTGAGTATGTCGTTTCGAATTGGCGGTGCGGCGATGGACCTAACGACGGCCGAAGTCGCGGCGCTGGGGCCGGGCCTCGTTCACCGTGATGGTGCGCCCGCCAAGCTCGGTCTCGTTGAGGGCGTTGACGGCGGCCTCCGCCTCGTCCGGCGTCCCCATCTCCACGAACCCGAAGCCGCGCGAGCGGCCGGTAAACTTGTCGATGATCACCTGCGCGGATTCAACCGTGCCGTGGGTCGAGAAGATCTCCTCGAGTTGCATGTCCGTCGTCGAGTACGGCAACCCGCCGACATAGAGTCTCCTGCCTTCCATATGTTCTCCTCCTGGTCAATTATGGCCATTACACCCTGGGCTCTGACCTCGAAGGAGTCGAACAGGCAAGATTTTGTTCTGAACCACGATCTCGGTCGGTTCGCAAGGTGAGACTTACGATGGTCGTCCCCCGCGGGACGCCTTCATCCTAGCCCTTCGGTTCAGGGGCGTCAAGCGGGCCGGACGGGCCGAAAGGGCCGTCGTCCGACCCTTCCGGCCGACTCCCTCGCGCGCGGGAGCCTCGACGCCGGCCCTTCCCTGAAGATCTCGTCCGCCGAACGCGTCAGATCTTGTAGAACCTGCGCGCGTTGTCCCCGAGGATCGCTTCCTTGTGTTCGTCCGTGAGCTCGTCCCGCTCGAGGATCTCGTCGATCTCCTCCATGCAGTTGTCCATGGTGATCTCATGCGGGAAGTCGGAGCAGAACATGAAGACCTCGTGCCCCACCCGGTTGACGCAGTAGGCGAGCACGTCCTCGTTGCCCTCGCAGCCGACGAAGACCCGGCCGCCGCGGAAGTAGTCGATGGGGTCCCGCTTGAGCTTGAGGCCGCCGTACTCCGCCTCGCGGTTCAGCCGGTCCAGCACCAGCGGGATCCACGCGGTGCCTCCCTCCAGAAAGCCCACGCGCAATTCCGGGAAGCGGTCGAAGATGCCTTCGGACATCATCCCCGTCATGTGGATGGCGAGCGGGAACGGCATGCCCAGCGCGCGCGTGGCCGGGAACACCTTGAACGAGTTGAAGCCGAGGTCGCCGTAGCAGCCGCCGTGGACGGCGAGCGCGCAGTCGAGCTTCTCCGCCTCCTCGTAGAGCGGCCAGAACTGGTCCGAGCCGAAGTGACGGTCGAGCCCGTTGGACGGGAGCATGGCGCACACCATGCCCAGGTCCTTGACCGCCCGGCGCAGCTCTTCCACCGATGCCTGCACATCCTGCACCGGGATGAGCGCCACCCCCTTGAAGCGGTCGCTGACCTTCAGGTACTTCTCCGACAGCCAGTCGTTGTAGGCGCGCGCATACGCCGCCGCCCACTCGGGAAAATGCACCTGGCCGTAGGAAAGACCCGCCGTGGGATAGAGCACCGAAGCCTCGATCCCGGTCTTCTTGAGGAACTCGAGCCAGCGCTCGGGTCCCACGGAAGCGTCGAAGATGCCTTCCGGCTCGATGTGCCGGCTCCGCGGCGTGTGGAACTTGTCGAGGCTCGGCAGCATCTGGCGAAAGCTCAGGTTGCCCCGGCCCAGGTACTCGTGGTTGATGTACTCGTTGATCTCGTTCTCACGCTCCATGATATGCCCATCGGCATCGATGTATGCACCCATGTTCTCTTCCCCCTTTGCGGTAGAATTGCGTCCTTCGAATTCGCCCGGCGAACCTCGCCGGAACAGCGGCGGATGATCGGAGTCCTGGTAGATGTTTCCGTAGATTATTCGTTCGCGGTTTACTCTGTCAACGGTTATCGAACCCCCTTGGCGGCCGCCCGCGTTGACGCTCCCTGCCGGGGCACGTAGACTGCCGGCCTCATGTTCGGGTTCGGGTCGCTGCTCGGGTTGTCGCTCCTCGGCGGAGCGCTCATCGCCCTTCCCTTCCTCTGGCCGGTCCTCTTTCCCCTGACCTGGCTGGCTCCTGTCCCGTTGCTGGCGGCGATCGAAGGTGCCCGGGACTGGCGGCAGGCGCTGTGGGCCGGAGCGCTCGCGGGCACCGCGACCATCGCCCTGGGCTTCCACTGGCTCGTCTACACCGTGCACGTGTTCGGCGGGGTGAACTACGCCGTGGCCACGGCGGCGTTCGCTCTCTTCGTCGCCTACGGGGCCGTCCCGTTCGTCGCGTTCGCCGCCCTGGTGCGCGCCTGCGGGCCGGGGCCGCTGGGGCTCTTGCCGGCGGCGTTCTGGGTCGCGGTCGAGTTCTGGTACCCCAACCTCTTCCCCTGGTATCTCGCCACGAGCCAGAACCCGTTCACGCTGCTGGTGCAATCGGCGGACCTCACGGGGCACTACGGCGTCACCTTCCTGGTGCTGTGGTGCGGCACCGCGCTCTACCTGTGGCTGCGCGCCCGCCGCGGCGACGGGAGCGCCCGCGCGACGGCATGGCCCGATTCTCCGGCAGCCGCCATCGGCCGCGGGGACCGGAGCCCGCGGCGGGCGGCCCGGTCGGTGGCGGCCGCGGTCGCCGTCCTCGTCGCCGCCCTGGCATACGGGCAAATACGGCTGTCCCAGGTCGGCGAGGCGTCGGATCGGGCCGCGACCCTCGACGTCGCGGTCGTGCAAGGCAACATATCCATCGAGCGGAAGGGCAGGAACGCCTTCGTCAAGGCCAACCAGGAGACCTACAAGACCCTGTCCCTGAAGAACGCGGACGCCGACGTGGTCATCTGGCCCGAGTCCGCCATGGAAACGTGGCTGCGCGAGAACGGGCGGCGCATCCCCCCCGCGCTCCTGCCCGCGCGCCACCCGCACATGATCGTCGGCGCCATCAGCTACGAGCGCCGGCCGGACAACCGTTTCCGCCGGTACAACAGCGCGGTGGCGGTGGATGCCGCGGGCACGGTGTCTGGCCGCTACCACAAGCGGGTGTTGCTGGCCTTCGGCGAGTACGTGCCGCTGGCGTGGCTCATCGGCTGGGTCCCGGGCGTGCAGGCCATCGGCGACGGCTTCACCGCGGGCGAGATCGAGACCGCGCTCACCCTGCCCAAGGGGGCCCGGGCGGCGCCCCTCGTCTGTTACGAGGACCTGATGCCCGCGCTCTCGCGCCGCTTCGTGAGGGACCAGGGCGCCAACCTCCTGGTCAACCTGACCAACGACGCCTGGTACGGGGACACCGTGGCGCCGTGGCAGCACGCCCGGCTGGCGCAATGGCGCTCCATCGAGACGCGCCGGACCCTGGTGCGCGCCACCAACACCGGCCTCACCGCGGTCATCGATCCGGCCGGCCGCATGTCCGAGCCCCTACCCGTGTTCACCGAAGGAGTGCTGCGCGCCACCGTGCCCTTGCTGGAGATGGAGACCTTCTACGTGCGCTACGGCGATTGGTTTCCGTGGCTCATGACGGTCGTGACCGCGGGCGCGGCGGCGGCCGCGGGGGCCGCTCACGGACCGGGCCGGCGCCGGGAAACGCGCGCACAGCGCCGGCGGAAGGGTTATTAATTGATGTCGGTCAGGGCAGGCGGAACTCGCCGAGCGCCCGCACCATGCCTTCCACGGTGTCGGCGACGAGCAGCTTGTCGCGGTGCTTCTGCTTGAGGAAACCCTGGTCCACCGCGTGGTCGAGGAAGCCGATGAGGTGGGTGTAATAGTCCAGCACGTTGAGCAGGCCGCAGGGCTTGGAGTGAAAGCCGAGCTGCAGCCAGGTGATCATTTCGGCGATCTCCTCGAGCGTTCCGTAGCCTCCCGGCAGCGCGATGAACCCGTCCGAAAGGCTTTCCATCAACGCCTTGCGCTGGTGCATGGAGTCCACCACCCGGAGCTCCGTGAGGTCCGAGTGCACCACCTCCTTGATCATCAGCGCCTCGGGAATGATCCCGATGATTTCGCCGCCCTCCTCCAGGACCGCGTCGGCCACGCACCCCATGAGTCCGATGGAGGCGCCGCCGTAGACCACGCCGATGCCCCGGCGCGCCAGCTCCCGGCCCAGTGACGCGGCAGTGCGTGCGTACTCCTCCAGCACGCCGGTGCCGGAGCCCGAAAAGACACAGATTCGATTCATTCAAGCCCCCCGTTCATGCTGCCCTGCCCGCCCGCGGCTCGTCGTGCGCCGCCGGCGGTGTTTCCGAGACCAGCCGCAGCCCGACGATGCCCGCGATGATCAGCGCGATGCACACGAGCCGCGGCGCGGACCTCGATTCCCCGAAGAGGACCATGCCCAGGATCACCGTGCCCACGGCGCCGATGCCCGTCCACACCGCGTAGGCCGTGCCTACGGGCAGCGTCTTCACCGCCTGCGACAGGAAGTAGATGCTCACTCCCATGGTCGCGAGCGTCACCACGCTCGGCCACGGACGGGTGAACCCCGCCGTGTACTTGAGCCCGACGACCCAGGCCACTTCGAACACCCCGGCGATGCACAGGTAGGTCCAACCCATCATGCTACTCCAAGTTTCCGGACTTCTCCGCGATTCCGGCCCCACTCTTCGTCATACCCGACCCCTCAATACGTCATTCCCGCTTCCGCGGGAATGACGTATTGAAAGGTCGGGAATGACGCATTGGGGGTCGGGAATGACGATCAGGGGGAGCGGTTCCATTGCCCCGCTTCCGTTGATGGCCAATAATACCGCCGTCATGCTCAACCCGACGCCCCATTCGGAGCACTGCCGCGCGTGCAAGACCCGGCTGCACGAGTTGCTCACCGCGCTCTACCCGGACGCGTGCCGGCGGGACCAGGCGTTCCCGTGGCCCAGCAGCCCCGAAGCGTACCGCGGCACCCGGATCGGTGCGGTGTTGCAGCGGATCTTCGAGGCGCTGCGCGACCACCGGGGTTACGGGGATTTCATACGGACGGCGCGGATGCCGCCATGCGACTACCATATGGACAATATAGCAAGCCCCGGGTTCATTCTGGAGTTCGACGAGCGCCAGCACTTCACCCGGCCCCGCGCCATCGCCCTGGGCCTCTATCCGGACGATCTGCGCATGGGCTTTCCCGTCGGCGAATGGCTGCGGCTGTGCGCGGGGCTGGACGCGCGCGACCCGGAGCCGCCGGACCGGGACGAACGCCGCGCGTGGTACGACACGCTGCGGGACCTGCTCCCCGCGGTGCACGGACTCCGTCCCACCGTGCGCCTCTACGAGGGGGCGCTGCGCTGGTGCGAGCTGCGCCCGAACGTGCCCGCCGACGTGGCGCGGTTCAAGTCTTTTCTCCGAGGGGGCGCCATAGTATAGAGGGCCAAGGGCCGTCCCGTGACGGACGGGACACCGCCGAACAGGCGCAGTCTGACCCGGGTGGACCGGGGTTGTCGCGTGCGGCGGACGGGACGCCGTCCGACCCTGACGGAAGGAGCGAGAGCGTGGCCGGAGACAAGGACGCCGACAGGCTCAAGGCGCGGGACCTCATCCGCGAGATCAAACGGGCGGGCATCCGCTTCATCGTGGCCCTGCCGGACCGCACCACCAGCGAGCACCTGCTGAAGACCATGATCGAGGACCCCGACTTCCAGGTGGTGCAGGTGTGCAAGGAAGACGAGGGCGTGTCCATCTGCAGCGGCCTCTACGCCGCCGGCCACCGCTCGCTGCTGCTGATGCAGTACACGGGTCTCCTGGACTCCATCAACGCGGTCCGCGGCGTGGCCGTGCAGGGGAAGAACCCGGTGTGCATGATGGTGGGGATGCTCCAGAAGGAGCCCGGCGTGCCCCCCAGACAGTCCAAGCGCTACGGCCTGCGCATCGTCGAGCCGATCCTGGAGGCGATGGAGGTCGAATACCACAACATCGAAGCCCCCGGCGAGGCGGACAAGGTCGTGCCCGCCGTGGAGGCGGCCTACACGGACGCGCGGCCGGTGGCCATGCTGATCGGACGGGAGCCTATCTGACCATGATGAAACGCGACGAAATGCTCAAGGTTCTGGCGCGCCACCGCACCGACGAGATCGTGGTGGCGGTCTACAAGGCGGCGCAGGACTGGATCCACATCGCGCCGTCGGATCTCAACTACACCTTCACCGGCGCCATGGGACAAGGTTCGTCCCACGCGCTGGGCCTGGCCCTGGGCCGCCCCGACAAGCGCGTGGTGGTGCTGGACGGCGACGGCAGCCTGCTCATGAACCTGGGCACCCTGGTGACCATCGCCAACGCCGCCCCCAGGAACTTCGTGCACTGCGTGTGCGAGAACGGCACCTACGAGACCAACGGCGGCGTGCCCATCCCGCGCCACGACGGCTTCACCTTCACCGGCGTCGCCCGCGAGGCCGGCTACGTGAACACCTACACCATCGACAACCTGGAAGACTGGGACCGGAACCTCGACGCCATCCTCAAGGAAGACGGCCCCATCATGGTGGACCTCAAGGTGGAGCCGGGCGAAGACTACCCGGAGAACTTCCCGCGCCTGTACAACACCGAGTACCGCGACCGCTTCGCCAAGGCGCTGGCGGAATCGTAAGGACCGTCAACCGGGGACGCGCTCATGGAACGGGTCCCCGTGCGCCACGCGCTGGCGGAGTCACAAGGGCCGTCAACCCTGCTCCTCGCCGTCATTCCCGCGCACTACATGCTGTGCCAAAACGCTGCTCGGATGAGAATTGGCACCAACGCCCCGATTCGTCATTCCCGCGGAACAGGCTGTGCCAAAACTCGAGGGGCACTCACGTCACCGAACGTCATTCCCGCGGACGCGGGAATCCAGGGGCGGTGGCGTGGGGAGTACGGCCGTCTGCCCCCTCCCAACCCCTGGATTCCCGCTTCCGCGGGAATGACGATTCGGTGGGTTGGTACCTTCTTATGTTCGAACGGAGTTTTGACACGGCCCGGGAAGCGAGGGTCCAGGGGTGATGTGGGGTCCTACGCCTCCGGGTTGATCACGTTCACCGGCTTGCCCTCGGTGAACGCGACGACATTCGCGAACGCGCTCTGGTAGCGCTGGTACAGGATCCGGTCCACCGCGTAGCCGCGGTGTGAAGCCAGGACCACGTTGTCGAAGCGCCGCAGCGGATGGTCCGGAGGCAGCGGCTCCTCATCGTAGACGTCCAGACCCACCCCGCCGGGATGCCCCCGCTCCAGCGACTTGACCAATGCCTCCTCCGCAATGATCGGCCCACGCGCGGTGTTGATGAGCAGCGCGCCCGGCTTCATGCGCTCCAGCGCGCGCCGGTCGATGAGCCCGCGGGTCTCGGCGTTCAGCCGGCAGTTCACCGACACCACATCCGACTCTTCCAGCAAGACGTCCAGGGACACCCGCCGCGCCCCCGCTTCCGCGGCGCGCTCGTCGGTCAGGGTCTTGCCCGTGGCCAGCACCTCCATGCCGAAGGCGCGCGCGATGCGCGCCACCTTGCCGCCGATGCGGCCGAGCCCGATGACACCCATGGTCCGTCCCTCCAGCAGCAGCCCCACCGACGGCGGCCAGCCGCCCTCGCGCATACCCTGGCTCACCGAGGGAATGTGCCGCGCCAGCGCCAGCAGCAGCGCGAAGGTCAGCTCCACCGTGGACGCCCCCGAGTCGTTGGGCGTGCACGACACCGGGATGCCGCGGCGCGTGGCCTCGGCCACGTCCAGGTGCGGGATGCCGCGGCCGATCTGCGAGATGAAGCGCAACGCCGGCGCCAGCGCGAACTCGCGCTCCCGGAACGGCGAGCGCTCGCGCATGAGCACCACCGCGTGCGCATCCCCCACCGCGGCCGCCCACTCCTCGTCCGTGGTGAGCTTGCGCTCCACCACCCTGACGTCGGCCACCGCCGAAGCCTCCCGGTAGGCCGGAACCGTCGTGGAGAACTTCTCGTAGTCGTCCAGCACCACCACGCGAAAATGATCGTCCGACATGAAACCTCCCGTCCCGGAGCGCGCGTCTTGCGTCATGACCCCAACCCCAAATTGCTTACCGGATTCTTCGTCGCCGCGGAAACACCGCGGCGCGCAACCGTCATTCCCGCCCCCTGCCGTCATTCCCGCGAAAGCTTGCCCCCGACCCTGATCGGGGGCAGAAATCCAGGCGGGGTGAGGCGGGGGAATGCGCCGTTCACCCCTCTCCACCCCTGGATTCCCGCTTTCGCGGGAATCACCCATGTCGGCTTTCGGCCGACACACAGGGGGATGAAAAGAGACCTCGGCCCCCCAACGAGTCATTCCCGCGGAAGCGGGAATCCAGGGGTGGGGGGTGTGGCGGCCTCATTGCCCGGCCCCACCCCGCCTGGATTCCCGCCCCCGATCGGGGTCGGGGGCAAGCTGATCTTATTTTCATATCAATGACGGCAGGGGGGCGGGAATGACGGTAGGGGGGACTGGGAACGCCGATTCGGGGGACCGTTCCCTCCCGGTTCGAGTGGAGTTCCGACATGGCCGCTTCCGCGGGAACGACTTTTGTGAGACGTTCAAGCTCAAACCATTGTCGGAGGAACACCATGAACCAGTTGACCGAAGAGAAGTGCGTCGCGTGCCGGGCGGACGCGCCGGTGGTGACGCCGGAGGAAATTCACGAACTTACGCCGCAGATGCCCAACTGGGCCATGATCGAGGAGGACGGCATTCCCAAGCTCGACCGGCTCTTCAAGTTCAGGAACTTCGCCACGGCGCTGGCGTTCACGTCCGCTGTGGGCGACATCGCCGAGGCGGAAGGACACCACCCGAGGATCGTCACCGAGTGGGGCCGCGTGCGCGTCACCTGGTGGACCCACAAGATCCGCAACCTGCACCGCAACGACTTCATCATGGCGGCCAAGACCGACCGGGTCTACGGCGAAGCCGCATGACCGGTTACGCCGGTCTCCGCGCCGCTCCGGCGGCCAGGACCCGCACATCGGGCGCTCTCTCCCCCGATTGACACGCGGCGGCGTCTTGCCGTATTGACTGGGCTACCAACGCTCATTCGTGGAGGAAACGCACATGGCAGACTATCCCGTCCTGGATGCCGACTCGCACATCCGCGAGACCGTCGACGACTACCGCTCCCGCGTGCCCGAGGTGTACCAGCGCATCCGCCAGGGGTACTTCCCCAGCGACACCTGGGACCGCTTCCTCGGCCGCATGGGCAAGCAGACCATCGGCACGAACGGCTACGTCGCGGACATGGACGTGGAGGGCATCAACCTCAGCGTCACCTACCCGACCATGGCGCTGAGCCTGAGCCTCGTGCCCCAGACCGACCTCCAGAAGGCGCTGGCGCGCGCCTGGAACGACTACATCGGCGAGGTTCAGCAGCAGAACCCGCGCATGAAGGGCATCGCCACCGTGTCCCTGAAGGACGTGCCCGCGGCGGTCGAGGAGCTGAACCGCGCCGTGAACAAGTGGCACCACCCGGGCGTGATGCTGCACACCCATGGCCACAGGAAGAACCTGGGGGCCGAGGAGTTCTGGCCCATCTACGCCGAGGCCGAGCGCCTGGGCATCCCGGTGTGCTTCCACGGCAACTCCTGGGGCGCCGAGGGGCAGGAGCGCTGGGAGTCCTTCCTCCAGGCCCACACCGTGAGCTTCTCCTTCGAGATCATGCAGGCATTCCTGGGCATCACCACCTGCGGCGTGCTGGAGCGCTATCCCAAGCTCAAGGTGGGCTTCTTCGAGGCGGGATGCGGCTGGCTCCCCTACTGGCTGGACCGCATCGACGAGCACTACGAGCGCCGCAGCGAGGAAGCGCCGCTGCTCAAGGGCAAGCCCAGCGACTACGTGAAGAGCGGCCGGGTGTACGTGAGCTTCGATCCCGACGACGCCATGCTGCCCTACTGCATGGACCGCTACGGCGACGACATGTGGCTGTTCGCCGCCGACTACCCGCACTGGGACACCATCTGGCCCAACGCCACCAAGGAGGTGCGCGAGCGCACCGACATCTCCGAGGACCAGAAGCGCAAGGTCTTCTTCGACAACTGCAACCGGTTCTACAGTCTGGGGCTGGAGGCGTAGCCCGCGCCGGACCGGCGGCGGGCGGGGTGCGCGTAGCAGGCGGCGGGCACGGACGGGTTCATGCGTCGATGCGGCGATGGCCGGTGCCTCGCCCGCGTGACCACGCCTGCTGCTCGCGCATGACCCGTACGAAGAGGACGACGGCAACCGCGAGCATGAAGAACCCGCTCATCATCTCCCCCGACGACAAGTGCCAGAGGCCGAGTGCCAACACGACGAGAAAAGTCACCGCGGTGCCGAGGCGTTTCCGGCCGGTGGGTGCGTCCTCGGTATCGACGTATTCCATCATGGGATGAGCCGTCCGGTATTTGCACACGATCGGGTTGACCGCGTATTTCATGAACAGCAAGCCCCCGAAGGTCGCTGCCGCCAGCGCCGTCACGACCGCAAAGACAACCCCTTCCACCAAGTCCTCCTCGACAATCCCGCCTCGGACAAGCAGCACCGCGACCAACGGGGCACCCAGCGCGGGCGCCCATGTGATCCAACGATAATAGGTCGCGAGACGGGACTTGAGTGTCCGGACATCCTCCTCGGACGTAACGACGTAGCCGGCCCGGGAAGAAGGAAAGGGCCATACGTGAAAGAAGAAAACCGTCTCTCCGGTCACGCTCGTCTTGAAGTGCACGGCGAGCGCCTTGTCGACAAAGCTCATGGGCAGGCTCTCCTCACGGGTTGGGTCTTTCGAGGAGAAACCTACTATGAGATCGATCGTTCAGTAAAGCCCCAACTCCTCCGCCACCGCCTTCTCCACCGCCGTGCCCTTGAAGAAGTCGGGGTTGTTGCGCGTGTGCAGGCGGGCGGCGTTGGTGAAGGTGAACTCGCGGAAATCCTGCTCGTTCACGTGGCCCTTCTCCACCATCTCGTAGGCCTCGGGGATCACTTCCTTGAAGTCGGGCACGTCAAAGTGGGTGAAGTCCGAGCTGAAGATGGGCTGGAGGCGCACGCCCATGCGCGGGTCGAATGCCCACATGGTGGCGCGGTCGTCGGCCTCGCAGCCGAAGAAGAAGTTCTTGGCGAACACCGCCTCCACGTCCTCCTCGGACTGTATCCCCGCGGCCTCGAAGTCGTCCACCACGTGCTCGGGTTTCGCCAGGTCCTCGACGCCGCAGTTGGGCCGGAACGCGTCGAGGTTGTCCATGAGGGCGTCGGCGTTGGCCTTGAGCCGCTCGTCGCCGTAGCGCTCGATGAACGCCTTCAACTCCTCGACGTCGGTGTCGCCGGGGTGCTGCAGCCCGGCGCGGCGGCGCTTCTCCCAGTGCTCGATCATGTCGAAGCACATCTGGCAGGCCCAGCTTATGCCCCCTTCCATGAACCCGAAGTTGAGGTTCGGGTAGCGGTTCACCAGCCCGCCGAGGAAGACCCCGCGGGCGAAGGCGTGATTCGACTCGGCGAAGTGGCCCACGTGGTTGAAGGTGAAGTTGGTGATGGAGGCGCGGTCGTGCCAGCGGCCGCTGCCCGAGTGCTGGGTCACCGCGACGCCCAGCTCGACGCAGCGCCGCCACACGGGCTCGTAGTCGTAGGGGCTGTCCAGGGCGATATTGTCGCAGTACCAGGCGGCCTTGCGCGGATCGATGCCCTCGGCCGCGCCCGGGATCTTCCGCTCCTGGTTGCCGCGCAGCATGATGGCCCGGTAGCCGCGCCGCACCACCGCGTACTCCAGCTCTTCCAGGGCTTCGTCGGGGTTGTGCGCAGGGATGATGGCCACGGGGCAGAACCGCTCGGGGTACGGCCCGAACATGTCGGCCGTCATCATGTTGTAGGCGCGCACGCCGGCCCGGTGCAGGTCATCGTCCTGAATGCCGTTCACGCTCAGCCCGAAGCTCGGATAGATCATCGCGAAGTCGATGCCCAGCTCCGGCAGGCGCTCGTTCAGCAGGGCCGGCAAGAGACCCGTGGCCTTGTCCAGGGTGTCGCTTGTGACGCCCCACCAGATGGTGCGGCGCATGCGGTGGTGCTGGCGCTCCTCCGGGGTGGCCCGGTACCAGGACTGGTTGCGGCGCCAGAGGTCCTTGATCCGGTCGACGGCCCCGGGGCCGCCCGCTTCGCTCAGGTATTCCAGGAAGACCGGGATCGGCTCGATCCAATGCCCGTCGCCGTCGATCACCGGGTGCCGCAGGCCGTCGTGTATCCGTTGCGCTTCGCTTGCCATGGTCGGGGCTCCTGTCGTGGTGGAAGGTCGAATGATTGCAACAACCTACCACACTACCCGACCGCGTGCACCGTTTCAGCGCCCGGGCTTTCTCCGGGATCGGGGCGCGGTCTTCCGCCCGGGGGCGTGCAGCGCTACGTGCACCGCCCCCTGCACAAGCTCGGCCTGCCAGCGCAACAGGCCCGAGCACGCCATGGTTTCCTCTACGGACCGAGGGCGGGTGCGGGCGATGTTTTCGAGCGCGGCCTTGGGCGCCAGCGTCGACGGAGCGATGCCCAGCTCGGTGGCGATCCGGGCACAATCGGCGCGCAACGCGTCGAGTTCCCTGTCGTTGAAGGGCAGGACGTCGGGGGGCGCGGCGCGCCGGAGCTCCGGCCATTCGCTCCCGGCCATGGCCGCGGCCCGATCGAGCGCATGTCCCAGCGCCCGCCGGCGCGAGCCGACGATGTCGCGCGGCAGCTTCGGCCCCTGGTCCACCGGCACCCCTGCGTGCGCGTCGGCCCATTCCACCAGCTCCAGTATCTTCTGATTCTGCAGCACCTTGAAGGGCGGCCGGTTGACGCGCCGTGCCAGCGTGTCGCGCCAACGCCAGATCTCCCTCAGGTAGGCCAGTTGGCGGCGTGACAGGCGCCCCGCGCCCTTGATGCGCCAAACCTCATCCGGGTCGCGCGCCCGGTCCCGGCCGGTGGCCTCCACCATCGCGCGGCAACTCTCCCGATGCCACGCCACCCTCCCCCACTGGAGCAACTCCCCGTGCAGCCGCTCGGCGAGGGCCTCGAGGTAGCGCGTGTCGTTGACCGCGTAGCGCAACTGCGTTTCGCTGAGAGGCCGGCGCGACCAGTCCGATTTCTGCGAGTCCTTGGCAAGCGCGACGTCCAGAAGTAGCTCGACAAGGGAAGCCAGCCCGATCTGCTCGATGCCCAGAAGCTGTGCCGCGATCATCGTGTCGAAGATCTCGCCTCGGGGCCTGAAGCCCTTCCACGCACGCAGCAGCCGCAGGTCGTAGTCGGCGCCGTGCAGGATCAGCGGCTTGTCCGCCAGGACTTCGACGAAAGCGCCCAAGTCCAACGCGGACAGGGGGTCGACGACAAAATGCCCGTCCCCGACGGTCAACTGGATCAGGCAGACCTTCTCCGCGTAGTTGTGCAGGCTGTCGGCCTCGGTATCCAGCGCCACCGCCTTCGCCGCACGGAGGCGGCGAATCAGCCGCTCGAGGGCCGCGGGCTCCCGGACGTAGACGTAGTCCGCGGCTTCCTCTCGCTGCGGGCCTGTTGCTTCGGACACATCGCTTTTGTCATTAAACTTGTCATCAAACTTCTCAGGCACGGTCTCGTCTCCCCTCCTCCCTTCATTAATTTATCATTAATTCAACAATTGAGCATCACTATTCATAAATTTTGTTCAGTCCGGCTTGATTCTTCTGTTCGGTTTCGAGTCATGGTCCGGAGTCGCGGTCCGTCGAACAGACAAGACGAGCATACCGGCAAAGCTCAAGCGAGCGACACGGACATTGCGCGCGGACTGCCGTAACGATACGCTGGTGCGATTGAATGGCCTGAGTTCCGACAACGGTCTGAGTCCTGACAAATCCTGACCCGTGAAGTCCTTGCCCGCAGACACCGGCAGCGACCTCCTGGCCCGTGCTCGCGCCATCCACGCGCGTGTCCTGACCGTGGACACGCACGTCGACATCCCGCCCGATTTCGGTAGCGAGACCTACGACCCCGGGGAGGCGAAGGGAGGCCGGGGGCAGATCGACCTGGTGGGAATGAAGCACGGCGGGCTGGACGCGGTGTTCTTCATCGTCTACGT
The DNA here is from genome assembly GCA_964519455.1 of uncultured Syntrophobacterales bacterium. Lineage (GTDB taxonomy): Bacteria > Desulfobacterota > Binatia > UBA9968 > JAJDTQ01 > JAJDTQ01. Next base: position 15,246 of record CAZFIU010000048.1, read on the forward strand.
GGGGCAAGGAGAACGCAACGCGGCCGGCTATGCCCGGGCCGTGGCGGACGCTTTCGCCAAGTTCGCGGCCATCCGGGGCATGACCGACGTGCAGTATCCCGAGACCATCGTGCTGGCGCGTACGGAGGCGGACGTGCGCCGCATTCACGGCGAGGGGCGGCTGGCAGCGCTCATCGGCATCGAGAACGGCCATGCCCTGGGGCGCGACCTGCGCCTCCTGGACACGTATTACGACTTCGGCGCGCGCTACCTGGGCCTGCTGCACAACGGCCACAACGACCTCGGCGACTCGGCCGTGCCCTATCCGCGCCTCAAGGACACGCCCGCCGAGCACGGCGGCCTGACGGACTTCGGTCGTGCCGCGGTGGCGCGCGCCAATGACCTGGGCATCATGGTGGACATCTCCCACGCAACCATGACCACCGCCCTGGACGCCATCCGCGCCTCCCGCGCGCCGGTAATCGCGTCCCATTCCAGTGTCAAGGGCGTCTACGACCATCCGCGGAACCTGTCCGACGAGGCTCTGACGGCCATCCGCGACAACCGCGGCGTGGCCCAGATGGTGGCTTTCGACGCCTACCTGCGGCCCGTGTCCGGCGAGCGGCAATCGGCCATCCGCGCCCTCAGGACCGAGATGGGCATCAAGGGGTTGGCCGACTTCCAAGGGCTGAGCGACGAGAAACGCGACGCCTGGCACGTCCGCCGGCAGCAGATCGACCGCGAGTGGCCCAAGGCCTCCGTCAAGGATTTCGCCGACCACATCGACTACGCGGTCAACCTCGCGGGCATCGACCACGTCGGCATCGCCTCCGACTTCAACGGAGGAGGCGGCATCGCCGGCTGGGACAACGCCCGCGACACGCTCAACGTCACCGTCGAACTGGTGCGCCGGGGTTACGGCGAGGACCGGATCGCCCTTCTGTGGGGCGGCAACCTTCTACGGGTGATGGAGGCGGTAGAGGGGGCTTCGCGGAACCGAGGTGCTCACCCCAGGAGCGTGCCCGAGTAAATTTTGCCTCCCCTGTGTTACCCGGGCATGGTACGATTTTTGCGACCTCACGTTCCAAGGAGCATGATGATTACCGAGTTGTGTGATGCCCTGCGGGCGGCTGGCGCTCCCGAAGAGAAAGCGCGCGCGGCAGCTCGGGCGATGCCGGAAGAGAGTCTGGCAACCAAGGCCGACATCGCACGGCTCGAACGGGAACTGCTGGTGGTAAAGTGGATGACCGGCGGAATCGTGGCCGGCCCCTCGGAGCCATTTATCCGCTTGAACTCCGCCCTCTCAACTCGAAGCGCGGCTCCTCCCCGGCCCACAGCCGGCGGATGTTCTCCCGATGGCGCACCACCACCAGGACCGCGATGATGAGGGCCATCCAGACCGTTTCTTCGGGATAGGACAGCGCCCACGCGACCACCGGGCCGGCCACCGCGGCGGCCATGGAGGCGAGGGAGACTCGCCGGCTCCCCAGGACCACCACAAAAAAGACGCCCAGCAGGGCCAGGATGCCCAGGGGCATGGCGGCAAGGTAGACGCCGGCGGCCGTGGCCACGCCCTTCCCTCCCTTGAATCCCAGGAACACAGGGTAGAGATGGCCCGCGAACGCCGCCAGGCCGGCGGAAGCGGCCGTGGCGGCGCCGAGGTCCAGCAGGTGCGCCGCCAGCACGGGCAGGCAACCCTTGGCGACGTCGGCCAACAGCGTGACGAGGCCCTTTTTCAAGCCCAGCGTCCGGGCGACGTTGGTGGCACCGATGTTGCCGCTGCCGGCGCTGCGCACGTCCACGCCCGAGGACGATCCCACCAGGAACCCCGCGGGAATGGACCCCAGGAGATAGGACAATATCGTCAGGATGATCGGAGCCATCATGGCATCGGACCTCACCGGCGTCCCGTGCCCTGCAAGACCGCCGTCACGGCGTGGTTGCCCTCTACGGACAAAAAAAGGGAGGAAGCCCCAAGGCCTCCTCCCTCGGTCAAAAGGCCTTCACCCTACGCCGCGGGCTTCACGTACACGTTGGGGTCCATGCGCGACTCGGCCCCGAGCCTGGTCATGTCCGACTCGAACATCTCGCGGATGTACCCAGGCTGGTCGTAGTACTCGATCTGGTTGCCGCCGGACTTCACGTCCTTGTCGACCTTGGAGATGTCGCCGTAGCCCTCGCCCATGCTGTGCTTGATGCCGCCGAAGCGGAGCGGCAGGTAACGCGCGCCGGTGGGGCCCAAGTTGAAGTGCTGGTGAAACATCATCTCGGGCGGCACGAACACGCTGCCGTCCTGCCAGTCATAGCGCTTCGGCTCTTCGCCCTCCCACCAGAACAGCGAGAAGCCCTGTCCCTTGATGATGATGACGTTGAAGCCGGGCCCGTGGCGGTGGGCCTTCTTGTAGGTCCCCACGGGGAACTCGGAGATGTGCGCGGCCATGGTGCCGTCGCACATTTCCAGGAAGACGTTCTTGCCGCCCGCGCCCCGCTCCTTCCATTCCTGGAGGTTGAAGGTGCGGGTGTCGGCGATGAAGTTGGTCTCCCAGATGCGGCCCGGGTGCTGCGTGCCCTTGCTGGAGAAGAAGTCCGGCCTCCCGTCGAAGCGGTCCACGAAGTCGTAGGGCGTGTCGAAGATGAATTGCTCGTTGTGGAACAGGCTGAAGACGATGGGCATGTTGTTCACCGAGAACAGCCGCGCCGGCTTGTCGCCCTGGCCGTTGAAGTGCTGGTGATGCACGTTCAAGGGCACCGAAATGAGGCTCCCCTCCTGCCACTCGAAGGTCTGCTTGGCGCCGTTGTCGTTCCAGATGGTGGTGGCGCCGCGGCCCTGAACCACCAGGATCAACTCCTCGTAGAGGTGGCGCATCGGGTTCAGGCTCTTCCCCGGCGCGATCTCCACGATGTAGGCCCCGGTGGCATCGCCCGCTCCCTCCATGTTGAACAGCGTCCCGTCACCGCCCATGCGGTCCCACCACTTGAGCGGCACCTCCTTCAGGTCCTTGATGAAGAACGTGTCGACGACGTCCACTCCCTCGCCCTTCTGCCACTTGTAGAAGAAGGGGATGTTGTCCATCGTGGTTTGTATCTCTTCAGCGGGCTTGGCCATGGGCTCCTCCGAATCTCAAGAAAATTCAAGGGGTATCTTTTACATTAGGCGTGTCGAAAATACAACAACCGGCGCGGCCGGCGACATCCGTGACCACATCGGGGACGGCCGGCGGAACACCCCCCAAAGGCACCCTGCACCCCCCGGGGAACAACCGTCTTGACAATGCAAAGGGTAAAAACTAATTTGACATCAATTAGTTTTTCGTTGACCACAAGCGATGAAAATCCCACCAACGCCACCGCGTTACGAGGACATCCTGTTGAACCTCAAGGAGCCGGCCCAAGTGAAGCGGTTGGCCGAGATCCTTATGAACGGAGAGGTCGGAGCCGCGCCCGGAGGCCGATATCGGCACTGGGAACACTTGAGACGGCTCCGGCCTCCGGACGGACTCTCCTCCGAGGAGTGGTGGGCCGCGGTCAAACTCGCACGCCGCCAGACACGGCGGACCATCCCACTGGAGGACCGGAACAGACGGCCGTTTGCCTACACCCTCGCGGACCCGATGTTCGAACTACTCCACGAAATCGATCGCGACACGGGCGGCAGGATCACGACAAGCGACGAGATTGTCAATCCACAAACACGGGGGAGGCTCGTCGAGAGTTCCTTGATAGAAGAGGCCATCACTTCGAGCCAACTCGAAGGGGCGTCCACGACGCGCGAGGCCGCGAAACAGATGATTCGCTCCGGCCGGAATCCGGTGGATCGAAGCGAGAGGATGATCCTCAACAATTACCGGGCCATCCACCTGATCAAGGACTTCAAGGACGAACCCCTGACCCCGGACGTCATCTTCCGCATTCACAGGACGCTCGTTGAAGGCACGTTGGACACGGTTGCCGGACCGAACTACCTGAGAAGGCCGGGAGATGAGATCGCCGTCTACCATGACGCCGACGGGACCTTGCTCCACACGCCACCGCCCGCGAAGGAAATCAGCCGCCGCATGACGGCCATGTGCGACTTCGCGAACAACAGGCAACCCGACGCCTTCCTGCACCCGATACTCAAGGCCATCATCCTGCATTTCTGGCTTGCCTACGACCATCCGTTCGTGGACGGCAACGGCAGGACCGCGAGGGCGTTGTTTTACTGGTCGGCGCTCTCACAGGACTTCCGGATGTTCGAGTTTCTCTCGATTTCGGGGATCATTCGGAAAGCCCCCGCGCGGTACGGCCGGTCGTTCCTCTACACCGAGACCGACGAGAATGACCTGACGTATTTCATCCTGGCGCAACTCCAGGTCATACGACGCGCCATCGATATCCTGTACGCATACCTGGACAAGAAGGCTCTGGAAATCCGGGCCGTTGAACGGACCCTCCACGCTTCCGTCTCGATAAACCATCGGCAACTCGCCCTCCTCGGACATGCTCTGCGACACCCCGGGATTCGTTATACGATTGCCGGCCACAAGAAGACCCATGGCGTGACGTACCAGACCGCCAGGTCCGACCTCCTCGATCTTGCCTCGCGGGAACTGCTCGACCAGTCCAAGACGGGACGGTTCTTCAGCTTCACGGCCCCCAACGACTTGGCGCGGAGACTTCGGACGTCGTCCTGAGCACGGGCCTATCACGGTATGCAGGGTATGCAGGGTACGCGCACCATCGGGCCGCATCTTCCCGTGGCCGAAGACCGAAATACCAATCAGAAATGAATTAGTAGCAGTTTAGTAGTTGACACGGATTCGTCGCGCCATTACTCATCGCCGTCATGGCATCCCTGCTCTCGAATCGAAGGCCGCATGTCCAACGGCGCCGTTTGTGCCGGCTGTTGACCGCGGCCGTGCTGCTGGCGGTGTCGCTCGCCGGCGGCGTCGCACCGGATGCCACGGCGGAGCCGTTGAAGCTCGGACTGATGATGAACTTCAGCCGAAACGCCCCGGGGCGCGCCTTCGAGAGGCAGCGGGCATTCGAGCTGGCCCTCAAGCACGTCAACGCGGCCGGCGGCGTGCTCGGCCAACCGGTACGATCAGCGGTGGCCGACTCCACACGGGATCCCGCCGCCGCGGTGGCCGCTGCGCGGCGCCTCGTACAGACGGATGGGGTCCACGCCATCGTCGGTCCCAGCTCGAGCGCCATGGCCCTGGCGGTGGCGGAGCAGGTCACCGGCCCGGCAGGCGTTCCCACCATCAGCCCCTCGGCCACCTCGCCGAGACTCACGACGGCCGCCGACGGCGACTATCTGTTCCGAACCGCGCTCTCCGATACCGCCCAGGGCCCAATCCTCGCCCGTGTCACCCGCGAGAGAGGGTACCACAACGTCGGCCTGCTCTACCGCGACGATGCCTGGGGGCAGGGACTGGCCGGGACATTCGCCGCCGCATGGGACGGTACCGTGACGGCCGTTGCTTTCGAGCCGGCACAGACCGGTTTCACCGCGGAACTGCGGCGGAGCGCCGCCGCGGGCGCCCAGGCCCTGGTCGTCGTCGCGGACGAACAGGAGACCATCGCCTTGCTGCGCGACGCCATCGAGCTCGGGCTGTACCGCCACTTCACCTTCGGCGACGCGGCGAAAAGCCCGAACGTGGCCCGTGAGGTGGGCGCCGAGCGGTTGCACGGCATGTACGGCACCGCCGGAGCCGCGGCCCCGGACAGCCCTTCCACGGCCGCGTGGCGGGAGGCCTACGTGGCCGAGTATGGCGGCCCGCCGGTGTTTACCTATGTCCCGGAAACCTACGACGCCACCATCGCCCTGGCCCTGGCGGCCCAAGCCGCCGGGAGCACCCGCGGCGAGGACATCCGTGACCGGCTGCGGGCTGTCGGCAGCGCGCCCGGTCTTGCGGCGAACGCCGGCCCCGAAGGGGTCGCGGCCGCACTGCGCATTCTGGCCGAGGGCGGCGAGATCGACTACCAGGGCGGTGCGGTGACTCTGGACTGGGACCGGCACGGCGATCTGCGGCGCGGACACATCGGCGTCTGGCGGTTCACCCGGGACGGAGGCACCCAAGACCTCGAAACCGTCCCGTTCGTTTACGAAACGGGCGCGGCGAAGCCCGGGGCGGCGGACCGCTGACTCCAGCCCGGCGGGCGCGGGCTACACGCGCGCCCCGATTACCCTCACGGCATTCACGAACTCCCTCACCCTTCTGGACGGAGCCCGGAGATTCGAGGTCATGATACCCAGGCTCACGGGCAGGGCCGGAGCGATCAGCTTGATGACGGTGCCGGGGTAATCACGGATATGGGCGGGTAGAGGTTCGGACAGTATCGCAACGCCCTTCCCCTGGGCAACCATGTAACAGGCGGCCTCCTGGGTCCGCGCGTCGACCCGGATTCGTGGTCTGATCCCGCGTTTCCTGAAGGCGTGCTCCGTCATCAGATGGATCTGGGTTCCCGTCGTGGCCGAAATCAAGGCCTCGCTCTCCAGCAGCTCCAGTCGAATGCTCCTCTGTGCGGCAAGGGGGCTACCCTCCGCCACCACGCATACGGCCCTGTAGTCGGCGAGTCGCTGGACATTGATGGCCGGGTGCTTTACCGGCAGGACCGCAACACCGACGTCCTGCTGGCGCAGCGCGATCATTTCCACCACTTCGTTGTGGGGGCGGGCCTCGATGGACACCGAGACGTCCGGGAATGAATCCAGAAACGCCGCGGCGGCCTCCGTCAGCAGGCCGTTCGAGACGAAGGGAGGCCCCACCACGCGAAGGTACCCACGGCGCAACGACTGGATGTCCCGACCGGCTCTCATCAGATGATCGAGGCTGACAAATGCCTTGTCCACTTCCTGGAACAAGGCGTCGGCCTCCTCGGTGGGCTGCAGCGCATGGCCGCGCCGTCGGTCAAACAAGTCGAAACCCAGAGAATACTCCAGGTCGGCGATGAGCCGGCTGACCGCGGGCTGGGAGATGGCCAGGGCCTCCGCGGCGCCGGTGACGCTGCCGGCGATCATCACGGTGCGAAAGGCTTCGATTTGCCGCAGGTTCACAGGTCATCCAATCATCGGGAAGTGAAAGCAGGAACCCATAATATATGGTTATGACCTATGCATAAAGTTCGATTTGACAGGCCCGGCGAGGCCGCCGGATCATGAGGCCCAACGGATATTCCCGCACGGGATGACGTCAGTCTTGCCATTGGAGGTACGCCATGTTCATGTCCCATCGAATCAAGTCGCACGTCGTGAGGTCGCTGGTAGCCATGGCGGCCTTGCTCATCGTCATCACCGGCTCTCAGGCCCTGGCCCAGAGCAAGCCGGCGAAGGTCTCCATCAGCGCCGCCAACCCCGGCGCGCCGTGGGGTATCATCGGCGCATCGTTTTCCCAGATCATGAACCGGCAAGGCGTAAAATCCAACGTCGAGCTGGGCGGGGCCCTTTCCAACGTGGTGACCGTGTCCGACGGCCGCACCCAGTTGGGCTTTACCGCGGCCGCGGTCATTCCGCTGGCGCGGCAGGGCCAGAAACCGTTCCCGCGGAAAATCGACAACGTTCGTTCGATCGCCGCCGTGATGACCAACGCAACGCATATCCTGGTGACCAACGAGTCTGGCGTGAACTCGATCAAGGACCTGAAGGGCCGCCGGTTCGTCAGCCAACCGGTGGGCAACGTCAGCCAGTATGCGTTTCAACTGATCCTTGAGTCCCAGGGACTCAAGGAAAGCGACCTGCAGTTGATGCGTGGAGGACAAAGGTTCGGCGCGGATACGGTCAAGAACCGCAAGGCCACGGGCTTCACCGCTACCGCGGTATTCCCCGCCGGCAATTTCGCCAACGCCTTTCGCAGCGTCCCGTCCAGCTTCCTGGACATCGACGAAGAAACCTTCAAGTACGTCAACGGGAAGAACCCGGGCCTCTTTCGGCTCAGCATTCCGGCGAACACCTACGAGGGCCAGACCAAACCCATTCGCACCGTCGCCACCCGCGCCCTGCTCATCGTTCGGGACGACATGCCGGAGGAGCACGCCTATTGGCTGACCAAGACGCTCGTCGAGAACCTGCCCACGCTGCGCAAGAGCCACAAGGCCGTGCGCCGTCTCGACCTGAACACCATGGCAAACCCGCCCGCCTTGGCGCTCCACGCCGGCGCCAAACGCTACTACACCGAGGCCGGCGCCCTGAAGTAAGGACCTGCCGGCGGGGACGCGCTGGGCATTCGCGCGTCCCCGCCCTCATCGAGCGGACCGTCTGATGCCAGCCGTGATGCGGTATCTCGAGGACGGTCAGTGGAAGAGCCACATCATTCCGCTGATCGCGTTCGTCATGTCGACGTACCAATTTGCGGTGGGCTGGGTGGGCGAACCGATCGCCGAGATCCATCGTCCCACCCATCTCGCCTTTATTCTGGTCATCCTCTACGTCGACCGCATCCTGAAAAGCCCGCGCGGGTGGACCGACCCCGGAAGCCTGTTGTCCATGGGCGCGGCCGCGATGGGCATCGGCGCGGCCGCCTATCTTGTGGCGAACTCCGAGTACGTCGGGCAACGCATGGTCTACGTCACGGCGGTGACTCCGGTGGAACTCCTGTTCGGCGGGGCCTTGATCGCGGTCCTGCTGGACGCGGCCTGGCGCGCTGTGGGCTGGCTGCTGGCCGCCGTGGCCGCGGTCTTCGTTCTCTACACCCAACTGGGACCGTATCTGGCCCCGCCCTTCTGGCACAACGGTTACGAGTTCGCCAGGGTCGTAGAGCACGCCTACCTGACCGTGGACGCCATCTGGACCACGCCTCTCGCCGTCTCCGCCGGCAACGTGTTCCTGTTCGTCCTCTTCGGAGCGACGTTGCTCTCGTCGGGAGCAGGACATTTCTTTACGGACTTGGCCAACGCGCTGACGGGACATCAGGTAGGCGGAGCCGCCAAGACCGCGGTGGTGGGCAGCGCCTTCATGGGGACCCTTTCCGGGAGCGCCGCCGCCAACGTCGTGACCACCGGCACCTTGACCATCGCGGCCATGCGTGCCGGGGGATACAGGAGGAGCTTCGCCGCGGGCGTCGAAGCCTGCGCGTCCTGCGGCGGCCAGATCACGCCCCCCGTGATGGGGGCGGCGGCCTTCATCATGGTGGAGTTGATCGGCGTGCCCTACACGACCATCATCACCATCGCGGCCGTGCCCGCCGCCCTGTATTTCCTGGCATGCTTCATCACCGTCGACCTCGAAGCGCGCCGTCTGGGCCTGCGACCGGGGATGGACCAGGACTTTCGGGGAGTCCGGCAGGTGGTCAAGGAACGCGGATACCTGCTGCTCTCCATCGTCGCCATGCTCTACTACCTGTTCCAGGGTTACCCGCCCCAGACCGCCGCGTTCTGGTCTGTCGTCTACCTGATCTGCCTCGTGGTCATCTTCGATGCGGAGGGACGGCGGACATGGGTGCTCGCGCTCGTTCCCGTGGCGTTCGCCGGTTGGCTGCTCTACTGGGAGTTCCAAATGATCCCTGCGCTCACCGGCGCGCTCCTTACCGCCGCGGCCGTCATGCTGGCCATCGACGGCGGAGTACGCGGCCGGTTCGTCCGGATCATATGGAACGCCTGGATCGAGGCGCCGCGGATGATGATCCCCGTCGCCGTGGCCACCGCGGTGGGCGGACTGATCATCGGTATGGTCACGCTCACCGGGCTCGGCGAGCGGCTGAGCGCGGTGGTCCTCTGGGCGGGTCAGGGCTCGCTCTTGCTGACGCTGCTCTTCACCATGATCGCCGCGGTGGTGATGGGGATGGGGATGCCCATCGCGGGAGCCTACGTGGTGCTGGCGGCCCTTCTGGCCCCTGCCCTCGAAGAAATGCTGGTGCCCATCTACACCGCGGCGTACGGTCTCGATGCCGGCGCCGCCGTGACCCTGGCGCTCTTGTCATCGCACTTGTTCATCATCTACTCCGCCTCGTGGGCCAATCTGACGCCGCCCGTGGCCATCGCGGTCTACGCCGCCGCGGCCATCGCCGATTCCGAGCCCTGGGAAACCTGCGTACAGGCGCTCAAAGTGGGCCTGCCCATCTTCATACTGCCGTTTCTGTTCGTCTACGGCCCGGAACTGCTGTTCCAATTCGAGCTGACCCGCATCGCCTACACGACCGCCACGGCGGCAATGGGAATCTTCGCCTTCGGCATGGGCAGTATCGGCTGGATGCTCGCTCCGCTGAGTGTTCCCGTGCGATTGTACGCCATCGGCACCGGCATTCTGCTGATGGCGCCCGAGGTCGCCTCGGACGCGGCCGGCGCGATCCTGCTCGTCCTGCTCCTGACCCGCCAGTACCGGCACCACCGCTTCCACCCCTCGGAGGCCGGCCCCTCCTCCCGTGACACGAACCGGTTGCCGCGCCAAGGGGGAGGTCCCGCATGAGCCGGCTGAGCCTGGGCATCGACATCGGCGGAACGTTCTCCGACCTTGTCGTCTACGACGCGGACCGCGAGAAACTCTTCTGCCACAAAGAGTTGACGACACACGACGATCCGGCCAGAGGCGTACTGGCAGGCGTGGAGACCATCCTGGAGAGACACGGGCTGCCGGGCAGCCGCATCGGCCGCGTCGTGCATGCAACGACGCTCTTCACCAACGCCCTGGTAGAACGCAAGGGAGCGATGACCGGATTGCTCACCACCGCCGGGTTCCGCGACGTGATCGAGATCGGGAGGGAGCGCCGCTTCGAACTGTACGATCTCGAGATCCGGCGGCCCGACCCGCTGGTGCCGCGCAACCTGCGGCGCGATGTTCCGGAGCGGATGGACAAGCATGGGAAGGTCCGCGTTCCCTTGGACGTCGACACGCTGCTGGCCGAGACCCGGTTTTTGGCGGACCAGGGAGTCTCGTCCATCGCCATCGTCTTCCTCCATTCGTACGCCGAGCCGGCACACGAGCGCATGGCCGCGGACGCCATCCGTAAGCAGTTCCCCGACATGAGCATCAGTTGCTCGTACGAAATCGCGCCGGTCATCCGGGAGAACGAGAGGGCCTCCACCACCGTCGCCAACGCCTTCGTCAAACCGTTGGCCAACCGCTATTTCCAGACGCTGGAGACCGAGTTGGCGAAACGCGGGGTGAGCGCCCCGATCCTGATGATGCTCCCAAGCGGCGGCCTCACCAGCCTCGCCGACGTCAAGTTAGCCCCCATCAAGGTATTGGAGTCGGGGCCCGCGGCCGGCGTGATCGCCGCGGCCCAATTCGGCGCGGAGGACAACTTTCGGGACCTCATGGCCTTCGACATGGGGGGCACGACGGCCAAGCTGTGCGTGGTGGAGGATGGAGAGCCGTCCGTCACCTACCTGTTCGAGGCCGCGCGGCAGAAGCGGTTCCTCAAGGGCAGCGGCATGCCCATCCGCATCTCCACGGTGGAGCTCATCGAGATCGGCGCGGGCGGCGGTTCCATCGCGCACCGTGATCACCTCGGCCTCATAAAGGTGGGACCGCAAAGCGCCGGGGCCGATCCGGGGCCGGCCTCATACGGCCTCGGCGGGCAGGACCCGACGGTGACCGACGCCAACTTCGTGCTGGGATATCTGGATCCGGCCGACTTTGCCGGCGGCAGCATCACCATCGAGCCGGACAAGGCCGGAAAGGCCATCGCCAGGCTCGCTCGGGAAAGCTCGCTGCCCGCCGAGCGCGTGGCCTGGGGCATCGTCGACGTGGTCAACGAGAACATGGCCGGCGCGGCGCGGGTCCACATAGCCGAGCACGGACGGGACCCCTCCCACTTCGTGCTCGTCGCCACCGGCGGCGGCGGTCCGCTGCACGGGTACTACGTCGGCAAGAAGCTGGGCGTCCGGCAGGTGCTGTGTCCGTCGGGCGCGGGCGTCGCCTCGGCCATCGGTCTGTTGCGCGCGCCGGCGCGTGTGGACGAAATGAACTCCGTCGTCGTCCCCCTGGAAACCCTCGATTGGCGGCAACTGGAGGAGGCTTTCGGGGAGCTGGAGAGCAGGGCCACGGCACTGCTCGCCGCCACCGGGGCGGACGCCCGGCGGTCCCGGGTTCAGCGGCTGGCGGACATCCGATTCGTGGGCCAGGCGTTCGAGGTCGTGGTCGGTCTCCCGGACGGACCCTACACCCGGGCAACCCGTCCGGCCATCATGAAGGCCTTCGAGCGCCGCTACGTGGAGAAGTACTCCCGGAGCCCGCGCAACACCCAGGTGGAAATCATCAACATCCGCGTATCGGTGACCGCCGACGCCGAGGACTTTCCGGTCTCCGGAGCGAACGGGACGCCGGCATCGCGGGCCACGGCTCTGAAGGGCCGGCGGAAGGTATTCTTCCCGGAGTACGGGAAGTTCCGCAACACGCCCGTCTATGACAGACTCCTGTTGCGGGCGGGCCAGTTATTCGACGGCCCGGCGGTGATCGAGGAGCCCATGTCCACCATCGTGGTGGGGCCGGGGGGACGGTTCAGAGTGCGCAACACCGGGCACGTCCTGGTCGACATTGCATGAGGCGTCGGAGGGGTACCTGCAATGCGGAACAAAACCAGAAGCAAACCCACGGGCAAGCCCCGGACCGCCAGCGTGGGCACTGCCCGCGGGAACGGCCGGGAAGTATTCGATTCCATCACGCTGGAACTGGCCTGGACACGACTCATCTCGACCACCGACGAGGCCGCGGAGACGCTCAAGCGCACCTCCTTCTCCACGCTCGTGAATGAGTCCAACGACTACGCCGTGGTCATCACGGACTCCAAGGGCGACCTGATCGTTCAGAACACGGACAGCATCCCCGCGTTCATCGGCACCCTTCCCGTCACCGTAAAGCACTTCGTCCACGAATTCGATGAGGAGTTGCAGGAAGGCGACGTCCTCGCCACCAACTACCCCTGGATCGCATCCGGACACCTCAACGACATCACGCTCGTCAAGCCCCTGTTCCGCGACGGCAGGGTGTTCGCGTACGCCGGGAGCTGCGCCCACGCGCCCGACATCGGCGGACGGGCGCGGTCCCAGGAATCCCGGGAGGTGTTCGAAGAGGGTTTCATGATCCCGCCGATGAAGGTCTTCCGCGCGGGAGAGCCGGACCAGACGTTCTTCAAGCTGTTCCTCTTCGCTTCGCGCATGCCGGACGAAACCGAGGGAGACATCTGGGCCGCCCTCAACGCCCTGAAGCGAGTAGAACAGCGGGTCGGCGAGATCCTGGACGACTACCGTCTCAAGGACCTCGACCGGGTCTCCCGCGAGATCAACAAACGCGGGGAGACGGCCATGCGGAAGGCGATCCGGGCGCTGCCGGACGGCGTCTACCGCTCCGGGTTCGAGACCGACGGCTTCGAGACCCCACTGCACTTCGAGACCCGCATCACCATCAGGGGCGGCCGCATGCGCCTGGACTACGAGAACACGTCCGCCGCGGTCCCGCGGGCCATCAACTGCCCGATGACCTATACCTTCGCCATGACGGCCTACGCGTTGAAGTGCCTGTTGCTGCCAGACCTTCCCAACTGCGAAGGCCCCCTCCGCTGCATCGAGGTGCACGCTCCCGAAGGCTGCATCCTCAACCCGTCCTATCCGTCCGCCGTGGGCTGCCGGACCGCTGTCGGACAATACGTGCCCCCGCTGATCTACGCCGCCTTGGCGAAGATCGTGCCCGACCGGGTCATGGCCGCTCCGGGATCACCCTTGTGGAGCTGCGTCCAGACCGGCCGCCGGCCCAACGGCAAGGCGTACACCAACGTGCTGTTCTTCAACGGCGGCATGGGCGCCACCGCGGCCAAGGACGGCGAACCCTGCTACTCCTGGCCGAGCAACGTATCCAACGTGCCCGTGGAGATGACCGAGGCCATGAGCCCTCTGTTCGTTCACCACAAGACGCTGGTGCCGGACAGCGGGGGCAAGGGGAAGCATAGAGGCGGCCTGGGCATCGAGACCCTGTTCGAGGTCGAGTCCGAAACGCCGGTGACCTTGGGCTTCATCGCGGAACGGATCGCTTATCCTGCGCCGGGCCTGCTCGGGGGCGGGGACGGCGGCAAAGGGCTCGTGCAGATCGACGGCAAGAACGTCGACCACCGCAACGACCACTTTCTCGGCAAGGGAGGGACGGTCCTGATGCGCACGCCGGGCGGTGGCGGGCTCGGACCACCGTCAAGACGCTCCAGGAAACTCATCGAGCGAGACAAGGAGCTCGGTTACATCACCCGATGGTGAAGTCTTTCGCCGTCCCAGAGGTGACACATGCCCAGTATCGCTGACATCCGTTCCGATTTCCCGGCGCTGGATGACTCCACCTACTTGAACGTTGCGGCCCGCGGCCTGCTGTCACGCACCACCCGTCAAGCGCTTGGCGACCTCGCGGACGGCCACATGCTCGGGACCGCGGTCAAGGAGGACTGGATCGCGGTGGGAGGCCAGGCCCGGGCCAGCTTCGCCCGGATCTACCATGCCGAACCCGACGAGATCGCGTTTACCAAGAACGTCTCTGACGGCCTGAACACCATCGCGGGCGCGATTCCATGGTGCTCCGGCGACAACATGGTCTTTTGCCCGGACTTCGAGCATCCCAACAACGTGTACACTTGGCTCAACCTGAAGCGCCGCGACGTGGACGTGCGGATGGTGCCGTTACAGGACAACACCCTGGACGTGGATGGCATGATCGAGCGGCTGGACACGCGCACCCGGCTCCTGACGGTGTCATCGGTGAGCTTTTGCACGGGGTTCAGGGCCGACCTCAAACGGCTGGGAGAAACCTGTCGGTCCAACGGCACGTTTTTCCTCGTGGACGCAGCACAGTCCTCGGGCATCATCGACGTGGACGTCCATGATTGCCGCATCGACGGGCTCGCCACATCCACCAGCAAGGGCCTTCTGGGACTCTACGGGCAGGGTTTCCTCTACTGCGATCGGGCTTGGGTCGAGCGCCTCACGCCTGCCTATCTCAGCCGCTTCGGCATCGATGCGGGTGGCATCCACGAATCCGAGATGGGTCCTCTCGACTACTCGCTCTATCCCAGTGCCCGCAGGTTCGAAGTAGGGAACATGAACTGGCCCGGGATCATCACCGTCGATGCCTCCATGAAACAGTTGATAGAGGTTGGCGGGGCCGTAATCGAGAAGCACGCGGTGGCGCTGTCCAAGCGCCTGTCCGACGGGTTCGGCGACCTCGGTTATCCGGTTCAACAGCCGCCCGACGAAGCCTCCCGCAGCCATATCGTGACGGTGGGAAACCGTGTCGAACATGGCGCCCGCAAGACCGAAAGCGCCTACCTGAACCGGTTGTCCGAGGCTCTCACGCGGGCTGGGGTCGTCCATTCGGTCCGGCGCGGCGTCCTGCGTTTCGCCACCCATATGTACAACAACGACCAGGACATCGATCGAGTGCTGGAGATTGCCAGGGGTTTCCGCGACATGGGGGGACCGGAGCGGGACTAGTGCCCACCACCGGAATAGAGACGCGGGAACGACCGCGGGCGCTTGTTTGACACCCCCGAGCGGGCTTCCCTATATTCACTGCGTTCCAACGTTTCACGGCGACACCGATTCCCATCGTCAGGAGTTCTCTCATGTGGATCAACGAACCGCGCGCCAAGCAGGTGCTGGCCGCGCATGACCTCGACGGCCTGCTGGCCGCCAGCAACATTCCCAACGTCTTCTACCTGAGCGGCGTGTGGCGCCGGCAGGACATCGCCGCCGTGATCACGCGGGACGCGGTGACCGCGCCCTGGCTGGTGATTCCCCGGGCCGAGGTGGACTACATGGTGGACACGGTGCCCCCGGCCGGCGTGGTGACCTACGGCACGTTCTTCCGCGTGATGGAGGACAACGGGCCGCTGACGCCGCGCGAACAGCGCATCCGCGAGCTGGGCATCGACCTGGAGCCGGTCACCAACTTCTTCGAGGGGCTCGTGCGCACGTTGGAGAACGCGGGACTCGACCGGAGCCGGCTCGGCTACGACGAGCGGGGCCTGGACCCGGCGCTGGCGGAGCGGCTTCGGGAACGGTTTCCGCACCTGGAGTTGGTGCCGGCCATGGCCGTGTTCCGCGAGATCCGGATGGTCAAGAGCCCGGCGGAGATCGAACGCATGACCGAGGCCGTGCGCGTCACCGAGGAGTCCATCTACGAAGCTGCCCACGAAGCGCGCGAGGGCATGACCGAGGCGGAGATGTGCCTGGCCTTCGACCTGGGGCAGGTGCGGCGCGGCGCCGAGCCCAACATGAACCACGTGGGCTTCGGCCGGAGCGCGGCCCTGGGCATGAGCAACGTGCCCGACGACACCCTCAAGGTCGGCGACATGATCCGATTCGACGTGGGCTGCATCTACAAGGGCTACCTCACCGACATGTCGCGGACGTTTTCCTTCGGCCCGCCGGACGATAAATTCTCCAGGTATTACAACGCTGTACTCAAAGGCCAAGATCTGGCCCTGAGCCTCGTCAAGCCGGGCAAGGTCGCCTCCGAGATCTTCCACGATACCGTGGCCGAAGTACGCGAGACCGGCATCCCCCACTACGGCCGCCAGCACGTCGGCCACGGCATCGGCCTGGGCCTGGGCGGCTACGACCGGCCCACCATCGCGCCCAGCGACGACACCCCGCTGGAGGCCGACATGGTGCTGTGCATCGAGACCCCCTACTACGAAATGGGCTGGGGCAGCGTCCAGGTGGAGGACATGATCGTGGTCACCGAAGACGGGTACCGGCGGCTTACCTCGGTACCGCGCCACCTCCAGGTGCTGGAGCCGCGCTCGTGACCGTGTGCCCCGCCCCACCGCTTTCTGCGTTACGGATACGTCATTCCCGCGGAACAGGTGGTGCCAACCGATGAACCAGAGACCCCTCGAATCGTCATTCCCGCGAAAGCGGGAAACCAGGGGCGGTGGCGTTGGGAATAAGGCCGTTTGCCCCCACCCAACCCAAGGATTACCGCTTTCGCGGGAATGACGATTAGGGGGGTTGGTGCCATTTCGTGTCCGAGCAGAG
>CAZFIU010000049.1:0-31532 GCA_964519455.1 uncultured Syntrophobacterales bacterium
TACAGTCATCGCGCCTTGCCGACGACAAAAAACCGGCGCATCTTTGCAAACCTGTTTGTGAGACACAACACTAGGCCTTGGCGGCCTCGTCGTCCAGCGCCTTGCTGAGGCGCTTTCTGAACTCTTCCAGGATGAGCGAAGTGGTGGCGCGCAGGATCATGTCGCCGACGATGGCCAGGCGCCCGTTGATCTCCACCCGCGCCTTGTACTGGAGCTCGGTGCAGTTCTCCCGCGGCTCGGCCATGCGTGCGTCCACCCCGGCCACCACCGTGCTCTTGGTCACGGAGTCGTTGCCGTCGATGCGCACGGTGAGGGATTCCTTGGGGTTGCTGTCGGTGATGGTGGAGCGGAAGCTGAACTTGCCCGACATGGGTCCCACCTTGGCGCTGATGACGCCGTCGAAGGTGGTGTCGTCGACCTTGTCGATGGAATCGAGTCCGGGCATGCAGGCCGAGAACTTGTCGATGTCCAGCACGAAGTCCCACACCGCGTCCCTGGGATGCTCTACCGTAATGGTGCCCTCGAAGTTCATGTGCGCTCCCGTACCGTCGCCCTGTTGATGAAGTTGGGTGCGGTATAACACACTATGGTCATTCCCGCGAAAAGGGGTCTCGCACCGTCAATTCCGAGCCGTACCATTTGCGCCCGGTTGGTTACGAATCTCATTCCGCGTGCTACATCTAACGTCCATGGACATCGCCCTCGTCTTTGCGCTGGGAACCGCGTTCTTCCTGGCGTTGCGGGACATCTTCGGCCGCATGGCCACCCACGACATCGATCCCGTGTTGAGCACGGCGGCCACGGCGTTTACCGGTCTGGTGGTGCTGACCTGCGCCGCGCTCGTGAACGGCGACCTGCACGCGGGGTTCCCGGGGTGGGGCTGGCCGCTGTTCGTCATCGGCGTGGCCGGGGTCCTGCGCATTACCGTGGGCCGCACCACGCTGTTCACCGCCATCAAGTACATCGGCGCCGCGCGTTCCAGCAGCTTCAGCGCCACCAACGTGTTCTTCGCCATGCTCCTGGGCGTGGCGTTCCTGGAGGAAACCCTGACGTTCATGCTGACGGCCGGCGCGGTGCTGGTGGTGGTCGGGTGCGTGCTGGTGGCCATGAGCCGCGCCCAGGGCGGCGTCCCCCAAGCCTGGACCCGTTACGCCGGGGGCATGGCGCTGTCCCTGGGCAGCGCCTTCGCCATGGCGCTGTCCGCCGCCCTCACCCGGCTGGTGGTGCACGAGTTCTCGTCGCCCCTGGGGGCCAACTTCTACGCCAGCCTGATCGCGTTGCCGAGCTTCCTGCCCGCCATGTCCAACCGGCCGCTGCGCAGCGTGGCGGACTGGACGCCGCGGCACTGGCGCTACATCTGGCTCGTGGGCCTGGTGTCCGCCATCGGCACCACCTGCGGCTACTTCGCGCTCAGGTACGCGCCCGTGATAGTGGTCCAGCCGGTGGCGCAGTCACGGCCGCTGTTCGTGCTGCTGATCACGTGGCTCTTCCTCCAGGCCCACGAAACGGTCAACTGGAAGGTGACCGCCGGCGCGTTGGCCATCGTGGTGGGCACGGCGCTGTTTTTCGTGCGGTGAGGAGGAGCCTTCGACTTCGCTCACCCTTCGGCAGGCTCGGAACGGGCGCAGCCGAGCGCTGTCGAAGGACTCCGGTACAATTGATCGGATTTTCCCGATATGGTTAGAAGCTTGGTTGGAACACCGGAATTGCAGGAGGTTCCCGTTCCATGAAGGACAAAGTCGTCAAGACCGACGAGGAGTGGCGCGAGCAACTCACCGACGAAGAGTTCCTGGTGACGCGCCAGCAGGCCACGGAGCGTCCGTTCACGGGCAGGTACCACGCCTCCAAGGAGCCCGGGACGTACCGTTGCGTGTGCTGTGGCACGGACCTGTTCGACGCCTCCACCAAGTTCGAGTCGGGCACCGGCTGGCCGAGCTTTTTTGCGCCGGTGAACGAGGAGAACGTTGCCACGAAGGAAGACCGTTCCTACGGCATGCGCCGGGTGGAGGTGCTGTGCAGCGTGTGCGATGCCCACCTCGGACACGTTTTCGAGGACGGACCGGCGCCGACATATCTAAGGTATTGCATCAATTCATTGTCCTTAAAACACGAGAAAGACTGAGGAGGTTCGTTCACATGGATAGCAAGCAAGTTCTGGCGCAGCTCGACCGCGCGCATCTGGTGGAGATGACCCGCGATCTCGCCGACATCGTTACCATCACCGGCGAGGAAACGCCGGTGGCAGAGTACCTGGGGCACGAGTTCGAGCGCCTGGGCATGGAGGTGGAGTATCAGGAAGTGGAGGAGGGACGGAAGAACGTCGTCGGCACGCTGCGCGGTTCGGGTGGCGGGCCGACGCTGATGTTCAACGGCCACATGGACCATTTCGACAACCCCGAGCCCACCCGCGTGACCGAGGACCGGGTCTACGGCCGCGGCCTGGTCAACATGAAGTGCGCGTTCCCCTGCTACATCACCGCCGTGGACATGCTCGTCAAGGCCGGCGCGGAGCTCAAGGGCGACGTCGTCATCTCGGGCGTGGTGGGCGAGATCGAGAAGGCCCAGGTCAACCGCTTCTACGGCAAGAGCTACCGCGGCGCGGGCGTGGGCGCGCGCTATCTCATGGACCACGGCGTCACCGCCGACATGTGCATCATCGGCGAGCCTACGGGGCTGCGCATGCAGATCGGCAACGCCGGGCTGGTGTGGGCCGAGGTGACCGTGGAGGGACCGGCCAAGACTTTCGTCATGAAGGCGTTCGAGGTGTGCAAGGCGATCCAGGCGTGGGAGAAGGACTATCAGAAGATGTTCCCGCACCCGTTCATGCTGCCCACCGTGCAGATCGGCGCCATCGACGGCGGCAACCCGTTCAAGCCAGGCACCAACCCGGTGTGCAAGATCTACGTCATCGTCAAGACGCTGCCCGACGTGGGCACCATGAAGATCCAGCGTGAGTTGGAGAAGGTCGCGGCCGCCGTGGCGGCGAAGGAAGGGGACATCGACACCCGGGTGAAGCTCTATCTCTCCACCGGCGGCTACGAGATCCCCGAGACCGACTACGTGGTCCAGGCCGTGGGCGCGGCCCACCAGGAGGTCAACGGCAGCGCCATGGAGTTCTCGGAGCCGGTGCGCTACGGCATCACCAGCGACGGCTCGCGCATCAACCAGTACGGCGTGTCGGTGATCACCTACGGCGCCGGCTTCGGCACCCACCTGGTGGACCCGGACGAGCAGGAGACCGGCGCGGAGTGGGACCGGCCCTCCGGCACCCGGCGCGGGGTGGGCATCAGGAACATGGAGCGTTGCAGCAGCGTCTACGCCCTGGCGGCCCTGGACATCTGCAGCAAGACCCGCGCGGAGCTCGGCCTGGACTGATCCGCTCCGCTCGTACGGCAGGGGCGGGCGGCCGCGCGGCATGCGTGGGCCGCCCGCTTCCGTTGAAGCCGGAGACGCGTGAGCGGGCTCCGGCGGGAGAGTTCCCATGGAACTGACACTCGCACACTACCGCAACCGCTTCTGCATGTTCCGCACCTACTACGCCCTGGCGGAAGGCATCGTGAAGCCCGAGGGCTTCGACCTCAAGGTCATCGAGGTGGCCGATCCGCCGAGCCACGAGCTGGAAGAGGTGCTGATCCGGGGCGAGGTGGCGTTCGCCAACGTCTATCTGCCGAACTTCCTCAAGCGCAAGCTCGGCGGCGCCCCCATCGTGGGCCTGTCCACCGAGTGGAAGTCCACCGCCAAGGGCAACGGCGTCTTCGTGCTCAAGGACGGCCCGGTGCGGACACCCAAGGACCTGGAGGGCCGGCTTATCGCGAGCCACCACTCCGATCCCCACGCCATGCACTGCTACCTCCTGCGCAAGCACTACAAGGTGGACGACTCCACCATCCGCTGGGAGTCCCATCCCCAGGAGGAGTTGGTGACCATCCTCAAGGAGCGCAAGGCCGACGCCGTAACTCTCATCGACCAGGTCTTCTGGCACGGCGAGAAGGACCCCGACGTGCGCTGCCTCTACACCGACGGCGATGCCTGGCGCGGCCTTCACGGCCTCCCGGAGATCATCAAGCACATGCTGGCCACCCGCGAGGACCTGCTGGCGGAACATCCCGAGTTCGCCGGCCGCATCCTCGACGCCTGCCGCAAGTCCATCGCCTACAGCGACGCCCACCTCGAAGAGGTCGCCGACAAGTTCATCGCCAAATACGGCGGCGACAAGCAGGACATCCTCGCCTCCGCCGGCTACCCCAAGATCGAGTTCACCTTCACCGACACCGAGCGCAAGGAGGCCGAAGCCACCATGGAGATGCTCATCGAGACCGGACGGCTGGAGGGGAGAGTGGACCTGTCGACGGCGTTCGTGTCGTAAGGACTGGCGAGAGGTTGGTACCATCCGCCCGCTCAACCCGTTCGGGTCCCTCGAATCGTCATTCCCGCGAAAGCGGCTGTGTCAAACGGCCATGGCCTGCGGCAAGTCACCCCGTAGGATGAAACGGCAACAACCCCCCCGATCGTCATTCCCGCGGCAGCGGGAATCCATGGGCGGGGCAGCGTCAAGGTCTTGACGCTCAAACCGTACCCTTATAGGGTGGGCCGCACATCACGGTTTCCAAACCTATCAAGGGAGGTTTTCATGCGAAGCTTGATTACCAAGGCGATGGTGCTCTCTCTGGGCCTGATCTTTTGCCTCTCCGGCATGGCGCTGGCTTCGAGCGCCGACCTGATTGCCGCGGCCAAGAAGGAAGGCAAGCTGCGGGTCATCATCTTCTCCAGCTACAAGAAGGCGGCCCAGGAGTTCGAGAAGAAGTACGGCATCCGGGTGGAGGGCACCTACGTCGGCGCCCCGGACATCCTCCGCAAGGTGAGCCAGGAATCGCAGGCGGGCATATTCGCCATCGATGTTTTCGCTACCTCGCCCGGCCCCTTGAGCGGGCTCAACCATTTGACCCAGCCCTACAAGCCCGCCGGGTACGAGAGAGTGGCCCACGTCATGGAGCCGCTCCCCAAGGAGTGGAACCAGATCCCGCTCTTCAACCACGTGGTGGGCGCGTCCTACAACAAGAGCCTGGTGCCGCCGGACAAGGCGCCCCGGAGCATCCAGGAGCTGATCAAGCCCGAGTACAAGGGGAAGATCATCTCCCGCACACCGTGGCTGGGGTCCAACTATCTCGTGCACATCGCGTCCTTCTACTCGTGGTTCGGAGAGAGCGAAGAGAAGTGGGCCGACTACTGGACAAAGTTCAAGGCCAACGTGGCACGGTACGAGCCCAAGTGGGGGCAGCTTCACGCCGCGGTGGGGCTGAAGGAGTTCTCGCTGGGCATCTTCACGCTGCCCTACACGCCTTACACGTTCGGGCGGAGCTATCCCGACCTGGGCTACTCCACCTTCCGGGAGCCGGCCATCTGGTGGCCCAACATGGCGGCGATCCACAAGAACGCGCCCCATCCCAACGCGGCCAAGCTCTTCGTGGACTTCCTGGTGAGCACCGAGGGCCAGAACATCTTTCGGGAGGAAGGACTCCTCGTCGCCGACAAGACGGTGGAGCCCCTGGCTGCGCTCAAGAAGGAGTTGACGGGAGTCAAGTTCTTCGATCCGTCGCCGCAGATCATCGCGCGCGAGGTCAGCCAGAACGGCGACCAGTGGAAGGCACGCATCCAAAAGCTCTATCAATAGGCAGCATTGCCGATAGGCGGCTACCGATAGCTTGAACGGGCGGCGCCGGAACGACGCGAGGGGCCATGTTCGAATTCTTCCCGAGGAACCGAAGCTGGTCCTTCGCGTGCATCCGGCTGCTGGCCGAGAGCTACTACGGCGGCGGCGAGTTCAACGAGATCCACCGCACGGCGCAACGCATCAAGCCGGGCGACGTCGAGAGCTGGCACGCCGAGTGGCTTGAGACCGCGGAAAGAGTGGCCGCTCACGGCCGCGAGCAACAAGCCGCCGGCCATCCCCAGAGCGCCGTCAAGGCATTCTTCCGCGCCGCCAACTACTACCGGGTGGCCGAGTTCCTGCTGCCCTTCACCGACGGCCGGAAAATCCCCACCTATCGCAAGTCCGCCGGGAGCTTCCAGGCGGCCGCGGCGCTCTCGCCCGGCATCGAGCGCGTGGAGGTGCCCTACGAGGACACCGCCATGCCCGGGTACTTCTTCCACGCTCCGGCCTCGGCCGGCGCGAAGCCCCCTGTATTGATCTTCACCGGCGGCGCCGACTCCACCGCCGAGGAGGTCTACTTCGTCGGCGGCCCCGAGGCGGCCAAGCGCGGCCTCGCGCTGCTCATCGTCGACGGCCCCGGACGCGGCGGCATGCTGCGGCTGCGCAACAGCCTGGCCATCCCCGACTTCGAGCGGCCGATCACGGCCATGGTGGACTACCTCGAAACCCGCGGCGACGTCGACATGAACCGCGTCGCCCTCATGGGCATGAGCATGGGCGGCTACTACGTCACCCGCGCCGCCGCCTACGAGAAGCGCGTCCGGTGCTGCGTTTCCCACTTCGGCCCCTACGACTGCTACCGCGACATCTACGAGTTCTACGAACCCTTGAGGGGACAGTTCCGCTGGATTACCGGCTCGGACAGCGAAGACGAGGTGCGCCGCCGCCTGAGCCGGTTCACCCTGGCCGGCAGCATCGAGAAGGTCGAGTGCCCGCTCCTCATCCTCCACGGCGAGGACGACATCATCACCGACCCCCGCTGCGCCCACCAGACCTACGCCGAAGCCAGGTGCGAGAAGGAGCTGCGCTTCCTCCGCGCCGGCGAACCCGGCGCCGTCCACTGCTCCTACGACAACCACGCCGAGATCTTCCCGTTCATGCACGACTGGGTGGCGGCGCGGGTTTGAAGGCCGGCCAGGTTGTTGACGACACGGTTGGAGCCCTTCGACTTCGCGTAGCGAATCGGAAGGGCGGCAACGTCGCGCTCGCACAGATACCGTTTGAGCCGCGCCCCGGTCTCTGTGTTATAAGGGATCATGTGCTGTCCCATCCGTTCAACCACCAGACGACACGGGAGGCCCTCATGACCCGGAAGATCATGTTCTCGACGTTCGCCACGTTCTTGGCTCTGGCCCTTTCCGGGACCGCGGTTCATGCGGCGGACAACTTCTACGCCGGCAAGACCATGCACATCATGGTCGCGGCCTCGCCAGGGGGCGGTTTCGACGCGTACTCGCGGCTCCTGGCGCGGCACATGCCCAGGCATATACCAGGCAATCCCTCGATAATCGTTCAGAACCGGCCCGGAGCGGGCGGTCGCATCACCGCCAACCACATGTACAACAAGGTCAAACCTGACGGCCTGACCATGGGCATGTGGATCGGCGGACTCATCCTGCAGCAGTACCTGGGGGACAAGGGGGTAAAGTTCGATTCGGCCAAGTTCGAGTGGGTCGGCGCGCCGGTGCGGATCCACAACGTGTGCATGGCCCACAAGTCCAGCGGCATTGTCGACTTGGCGAGCTGGAGCGCGGCCAAGGCGCCGATCAAGTTCGGCGGCCAGCGGCCCGGCTCCACCATGTCGGACATTCCGGTGATCCTGAGCAAGCACTCGGACCTTCCGCTAAAGCTCATCGAAGGGTACGGCGGCACGGCGCCCGTGCGGCTCGCCGCCGAGAGGGGCGAGGTTGGCGGCGTGTGCGCAAGCTGGGAAGGGCTCAAGAACCCCTGGGCGGCGCAGCTCGCCAGCGGTGACGTGCGCGTGCTGCTGCAATTCGTGGACAAGCCCCATTACGCCCTCAAGGAAGTGCCTCTGGGCATTGACCAGATGAACAGCGAGGAGGGCAGGGTGGTGATGAAGGCCGTGGTCCACGACATCGGCGGCTCTCTCAACCGGCCGTACTCGTTGCCTCCGGGGACGCCCAAGGACCGGGTGATGATCCTGCGTCGCGCCTTCGACGCCGCCATGAAGGACCCCGAGCTGCTGGCCGAGGCGAAGGGCAAGTTTGACGTCACGCCCGTCTCCGGCGAGGAGGTGGAACGGCTCGTGGGCAACGTAGCCAAACTGCCGGCCGAGCTGATGGCCACCATCAAGGAGACCTTTGCGCCCAAGAAGTAGCGGGCAACCGCGCTTCGGGGCAGGGGGGAAGAGCTTCGGGTCGAGGCGCCTTCACCCGTCGGCGACTCGGCGCATGGCTCATTCTCCGGGACTGGCATACAGCATCCACACGAAGCGCTTGATCCTGCGTTGCTGGCATCCGACGGACGCCAACCTGTTGCAGCGGGAGATCAACGACAACCTGGAATACCTGCGCCCGTGGCTGGACTGGGCGCAGCAGGAGCCGGAGTCGCTGGAGATGAAGACGGAGCGGCTGCGGCACTTCCGGGACGATTTCCTCTCGCGGCGGGAGTTCGTCTACGGCATCTTCGCTCCCGATGGCCTGCGCATCGTCGGCGGCACCGGCCTGGTCATCCGCGAGAACAAGGACGCGCGCGAGATCGGCTACTGGATCAGCCGCGTTCACGCCAACAAGGGGCTGGCCACCGAGTCCACCGCCGCGCTCACGCGGGTGGCCTTCGAGGTCAACCGCGTGGAGCGGCTCGAAATCCGCTGCGACCCGCGCAACAGGCCCAGCGCGCGGGTGGCCGAGAAGCTCGGCTACATCCACCGCGCAACGCTCTACCGCAACAAGACCGACGCCGAGGGGCACCTGCGGGACACCATGGTGTGGAGCCTGGACGCCGAGGAATATCCCGACAGCCGCGCGTCCCGCGCGTCCGTCGCCGTCTACAACCGCGGCAAGATCAGGATTCTGTAACCGGCTCCGTCGCCCCTGGATTCCCGCCCCCGATCGGGGTCGAGGGCAAGCTTTCGCGGGAATGACGGATTGGCTTGGCGTCGTTGGGAAGTGGTGTTTTGACACACCCGCTTTCGCGGGAATGACGGAAACCGACGCCTACTGGATATTGTACAGACGCGCCACGTTGTCGGCAGTGAGGCGTCGGCGCATCTTGTCGCTCAACTCGCCCATGGTCTGCTGAATGAACTCCTGGGAGTCGGGCCATATCCCGTCCCGGTGGGGGTAGTCCGAGGCCCAGCAGAAGTTCTCCGGAGCGTATTCCTCGGCCAGTCGCGCGCCCACCTTGTCGTCCTGGAAGGTGGCCCACATCTGGCGCCGGAACAGCGCGCTGGGTGGCGTGCTGATCATTCCCTCGTATTCGCCTTCGCGGAACTTGGTGTCGAGCCGCTCCAGCACGTAGGGGATCCAGCCGATGTGGCTCTCCGCCATCACCACCTTGAGGGCCGGATGGCGCTCCAGGGCGCCGCACAGGAGGATGGACACGAGGCACTCGTCGGCCTGCATGGCCACCACCGCCACGTGGGCCTCCCGGGAAACCTTGGGAATGTTCCCCCTGAGCTTTTCCTCCGCGCTGCGGGGGCCGACCGTGGTGGTGCCGTGGCCCGCGCCGATGTGGAAGGACAGCGCGACTTCCTCCTCTTCCGCGGCCGCCCACATGGGCTCCCACATCTCGTGCCAGATGGGGGCCGGGCCGTTGAAGAAGTCGAACAGCGCGCCCTTGAGCTTGAGGCCGTTCTTGCCGATGCGTTGGATTTCCGCGGCCGCGGCGTCGGCCGAATGGGCGGGAATGTCGGCGATGCCGATGAAGCGGTTCGGGTCGTATTCGCAGAACTCGGCGATGAAGTCGTTGTAGGCGCGGTAGGTAGCGGTGATGACGTCCGGGTCCTTGATGCTGTCCTCGACGAAGCGGATGCCGTAGATGACCTCGGCCGCGATCTGGTCGATATCCAGGTCCCCGGCCCGCAGCTTCGGGTCCGACGGGTGCGTAGGCTCCCAACCCGCCTCGCGCATTCTCCGTCCGCGATGATTGGTCATGGGCTGCCGTCCCATCCACGCCCGGTGCCCGCCCATGTGGGCGCCGTCGCCTATCCAGGTGGGCTTGCCCTCCACCATGCGCACGTTGGGCACCCGGTCCTTCATGTTGGCCGGCGCGCGGGACCGGAAGGTGTCCTCGTCGAGATAGAAGAGGTCCATGTGGCCGTCGGCAGAGATGATTCGGTCGCTCATGATCGTTTCCTCCGGCCCTCGTTTTCTCACAGTGCTTCAGGGCTGGCAACCCTAACGCCGGGAATCCAGGGGTGGAGCGGGGAAGCGCCGCTGCAGCGCCCCGCCACCACCCCTGGATTCCCGCTTCCGCGGGAATGACGAATCGGTGCGTTGGCACCGATTCTCATCCACGCGGAGTCTTGACACCGTCTGCTCCGCGGGAGTGACGGTATGGGGCGTCGTTGCCATTTCGTAGCCGCCGTGCAACCCTCCCAAACCGGAGAGGAGGAGCAATCCATGACCACGACACCCGATGAACTCCAGGGAGAGTGGCGCGACCGCGCCGCGGTGCCGGACCATGTCATCTGGGGCCCCGGCTCCCATGAGCGCCTGAAAAGCCTCCTGGAAGAAATGGGCTGCCGCAGGGCGCTGCTGCTGACCAGCGGCTCGCTCAAGAGGCGCACCCCCTGGGTGGACCGGATCGCGGAGGCGTTGGGGAGTCTCCTGGTGGCGGTCCGGAGCGACAGCGCGGAATTCACCCCCGACTGGCTGTGCTTCGACACGGCGCGGCAGGCCCGCGAGGTCCAGCCGGACGTCATCGTCACCGCGGGCGGCGGCAGCGTCGCCGACTGGGGCAAGGCCGTGGCGTTCATCCTCGCCCAGCGCCTGACATCGGTCGAGGAGCTGGACGACTACGTGGCCTCGCCGGACAACCAGCGGCTGGCCGCGCTGCCGCAGGCGCCGATCCCCCAGGTGGCCATCGCCACCACGCTGTCGGCCTCGGAGGCCACGTGGTCGGTGACCATCAACCGGCCAGAGCGCAAGTTCAAGGACCACGTGCGCCATCCCGACCTGGTGCCCAGGGCCGTGATCCTGGACGCGGCCATCGCCTCGTCCACCCCTGCGGGCGTGTGGTGCGCCACCGGCCTCAAGGCCATGGAGCACGTGGTGGAGAAGCTCTACACCGTGGACCGCAACCCCGTGGTGGACAACATGTGCCTCCATGCCGGTGAGTTGCTGTACCGCCACCTGCCGCGCTGCAAGGACAACCCCGAGGACCTGGAGGCGTTCACCCAGTGCCAGGTGGCGCTCGTGGGCGTGGGCTTCCACGGACGCGGCGTGCACAAGGGGCTGTCGCAGGTGATCGGCTGGCAGCTCGGCGCCTACGGCGTCTCCCACGGCCACACCTCCTGCGTCATCCTGCCCCACGTGATGGAGTTCAACCGCTCCGTCAGCCTCACGGCCCAAGCCGCTCTCGGCCGCGCCTTGGGCGGGCGGGGCGCCACCGACGACGAGCTGGCGGAATTCGCGCATGTCGCGGTGGCCGACCTGGTGCGGAACCTGGGCCTGCCGTCCCGACTGCGCGACGTGGGCATCCCCCGCGAGGACCTTCCGGACATCGCGAGGAAGGTCCTGGTGTCGCCGAACATCATCTACAACCCCAAGCCAGTGACGGACGCTGGAGAAATCCTGGGGGTGTTGGAGAAAGCCTGGTAACCCCATGAAGTCCCTGCGCATGTGTGTCGGCATGGTCGCGGGCCTGATGCTGGTGGCGTGTGGACACGACGGAACAGGCCCGCGGCTTCCGGGCGCTCCCGGGCTTCCGCTCCAGACCCCTCACCACGCATCCCACGCCCCCATCGTCGACCTGGACGGCAGGTTGCATGTCGGTGCGGACGTCGCTCCGTTGGCCGACGCGCTGCAAGACGCGGAGGCTCACGAGGAGACCCGGGTTTCACATGGGAAGTTGCGCGACGGTCTCGGCGCCGCCGGAGTGATCGCCTATCTGCAAGCCGACGCGGCCTCCTACGCCGGTCCGGGCGAGGACGGCATGGATGCCGAGTTCCTTCCCGGCGGTTTGGTCTTTCGCTTCGGGGTGACGCCCCCGACTGTGCGCGTGGCGGAGGACACCGCGGCGGAGTTGATCGACGAGACGGTGCGCGTGGTGCAGGCCATCAATGCCGCGCTGCCGCGGGACTGGCAATTGGCGTTCGACCCGGAACCCGCGTTCGGTGATGTGCCAGAGCCCCCGGAAGGAGAGATTCGCATCACATTCGCGCCGGAGGGAGAATGGCCTCCGGATGCGGCTCCCCCGGGCGGCGAGGACATCGGGTTGGCGGTACCGCGTTACAGCATCGTACCCACCGGCGACCCCATGGCGCCGTTCAGGATCGAGATCGTCGCGGGCCAGGTCTGGGTAGACCCCGCGCAGACCGCGGGCCAGGAGCGGTTGGGTGTGCTGGCCCACGAGATCATCCACCTCCTCGGCCGCGGCCACGTGGACCCCGAACGTTTTCCCATGACGCTCATGGTGTCCGGCGGCAGCGAAGAGTTGTCCCAGCACATCCTCCACCCCCTCGACCGGGAGGCGCTCCTGGCGGTCTACGGCCGGTTGGAATCCGGCACCACGCCGGACCGGATCGCCGAGGACCTGAGCTCGTGGTCGGATACCTCCCTGCACGTGCGCGGCGCCATCGGTCTTTCGGATGACGAGGTCGCATTCGGCGCCGCGCTGAGGAACGGCCTGTCGCAGCCATGGGCGGTGGGGCCGACGCCGCATTCGAACCTGGCGGACAACCGTTCGCTGTCGGGCAGTGTTGCGTGGAGCGGACGTCTGCTGGGCCTCACGTCGGGTGCGGAGACCGTGGCGGGCACGGCCGAGGTGACCGTCGATCTGGCGACGCTCGCCGGCACGGCGGACTTCACGGCCCTTGAGCATTGGTCGGCCGAACAGGCGCCCGGAGCGGTGGGGACCGGAACAGTGTGGCTGGATGGCGACTTGAGTTATCGAATCGAAGTCCGCGGCAACACCTTCGCCGCGACGGGCGGTGATGACGGCACCGTGACCGGCGTGTTCTTCGGTGCGGGTCACGAGGGCACGGGTGGAGTGCTCGTGCGGGACGACTTGAGCGCTGGCTTTGGTGGCAAGAGATGAGCCTTTCGGCTTGGTGCGCCCTAGGGTTCCGTTCGACTTGGCTAATGCTGGCGAGATCCCCCGAGGCTTGACATGATCCGATCACGGTAACTATTGTAATTGCAGTTAAGAAATCAGTTGCCACGGGAATGCCAAGGGGATCCGTCGTCTCAAGGCTCTATTGCAGAGGTACGGGTGGAGTCATTCCCTTGTACAGGGAGGGAAGTGGAGGAGGTGTTTCAGCCAGGACCGAGATAGACTCTCTTGGAAGGAGACCTACCGCGCCATGATCGCCGAGAAGGAGGACTGGAGTGATCTCGACGTGTTGGTTGCCGATGGCGTTGTCTAGTCGTTACACTTCCCCGACAATACGTTGTCTGCTTTGCCTTAATCCCACGGTAGTCGGGAGACTCGCAAGGTCTGGCCGGTTGTCGTGATCAGCCAACACCAGAGCTGAATCAGGACCCAGGCACTGTTGATCTTCTCACGACGGCGGGCTGCACCCTTTTGGTGGACCTGCTTACCGGTTCAATGCGTGGGGGAAGACGGGAGGTTGCGGTAAATTCCGTGGGCCAGATGGCTGCTATCAGCAAACATCGAATAGGCACAAGGTTGCGCCGATTGTCCGCTGACGAAAGAAGCCAACGTCGATCGCTTATCACGGGAATGGGCCGCATGATCGGGTACGTTCATTCCTGTTTGTGTGGAGGAAGAGAGTGACCGAACCCACACCAAGCCGCTGCTGTACTGACGCGGCTCAGGCGTCATCGGAGTGGAGGAAGAGCAGAGGAAAGGACACATGGGTAACGACGATTATGCATTGCGGCCCGAAGCTGGGCCTGTAAAGCCGGCTTTTCTGAACCAGAGTCAACGTGACGCGTTCCGGGCGATCGTCGCAGCTTTGGCTGAGGCTAGGCATCTAGCGGCGACATCGGTTCAGCCGGCCGGCCTTTTGGGCGCGGTCCAACGGGACCGAGTGAGCCGTCTGTTCTTTGTTTCGGGTCAGCCGGGAAGTGGGAAGACAAGTCTTTATCTCACCCTGCGGGCGATTCTCGACCCACAAGAGCAGTTTCTCGATCTACGTCAGGAGTATGCAGAAAACGAAGACTTCAAGGACCTTAGCGAATTGGTTGATCGGACTCGTTGGCTTGAGTGCATAGACCTCGAGGTTGCTGTAGAT
Source organism: uncultured Syntrophobacterales bacterium (assembly GCA_964519455.1). Classification (GTDB taxonomy): domain Bacteria; phylum Desulfobacterota; class Binatia; order UBA9968; family JAJDTQ01; genus JAJDTQ01. Next base: position 14,091 of record CAZFIU010000049.1, read on the forward strand.
GAAGGGGAGAATCTGCTGGCCGCCGTCCTCGTCCGGATCTTTCATGCAATAACCGAAACGTTTGATGCACCGCAGGACTGCCAAGACGTGCTACGAGAATTGGAAGAGCTTGCCAACGACATTGGAATCGCTTGGGAGGGTAATTTGCAGGCTCGTGCGGGCTCTCTAGATCCGGATTCCTATTCGCAGGAAGTGATCAGGGCGCAACGCACTCGGCTCCGTATCAATGAGCGCTTTCGCAGTTCTCTTCAAAGTCTGTTCGAAAAACAATGTTTTGGTTTGACTCCCCAACAATTGTTCGTTCTGCCGATCGACGACTTTTACCTGAAACCGGCTGCTTCGCTGGAGTTGCTTCGGCTCTTGAGCATGATCTCTGTCCCGCGTCTGTTCTTTTTGGTCATGGGTGACATCAAGACTGTCGAAGCGCTATTCTTGGAGAAGGCTTTGGCGGATTGGACAGCTGTCGCGGGGCCGAGAATTTTCGCATCATTGGCAGATAGACAACAGGAGGTTTTGGCTCGTGTCAGGGAGATGAGAGCCCGGTATCTCCGTAAACTCCTGCCGATTAGACAGAGAGCCATTGTCGAGTGGACGGAATGGAGCGAGACACTAGCCTACAGGCCGGCAGTATCCAGGAAGACCGATTGGGTCCCACAGATGGCCCATCTTTTGTCCGAGGTGAAAATAAAGTGGTCGGCAAAGAGCGACACGGAAGCAAAGGGCGACAAGGAGGAGCATAGCCTGCTCAACTTTTTGTTGACTCCGAGACTGCCGAAACCACCGGAGAAAGAGGACTATCACTACAAGGCTGAACAGGTCGAAGTGAAGAAATTCCACAAAGCGTATTCGGGCACGCTCGTACTCGACGCTACGCCACGCGAGTTGTTCGATCTCTGGAGGGTGCTGCGTGAACTTCAGAGAATCCGGCCGCGCGCGAAGGGAACCGACGCCGACGATGAAGAGGTTCCCCAGTATTTGCGGATGTTTGTAGATCTCGCTTTGTCGGCTATAGAAGAACAAGATTTTTTGTATGAGAAAGAACAGGACATTCTTCGGTTTGCTTTTCCTTCAAGCGGCAGAACCGACTTTCTGGTTCGGACCAACGAGTTTTGCCTGAAACAGAAGGTTGGGCCATGGATACCCAACACATCCGACGAAGTTTGGGTACGTAAGCACCTCGATTGGGAGCTATATATCGGCGAGGTTGATCCCGGTGCGGGCCAATCCGAGAGCCGCTCTGACGACTCCACGGAGAAGGGAAATCATCGGGGTGGGGCGAGGTCGGACCTTTCTGAAGGCAACAGTAGCCGAAGAAATCAAGCCCTGCCTCCACGTCTCGCCGCCTGGATATTCTTGTTGCATGATTTGGTATGGAACTGGAAATCAGACCACCTTGTCGAGAATATTGTCCGTCACCTGGGTGAGCGAATCAACGCGATCCCACCAAGACTGGCCCCACCTCGCCCGCTAGACTGCGGTTGGGCTTGGCGCATGGAGAGGAAGAATCGGAAGAAGTCATGGAAACACCTTCCGTTTCCGAAGTTCGACACCTTTCGACAACTGGACCGTTTTCTGGCGATTTGGAGCCATCACCTGGAACCTCACGGCTCGAACGGTGCCGGATTGAACAAGGACATGTTGTTGGAGAAATGGAACGATGCTGAGGAAAAAGCACGGCTCTCGGACTCTCAGTTTAAGGAGTTCGTATGCGGTTTGACGAAAAAGTCCTCCAGCGTGAACTCGCTTCCTGGTCTTTCCCGGACCGCTCCGGATCGGAGCCGAAGACGTGGCGACTAATCGGCTGGTAGCGATTCCTTTCGAACACTTGGAAGCGGAACTTGCCGCGTTCCCGATTGCATCTGAATCTGCGTTTCGCTCCGGAATAGCTACCCTGGATCCCATAACGCCGCAACAGAACGGAAGGAATTCGGACGTACTGGCTCGTTCCGCGGAACGCAAGCTCCTGGTATCGGTGCCGTCCGTTCCTCTTGACGAGTTTGTCGCCATACGTGACCGATTGTGGTTCGGATCGGATCCTTGGAAAGGGTGTGATGTACAACCAGTACCTCTCGGTTGTTATCTACGACGACTTGCGGCGAACTATCTGGATCGTGAAGGGCGTCCCTTCGACGTGCCTTCCGGGCGCAATCAGGCACACGGCCCGACCCCGAGCGCGCGAGTTCGTTGGAGCTGGCTGTGTCGGGCTCTTCCGCCGGATCTGATCGGGGTTGCCCGCGAGCTCAGGCGGGCTCACGGTTCTTTCTTTTCTCTCAGTCCGGCCGTCGATCGTCTTCTTTCCGAGAACGGCTACGCGGAGACGCACCTGCACCTGAGAGCGGCTGTCGACTTCCCAGTTTTGTGGGCTAATCTAATGTACGTTTTGGGCGTGGACGAGGGAATCGAAGAGGGTTCGTTTGCCAGTCCCGGCGCTGACTTCAACGAGGGCCGTCATTTGGGGAGATGGCTCTTGTGGGCGGCGGTGATGCGACTAGCTCTTGCGGAGTGGTTGATGGCCTCTCCTAGGTTCCAAGGGAACTTCAAGATGTCGGATGTCCTGAAACTTCGGTGGGGTGGGCGAGTGAATCCCGTACTCATGGACAATGCCCGTCGGTTGATGTCGGAGTTGAAGAATGGGCGAACAGACGCACGTCCGTTGGGCTTTGCCCAAGCACGGGCGCTCTATCGGTCGTTGATACGCCCGTTTCCGTTCGTGTGGAACCGGGCAGAAGAAGGTCGGAGGCTTCGGGCACAACGCCGTCCGACAAACCGTGAGGAAATATTCGAAACCGATCCGCTCACGCGTGTGAACGGTTGGAAGGGTGCGACGAGATCGAATCCAGAGATGTACTTCGTCGGGAGGGGCCTTCGGTACATCGAAGGGCGTCCCCACGACGGTGATTTCGCTCGTGTCTTCTGGCAAGTTGTTCGTGTTCGTTGTCTGTTTTACCGGCACTTGGTTCAAAGGCCGCTGACGCCTGGGCTTCAGTGGTTCGTGCGGTTTTTCGCCAGGATCAAACCTGGGGCACGTCGCCTGTCTGACGACATCTCCCTTGAATCGGCGATCAGCCGAAGTTCAAACCGACGGGGCCTTCGCTCACTTGAAGTGCGCGTGGGGATGGAGGACAACCAATCGGAGTGTTTGCGCCGCATCAAGAGGGTAACCGATTCGTCGGCGGGCTTTGGAGAGGAGCGCGGCGTCGTTTTTCACTTCTCGCGTAACCGCGGTGGTGGTTGGCGTGAGGGTCGCATTCATGCCCAAAATCTCGATTGGTCGTACCCTGCTGTGCGACACGAGGAACGGCTCAAAGGCAGCCGTGATGTGGGAAACCCCAGCGGTTATCGGTTTGCCAGTTTTTATCTCCAACAGCGTCGCGAGGCGCAGGCGCTGATCGGCGTCCTTCGAGAGAATCCGCTCGCCCTGCGGACGTTTCGTGGCGTGGACCTCTGCACGGACGAAGCAGGTGTGCCCATCTGGGTCATGGCACCGTTGATGCGATGGGTTCGTGAGGCCGGTCGACTTGCCGCCGAAGCGCTGCGCAACCGTGGAATCGAGGGAGTCCCGCCGTTACGCACTACGGTTCATGCCGGAGAGGACTTTGTGCATCTTCTGACCGGCTTGAGACGCCTCGATGAAGCGATTCGATACCTGGGTCTTGAAGAGGGAGACCGGATCGGTCATGGAATAACGCTCGGTCTCGATCCGGTCAGGTGGTTCGAGCGCATCGGGCGCGTCGTTCAGACGCGTGAAGAGAGACTCTTTGACCTCGTGTGGGAATGGGATTTCTACGCAAGCTTTCACGCGGATGTGGGGAGTGGGCGCTTGTCATACCTGATGAGCGAAATCGCGCGACTTGGCGAGCGGATGTTCGGCCGAACGGTTACACCCGAAGACCTTGTCCTCATGGTTCGCGCGCTACACTGCGAACACGAACTAAGGGGTCAAGGGTTTCCTGCCGGAAGTGTACGAGCCACCGGATGGCTCCAAAACGGGGAGGAAGGGAAACCCTGGCGCTGGCTGTTGCGGGACTATTTGCGGAGCCCGCAGGTCTGGCGAAATGGCCGTCAAACGGAACCGATTACGCTTCGGAAGCGGCATTTGCCTCACGAACTCGATGCCCTTCAAAGTCTCCAGAACGCGCTTCGGAGAGAAGTGGGAAGACGCGGCCTCACCGTCGAGGTCAACCCTTCATCCAATCTCTTGATAGGCGACCTTGGGCGGATCGAGGAACACCCAATTTGGCGGCTCAGACCACTCAAACCGGTCGACGACATTTCGCCATTATCCGTTTGCGTCGGAAGCGACGATCCATTGACCTTCGCGACGACTCTCCCGCACGAGTACCAGTTGCTCTTCGACACCATTGTTTTGGGTGGAGGGTCGCACGAAGACGCGATGGTCTGGCTGGACGATGTCCGGAAGGCCGGACTACGGGCGCGTTTTACGCTTCCGAGGCGGCCGATGGCCTTGCGGCCTTTTTTCGTTCAGAGGCGGCCTGTATCCCCGCCGTAAGTCCGACCGGGCCAGTGGGGACAGCTGTACTCAGGGCGCCACACGCCCCCATACACATTCTAATCGCTTGGGTGGGCACGTCGGTATGTGGTTTACGGGCGCCGCGCCAACAGAAAGGCGTTGACCGAACTCTGGAACGGTTGGCCACGCCACGATTCCAGCAACTCGGTTTCCTCGAAACCTATTCGCTTTGCCAGTGCCGCCACCGCGTTGGCGTCTGCGGCGCCGAGCCGATGCACTTCGTAATGGAGTTCCTTCATGCTTTTGCAGCCGTAAACGTACTGAGCCTGCAACACGTCGGGACGCTCAGCGGCCGGTGTGAAGCGGTATAGGAATACAATATCGTCTTTTTCGCCCATCGGTCCCAGTTCACGATCTTCTCCCAGCGAGCCCGTGGCATTTGCTGCGTGTGCGATTTGCAAGATCAGAGTACCGCCCGGACGCAGAGTACGAAACAGGCGCTCCAATACGTCGTGTGCTTCAGAAAATGTCTGGACATAGTTGAAGGACCAACTCAACGATACCACCCCGTCATACACGTCGCGTTCGCAGATGTCCTGCATTCGTTGGACTCGAACCCGTTCCTTGCCGACACGTTCTGCGGCGATTGCAACCATTTCCGGGGCAGCGTCGATACCAACGGCGTCAAAGCCTGCGGCCACGGCACGTTGGAGGAACACCCCGGTGCCGCAGCCGACATCGAGAAGGCGGCCTGGCTTCCCTAGCCGTTCGAGCGCGAAGGCGTGGTCGTGCTGATAGTGGTGCGGAGGCGTGTGCCAGTCAAACCGGTGCGCCAGTCTTCCGAACAGGGCGTAGTTCATGGTCAGTTCAGGACCTGAAGTTGAGTCATGCTGCGAATCGTTCGCTCGAATACGGCACGCAAAATGTCCGGGTCATCAAGGGGTTCCCGGAGGCGAGCCTGCGGGGCCATCCTGACCAGAGGCTCCAGGCAATGCAGGATACGAGCCTTTGTCCGCTGGCTTCTTTGATTGGGAGAGTCAGCTTGACGGAGTGCCTGAGCCAGCTCCTTGACGGTTCCCGTGCGGACCCACTCGAACCACGAGCGTCGGCCGAGTTTAATCGCGCGTGTGTGAAGCTGCAAACCCGTTCCCTGACATAGGGGGCAGTTGATCGCTTTCTCGGACCTCTCCAGATGCTGGCGCCACGCGGAATCCGGGCTTCTTCCAGCTTCCCTACGGACGGCTTGGATCAGGCCGTCCCAACGGAGCCATGAACGGACATCTTCGGACTTGGCTCTGGAGTTTTTGAGGAAACTCCCGTGGCCGGTACGCGCCCAAAACCCATGCATCAGGATGGACCGTTCCTCCGGCTCCAACCGAGAGAATGAACGGTTGGCCGGCCACAACCCCTCAGAGATCATCCGTTTGAGAAACGGCAATAAGCTATTCCTGCGTACGCCTCTAAGCACACGGAGTGCTTGGGGCGAGAGAAAACCGTCGTCGAGCGGGTGAGTGGTCGGGCGAGCGATGATGAGGCTTTGGTCAACGGTCTGGACGCAGCCGCTGCCATCGCAAGAGGGGCAGGACCCGGCGGGATGCGAGCGTGACAGGTTGGCAGAACCGGGGCTAATCGGCGCGACAGCGGGAGTCGTCGATTCGAGATCGACGTGACGCGTCCGGATCGTTCCGAGGATGCGCTGTTGCTCGTCGATCAACTCTACGTATCCTCCGCCGAGCGAAAGGGCGTCACTCAAACGCTGAAGGGATTCGGGCAACGTTGGTTGAGACAACTGAAAGCGGTTTCCCTTGGCACGAACTGCGGTCACGCCCGAAGATGTCGATGCATCTGGAGGACATACCAATCCCATCCGAGAGAGTCGCTCCCGTACTGTCCGCAACACGGAAGCCGGAATGTGTGGACCCCACACTCGAATCTCTTCCAACAAGGGATGGATTACTAGGTGGGCTTTCGGGGTTGCCATCCAGACTTGAGCCAAACGTTTCAGTTCTTCGGACGGATTGGCCGGTGGTTCTAGAAGCAGCCGCGCAATTTCGGTGTCGAGGCCTCCAATCTCATACGGTCGTGGGACGGTCCCGAGTTTCTCGAGCCCTACGGCGAAACCGTCAAAGTCAACCGGATCGAACGCTTCCGCCGAAACATCCTCGCCGATCAAGCGCTTGAGCCACTGGCGCGCGGTTCCAGCAGTGGCCTGGACGTTGCCTCCCCTCAACACGGACACCGGACGGATTGCTGCGTTATCGAGGGATCGGGAATTCGCCGGCCTTCCGCTCAAGACACGCCCCGTTGGCGTGTCCAAGTCCTCAACTTGATCTGGTTGGCCCTGTCCGACAATACGCCCGCCCTCCGGCCCGCCGCCTGGGCCGAAATCGACGACCCAGTCGGAGGCGCGGATCAACTCGACATTGTGTTCCACTACTACAACTGTGTTGGAGCCCCCTGCAACCACCCGATCCAACACTCGCAGCAGGCGCGACACATCTTCAGGGTGCAGGCCGGCCGACGGTTCGTCCAATACAAGCAACAGTCCATTCCGTTTCCGCTCGGCAAGGGTCTGTGCGATCCGAATGCGCTGGTGTTCTCCGCCACTGATTCGATCCAGGCGACGCCCGAGGGTTAAGTAGCCGAGATCGAGGTCGATTAGCAGTTCGAGTAAGGGATTCAACGCTAGTTCATCAGTCAGCGGATGTACCAGCAACTCCTCAATCGGCAGCTCCAGAACGTCAGCGACGCTGTGGCCGTGAAGCCGTACGCTGAGAACCTCCTCGCCGAATCGACGGCCCCCGCAGTGCGGACAGGCAACCCAACTGCCTCCATCCTCGACTTCGCCCAACCCAAGGCACATGCGGCAACGACCTTGGCCGGCGTTCCAGCCGAAATCAGTGGGCTGTAGACCGAGTTTCTTTGCTACCCGACTACGGCCAAAGACCTCGCGGAGAAGGTCTGAGACCCCCAACAGTGTCGCTACGGTGCTTCGCCGCTGTGTCGTGGGTGTTCGAGGTTCAAGCGCCAAGACGGAGGAAATCGGCGACGCCCCTTCAACGGCGGACCACGATCCCCCGGTCCACGCGAAGCCTTCGCAGTCGACACGGTCCGGGATCTCTCTTGCCAAGGCCGGGATGAGAATCCCCCGAATAAAACTCGACTTACCTGAACCGGAAACACCGGTGATGGCTACCAATCTGCCCAATGGGAAACTGCACGTCACGTTCGACAGTGTATGGATCTCAGCGCCAACGATGGTGAGCCGGGCGTCTTTCGAGGAAACGGGGAGTCGGGGTCTTCGCGCCAAGGCTTCTGACGAATGCGAGATCAGTTGCTTGGGTGCGCCTTGGTGGACAATCTGTCCGCCGCGGTTCCCTGGGCCTGGCCCGAGTTCCAGTACCTGATCTACAAATCGAGCCAGAGACGTTCGGTGTTCGTTGATGACCAATGTGTGTCGGCGCTTCAAACTGGCCAGTGCCACGCAAAGATGCCCTACATCTTCTTCGTGGAGACCGCGGGCAGGTTCGTCGAGCATCAACGTCAAGCCACCCCCGCGGGTACGAAGCAGCGCCGCGAGCCTGGAACGCCGGCTTTCTCCTTCGCTCAAGCTCGTCATGCCCCGCTCGCCGGAGATGTGTCCCAGACCTGTGGCCACAAAGGCGGATGCGGCCGCATGCAGTTGCTTGGCAAGCTTCCGAGATGCTCGTGGCAGACTCGTTTCGATAGAGCCTTGAAGCTTCGAGAGTTCGCGAAGCTGATAGAACGGAAGTTTCAGGAGGTCCTGAACGTGCCATTGGCCCAAGCGCAGCGCCCGGGCTTCTCTCGACCAGCGCGTTCCCCGGCACTCTGTACAGGGACCCTCAGTTACCATCGCGGCCAAGCGTGATGCGTGCCCTTTGCCCCCCGCGCGTCGAAGAATCTCCGGCACGAAGCCGGGAAAACGCCGTGGAATGCTCGTCTTCTTCCTGGTGTGCCGATCGACGTCGGCCACCACTTCGCTACCGGAGCCGAAGAGAATAAGACGTTGCGCGTTTGCACTCAGCAGGCTCCATGGTGTGTCCGGGGAAAACTCGCGCATTCCCCGCAACCCCTCAATCGTGTCGTGCTGTATATTGACATACCGATAGTTCTTTTCGGTCCAAAGGGAGAAGGCGCCTTCGTGCATGCTCCGTGTGGGGCGCGTCGCGAGGGCATCTACGGATACGGTCCTGGCCTTGCCAAGCCCATCGCAAGCGTTACAAGCGCCGCTTCCCGAGATGTATGTGGAATTGAACGACAGCAAGGCGTCAGTCGGGGCCAAGAAGGGCTCCAACACATCTGGGTGAACCCGGTGCATAGCACTGTCAAGCTGCACGCCGCGTTCAGTCTGAAGCTGTCTCGGCAGGTGTTGCCCGTCCAAGAACTCGACAACGACGTCACCCCCAATGTTGAAAGCACGTTCTAGAATCGCCTTCAACTCGGTGTGCTTGCCAGCGATTTGCGCCCGGCCGACCACGGCTTCGATCAGGTGGCGGGAATTCTCCGGGAGGGGACGGAATCCTTCTACAGGGATCTCCCGGCCGCGGGCTTGGCGGGCCGGCGAGTCCGTCTCGCTCGACAGCGTCGCCACTTTGAGACCGTGTCTTCGCAAGCGCGCGATTGCGCGCGTACCATCGTTTCGGCGCCAACGTTCGACAATCGTCCAGACGATCAATTCGCCGGCGTAGTGCCGTTCAATCCACCCCGCATAGCTGCGTGGTGATGCGATGGGGACAGTTTCCTCAATCTCGTCAGCCCAAGGCTCCGCGTATTTGGTGAAGTAGTGTCTAATCAGAGCGAGGAGCCCCGTCGATGTCGCGACAGTTGTCCTCCGAGATGCACGAAAGGCGGCCTGAGCGAAATGGACGCCGGGCGGGAGCGGTCCCAGGAACGCTGGCACGTCTTCTTCGCTGAGGTGTGGCTGGTGGACGCCGAGAAACCGCCGCATGCGCGCGTTGGTCTCCGCCGCCAATGTGTCGGCAAGGAGCGAGCTCTTGCCTGAGCCCGAAACGCCCACGACCATCGTGGCCTTGTGGAGTGGCAGCACGACATCGACTGACTTTAGATTGTTGGTGCTCGCGCCGACAATCTCGATGTCGTTGCTCATGGTTCGTACCGTTGTTGGGCTACATGAAGGACTGCAACACGCCTTGAATCGAACTTCGTCGGGAAGTCTTGGAAAACAACGGAACAAGGTCCTCGAGTGTGCAGGGTCCTGTGGTTTGAGAGCAGCAGTACGTCCCCGCGCCCTATGACGAAAGACGACGATACGGACATCGCGGCCTTCTCAACGCCCGTCATGCATCTCTCGAGGGTCTGTAATGGCAGACCTTCCCGGTGCGCAGCGGCTCTGATGGTTTCTGGGTGATAGCGTATGGTATCGGCCTCGACGATTCTTCCAGACCACTTCACTGACGCGCGGTCATTCAGCATCGCTACCGAGTCTTCCTTCAGGAAGCGTTGCGTGCGCGTGTCCCTGCCACGGTCGATGAACTCCAGCAAATGCCGGAGTCTCGCGATGCGCGTGACTCCATACCGCGGGCTTCCCGGGTCTGGCTCCAAACATTGTATCCCTGTAATCGCGGGAGGGCGTGTCTCGGTATTGAGGTCAGTGTGGAACTCTCCGCCTTTGGTGGTGTGTGACAACTCCGTGGTCCAGGGAGACATCTTGAAGGTCTTGATTACTTTGTCGCCGCGATAGGTCCTCAGGGTCTTCCCTACCGTCAATGCGGCGATCAGCAATCCGGCCCCTTCCTTGAACAAGGGAAAACCGCGGAGCAAGGCGTAGTCGTGTTCGTCGAACAACTGTTGCACTTCAGCGCGAAAACCCAGCCATGGTTCGGATCGGAGTAAGGGGAGGGTTTCGATACAATCCGAGACGACCATCAACTCAAGCCGGCTTGCTGCATCTTGGGCGGCGCACAGCTCCGTGACGGCTTCGGCCACCGGCTCCGGCGTCAGGATCTCTGGAAGGAGACTCCTCATGACCGCTTGAGGAAGCGAAACAGTAACTTATGGCGGTACTGGTGATCCAGAAGGCTGCCGGCGGAAGGGTATTTGAAGATTGCCTCACTCGGCTCGTAGATGATCCAACCATCACGCCGCAGGGGCCGTACGGCGCCACGGAGGCCTGCGGCCGTCCCAGCACGGAGGATGTCGAACGGTGCACGATCAAACACCCTCTGGCCGGATCTGCGCAACTCGGCGCTCCAGGCTTCCCAGACCGGATTTTCGGTGTGACATCCGGCTACGATGAATGCAGTGCCCTTCACATGTAGGACGCGAGCGATGTTTCCAAACAGGTTTGGAAGATCGTCGACGAGATGCAAGGCTTCGTGGCAGGTTACCAAGTCCACGCTGCCCACCGGCACTTCATCCCATTGTTCTGGGGATAGGATCGCTACCCTCGGAGCCAAAGTGCGCAAGCGGAACAGCGCACGCTCGCGAGAACGGCGGGCGGGCTCTACACCGGTCAACCGCTTGGGCCGAAATGCGTCTGCAAGTTTGGCGAGTAACCCGCCATGGTGGCAACCGATGTCCAGCACCCCGGCGACGGGCTCACTACGCGACTCTCTTCGGATATGATCTAGAAGACTCTGCCAAAAGACTTCATTCACCTGTTCTAGTGAGTGGTCGTCTTCAGGCAGCGGCGCGGGGAGCATTGGAACCGGCGCGGGGCTCACGGACAGCGTTGCGGTGAACAACCGCGCGCCTCCGTCTCCCCGCCGCAAGGATCGATTCCGAAATGCTGGACGAAAAGCGTTCTGCTTTGGTCGAACGCCGCCTCGAGATCGGCTCGATCATCAGGTCCGCGCATGCCGAAGTAGGGGAAGTGGTGCAGGTACTCCCCGAATAGCTCTTCACAGTCGCGGGCGTAGGCCCGTGTGTCAAGAATGTGGGCATGCCAGAATTCGTCGATTGGACCCGTGGGACAGATTTTCCGATTTCTGTACACGATGTTCAGAGCGAGGAAACGGCGATACAGGTCCTCGACGTCGTTTTGGTATTCCGGCGACCAACCCTTCTCTTGGCCAAGCTTTTGCTTGAGCATGCTGAAATCCAGGCACTGAACTCGTCCGAGAGCCGCCGTGATCCGTGCATCGTCTTCCAAGAGACTGTGGCACTCTTCCCAGTTGAGGGCTTGAGCGGGACTGGCATCATTCACGATTCATCACTCCTGTTCGTTGGGACTAAGGGTGTGACCCCACCAACCCTTGACCGTTTAACACGCCTAGGGAAGTAACGAAACTCCCGACTTCTTGACTATACAACACGCGGTATGTCTCGGGAAACCCCCTCCGTCTGCCGTGGGTCTGGTGACGACAGGCTGTTCACCGGCGGCTCTTTGCAGGGACGGATTTGAAGGGAACCGACACTCCGTCCGTGTGACCGCTTCCGGGATGTTGCGGTGCCGGTGAGGACAGGCGTTTTTGGGGTAAAAGCGGTTGATATTCCTGGAACCTGTCGTAAAGTCAATTACTTATGGGAGACACTGCGCTCCGTTACCTGGTCGGCGTGGACATCGGCGGCACCTTCACCGACTGCGTCGCCATGGATGCCGGCGGCACCATGACGGTGGGCAAGGCGCTGTCCACGCCGGAGGACTACTCCGTGGGGGCGCTCAACGCGGTGCGCGATGCCGCCGGGAACCTCGGGCTCAGGGGCGAGGACGAGTTGCTCGCCTCCGCCCGGCTCTTCTTCCACGCCTGCACCATCGGCGACAACGCGCTCCTCACCGGATCGGGCGCGGTCACCGGCCTGATCACCACCAAGGGTTTTGCGGACACGCTGCGCATCATGCGCGGGCGTTTCACGGACGGCGTCCCCGAGTCGGAGATATTTCACCTGTCACAACTCGACAAGCCCGCGCCCATGGTGCCGCGCCCGCTCATCAAGGAGGTGGACGAGCGCGTGGACTACAAGGGGGCGGTGCTGGTGCGGCTGGACCCGGAGCAGGTGGCGAGGGCCGTGGACGAGTTGGTGGGGGAGGGCGCGGAGGCCATCGCCGTGAGCCTGATCTGGTCGGTGGCCAACGACCTCCACGAGCGCACGGTTGCCGAGACGGTCGCGGACAGGCACCCGGAGGTGTTCCTCAGCCTCTCCAGCGAGGTGGCGCCCTACCTGGGCGAATACGAGCGCACCGCCACGACCGTGTTCAACGCCTGCATCGGGCCGCGCATCTCGGCCTACATCCAGCGGCTGGGGGGGCGGCTGCGGGAGCACGGGCTGGCGGGTGAACCGCTGATCATGCAGTCCTATGGCGGCGTCCTCGGCGTGGATGCCACCGCCCGGAACGCCATCGGCACCATCGAGTCGGGTCCCTCGGCCGGGGTCACGGGGAGCGCCTGGCTCGGCAAGCTCATGGACCTGCCCGACATCCTGGCCACGGACATGGGCGGCACCACCTTCAAGGTCAGCGTCATCCGGGACGGGGTCATCGAGAAGGACTACAAGCCCGTGCTGCTGCGCCACCAGATCTACGCCACCAAGATCTGGGTCGAGTCCATCGGCGCGGGCGGCGGCAGCATCGCCTGGACCGATCCCAAGACGGGACTGCTCAAGGTGGGGCCGGAGGGCGCCGGCGCCCAGCCGGGACCGGCGTGTTACGGCTCGGGCGGGGCCGAGCCCACGGTGTCCGACGCCGACCTGGTGCTCGGCTACCTCAATCCCGACTACTTCCTGGGCGGGCGCCTGTCGCTGGACGCCGGGCGCGCGCGGCACGCCATCGAGGAGAAGGTCGCCGCACCCCTGGACCTCTCGGTGGAGGCCGCGGCGGGCGGCATCTACCGCATCATCAACGCGCACATGAGCGACTTGATCCGCCGCGCCACGGTGGAGCGGGGCTACGACCCGCGGGACTTCACGCTGTTCGCCTTCGGCGGCGCCGGGCCGGTGCACGCGGCGCGCTACGCCGCGGAGCTGGGCATCAGGCAGGTGGTGGTGCCGCTCACGGCGTCGGTGCACAGCGCCACCGGGCTGGTCAGCTCGGACGTGGTGTACCAGTACGGCAAGTCGGATCGGTTGCAGGTGCCGGCGGAGCCCGAGCGCGTGAACCGCACCTTCGACGAAATGGTGCGGCGCGCCCGCGCCGATCTGGCCGCCGCCGGTTTTACGGGGGACGGCGTGCGCATCGAGCGCAGCCTCGACATGCGCTATCGCTACCAGGTGCACGAGTTGAACGTGGTCATGCCCGAGGGCACGGAGCCCCTGTCGGAGCAGGAGCTCGACGGCGTGTACGAACGTTTCGACGACCTGTACGAACGAACCTACGGCCGCGGCTCCGGCTACCGCGAGGCGGGGAAGGAGATCATGAACTTCCGCCTCACCGCCACCGGGGTGCTGGACAAGCCGCGGATCCAGTCGTACCCTCTGTCGTCGGCGGCCGCGGACGGCGCGCTCAAGGGCCGCCGCAAGGTCTTTTTCGAGGAGTTCGACAAGGCCCGGGACACCCCGGTGTACGACTTCGACGCGTTGCGGCCGGGGAACGAGATGGCCGGTCCCGCCATCATCGAGACGCCGGTGACCACCATCGTGGTGAACCCGGCGGACCGGGCGGTGATGGACGCCTACCGCAACGTCCGGCTCCTTGTAGGCGGATGAGGAAGGAAGGGATTGGCATGGACACGCGCATACAGGGCGTCGACCCCGTCACTTTCGAGATCCTCTCGCACCGGCTGCACCAGGTCACGCGCGAGATGGGCATCACCCTGGAACGCACCGGCGGCACCGTCAACACCACTCAGCAACGGGACTACATGGCGTCGCTGTACCGCCCGGACGGCGACATCCTCTCGGCCGGCGCCACCCTGGGACAGCACGTGGTGTGCGCCAGCTACGCGGTGAAACGCATCATCGAGCGCTTCCCGCCGGACGAGATCTTCGAGGACGACGTCTTCCTGCTGAACGATCCCTACCTCGCCGCCATTCACCAGTCGGACATCTACGTGGTCTCGCCCATCCACCACGGCGGGCGGCTGGTGGCCTGGAGTGCCACCTTCGTGCACGTGAACGACGTGGGCGCGCTGTCCCCGGGCGGGGACTCGCCCGACGCCACCGAGATCTTCCACGAGGGGCTGCGCGTTCCCGGCATCAAGCTGGTGGAGCGCGGCGCGCTGCGCCAGGACGTGTTCGACACCCTCACCAACATGACGCGCCAGCCGGGGATGGTGGGGCTGGACCTCAAGTGCGAGATCGCCGCCAACAACGTGGCCAAGGCGCGCCTGCGGGAGATGTACGCGCACTACGGTACCGAACTGCTCGACGCCGTGGCCGGCGAGATGATCCGCTACACCGAAGCGATCTTCCGGGAGCGCATCGCGTCCTTCGAGGACGGCGCCTGGACCGAGGAGCTGGCGCTGGAGGCGCAGGACACCTGGCGCATGAAGGTGACCCTGCGCAAGCGCGAGGACCGGCTCGTCTTCGATTTCACCGGTACCGATCCGCAGGCCGCCACCGGCGTCAACCTGCCGTTCCACGGCACCGCCGGATTCTGTTTCGCCGCGGTGCTGACGACGCTGGTGCACGACCTCCCCAAGAACCACGGCGTGATCCGGCCGCTGGAAGTCATCGCCCCCGAGGGGACGCTGGTGAACGTCCGATATCCCGGCCCGGTGTCCCTCAACACCACTTCGTGCGGTTTCAGCATCGGGTTCCTGGCCAGCTCGGTGCTGATGCAGATGCTCGGCACCCACGAACACTGGCGCGACGAGATCGTCACCCCCAACGCCAGCCACCGGAACGGCAAGCACTCGGGGGTGAACCAGTCCGGGCGCTACTGTGTCTTCAACCTCGCTCATGGCGCCATGGACGGCAACGGCGCCCGCGCCCACGCCGACGGCATCGACTCCGGCGGCAACTACATGAACTGCCCCAACGCGGAATGGTTCGAGCTGAACTTCCCGGTGCTCTACCTGTTCCGCCGCCACGCAACCGATTCCGCAGGTCCCGGCCGCTTCCGCGGCGGCCTCGCCGTGGAGACCGCGCACACGCCGCACGACGCCCCCGAGGGGCGGCTCGGGGGCGTGGCCTACGGCGTGGCCGGACTCAGGAACTCCGGCCACGGCATGTACGGCGGCTACCCCGGCGCGCCCAGCGTCATCGTCCTGCGGGAGAGCACGCGCGTGCGCGAGGTCATGAGCGGCGACCGGAACGCCGTGGAGCTGGACGAGGTGGGCGGAACCGAGCGCGTCCTCCCGTACTGCAACTTCGACTTCAACGACGGCGACGTGCTCTACATGCGCGTGGCCAGCGGCGGCGGCTACGGCGATCCGCTGACCCGGCTGCCGGACCGGGTGCGCGCGGACGTGGTGGACGGGGCCGTCTCGGAGGACGCGGCGCGCGACATCTACGGCGTGGCGTTCAAGCCCGAGACACGGGAGGTGGACGACGCGGCAACCGAGGCGCTAAGGCGGCGGCTGAGCGGTGGGAACGGCGCGTCGCGCGAGCAGGGCCGGGCGCGGAACGACAACCCCCGCACGCGGAGCCGAGCGTTGGAGAGTCCTGGCCCACACGGCGCAACGCCGTGCCCGCATTGCGGTTCCGCCGGCTCGCCGGTCCAGTCGGATGCGGACGGCGCCGTGGAGAAGCGCACCTTTCCGCCCACCGAAGCAGGCCCGCTCATGAGCGACCTGCACGGCCGCTACCTGTTCGAGAAGCTTTACTGCCCTTCGTGCCAAGTTCTGCTCAAGGCTCACATGGTGTCCGAGATGTGAAACAGGCGGGGGTCTCCCGGGACGGCTTCAAGAAACCCGTCCACAGGCTTCCGGGACCGGCGCGAATCCGTATTGCGACCAGTATCGTCCTCCCGCAGCGACGGCCTTAACGTCGCGCGGCGAGCATCCCCTCCACGAAGAGCTCCGCGGCCCTGTAGGAGCTGCGCACCATGGGGCCGGCGGCGACGTAGCGGAAGCCGAGCGCCAACCCCCGCTCTTCGTAGTCCCGGAAACGGTTCGGATGCACGAACTCCGCCACGGGCAGGTGCTTCCGTGTAGGCTGGAGGTACTGGCCCAGGGTGAGGATGTCGACGCCACGGGCGCGCAGGTCGCGCATGGTGGCGAGGACCTCGTCGCGGGTCTCGCCCATGCCGAGGAGGATGGCGCTCTTGGTGTAGATGCGCGGGGCCAGGGCCTTCACGTTCGTGAGCACGTCCAGCGTCTGCTCGTAGCCGCAGCGCCGGTCCCGAGCGTAGCGGGTGAGGCGCTCGACGGTCTCGATGTTCTGCCCGATGACCTGGGGCGCGGCGTCCACGACTTTCCCGAGAGCGCGCACGTCGCCGCGAAAATCCGGGATCAATGCCTCGATGATGAGCCCCGGGCACCGGTCCCGGGTTTCGCGGATGGTGTCGGCGAAGATACCGGCACCCCCGTCGTCCAGGTCGTCACGGTCCACCGAGGTGAGGACCACGTAGCGCAGGTCCATGCGCGCCAATGCCTCCGCCACCCGTCCGGGCTCGTCCGGGTCCACGGGCGTACCCGCCTTGGCGGTCTTCACCGCGCAGAACCGGCATCCGCGCGTGCACACGTCCCCGAGGATCATGATGGTGGCCGTGCCCGAGCGCCAGCACTCGGCCAGGTTGGGACAGCGCGCCTCCTCGCACACCGTGTGCAGTTTCAACTCGCGGAAGTTGTCCTTGAGGCGGTTGTAGTCCGAGCCGGCGGGCAGCCGCACCTTGAGCCAGGGTGGCTTGCGCTGCGCTTCTGTACGTGCGTCGATCATCGTGTCTTCAGCCTAACGCACGCACCACGGAATGACCACCGTACCTTGCACGGAATGACCACCGTACGTTGCACGGAATGACCGCCGTACGTTGCACGGAATGACCGCCGTACGTTGCACGGAATGACCGCCGTACGTTGCACGGAATGACCGCCGTGCCTTGTAAACGTCATTCCCGCGGAAGCGGGAATCCAGGGGTTGGGAGGGGGCAAACGGCCGTATTCCCCACGCCACCG
>CAZFIU010000050.1:0-31029 GCA_964519455.1 uncultured Syntrophobacterales bacterium
CTCATTGGGGGCCGGCGCCCCATTTTCATTCCCCTGTGTGTCGACGGCAAGCTTCCACGGGAATGACTCATTGGGTGTGGCGGAATTCCAACTCATTGGGGCGTGGCGGGAATGACTCAGTGGGGGGCCGGCGCCCCGTTTTCATCCCCCTGTGTGTCGACGGCAAGCTTTCGCGGGAATGACGTTTCGGGGGCCGGGGTTCACTCCACGATCACCAGCACCTGCCCGGCTTCCACGGCCTCGCCGGTCTTGACGCGGATCTCCTTGACCAGGCCGGGGCCGGGGGCGCGCACTTCGTTCTCCATCTTCATGGCTTCGACGATCACCAGGCCCTGGCCCTTGTCCACGGTGTCGCCTTCGTTCACGAGCACGGTGACCACCTTGCCGGGCATGGGGATCTTGACCTCCTGCCGGCCGGACACCTCGATGCCGGACTGCCGCCCGCCGACCCGCACCTGGCGCTCGTCGGACATGGCGATGTGGTAGGTGCGGCCGTCCAGGAGCACGCGGTACTCGTCCTCCGTGGCATCCACGTCCACGTCCACCTCGAAGGAGCGGTTGTCGATCAGCAGCGAGTAGTTGTTGCGGCCGGTGCGGCGCCCGTCCACGGTGAACTCGTGCCCGTCCACCACCACCTTGTAGAGGGACTTTTCGGTCTCGGTGATGCGCACCACCGAGGTCTGGCCGCCGAGCTTTGCGATGAACGCCATGGCCCTACCACCCGCGTCCCGGGGCGGACGCATCGGGCTTGAGGCGCAGCGCCTCCCGGCGTCCCACGTCGCGCCACCCGGACTGCTCCGATGCTCCCTTCTCCACCATCTGGAGCGCCCGTTCCTGCTCCCGGTGGAGCGCCACGATGGCCGCGGAGGCCAGCGCCACGTGACGGTTCGGGTAGACTTCCTCCCGGGTCATGAAGCCGCGCTGCTCGTCCACGAAACCGGTATGGAAGTCGGCCTCGATGAACTGGGGGTGGCGCAGCATCCACTGGTGGAACGGGATGTTGGTCTTGACGCCCCGGACCTGGTACTCGCGCAAGGCGCGCTTGAGGCGCCGGATGGCTTCGGCGCGGTCCTCGCCCCAGACGATGAGCTTGGCGATCATGGGGTCGTAGTGGATGGGGATCTCGGCGCCCTCGTACACGCCGCAGTCGTTGCGGACGCCGAAGCCCTCTGGAAGGCGCAGCCCCTCGATCTTGCCCGGGCAGGGCATGAAGTCGGTCTCGGGGTCCTCCGCGTAGATGCGGCACTCGATGGCGTGGCCCGCGCCCTGGATCTGGCGCTGGGACCAGGGCAGCGGCGTGCCCGCGGCCACGTTGATCTGCGCCTTCACCAGGTCGATGCCCATGACCCGCTCGGTGATGGCGTGCTCCACCTGCAGGCGGGTGTTCATCTCCAGGAAGTAGAAGTTCTTCTGGCGGTCCACCAGGAACTCCATGGTGCCGACCCCGGTGTACTTGAGCGCCTTGGCGCCCTGGGCCGCGGTCTTGCCCATGGCCTTCTGCATGCGCACGTCGATGGTGGGCGCGGGGCACTCTTCGATGATCTTCTGGTGGCGCCGCTGGATGGAGCATTCGCGGGTGAAGAGGTGCAGGACCTTGCCGTAGATGTCCGCCAGGAGCTGGACCTCGATGTGGCGGCAGCGTTCCAGGTACTTCTCGACGTAGAGCCGGGAGTCGCCGAAGGAGGAGGCGGCCTCGGAGCGTGCCGCGCGGAAGGCCGAGCGCACCTCGCTGCTCGATTCCACCAGCCGCAGCCCCTTGCCGCCGCCGCCGGCCACGGCCTTGAGCACGCACGGGTAGCCGATGGCCTCGGCGGTCTCCAGCACTTCCTCCTCGGAGCTGAGGATGTCGTCCGAGCCCGGGATCACCGGCAGGCCGGCCTTCTTCATGAGCGCGCGGGCGTGGACCTTGTCGCCCATCTGCTTGATGACTTCGGGAGCCGGCCCCAGGAAGACGATGCCGGCTTCGTCGCAGGCGCGGGCGAAGGCGGGGTTCTCGGCGAGGAAACCGTAGCCCGGGTGGATCGCCTCGGCGCGGCTCTTCCTGGCCGCGTCGATGATGCGGTCGATGCGCAGGTAGCTTTCCACCGACGGGGCCGGGCCCACCGGATAGGAGTAGTCGGCGTACTTGACGTGGAGCGCGTCGCGGTCCGCCTCGGAGTAGACCGCCACGCTCTCGATATCCAGCTCGCGGCACGCCCGGATGATGCGGACGGCGATCTCGCCGCGGTTGGCCACCAGGATTCGCTTGAACATCTTCGAACGCTCCCGCCGTGCCCCTACAGCGGCAGGTTGCCGTGTTTCCGGGGGAGGTTGGTCTCGCGCTTGTTCTTGAGCATCTCCAGCGTGCGGATCAACGTGGGGCGGGTGTCCTCGGGCAGGATGATGGCGTCGAGGTTGCCCAACTCGGCGGACCGGAACGGGTTGGCGAAAAGGCGCCGGTAGTCGTCCACCAGCTTCTGCCGCGTCTTCTTCTCGTCCTTCGCGTCCTTGAGCTGGTTGCGGAAGACGATGTTGATGGCGCCCTCGGGTCCCATCACCGCGATCTCCGAGGCCGGGTAGGCCATGTTGACGTCGCCGCGCAGGAACTTGCTGGCCATGACGATGTAGCCGCCGCCGTAGGCCTTGCGGGTGATGACGGTGATCTTGGGCACGGTGGCCTCGGCGTAGGCGAACAGCAGCTTGGCCCCGTGGCGGATGATGCCGTCGTATTCCTGGCCGCTGCCGGGCAGGAAACCGGGCACGTCCACGAAGGTGATCACCGGGATGTTGAAGCAGTCGCAGAAGCGCACGAAGCGCGCCGCCTTGACCGACGCGTTGATGTCCAGGCAGCCCGCCAGGTGGGCCGGCTGGTTGCCGACGATGCCCACCGTCCGTCCGCCCAGGCGCGCGAACGCCACCACGATGTTGGGGGCGAACTCCTTGTGCACTTCGTAGAAGTAGCCTTCGTCCACCACCGCGCCGATGAGGTCCTTCATGTCGTAGGGCAGGTTGGGATTCTGCGGCACCACGTGCTGCAGGCGCTGGTCGCGCCGGTAGGGGTCGTCCTCGGTGGGGCGGAACGGCGGCTCCTCCAGGTTGTTGCTGGGCAGGAAGCTCATGAGCTCGCGCATCATGAGCAGGCAGTCCTTGTCGTTGTCCGCCGAGAAGTGCGCCACGCCGCTCTTGCGCGTGTGGGTCTCGGCGCCGCCCAACTCTTCCTTGGTGACCTCCTCGTGGGTCACGGTCTTGATGACGTCCGGGCCGGTGATGAACATGTAGCCCGTGTTCTTGGTCATGAAGATGAAGTCGGTGATGGCGGGCGAGTAGACCGCTCCGCCGGCGCACGGCCCCATGATGGCCGAGATCTGCGGCACCACGCCCGAGGCCGTGACGTTGTTGGCGAAGATCCGGGCATAGCCGTCGAGGCTGACGACCCCTTCCTGGATGCGCGCGCCGCCCGAGTCGTTGATGCCCAGGATCGGCGCGCCGTTCTTCATGGCCATTTCCTGGACCTTGCAGATCTTGTCCGCCACCACCCCGCTCAGACTGCCGCCGAAGACCGTGAAGTCCTGGGCGTAGACGAAGACGTTGCGGCCGTCGATGGCGCCCGACCCCGTGACCACCGCGTCGCCGGGGATCTTCTGGTCCTGCATGTCGAAGTCGGTGCAGTCGTGGGTGCGCAGCCGGTCCAGCTCCACGAAGCTGCCCTGGTCCAGCAGGATCTCGATGCGTTCCCGCGCCAGCAGCTTGCCCTCGTTGTGCTGCCGGCGAATGCGCACCTCGCCGCCGCCGAGCTCCGCCCGGCGGTCCAGTTCCTTCAGTCGGAGTAGCCTGTCTTCTACAGCCATCTACTTCCCTTGCGCGGTACGTCCCGTGGTTTGCGGCGCTCCCCGTCCGGCGGCTCGAGAGGCCCCGTGGATTGCTTGTTTGACCCGGAAGGGTCGCCGCGGTTATCAATGTCGATGGTTGCCGGCGGCCCGCGGCCGCGACGACCGCGAATCCCAGGGATCATAGATTCCACAAGGCGATAATTCAAGGAACGCCCCATGCTCTCTCCCTTGCGCGAGGCCCCGAACCATGACCGACCCCTCACCACACGCGTTCTTCTCAGGCTCCCTGCCGCGCATTGCGGGGCACCGCGGCGCCGCCGGCACGTTGCCTGAAAACACCCTGCCGTCGTTCCGGCGCGGCCTCGAGGAAGGCGCGACCTTCCTCGAAATGGATGTTCACGCGACCGGCGACGGCGAGATCGTCATCATCCATGACGCCACCGTCGAGCGCACCACCGACGGCGCCGGCGCGGTGCGGGACATGAGCCTGGAGGAGTTGCAACGGCTCGACGCCGGCTACCGCTTTACGGCCGACGGCGGCTCGACGCATCCCTTCCGCGGGCAGGGGATCCGCGTCCCCTCCCTGCGGGAGTTCTTCGCGGAGTTCCCCGATGCCAGGGCAACGGTGGAGATCAAGGAATTGCCGCCGCCGGCCATGGAGACGCTGTTCGATGTGATCGAGGAGTTCGGCAAGGCGCGGCAGGTCCTGGTGGCGGCCGAGGACGACGCCGCCATGCGCTCCGCCCGCGCGCTCATCCGCGAGCGCGGGCTCCCCGTGGCCACGGGCTTCTCCACCGGCGAGATACGCGCCCTCATGACCGCGTTGTGGTCGGGGCAGACGCCGCCGTCCGAAGTCCCCGGCCGGGCGCTCCAGATTCCGCGCCGCCACGGGGGCATCGATCTCGTCACGCCCGCGTCCCTGGCCGCCGCCCACGCCCTGGGCGTCGAGGTGCACGTGTGGACCGTCAACGACGCGGACGAGATGAGTGAACTCCTGGCCCTGGGGGTCGACGGCATCATCACGGACTTCCCGGGCCGCCTGCGCGAGGTCATCGGTCGATCCGAAGCGCGTTGAGGCGCCGCGTCCATCCCGGGCATTCTTGTAACGTTGTATGGGAGATACGACGCTGGACCAGCGCATGGCACCGCTGCTCGAAGCGCTGGAGCAAACCGACAAGGGGGTGGTGCGCCGCGCCGTGGAGGAACTGGTGGCCCTGGCGGCCGCGGAACCGAGGGTCGCCGACATCCTCGACCAGCGCCTGCGCGCCGCGCCGCGTTGGCCCTTCGCCTACGCTCTCGGGCAAATGGCGCGTCCCTCCACGCTGTGCCTCGACGTGCTCGGCCACGGTCTCGGCAGCGGCGACCAGGACCTGCGCTGGGCCACGCAACTCCTGCTCACCGACCTCGGCAAACGCTATCCGGAGGCGGAAGCGCGCCTTCAGGCGCTTCTGCGCGACGGCTCGCCTACTCAGCGGCGCATGGCCGTGTACTGCCTGCGGGACATCCACGAGGGGCAGGATGCCGGCGCCGCCGGCATCGGCCGCGCGCCCGCCTTCCTGGAAGCCATGCGCGACCCCGAACCGCTGGTCCGCGTGGCGGTGGTGGCCAGCCTCGCCAAGGCGACCGAGGTGAGCCCGGAAACACTGGATGCGCTCACCCGCGCCGCCACCGACGACACCGACCCGCGCGTGCGCAACGCCGCCGCCTTCGCCGCGAAGAAGCTCGCGGCCGTGCGGACGAGGGCGCCATAAAGGTTGGGGAGGGGTGGTATTCGCCTATGTGACGGAAAATGTTTGACAAGCGCCGCCCGCTTCCCTAGGATGGGAGTCAGCAGAGAAAGGAGGTGGTCAAAATATGAATGACATATGTAGCTGCGAGGTGACTGAGACCTAGGCTCTCGAGCCTTTTCGGAATTGAGGGTCTTGGTCAATTCCGACAGTACACCGAGCCCTGGCTGGCCATTGCGTCAGCCGGGGCTTTCTGTTTCCGGCTTGCTTGCATCAACGCGTTATCTTCAACCCTTATCCTCGACCCCGTATCCGACCTTCACCCCGCATCCGACCATCCGATGAAAGCGGCCTGCCGCCCGGTGACGCCCGAGCCGTTCCTGGACTCCCGCCGGTACGAAAAAAACGCCGCCGGGTGACACGCGGTGCAGGGGCCGCTCGAATGGATTTGCTCCTCGGGGACCCCGCTCGCCGCCAGCAACGCGGCGTTCAGCCGCCTCAGGTCGAGGTAGGTGCCGCCGTCCCGGGACTGAAGCGCCGCCTCCGCCCGCTCCCCCCACTCCCGCACCAGCGGATCGGCCACATCCGCGCCGATCTCGTAGCAGCACGGTCCGATGGCCGGCCCCAGGGCGCACGCCAGATCGCCGGGCGCCGTGCCGTAACGCTGCTCGATGTGCCGCACCGTCTTCACCGCCACCCCGGCCAGGGTGCCGCGCCAGCCCGCGTGGATGACCGCCGCCAGCCGGCGCTCCGGGGTGTGCGCCCAGCACACGATGGGAACGCAGTCGGCCGTGAGCACTCCCAGGAAAACGCCCGCCGCGTCCGTCACCATGGCGTCGCCTTCGCCCGCCTCCTTGCACGGCTCGGCGACGTCGAGGATGGTGTCGCCGTGCCGTTGCCGCATGGTGACCATGCGGGTCCCGGTCATGCCCACGGCGCCCTTCATGGCGCAGTAGTTGTCCTTGACCGCCCGCGGGTCGTCGCCCACGTTGAAGGAGACGTTGAGGCTCGCGAAAGCGCCCGCGCTGTTGCCGCCGTTCCGGCCCACGAAGCCGTGCCTCAGCCCGGGCTCGCCCGCCCACGAGGGAACGCGGTAAACCGTCAGGTCCACGAGCCGTTCCTTTCGCGTCGGGGGCTGCTCAAAACCGCTCCAGCAGGGCGCCGAAGCCCTCGACCTTGTCCGACATGCCGTTCTGGCGCAGTGCGTACCAGTAGATGGCCGTGTTGATGGCGATGACCGGCTTGCCCAGGCGCTGTTCCGCCACCGCCGCGACGCGCGCCATGGCCAGGTTGGTGCCCACCTGGACCACCGCGTCCACGTCGTCGCCGTTCACTTCCTCGATGGCGGCTTCCAGCGTGTCCGCCTGCACGTGCGCGATCAGCACCGGGCTCTCGCACCGGAGCCCCTTGAGGCGCGCCACCTCGTAGCCGCAGTCGGTGAAGAAGCGCACCACCTGGGAGTCGCCCACCGGCATGTACGGCGTGATCACACCGAGGCGGCGGATGCCGCCGTAGGCCTCCAGCGCCGCCTCGCAGGCGTAGGAGCCCATGGCCACGCGCACCCCCGACCGGTCCTCCACGTTGGCGAGCAGGCGCCGGCTGCCTTCGGCGCCGTCCCAGAACGTCTCCGAGGACATGCCCATGATCAGGTAGTCCGGCCGGCAGGTCATGACGCGGTCGATGGCGTTGTCCACCTCCGCGCGGATGTTCCGCATCAACTGCTCGAAGTCCTCGTCGTCGTGGATGGGATCGTCGGGGATCCAGATGCGGGCGAAGTGGTTGGTCACACCCTCCGGCCGCATCTCGTCGAACTCGGGCTGCACCGAGGTATTGGTGGAAGGGGCGATGACGGCGAACTTGCGCCGCCATCCCAGGGCGTCACCCATGGTCGTTCCTCCGCGGGACCGTGCGCGGGCGGCCCCGGTCGCGTATTGCTGGACGCGCATTCATGGGCCAAGTTATAACATCGCGGGGTCGCGGTTTTCTATCGTGGCGGTTCGGACAGCGCATGGTCGAGGCCCTTGGACTCCCGGACCCGCGGACAGGAGGGCGGTTTCAGGCCCGCGCGCTCGCTGAAGCGGCGCGGGGCGAGAGCGCGCGCAACGGAAAGGACGACATGGCCATACCGGAACGCTACAACAGGGGTTACAACATCGGGGTCGGCGGGGCGGTGGTGCGTGACGGACGCCTGCTCTTCGTGCGCCGGGCGTCGCGCCGCGGGCACGGCAACTGGCAGGTCCCCGGCGGTTTCATCGAGCCGGACGAGACCATCGAGGACGCGGTGGTGCGCGAAGTGGCCGAGGAGGCCGGCGTCGAGGCCGAGGTGGAGGGAGTGCTGGGCATCCGCAGCCGCTACGACGCCGAGTCCGGCAACAGCCTCTACGTGGTGCTGCTGCTCCGGGGCCTGACGGAGGAGCCCACGCCGGACGGGCGCGAGGTGGACCGGGCCGTGTACCTCTCGCTGGACGAGATCCGCGCGCTGGACCCGCTGCCGCAGACCAACTGGGAGGTGGCGCGGAGCGCGCTGGTGCCGGTGCCCCGGCTCTTGATGCCCAAGACGGTGGCGAACCAGCGGGGTGCGATCTTCCAGCTCTTCATCGGCTAGCCGCCCGGTGCGCGGGCGGCGGTTTGGTTGCGGAATCACACCCCCCATGTTACACGGAACCCCCATGAACAACGTGGAACCGAGGTACGCGGATCTCGCCGAAAAGTCGCTCGCCGGAGAACTTCCGTCCCCGGCTGAATTGAAGTCCGTCATTCACGGCGCCGACGAAAGGCTGCCGGAACTGCTCGACGCCGCCTTCCGCGTCCGCCACCACTACTTCGGCAAGCGGGTGCAGATCCACGTGCTGATGAACGCCAAGAGCGGCCTGTGCCCCGAGGATTGCGGCTACTGCTCGCAGTCGTCGGTTTCCGAGGCCGAGATCGACAAGTACCCGTTCCTCGCCAAGGAGGAGCTGGTGGAAGCCGCGGTCAGGGCCAAGGAAGTGGGCGCCATGCGCTTCTGCCTGGTCAACAGCGGACGCGGCCCCACGCTCAAGGAAACCGAGCGGATGGCCGACGCCGTGGCCGAGATCAAGCGCCGCGTCCCCATCAACATCTGCGCGTGCATGGGGCTCCTGACGGAGCCCAAGGCGCGCATCCTCAAGGAAGCCGGGGTCGAGCGGGTCAACCACAACCTCAACACCAGCAGCCGCTACCACCCGGAGGTGGTGTCCACGCACAGCTACGAGGATCGCGTCGCCACCCTGGAGAGCGTCAAGGCCGCCGGGCTGTCCACCTGTTGCGGCGGCATAGTCGGCCTCGGCGAGCAGGACGACGACGTCATCGACCTGGCGGTGTCGCTGCGGGAGCTGGACGTGGATTCCATCCCGGTGAACTTCCTGCACGCCATCGCGGGCACCCCCATGGCCGGGCGTTCCAACCTGACGCCACAGTACTGCCTCAAGGTCCTGTGCCTGTTCCGCTTCGTCAACCCGAGCAAGGAGATCCGCGTGGCCGGCGGCCGGGAAGTCAACCTGCGCTCGCTGCAACCGCTGAGCCTGTACCCGGCCAATTCCATCTTCGTCAACGGCTACCTGACCACGTCGGGCCAGGACGCATCCGACGCCCACCGGATGATCGAGGACCTGGGCTTCGAGATCGACACGTCGGCGCGGGAAGAGGTCCTGGAACAGCGGCCGAGCTTCGCGTAACAGGAGAGAATGCCGTGGCAAGAATAACCGTCGAAGACTGCCTCAACGAGGTTACCAACCGCTTCAAGCTCGTCATGCTCGGTTCCCAGCGCACCAAGCAGCTCCTCAAGGGCGCCAGGCCCCTGGTGGACGCCGACAACCGCGAGATCGTCGTGGCCCTGCGGGAGATCGCCGCGGGCAAGGTGCGGGAATTGCCGCCGGAAACGACGGAAGTCGAGTAAGCCGCGAACGACGGAGCCCGTGGCCGCTTCACGGGTGGCGGCAGGCGCCGCGCCGGTGAATGGTCTCCGGTTCCGTCCCGTCAACCGCCGAACGGCGGTCAAAGTCAGGCGCGTTGCGGTTCGATAATGACCTTCAACGAGTCTGTGGCATTCGCCACGAGTTGAAAGCCCTTCGCCGTCTCGGCAAGGGAAAGGCGGTGGGTGACAATCTCGTCCACGCGTACCTTCCCGCCGGCCAACAGATCCACCGCATCCTTCAAATCCTGTGGACTCGCACCATAGGAGGTGACGAGGCTCACCTCGTCGCGCCACATTTCGTATAGCGGCATGGGCACTTCGTGCCCGGCGGGTGTGGAGGCGAAGAAGAGCAGCTTGCCGCCGCGCTCGACGCTCTCGAACGCCTGCCGGATCGCCGGCGGCGCTCCCGTACACACGATCACGAGGTCGGCGAGACGTCCGCCGCAGGACTCGCGAACGCGCGCGGGCACGTCGTCGGTGGCGTGGAAGGTGTGGTGCGCGCCCAGGGACCGGGCCAGCCGCAGGCGTTCGTCGTTGATGTCGGTGGCTACGAGGGTCTTGACGCCGCGGCTCCGGGCGAGCTGGACGTGCAGCAGGCCGGCCACGCCGGTGCCGATGACCAGGACGTTCTCCTGCATGGGCGCGCTGGCGTGTTGCTGTGCCCGCACCACGCAGCCGAGGGGCTCGACGAAGGAGCCCGCTTCGAAGGAAAGCGAGTCGGGGAGCAGGAAGGTGCCCGAGTCCACGTTGACCTTGGGCAGCCGCAGGTACTCGGCGAAGCCGCCCGGGTCGAAATGGGTCTCGCGCATGAGCTGACACACCGAGGCGTGTCCGGAGCGGCAATGGTGGCAGTCGTTGCAGGGCACGTGGTGGGTCGTGACGATGCGGTCCCCGGGCGTGAACCCGGTGACGCCGGCGCCCACCTCGGTCACCTCCCCGGTAACCTCGTGGCCGAGCACCCTGGGCGCCTGCTGGCGGCGGTACCACTCCAGCACGTCGGTGCCGCAGATACCGCTGGCCTCCACCCGCATCAGCAACTCGCCCGGCCCGGCCTCGGGAACCGGCAGTTCCTCCAGCCGGACGTCATCGTTGCTGTAGTACATGGCGACGCGCATGGCTCGTTTCCGAAGGTTGGCTTTAGTTTGATTGGCTGCAGGCTGAATGCCCACTACCGTTCATTCCCGGGAAAGCGGGAAGATGGATTCCCGCTCTCCAGACTGTGTCAAGGCTCGGCTCGGACAAGTCAAGACCCGGCTCGGACAAGAAATGGCACCAACCCCTGGCTTGTCATTCCCGCGGAAGCGGGAATCCAGGGGTGGAGAGGGGCCAAACGGCGTATTCCCCCGCCTCACCCCTCCTGGATTCCCGCTTCCGCGGGAATGACAAGCCAGGGGGTTGGTGCCTCGTGAGTTCTGACACAGCCTGTTCCGCGGAAATGACGATTCGAAGGGTCCCCGGTTTCGCGCTACCCGGCGGCGCGTTCCGCCGACGGCCGCGACGACTCGTAGATCCCGTAGGCTTCCTCGACCGAGGCGCCGCCGTGGACGATGGAGCGCACGGCCTGGATCATCCCGGCCGGGCTGTCGGACTGGAAGATGTTGCGGCCCATGTCGACGCCCACGGCGCCGTGGTCAACGGCGTTCTTGGTCAGTTCCAGCGCTTCCATCTCCGGGGTCTTCTTGCCGCCGGCAACGATCACCGGGATCGGACAACTGTTGACCAGGTTCTCGAAGCCCTCGCAGTAGTAGGTCTTGACGATGTGGGCGCCCAGTTCGGCGGCGATGCGGCACGACAGGCTGAGGTAGCGCTCGTCCCGGGCCATGTTGGTGCCCACGGCGGTGACCGCGAGCACGGGGATGCCGTACCGCTCGCCCTCGTCCACCAGCTTCGCCAGGCTCACCAGCGTCTCCTTCTCGAACTCGGAGCCCACGAAGATCGACAGCGCCATGGCCGAGACGTTGAGCCGGATGGCGTCCTCGATGGACACGGTGATGTCCTCGTTGGACAGCTCCTTCAGGATGCTGGTGCCGCCGGACACGCGCAGCACCACCGGCGCCTGCATGTTGGCGTCCACCGCGGTCCGCAGAACGCCCCGGGTGAGCATGATGGCGTCCGCGTGGGGCAGCAGCGGCTCGATGGTCTCGCGCGGCTGCTCCAGTCCGCTCGTCGGTCCCAGGAAGTAGCCGTGGTCCACGGCCAGCATCACGCAGCGCCCGTCCGCCGGCTGGACGATGCGCGCCATTCTGTTCTCCATACCCCAATGCATAAGATCCCTCCTGCATCCAAGCCGTCTGGTCTGGATGCTGTCCGAACTGAGAAACGACCTATCACATACCGCCGCCAGCCGCGAGCCCGCGCCGCCGCGGATGCCTATCCGGCAATGCCGAGGAACAGCAGGATGGCGCGGTCTATTCGTCGCATATCCGTGGCGCAGAGAGAACCAATGCGTCGGCTCAGGCGTTCCCGGCGGACGGTCGTGATCTTGTCGACCATGACACGACAGACCTCGCGCAAGCCGTTCTCGGGGCCGGGAAGGAGATCCGTCCGAAACAGCGGTGCATCGGTCGCATCGCTGGTCAACGCACAGACGGTCACGGAACTCAGGTGTTCGAAATGGTCCTTCTGAAGGATTACGACGGGCCGACGCAAGACGGCAAGGAGCGTCGGGTCTGTGCCGCCGCTGTCAAGTTGACAGGTATGGGCCTTTCGGTTACGCAGGGGTCCGTGAGCACTTTTCCCAACCTCCCGCCAGGCGTAAGCAGCCACTACGTTCAGGTGGGCCAGATCCGCACCCATTACCTCGAAGCGGGCGTCGGCGGCGGCCCCACCGTGGTGCTGATCCACAGCGGTGAGTTCGGCGGGCGGGCCGAGTTCAGTTGGCGCGACAACATCGCGCAGTTGGGCGAGCATTTCCACGTCTACGCGCCGGACCTGGCCGGCTTCGGCCGCACCGATCTCGTGTACAGCTTCAGCGATGCGCTGGGCTTCCGGCTCAAACACATCGATGCGTTCCTTCGGACCCTGTGTCTCGGACCGGTGCACCTCATCGGCAACTCCTTCGGCGGCGGCTTCTGCCTGCAGATGGCCACGGACCCGCGTTTCGACGTGGCCTCGGTCATCGCCGTGAGCGGCGGCGGCAAGGCACCCGACAACGACGAGCGAAAGGTGCTCACCGGCTACACCGGCGAGCGGGAGCAGATGCGCGAGATCCTGAAGGTGTGCTTCTACAACGAGCGCTGGTGGGCCGACGACGTGGTGGAGAAGCGCTGGAAGGCCAGCCTGGAACCAGGCGTGTGGGAAGCCTGCGCGGCCGCCCGCCTGGCGCCTTCGGGACAGCCCCGGGGATTCCGCCCGGTACGGCCCGACTACGGCAGCATCCGCTGTCCGGTGTTGATCGTGGCCGGCGACCAGGACCCGCTGCGGTTTCCGACCTACGCTACCGATCTGCAGGGCGAGATACCCGGGTCCGAGGTGAAGGTGTTCGAGAACTCGCGACACTGCTCCCACGCGGAACACCCGGAGGAGTTCAACGCATTGGCCATCGACTTCATCCAGCGGCACGCGGCAGGGGAGCAGGGTTCATGACCTGGGTTTCGGAGATCATGGAGGTGGACGGCGTAAAGCTGGGGGTGCGCCAACACGGGGACGGCGTACCGCGGGTGATCTTTTACGGCGACCAGCTCGACACGCAGGTCCCGCCCTTCGACGATGCCTTGGCCGAGCGTTCCCGGGTGCTGGTGCCGTCGCTGCCGGGGGTGAACCGGTCGGAGCTGCCCGACTGGATCGACACCATGGAAGATCTGGCCTTCCTGGGGCTCGATCTTCTGGAGAGCCTGGACGCGGGTCCGGTGGACGTCATCGGCCACGGGTTCGGCGGCTGGGTGGCGGCGGAGATGGCCGTGCGCGCGCACCAGCAGATCCGGCGGCTGGCGTTGATCGATTCGGTGGGCATCAAGGTTTCGGCCCCCACCGTGCGCGACGTGCAGGACGTCTATGTCTACACGGCCCAGGAGGTCGCCGAGCTGGCGTGGCACGACCCGGCGGCGGCCCGGGCGCTCAAGTGGCCGGGCCGGGAGGACGTGGAGGGCGAGGTGCTGCTGGCGCTGCTGCGGAATCGCCAGTCGGTGCTGAAGTTCGCCTGGCGTCCCTTCATGTACAACCCCAAGCTCCTGCGGCGGCTGGCCCGGGTGCGGGTCCCCGCCCACGTATTCTGGGGCGAGAGCGACCGGGTAGTGACCCCGGACTATGGGCGCGCCCTCCAGCAGGCCATTCCCGGCGCCGGCTTCACCGCCATACCGGGCGCTGGCCACTACCCGCATTGGGAGCAGCCCAAGGCCCTGGCCCGGGCGGTCACGGAGTTCCTGGAGGGCTAGAGAGCCAAAGGAGGACCAGGAGATGCTGGCCTATCACTTCACCGAAATGCCGTATCCGTTTCTCCCGGACGACGCGGAGGAAACCTACGGGGCCATGCGCGTGACCCTGCCCAGCCGCTACTGCGACCCCAAGATCGCCCACGACCTCTACAACCGCTACCTCGACGAGTACGAGTACGCCGACGAGTTGGGCCTGGAGATCATGCTCAACGAACACCACGCCACCGCCACCTGCATGGCCGCCAACGTCTCCATCACCGCCGGCACCCTGGTGCGCCGCACCAAGCGCGCCAAGATCCTGGTGCTCGGCTTCCCCCTGGCGCACCGGAGCCCCATCCAGGTGGCCGAGGACGCCGCCATGATCGACGTCATCTCCGGCGGCCGCCTGATCGCCGGTTTCGTTCGCGGCGTCGGCACCGAGATTCATCCCGCCAACACCAACCCCTCCGACACCCGCGAACGCATGCAGGAGGCCCACGACCTCATCATCAAGGCGTGGAAGACCCAGGACGTGTTCAACTGGGAGGGCAAGCACTACCACTACCGCTACGTGAACCCATGGCCGCGCCCCTACCAGCAGCCCCATCCCCCCATCTGGATCACCGGCAGCCAGCCGGCCGCCGTGCCCTGGGTCGCCGACCACCACTACACCCTGGCCACGGTCCTCACCTCCTACGAACAGACCGAAGCCCTCTTCACCGCCTACCGCAAGCGCTGCGAGGAAATGAACTACCCCGAGCCCGGCTCCGACAGGTTCGCCTACTGCGCCCTGACCTTCACCGGCGAGACCGACAAGAAGGCCGAAGAGGGCGGCCGCAAGCTCCTCTGGTACCTCAACAAGCGCCGCCCCGTGGGCTTCTTCGCCCCGCCCGGATTCGTGCCCCCCCAGGGCCTCACCCGTTTCTTCGACCCCAAGGGCATGGCCCGCTACAACCGCGCCTACGAGGACCTCATCGACCAGGGCGTCATCATCGCCGGCACGCCGAAGAAGGTCATCGAGAAGGTGAAGTACTTGCACGACCGTTGCGGCGTGGGGCATCTGCTCATGATGAACCAGGCGGGGTTCATGACGCATGAGGAGACCAAGCGGAGCATGGAGTTGTTTGCGACGGAGGTTTATCCGGAGTTGAGGACGTGGCAATGAGCCGCAGCCAAGCCCATTGGTCTGAACTTCGGATTAGTCACTGGATTTTGCTGGAGTGACTGAACGGATGCGACTGATACACCCGATCTATCTCGACATACCGATGCTCGTGTCATTCGCGGCAGCAATCGAGGGTGGCCTGTCATTCGGAACCGAACTGACACGAGAGGAATCCAGTTCTACAGCGGCGGCCGCGGAAGGCGGGGCGAAATTCGGTCTGAGCAGTCTGTTCGGCCAATTTCTTGATCTGTCGGCCGATATCGAGGCGAAGGGTACCCACGAGGGTGTGGAGCGATCCGTGGAGAAGAGTTCACGATCTCACACGGAGGCGTCTGTTGCGATTCTACTCTATGACAGGTTGCGCAACGACTCTGGTTACATTGTCGATCTCGATATCCTAGACGACGCCAAGAATGTAGAACCTGGAGCACTGGTCGAACTCGCCGGCACTGTCGAAAAGAACGCCATCGACGCCATGATTGACTACATAGATGCGGTGAATATCCTGGCCAGTTTGGGATCGAGTGAGCCACGAAATCCTCAGGGTTCAACGAGTGGGAAACGTCGCGGTTCAGCCAGTGTCAGGAACAGACAGGAGAGCGAGGGTCCACTGGAGCACATCCGAGATTCACTCGACAAAGACCGTAAGCGGACACCGATTTCCAATGTGCTGCTTCGATGCACGGTGCCGTGCAACGTCACAGCGGTCGTAACGTTGCGTACGGAGAATCTTCGAGACCTCACCCTGAGCGAGCTCCATAAGAAGCGTACGCGTCCTTGGCAAGGTGACCAGGGTCATCGATCGAGGTGAGGGCATGAGCTCTTTCGAGAATTACGGAATGGCACTGATGCAACCGGAGAAACTACAGACTCTTCTGCGTGGTCTGTGTGAAACTGAGGAGATTACACTCGACCTCAGCGAGGTGCAGGTGCAAGGCCCGGCGCTTCAGATATTGCCCTTGATGATATTTGTCTGAAAGCCGTCACGCTCCGGACTGACGATTCACCTCGACCTCCACGTTCCGGATCCTTTCCATCAACGCATCGAACCGCGGTGCCTCGTCGCGAATGATGCTGGCGGTCCGCATCGCCTCGTAGTCCGATTCGAGAAGGACGAGTTGGTCTTCGTCGGGAACGAGCCTCA
Organism: uncultured Syntrophobacterales bacterium; assembly: GCA_964519455.1. Taxonomy (GTDB): domain Bacteria; phylum Desulfobacterota; class Binatia; order UBA9968; family JAJDTQ01; genus JAJDTQ01. The sequence continues at coordinate 16,132 of CAZFIU010000050.1, forward strand.
TCTGGCCGTCCAGGCAATGATTGTAGTTGGCGTAGTTGGCGTTGAAGAAAACCGTCTTATGACGGACGACATCCTCGAAGATAACGCGGTCGGTGAGGGCCGCTCGGCTGACGTTGTGGTGGGCGAGGCACGCCAAGTCGAACCAGTGCCGAGATATCCGTTCCGGGTTCTGCGAAAGCCTGCGCCTGTGGCATTCGACATGGATGAGGGTGGCTTTCTCCCAGAAGGTTCGGACGGGGGAGAGGACCGTCACCATCGCCTTGGGGTAGTCGAGGTCGTTGGTCTGGGCTGCGATATCGGGAGCGATCTCGTGCAACTCGTTGGGGTCGATGACGTTGCGGCCGCCGAACTCGAGAAAGACCTCACTTGCGAGATAGTCTGTCGTGTTTTCGACGGTCGACGGGTATGCAAACCAGACCCTCTCGCCATCGTCGCTGATTCGGACGCTGTGCCGGCCGGAGATCGACAGCCCTTCGGCCGCGGTCTCCAGAGCTGGCGCGACAATATCCTGCGTGTATGTTGCGACGAACGATTTGAGCCGGTCGCTGAATCGCCTGATTTGAGACCTGCTCACGCCCGGAGCGAAGGGATCGAAAGCGTCACCGAAAGCCCGGTAGTCGAGGGTGATATCGACGTCTTCGGAGAAACGGTCGATGATTCCGTAGACCTTCGAAAGGGAGGTGCCTCCCTTGAAGGCCATCGGGTGAAGATCCGGTATGGAGAAGAGTATCTGTAGAACCCAACAAATCCAGATGTCCTTCTCCAAGATGACCGCCGGCCGCCCTGACCGGACGGCAATGGTCTCAAGGACGTCTCTCTGGTCTCGGGCATTCAGCGAGAGGAAGGCTTCAGCCATGGGCGATGTCTTGGCCGGGGGCGTTGAGTGCCATCGCCATCCACGCGGGAACGTCGGCCGACCGTAGCTTCTCGAACTCCTCCGGGCTCATGGCAGACGCGATCGTGGCGACGGTCTCCGGTGTCACGTTGTCCTTGCCGAGATACCAGAGGGCGGAGAGTGCCAAGCCCGCCATCTCACCGGCGAATTGAAGCCTCCGGCTGTTCGACGTGTGGATCATCTTGACCGTGATGTTGCCGATGTGGATCGGGCGGCTGGACGCGCTGGTATGGAACACGGGCGCGCTAGGCACCTGGGTGCTGAGCCCGAACCGCCGCGCCGCTTCCGCGCCATGGATTTGGACGGTTTCGCCATTGTGCTTGGCGATGGCTTGAACCACGTCGAAGACGCTGGGGACGACGTTGCCAACGAAACGGTTCTTGCGCGGGCGAACGAATACGCCCCGGGAGAGCCGCTCGAGTCCCCCCTCGTGGACGATTCGTGAAAGGGCACGGTCGACGGCTCCCCGCCGTCCGCAGTTGGCAAAGCGCGATGTTGTAAAGGGCTTGCCCGTGGGCAGGCTGCGTATACGGTTTCGAATGGCCTCCGCAGTGGACATCATAGGATTCCAGTTTGTCTTAAAATACAGTGGTTTTTCGGACAAATCAAGAGCCTTGGAGAGGGGCTGTGTGCAAGAGCCTGTGTCAGCAAGGGAGAGGGGACTCCAGTGGGTTGACCAAGGCGCACAACGGGTAAACGCCAGGATCAGTCTCGATGATTTCGAGCCCCTCCCGAGTTCAATCAACCCTGTTCGCCGGTGACAAGTTCGTAGCTCGTGCTGCGGCCGCCGGCTTGGCTTCGCACCAGATCCATCGCTCATCTCTGGTTCGTCACCATCCATCCGTTCGAAGACAGCAACGGACGCATCGCGCGGGCGGTCGCGGACATGGCACTGGCCCGATCGGAAGAGAGCCCCGATCGCTTCTACAATCTCCGCATCTGCAAGATATTCGCCGCCTATTTCGCGGAGATTATGGGCGCCATTCTCCGCAAACCTCCCTCAGGATGTTGTTGCACCAACTCTGGAGACTCCGGCGAAGGGCTGTCGATGTCCGGCCGCTGATTGGAAGCACGGGTCCCATGGTCTGACTTTGCCCTAAGGACAGTCATCGTGGATCATTTTTCAGGGATCTAAGCATATGTTAGGATTATTCATATTCGATAGCAGTTTTGGCAGAGTATCGGAGCAGTTCTCATGTCATCTAATGCTTTTGGCAGCAGCACTCACGTCCCGAATCATTTTTCAGGACCCGTAACCGTTTTTCAGGAGCGCCGGCTGTCAGTGCCGGCTACCCCGGCCGGTTATGCCGCACTCATCGGGGCCTACGGCCTGCGGGTACCGCTGCCGCGTACCCTGAGCGCTACGGGGGAACGGCACAGGATCATTGAAGAAGGGGGTTGGCGCATCTATTCGCCGCGTCATGCGCCGAAACCCAGCCTGGAGGGGCACCTGACCTTCGCCCTCAAGCACGAGGGGCTCGACCTCTTGGTCCTCAAGCGCCTGTTTGCCGTCACGGGTCCGGGACCCGTCGAGAATCTGGTCAGGGTCAAGCCGACGGGCGCCTACGCTCGACGCGTTTGGTTCCTCTACGAGTGGCTGACCGGACACCGGCTTGACCTGCCCGACGCCGAACGCGGGGCGTACGCTTCGGTCATCGATCCGGGCCGTCAGTATGCCGCCCGCCCCGAGACCTCCAAGCGGCATCGGGTCAAGAACAACCTGCCGGGTACGCCGGCATTCTGTCCGCTGGTGTTTCGCACCGAAACCCTGGAACGTTTTGCGGCCATGGAGTTGCAGGCGCGCGCGCGGGAGGTCGTGGACGCGGTCCCGAAAGACCTGTTGGCGCGTACCGCGACGTTCCTGCTGCTGAAGGATTCCAGGTCCAGCTTCGCCATTGAAGGCGAGCATCCGCCCCAGGACCGTATTCAGCGGTGGGGCCGGGCCGTAGGCGAGGCCGGACGCCGGCCGATCGATCTTGACGAGCTGTTGCGCCTGCAACGCATCGTCATCGGCGATGCCCGCTTTGTACAGCTCGGACTGCGCACGGAAGGCGGCTTTGTCGGTCAACGGGATCGCGAGTCGGGGGCGCCGATCCCCGACCATGTCAGCGCTCGATCCGAGGATCTGGCTAGCCTCGTCGAAGGGCTGATCGCGTTCGACCAAGGGGCCGCGCAACAGCTCGATCCCGTCGTGGCCGCGTCGGTCATCGGCTTCGGTTTTGTCTACATGCATCCGTTTGAGGACGGCAACGGCCGCATCCACCGTTACCTGATCCACCACGCCCTTGCCCGGCGCGGGTTCAACCCGCCCGGCGTGGTGTTGCCCGTATCGGCCGCCGTGCTGGAACGGATCGACGACTATCGCGCCACCCTCGAAGACTATTCGCAGCGGTTGCTTCCCGTGGTGGACTGGGAACCCACCGGGAACGGCAATGTGCGGGTGCTCAACGATACCGGTGACTGTTACCGCTTCTTCGACGCCACGCCGCAGACCGAGTTTCTATACGGGTGCGTCCAGCAGACAGTCGAGCGGGACCTGCCGGAGGAAGCTGCCTTCCTGAAACGCCATGAGGGGTTTCGTACGGCATTGAGTCTGCTGGTCGACATGCCCGAAAGGGTGTCCGACCTCCTGTTCCGCTGCCTCCACCAGAACGAAGGCAGGCTGTCCCGACGCCGCAGGGAACGGGAATTCGCCGCGCTGACCGATAACGAAGTGGAGCGCATCGAAGCGGCATATCGCGAGAGTTTTCCGGAAGGGGAGGGGAATTGAGCGCGCTCGCGGTCGATCGGCGCTGAAACCGATGTCCCGTAGCAACGACCGTTCACTCCGCCACCGCCGCGAACACCATGCCGCTCACAACCGCCCCCACAACGCCGAACCCCACGTAGGCGGCGAACACCTGCCAGCGTACCAGCGACCATACGGCGACCATGGATGGGACGCAGGTCACGGCGCCGGAAACCATGAAGGCCAGGGCGGCGCCGGCGCTCATTCCCTGTTCCATGAGGCCCGCGACGAGGGCGGGCGCGGCATAGCCGTTGAGGTAGGCGGGCGTACCCACCAGGGCGCCGATCACGATGGGGCCCGCCCCGGGTCCGCCGACCAGGCTCGCGATGAACGCGGCGGGCACGTAGGCGACGAGCAGGGCCTGGATCAGGTACGCGAACGCCAGCCACTTGACCAGGAACCGCGCGTTCTCCAGCGCTTCGGAACGGAAGGTGGCCGTCCGCATCGGCTCGCGCCAGAATCGCCAGACGATCTCGCCCGTCTCGAGGGTGTTGCCGCAGGCGCCGCACCCGCCGGCCGCGTCTTCGCGCAGAGGGGCGGCGAACGCATGGCGCCGGACGAAGAGGCGGACGCCGAACCCGCCGAAAAGGCCTATGGCGACGGCCGCGGCCGCCTTCCCGAACGCGAAGTCCCAGCCGAGGGCGGCGGCGGTAATCAGCGCGGCGGGAGGGTCGATGACGGGGGAGGACAGCCAGAAGGCCATGATGGCGGAGAGCGGCGCGCCGATCGCCAGCAGCGCCGCGATGAAGGGGATGACCTCGCAGGCGCAGAAGGGGGCGAGGCCGCCGACAAGCGCCGCCAGGAAGATCATGCGGGTCTCGCGCCCCTCGAAGGCACGCGCCACGAGGGCCGTGGTTCCCGTCGCCTTGAGATACGCGATGAGCAGCACCGCCGCCGCGATGAAGGGCACCGTTCCCACAAACGCCGCCAACGCGGTCTCCAGGATGTCCGGCAACCTGGCGGCGTCGAGCGTCGCTACGGCGAGCGGGATCGCCAGCATGAGCCCCCAGGCCGACGCCATGCCCCGGAACCCCACGCGCAGCCCGTTGAATCCGTTCATGACCAGTTCCGTCATGACGCCTCCTTCGCCAGCGCAGCCCGCGCCGCACGGGCCTGGAGGGATGGGCAGGCATCAACGCAACACTCTTCGAGCAGAAACGCGGCAAGCGCCTCGAGACGGCCGTAGGCGGCACGGTTGATCACGGTGCGGCCCAAGCGCTCCTGCTCGACCAGCCCGCCCGCCGCAAGGCAGCCGAGATGATGGGCGAGCGTCGAAGCCGGCAAGCCCAAGCGCTCCTGGACCTCGCCTACCGTGAGCCCTTCGTCGCCGGCGCGCACGAGCATGCGAAGCACCCTGAGCCTCGGCTCGGAGCCGCACGCGGCAAACGCCTTCGCCGCTTCCTCGAGTGCCGGCGTGGGAACTGTCAGGGTCTTGGGATGGGTTATTATATCCATAAAACTAGATTAATAGTTTTATCTGGAGTGTCAACCCCCGCGGAACACGGAAGTCTTCGTTACTTGGTCACTCAGGGTTTTCAGGAAACAAACCGGGCATCCAACGAGACGCATGCCTTGCCGGGAAGGCCAACCGAAGAGGTGCACGCGAACTTTCCGACACCAAGATCTCGCCCTCCATCAGTGCGGCGGTCACTCGGCGTGCCTGTCGTTCTCCGGTTCCCAGGAGTGCAGCAACATCGCCACGCGGCAGTTCCCCCCTGAATAGAACCGCTTCCAGTACGGTGCGAGACCTTGGCGGCAAGGCGCCGACGCGCACTTCCTCTTCGACCCAGATCAGGATACGGGTCCGTAGCCGGTCGGGGACCATCAAGCTCTCCATGAATTTCACCTGATCGATGCACACGCCTAGAAAAAACCGAGTGAATTCCGCCATCGCCTCTTCGCTCAAATCGCCCCGCCCATCGAGGTCGTTGCGGCGAGTCGCGTCGCAAGCAGCGAGCAACATCTTGTAGTTATCGACGTTGCGCGCGAGACCCCGAGCGATGGACCAAACGCCGCCGGTAGTCAGGGCGTCCCGCAGCATGGCGTAGGACATCAGGCGAGCCACACGCCCGTTGCCGTCCAGGAACGGGTGAATCCACAGCAAACGGTGATGGGCGGCAGCGGAAGCCAGGATCGTATCGGCCGTGCCAAGATTGCTGTACACGGCTTCGAAACGGTCCAGGAAACGTGGTACCGCGCCCGGACTCACCGGGATGTGTCGTCCAACCCGCACATGTCGTTCGCGAAGCGCGCCAGCGTCGACTCGAAGGCGCTCTCCTGTTTCCGGTTCTTCGACCCACAGCAGCTCTTCGGGGAGCCGTTCACAGAATCGGCGGTGTATTTCCATCAGACCGTCGGCGGTAGCCGCGCGGCCCTCTATTCCGCCACCGTCGATCCATTCCTGGACCGCCATGTGAGCCTCGGCCTCGAGTTGGAGACTGCGCTTTTCCGGCTCGGTGCTGTAGTCGCCCTTTAGCGCGCGCTCGATATCGACAGGGTGAGTGTCGTGTCCCTCGATCAGGTTGCTATAGTAGGAGTTCATCGCGCGGACCATCGTCCCAAGCGCGGGTTGTACACCTGGTGGCAGGCTGCGAGTGAAGCCTGCGGATCGCGCCGCCAGTTCAACGGCGAAGTCGGTTAACCCGGTGCGATGCCTTGAGCCCTCCGCGATTAGCAGAGGTTCCATCAGGGCTATGGTTTCCCCTCGGTCCCCTGCTTTGCGTGAGGCCGCCGATATGACCGTTTTCATGTCCCTTTCTATATCATCCATAACGTAGCAATAACAGAATGTTATAATGCTAGCCAGTGAGTATTGGACCTGTATCATGACCGTTTGTTGAGCCGATTGTATTTCCTTCCCAGCTCAGGGCACGCCGATCTGCGCGGGCGCAAAGTGAATGCTGCGAATTAACCAGACAGGACACTAGGAGTCAGGCACGAGCACCGGCTTGAGAGCCTCCCCGTCCCGGATGAGCTGAAATCCGCGGGTTGCTTCGGAGAGCGGCAGGACGTGGCTGCGGACCGGTGCCAGATCGACGGCGCCGGCCGCGAGCAACTCGGTGGCGCGCTGCCAGGTCTGCCAGATCCGGCGGCCGTGGATGTTGTGCAACACCGGGCACTTGAGCAGCCAGTAGGTGAAGTCCACGGGGATCGCCGACGGCGGCGCGCCCACCAGCCGAAAGTCGCCCCCCTTGGCGAGGGCGGCGAAGACGGCGTTGAAGCCGGCTTCGGTGCCCGACAGTTCCACGCCCACGTCGACACCCGCGCCGCCGGTCATATCGCCCACCACCCGCGCCAAGTCCTCCTTGCCGGCATCCGCCGCGCGGTCGGCGCCCATGGTTTCGGCGGCGCGGAGACGGACCGGGTTGATGTCGCAGGCGATGACCCTTCCAGCGCCCAAAGCGCGCGCCGCCGCCACCGCCATGAGCCCGATGGGGCCGCAGCCGTTCACCAGCACGGACAGGCCGGACACCCCAACGCCCGCGAGGCAGGCGTGGACGGCGATGCCGAAGGGCTCCAGCATGGCCGCGGTCTCGTGCGGAAGGCCGGGCGGATTCACCCACGCGATGGACGCGGGCACCGTCAGGTATTCGGCGAACGCCCCGTCTATGTCGATGCCCGGGTAACGGGTGTTCTCGCAGAGGTGGGCGCGTCCGAGCCGGCAGGCCCGGCAGCGGCCGCAGAAGATGTGGCTCTCGAGGCTTACTTGGTCACCGGCCGCCAAGCCCTCGACCCCCGGCCCCATGGCCTCCACCGTGCCCGAGACCTCATGGCCGAGGACCCGCGGCAGCACCATCCGGCGCGCCATGCGCGGCGCCCAGTTGTAGATCTGCATGTCGGTGCCGCAGATCCCGGCGGCGCCGACCCGGATCAGCATCTCGCCGGGGCCGGGCTCCCGAGGCTCTGTCTCCCGGAGCGCGATGCCGCCCACCTCGGGGGCGATCTTCTGAAGGCTCAGCAAGGCGCTCTCTACAGGTCTCTACAAGTGATAGATGTCCACCGGCCCTTCGAGCCGGTCGTCGATGAAGACGATCTTCTTGCGCGCGATCCTGAGCGCCCCGTCGATGCGCCGGAACGCGAAGTCGTAGCGGCTGCCGCGGGTCTGGGCCCCTTTCTTGCCGTAGACGTGCACGATGCAGTTGGCGGTGGCCTCGACCGCGTCTCCCTCCGCGCGCTCCACCAGCACGTTGCCGATGACGTGCACCGTGCGGTCGAGGGGCAGCGAGGCCCAGGACTGGCGCGACTCGATGCGGAACACCCGGTCCTCCAGCCGGCCGCGGTCCTTGAGATAGAGCAGGTTGAGCTGGGTCTCGGGGTCGCTGGTGGTCTCCTCCTCGCTGGCCCAGGCCGGAGCCCAGTACACGGCGTCCTCGGCGTAGAGGTCCAGCCACTCCTGCCAGCGGCGCCGGTCCAGCAGCATGGCCTCGCGGCTGATCAGCGCGGCCACCTCGCGCTCGAGCGCGGCGTCGATGCCGTTGGCGCTCATGCGCCGGCCGCTCCGTTCTCCGGCGGCCTCGGCGCGGCGCCCGCTTCGTTCTCCAGCCGCTCCAGCCACGTGCGGTAGAAGCCGTGGAACATGCCCTCGTGCTCCCAGTCCGGGCAGGACGCCGCCGCCTCGAAACCCAGTTCGCGGGCGTCCCGGTCGGGGCCGGCGACCATGACGTCCATGCCGCGGGTCATGTCGTTCCACTGGCTTGGCGGTCCCAGGGAGCCGTCCTGGATGGCTTCGAGGGCGGCGGCATCGTCCGACGTGGCCATCCCGGCCGTCAGGTAGAAATCCTCGAACTTCCTGAGGCGCGCGGCCCGCGCCGTGTCGCTCTCTCCCTTGGGGGCGATGCAGTACACCGTGACCTCGGTCAACCGGGGCGAGACCGGCTTCACGAACCGGATCTGCGTCGAGGGGTTGTCCATCAGCATCACGTTGGGAAAGAGGTAGAGGTTGCGGCCGCGGTTGAGGATCCAGTCCACCTCGGCCGGCTTGAGATTCTCTTCGAGCCACGCCCGCGCCTCGTAGATCGGGCGGACATGCGGCGTGGTGTGCGTCGCCCACAACCCCATGTGCCCGTTGCCCAGGTCGTAGGTGCCGCTGGGCACCTTGCCCTTGATGCGCCCGGACTCGGTCCGGCGCATGCCGGCGGCGGTGTCCCGGGCGTCGCGCTGGGCCACGGTGGCGGCGAACACGCTGTGGAGCGTGGTCACGTGGTAGCCGTCGACGCTGTTCTCGGCCTGCAGCTTCCAGTTGCCGTGGACCACGTAGGTGGAGCGGCCGGGCACCACCTCCAGCCCGTCCCGTCCCTGATCGGCCAGCAGGTCGATCCAGCGCGCCGCCGCCCCCAGATGGTCCCGGAGCGGGGGCACGTCGCTTCTCAGGCTCCCGAACACGAACCCCTTGTACGAGTCGAGGGCACCGATCCGCTGGAGGTTGAAGCGTTCGCGCGCGCCTTCCGAAACCGGGTAGCCCAACTCCTCGTTCTTGATCTTGATGCAGCGTCCGCCGCGGTCGTACACCCAGCCGTGGAAACGGCAAGTCAGCACGTTGGCGTTCCCCTGCTTGAGGGGGGTCAGGACCGCGCCCCGATGGGAGCAGATATCGATGAAGCAGTCCAGCGATCCATCGGTCTGGCGCATGACGAAAACCGGCCGGCGGCCGATCGCGGTGGACCAGTAGTCGCCCGGTCTCCGCACCTGGCTTTCGTGGCAGAGAAAGACCCAGCCGCCCTCGAAGATGCGCTCGATCTCCGCCTGGAAGACCGCCTCGTCGGTGTAGACTGCCCGGTCGACGCGGAAGACCCCCTCGCCGACCCGGTCATCCACCAAGTGGCGAAACCTGCTCTTGTCCGCGCCACGGTTCATCTCATCCCTCGTTCGTTCTTTTCGCGGTGTCTTCGCGGGTTGTCCGCGACGGTACTGGGGTACACAATTGCATGTTAGACACCGCTAGTCCACAAATGAAAGTGGGGCTCGGACACGCTTTTCTCAATACGAAACATAACCGCAGGTTGCATAAAATATTGTCAGAAGAAATAATGCCCCGAGGAACAGCGGTGGGAGCCGCTAAGGAATCGAAACAGGCTGGATCGAATGACGGAAAGCGTTTCCATTCTCGCCATCGGTGACGTGCACTTGGGCACGGTCTGTTCGGGCGTGCCCGACGGGATTGCATCCCGCGGCGTAGACCCGAACGAGTTGACCCCGGCCGCCGCCCTCGGACGTTGCGTGGACCTGGCCATCGGGGAGCATCTCGACGCCGTGTTGTTTGCCGGTGACGTGGTGGAGAGCACCAATGCCCGGTTCGAGGCAATGGCGCCGCTCGAGGAATGCGTCCGGCGTCTGGTGGATGCCGGAATCGACGTGATCGCGGTTGCCGGCAACCACGATGTCGAGGCCTTGCCGCGCCTTGCGGCCCTGATCGACGGTTTCACCCTGTTGGGCGCCGGCGGACGGTGGCAGACACGGACGTTGTTGAAGGGCGGCTCTCCGGTAGCCCAGGTGGTGGGTTGGTCCTTCGGGCAATGGCGCGTCCACCACAGTCCGGTGGCGGAGCTTCTGAAGCAGCGGCCTGCCGAGCCGTCACCGCTTCCCCGGATCGGGCTGCTGCACGCCGATCTGAACGCGTCCGGCGGACCCTACGCTCCGATCCGGCAGTCCGAGCTGGACGATACCGGGTATGGAGCCTGGCTTCTGGGTCACATCCACCAACCCTCGCTCCAGGACCTCTCCGGGTCGCCGGCGGTCCGTCCGTGCGGTTATCTCGGTTCCCTCGTCGGGCTCGACGCCTCGGAAACGGGGCCTCGCGGCCCCTGGCTTCTGAGGGTGTCCAACGACGGCAACATCGAATGCAGGCAGATCCCCCTCGCCCCGCTGCGCTGGGAGCCGATGGTCGTGCGGGTGGACGGGCTCGATCACGTCGACGATGTCCAGGACCGTTTGATGAGTGAGGCGGAGAGAGTCGTCCGCCGGCTCGGGGAAGAGGCATCTCTTCCCCGAGCCCTTGGTCTGCGCGTGCAGCTTGCGGGGGCCAGCGCGTGCCATGAGGAGATCCGGCGATGGGCCGCCGCCGGCGAGTGGAGCTCGATGGGGCGGGTCGTCGACGGCACGGTCGTCTTCGTCAACAGCGTCACCGATGCCATGGAGTCGCGGCTGGACCTTGCCGAGATCGCGTCCGGAGACGATCCCGCCGCCCTGATGGCGCAACGCCTGCTGATCCTCGGGCGCCACGATGACCGATCGAAGAAACTCCTCGACGAAGCGCGCGCGGATCTGGACCCGCTCGCGCGGGAACTCGTGTGGCAACCCGTCGAGGAACACCGCCATGCCACGGACCCCCTTTCGGACAATGCCCTGCGCGAGGTCCTCCTGCGGGCGGGAAGGGCGGTGCTGAACGCCATGGTTGCCGGCCGCGAGCAAGGCGGTTCCACATGAAACTGAAGCGCCTGGCCATCAACCGGCTTCCCGGCATCAGCCAACCCTTCGAGATAGAAGCGCTCGGGCCGGGTTTCCACGTCGTGTTCGGGCCCAACGGGATCGGCAAGTCGAGCATCTGCCGCGCCGTCGAGGGGTTGTACTGGGAAGACCGTCATCCTTCCCCGCTGACGTCCGTAAGCGGAGAGTTCGACCGGGACGGCGAGTCGTGGTGGGCGCAACGCGACGGAATGCGCGTCACCTGGCAACGCAACGGCACGCGCGACGTTTCCCCGACTCTCCCCGCGTCCCATCATGACCGCTGCTTCTTCCTGCGCCTCCGGGAACTCATCGAGCCGTCGCGCGACGGCGCCGCCGACGTCGCCGCGGAGATCCGGCGCCAGATGTCCGGGGGATTCGACCTGGACGGGATTGCCTCCGACCTTTTCGCGGGTGTGACCCGCGCCCAGGGAAGGCGCGAACGCAACGGTTTCAACAAGGCGTCCGACGACGTGCAGAAGGAACTCGCGCGGCAGAACGGTCTTCAGGGGCGCGCGGACGAGCTCGGAAGGTTGCGGAGTCTCCTCGAAGAGACCGAGGCCGCGGTCCGCCGGCGGGCTTTCGTGGAGCGCGCCATCGGGCTTGCGCGTCGCCGGAAGGAGCTTGGCCGCGTCGTGGAGCAGATCGCGGCCCTGCCGGCGCCGCTGGCGCGGCTGACCGGAAGAGAGGCCGACGAGGTCAGGCGCCACCAGCATCAGGCGGACACGTTCGTCGAGCGGGTGCGTTCCCTGGAGCAGGACCTGCGCCGGGCGCGCGAGACCCGGCAGGAGACCGCCCTCGACCGCCCCGTCGAACAGGCCGACCTTGCGGCGTGGCGCCAGAAAGCGGACGACCTGCGCCGTATCGAGCTGGACCTCGACACCGCGCGCAGCGAACGCAGGGCCACCCGCAGGGAGCTGGCCTCGGCTTTGCTGGCCATCGGCGGCACGGACATCGACAAGATCTCGCTCACGCTGTCCGAACACGGAGAGCTCTTCGACTTCCTGCGTTCCAGCCAGGTCCACGGCGCCCGCGTGGGCGCCATCGAGGAGAGGCTGCGGCTGATCGAGCGCGTCGGCGAACCCGAAGACGCCGAGCAACGGCTCGGGTCGTATCGGGACGCAACGGAAGCCTTGCGCTCGTGGCTGCGCGCGCCCGAGCCGGACGGTCTCTTCCACCGCGTGCGCACCCGGTGGCCGTGGTTGCTGTTGGCCCTGGCATCGCTGTTGGCCGGCATCGGACTGGCCTCCCTGGACGATCCCGCCGGGAGTTTCCTCGGACCGATCGTCGGCGAGCTTGCCACGCGGGTGGCGGTGTCGTCCGGACTCGTCGCGTATTCCGGTTTGCTGGCAGGTCTGGGAGGCGCGCTCGCCGTGGCCGTGCTCCTGTTCGGCCAGGGGCGGAGTTCCAACGCCGCCAGGAAGGCCGCGCGGGCTGAATACGAAGGGCTGGCTCTCGACGCACCCGGCAAGTGGGACCTTCCGTCCGTGGAGGCGCGGCTGCGCCAACTGGAGCGCGACGCCGCGGCCGCCGAGTCGTCCCTGCAGCGGGCGCGGGACCGCGACGTGGAGCGGCAAACACTCGAGAACGAGTTGGAGGTCCTGTCCGAACAGGGGGCCGTCATCGAGGCGCGCCGGGAGGAACTCCAGGGCAGGCTGGGCGTGGATTCGCTGCCGCGCGACGCGGAGCTCGTGGATTTCGCGCGCGCTCTGGACCAGCTCCGCCAGGCCCGTGCCGGCGACGAAGCCGCGGCCGGCAAGGTGGAAGGACTCGAGCAGAAGCACCAGGCCCTGCTGGAGGAGTTGGCCGCCGTCCTGGAGAAGCATGGCGAGCCGGTGCCCGGAGACGCGGCCACGGCCGCGGCGCGACTCCACAACCTCGTGGACCGGAACGCGCGCCTGGAGAAGGCGCTCTCGGACGAACGCGGCATGGCCGTCCAGATCGAGGAGAGCACCGCGGACCGCGAGGCAACCCTCGGCGCCATCCGGCGGATCTACTCCGAGGCCTCGTTGAATGACGGGGACATGGACGGCCTCCTGTCACTCCTCGCCTCGTTGCAGCGCTATCGCGATCTGGTGGGCGAGAAGACGAGCCTGGAAGGCCAGATCGGCCTGGACCGCGGGGAGCTTGACAAGGCCGGGGAGTCGGCCCTGGCCGAATGCGATGAGCCGGCCCTCGACGGGATCAAGGACGAATTGTCGGGGCAGGACACGAGGGCAGGGGAGTTGAGGAACGAGATCGCCGCGATCACCGCCGAGTTGAACGCGGCCAGGAGCGGAAGAGGCATGCAGGAACTCCTCGGCGCTCGCGAAACCGCCCGCGCCGGGTTGCGGGACCTCCGAGACCAGGCGCTGTACGCGAAGGCGGGGAGATTCCTCATCCACGCGGTGGAAAAGGAGTACGAGCACAACCGGTTGCCGCGCGTGTTCGAACGCGCCCGCAACCACTTCTCCGGGTTCACCCATCACAACTACCAACTGGAGCTGGGCAAGGGCAGCGACACTCCCCGGCTGTTCGCGCGCGAGTCGCGCAGCGGGGAAGCGCGGGAACTCGATGAGCTCTCGGACGGAACGCGCGCCCAGTTGCTGTTGGCCGCGCGCATCGCCTACGCCGAGGAAGTGGAACAGGGAAAGGTTCTGCCGCTGTTCCTCGACGAAGCGCTCGACCAGAGCGACCCCCAGCGGTTCGAGGCCATCGTGCGCAGCCTCGGGCGCGTGGCCAGGGAACAGGACCGACAGATCTTCTATCTCACCAGCGACCCCCTGGATGTCGACCGTATCGGGGACGCCCTCGGCAAGGAGGAGTGCCGCATCGCGGCCGCCATCGACCTGGGCCAAATACGCACGAAGACAGCGAGCGTGAGTGGAGCGGGTGCTCTCCGCGTCGATCCGGCACCGACGGTTCCGGCGCCCGACCATCTTTCGCTCGAGGAGTACGGCGCCGCCCTCGGCGTGGCGCAGTTCCGTCCGGAGCTCGGTTTCGCGGAGCAGCATTTCTACTATGTGCTGTGGGATGACTTGAACCTGTTGCGCGAGTTCCTGTTGAACGGTATCGAGCGCGCCGGACAGTGGCAGACGGTTGCCGGCACGCCGCTCGCCGGGACCCTGGAGTCCGGTTCGATCGCTACAGCGGAGATCACGTCGCGGCTGGAACTGCTCGAGGTCTTTTGCGAGTTGTGGATGCAGGGACGGAACCGCTCCGTCGACCGTGGCGCGCTGGAAGACAGCGGCGTCCTCACCGAACGCTACCTGGAAGACGTGGTGGCCATCGCACGAGAGTTGGACGGCGATCCGGAGAAGCTCCTCGCCACGCTCGACGAAGACAAGGATCCGCGCCTGCGCGGTTTCCGCCACACGAGCGTCGAGCGGTTGCGATGTCACCTGGCCGACGCCGGCTACCTTGACGAACGCCCCGTCCTCACCGAGGCCGATCTCGCGCTGCGCGCGCGCACCACCCCCGCCGCCACCCGACTCCCCGACGGCGTCGCCAACGACTGCCTCAAGCGTTGGTGGGGCTGGGCGCGGAACGCGTCCGAACCCGAAGCGCGATGACGTCCTCGGGGCGAGGATCTACGATTCGGCTTTCAAAATGTGACGAAAATCGCTACTTTATTGGTGTAATGTATGCGCCTACCCCACCCCGTGCTCGCGATGTCGTCGGGGACTTGGCGGCCGGTGGCCGGTATCATTGCACTCTGGCCGAGTTTCGCTTGAGGCTAGTCTAGCCCAAGTTTAACAGAGGTGATCGAGAGTCGTTATAAATCGCGGGGTTAGCG